>CAWFGH010000011.1:0-69326 GCA_963815255.1 uncultured delta proteobacterium | reverse complement strand
CACTCTCTGATCCGGCAGATGGCATCGTCATGTGGCTTCGGAACAATTGTTACCCACAGCTTCGGCGTTCGCCAGAGCGTCTTTCACGCGTAGGGAACCTCTCGTTAGGATTGAGGGTTAATCGTTCATTAACACCGCCGGAATACTCCGATCATCGCGCGATGGTTGGCTCAAATAGGCAGTGAGTCCGCGAAGTTGGGTCCGACAGGCTAAGACGAGGTACTCGTGGCGCACGGACTTTGTCTCACCAATGAATTACCAAAGACACTCCGGCGATCCGGGTTTCTCGGGCAGAGCGGAGGTGGCGGTGGTGGAGGAAAAGCCGAACGGGGCGGTCGCCCCGTGGGCCAGGGTCCTGCTGGTCGAGGATGAGGCCGATATCCGCGAATTGATTCGCTACAGCCTGGCGCAGGCCGGGCTCGAGGTCGAAGAAGCGAGCGACGGGGCCGAGGCGCTCGACAAACTGCGCGCCTTCGTCCCGGACCTGATCGTGCTGGATCTGATGCTGCCGGGGATGCCGGGACTTGAGGTTTGCCGTCGGCTGCGCTCGCGCGCGGACACTGCGCGGCTGCCAATCATGGTCGTGAGCGCCAGATCAAGCCCTTCCGAGAAGGCCCTCGGGTTGGCTATGGGCGCCGACGATTACGTTAGTAAGCCTTTCAGCCCGCGCGATTTGCTGATGCGAGCGATCGCGTTGCTGCCGCAACGATAGTCACAACACGATCCGTCAAGACGTATTAACCACTCCTTCATCACAGCGTAACCGCTTTGCGTTACTTCGCCCCCATGACGGAGTATTGCGTATATGGGTGAGGCGGACACGCTGGATACGCAAAGTCAAAATCGATGGGCGCAAAATCGATGGGCGATCGTCCTGGCCGGAGGCGAAGGGAAGCGTCTACGCACCCTGACCCGCCAGCTCGGCTACGACGTGCCCAAGCAGTTCTGCCCGCTGCTGGAGCAGGAAACGCTGCTGCAACTGACGTTCCGCCGCGTTGCGCTGGCGATTGATCCCGCGCAGACCCTGACCGTGGTGACTCGCTCGCATGAGCGATTTTTCTCCCCGTTGATGGCGGAGCTTTCGCATCACGACCCGCATCACAACCTCCAACAGAACATGCTGGTCCAACCCGACAATCGCGGCACTGCCACCGCGATCGCGTATGCCGCGTTTCGCCTGGCGGAGATAGATCCGGCGGCCTCTGTGGCCGTGTTCCCTTCCGACCATTGGTTCAGCGACGACGCGGAGTTGATGCGCAACGTGGAGCGTGCCTTCGCGCTGGTCTCCGAGTTCCAGGAGTTGACGGTGGCGCTGGGCGTTGCGGCCGAGCGGCCGGAAGCCGGGTACGGATGGTTCGAGCTTGGAGCGCCGATCGTCAATCAGGAAGCGCGGCTCTTCGAAGTGCGGCGTTTCTGGGAGAAACCGCCTGCCGAAACCACCCGCGCGCTCTGGTCCGCCGGGGCGCATCGGAACAGCTTCATCCTGGTGGCCAAGGTCTCGGCGCTGCTGAGCCTGATTCTGAAAACGCTTCCTCGATTGCACGGCTCCTTTCACAGTCTAAGGGCGGTGCTGGGCACGATGTTCGAAGGGCGGACTATCGAGTCGCTCTATCGCGATCTGCCACGGATGGAGTTTTCTCAGCGCGTGATAGCGCGCTCGGCGCAGGCGTTGGCCGTGCTGGCGGTGAGCAACCTCGAATGGAACGACCTCGGCGAGCCGCGCCGCGTGCTGAGCCTGCTTAAGCGGATCGAGCGGACCGGGCAGCGCGAGCAACTCGCAAGCGCGATCCGAATTCACTACCGGCGAACGCGCGGCGCCGCTTAGTCCGTCAGCCGCGGAAATGCGGCATCACCTTGGTCGCAAACAGCTCCAGGTGCTCGTACATCTTTTTCGGCGGATAACCCGGCGGGCAGGTCCAGGTGTAATAGCGCTCGATCGGGATGCGCGAGGCGTAGTCACGGATCAACTCGACCGCGCGGGCGGGAGTGGCCACGTTGAGCAGGCCGCTCTTGCGCAAGTCTTCCACCGTGTTCATGTGCGGAAAGAAGTCCTGTCCCGAATCGCCCATCCACTTGGCGTACAAGTTGATCTGGTAGAGCACGTGCGGCGCCAGCTCGTGCCAGGTCTTGTCGGGATCGTTCGCCACGACCAGCCATACGTGGCCCGCGATCACGTGGGCGCTCGCGGGATCCTTGCCCAGCGCGCGCAACTCGGCCACGTAGTTATCGTACGCAGGCCGCACTTCATTGATCGCAATATAGCCGTCGCCGTAGCGCGCCGCGCGCCTGGTCGCGCCCTTTGCGAAGCCGCCGACCCAGATCGGAGGGCGCGGCTTCTGCACCGGCTCGGGCGTGACGCGGGCGCCTTCGATATTGAAGTGCTTGCCGTGAAAGGTGAGCGTCTCGCCCTCCCATAGCCGGCGGATGATCTCCAGCGCCTCATTCATCCGTCCCGCGCGTTCCTTGTATTTGAGTCCCAGCCCCTCGAATTCCCCGGCCCGGTAGCCCAGCCCCGCGCCCAACTCGAAGCGGCCGCCGGAAAGGATGTCCACGGTGGCGCCGTCCTCGGCCAGCCGCACCGGATCGTACATCGGCAGCAGCACGACTGAAGTGCCGATCCGGATCTTCTTCGTCTTGACCGCGATTGCCGCAGCGATCGGCATCTGCGCCGGCGAATAGCCGTCGTCAACGAAGTGATGCTCGCTCAGCCACACGTCGTCGTAGCCGACATTCTCGGCCCAGGCGATCATTTCCAGCGTTTCCGCGTAAAGGTCTTTGTAGGGACGGCGCCATTGCGGCGGATTACGAAAATCGACCCAGAGGCCAAAGCGCAGTCGCGGATTTTGCGTGGCGGTTGGCATACGAGCACCTCGATAGAATGTGACGCGTTGCGCGAATGTAATGCGCTGCGCGAAGCAGACGCCTTGCGAGCGCCTGTCGAAGCACGCATCTCGCACAAATGCGGAAAAAATACCAGATCGCGGTCATCTATAGCCGAACCGCGGCATCACGACCTCCAGCAGGATCAGGAGGACGACGATCATCTCCAGCCAAAACACGCGCCGGTCACGCGCGACCTCCGCCAACAACTCCAGCGCCTCCTGAACCGCGCGCAGCTTGGCCTCCAGCGCCCGATAACGGTCCACCAGGTCGAACTCGGCGCGCAGGTCGCCGTAGATCCGATCCATCTCCGGGTCGTCCCACGCCGCCTCGGGCTTGTCGAGTAGATGGAGCACCTGCAGCACCTCGCTGCGGGTCGAGATGGCCTCGCCGATGAAACGATGCAGCCGGCGTACGCGAAATGGCACCGTCCCATACCGCTCCAGGCGCTCGACGAAGCTTGCGGTGCGGGTGAAAAGGCGATCAACGATTCGCTCGTAGTATTCCATCGCCGCGCTCTGCGCCACGATCAGCGAAACGATGCCGGCGCGCGCGGGCGTGAGGCGATCGACTCGAAGCGTGCCGTCGACGATACCCGTTGAGAAGCTGGGATCCTCGAGCACCGAGTAGTCCTCGCGGATCACTTGCGCGGTAAGTTTCGGCCCCATGCTGAAGAGCCGCGCCAGTTCGGCGTCGCGGCGCTCGGGCGGCACGTCGTAAGCCACCACTGCGCCGAACGGAAAGACGTAAATGCCGCCCTCGGGCTCGATCGGCACGTATAGTTCGTGGGCGGAAATCTTCGCTTGCGGAAAAACCGTGGCGAGTTGCTTGAGTGCGAGGTTTTCCTCGAAAGCGATTGCGTAGAACTGGTGAAGCCGCGGCGCCATCGCATTATGGATATCATCAGCGGTGCGAAGCGATAAGATGTAGAAACCGCGCAAGCCATGAGCCATGAGCAAGTTCCACCGTGAGCAAGTTCCAAATGATATTCGCGATGATCGCGGCGCTCGCGGTGATCGCGATGATGGCGGCGCTCGGCGTCGTACTGGCCCTCGCGATGGCGCGCGAAGACGGGGCCGAGGCCGCCGCGCAACGCGCCGCGGCCGGAGACGCGGAGCCGCGCGTGCCGGGATGGACACTGCTGCGCCGCGCGCTCGGCAGACGATGCCCGCGATGCGGCCGCGGCGCGGTTTTCGCCTCTTACTTCAGGATGAACTCGCGATGCAGCGAATGCGGCGCGGTTTTCTGGGTCGACCAGGGCGAATGGCTGGGCGCGTTCGTGATCGATTGGGCCTGCGCCACCGGCACGGCAATCGTGGTGTGGATTGCGCTTGAGCTGGCTTTCACAAAGCTCCCGCAGATCGTCGAAATCGCAATAATCTCGGCATGCGTGATGGTCAGCCTGTTCGTGACCTTTCCCTGGTCGCGCAGTTTCTGGACCGTGTTCCTGTATCTCGCCGGTGTGATGGGAGAGCGGCCGGCGCGCGCGCAAGACAGTCCCAATGCGACGCCTCAGGCCGCCGTGCCGCCCAATCCGCCGAACTGAAGGAACGAATCGAGCGGCTGCGGCTTAGCCGGAGATGCGGCTCAGGTAGGCGAGTAGGGCCTCGCGTATAGGAAGCTGATTTTTGTAGCCGCGCATATCAGGCGGCACCTTGTCGAGCGCCTGGGCCAGCCCTCGCGCCACCGACGGCAAGCTCTCCAGCACCGACAGCGGCCGGATGTAAGTCCGAATCGTAAAGAGCACGTCGCCCGAGCGCGGCAATCTTCGCAGGCTCTGCCGTTCCGATCTGATCCACAACTTGCGGCCGGCATTGTCGGCGGTGATTTCGCTGTTCTGGCCCTGCTTGAAACGGCGCTGTTTCAGATAGAGGTCCGGGGCATCGACGATGCTCCAGTTGGATCGCCACGAAGGCTTGTGCGCCTTGAGCCCCACCATGTAACGGTCCGAGGGCGCCGCGAGCTTTTCGTCGTAGCCGGGAACCGCATGATGAATACCGGCCATCGGCAGCGCGAATTTTTCCGTCAGCTCCCAGCGCAACGGAAAGCAAACCGAGCCGGCGCTCAGCACGTAGGTGCCCTTGCCGTCGGGGCTCATCAGGCAGAGGTCTTCCTGGATCAGGCGGGCGGCGAGGTCGAGCGGCGCGGCGCTGAAATCGCCCACGCGCCAGGTTTCGTCATTGATAAGATTTTCGATACGGGCGTCCGCCTCGATCCCTTCATCGGCGTTTCGCGGTGCCGCGCCGCGCGAGATGCGGAAGAAATTCGGATAGTAGATCGCCAGATGCTCCAGCAGCATCTCGAGCACTTCGGCCTGGCCGCGTTCGCTGCCGGGCATCGCGCAGAACACCATCGCGTACTCATCGCGCAGGCGGCGCGCCTTTTCGCTCATCTCGGCGGCGTAGTGCTCGTCGATGTCGAGCCAGGTTTCCTCGGCCATCGGCACCAGGCCCAGCGCAAGACTGTAGTTGCCCTCGGCGAATGGGTAGCGCATGTACTTGCCGAGCATCGCCGAAGCATCTGCCGGCGTTTCTTTGATCGCCTGGTTCATCGTTGAAGAGAGACGAGTCTAGTAAGTCCTCGCCGGACGGTCGAGTCCTCTCGAACGGGGCTCTTTGCACGGGCCATCCCGCGAAACTAGATTTGTACGACCCTATGGAAACCTCCTCGAAAAAGTCCGCGGCGGGAGCTTTGCGCGCCGGATGCCTCAACTTCACCGAGCTCTCGGCGATCTCGGTTGCGAATATCGGGCCTACGCTCGTCGCGGCGCTGGTCGTTCCACTGATGTACGCGAGCGCCGGCAACGCAAGCTGGCTCGCTTATTTCTTCGGCACGATCATGCTGCTGTTCGTGACTTTCAACCTCAACCAGTTCGCGCGCCGTTCGGCGGCGACCGGCTCCATGCACACATACACCGTGATGGGACTCGGGGCGACGACCGGCGGCATTTCGGGATGGTGCCTGGTCTGGGCTTATCTCTTCGATGGAATCGCCGGGGTGGCGGGCTTCGCGATCTTTGGCAACGCGTTGTTCGGGATGCTCGGATTCCAGGTCCCGAACGCGCTGATGTTCGCGATCCTATGTTTCATAATCTGGTTTCTCGCCTACGAGGACGTGCAGATTTCGAGCATCGTGATGCTGGTGTTCGAGGCCCTCTCGATTACGATGATTCTGATCCTCTGTGCGGTGGTGCTGTCCAAACACAAGTTCGCGCTGGACACCGCGCAGCTCACGCTGAAAGGATCGTCGCTGTCCGGAATCGCGATGGGCGTGAATATCGCGGTGTTCAGCCTGGTCGGCTTCGAGAACGCCACCGCCTTCGGAGAAGAGGCGAAGGAGCCGCTCGTCACGATTCCTCGCGTGCTGATCGTAAACCTGATTCTGACCGGGCTATTTTTCGTGCTGATTTCCTACACCGAGATATTCGGCTTCATCGGTTACAAGACTCCGTTGGATAAGGTCGATACGCCGCTGAACGTTCTGGCGCAGGTGATGGGGATGCCCGCGCTGGTGGTGCCGATGTCATTGGCGGTAATCATAAGCTGCTTCGCGGGCGGCCTCGCGTGTCTCAACTCAGGCGCGCGGATCCTCTACTCGCTGAGCCGTCACGGGCTCCTCCCTTCATCCGTCGGTGCCGCGCACGACACCCACGAAACGCCGCATGTCGCGGTCACCATAATGGGCGCGCTGCTCTTCGTCGTGCCGGCCGCGATGCTGCTGGTGCCGGGCACGCAGCCGTTCGACATCGTCGGTTACGCAGGCACGCTGACCGCGTTCGGATTTATCGGCTCGTATTTCCTGGTTTCGATCGCGGCGCCGGCATATCTGAAGCACGAGGGTATCGTTCGCGGCCGCGACTATGCGCTCGCGGGCGCGGCGGCGCTGCTGCTGCTGTTTCCCGCAGTCGGGAGCGTATATCCAGTCCCGCCCTGGCCGTATGGCGTTTTCCCATACCTGTTCCTTGTGTACATGATAGTCGGCTTGGTGTGGATCCGCTCGCGGCGCAAAGGCCTTTCTGAATTCGCCGGCGTGAATCAGCCTGTGCCGGGAGCGGGGCCAGCCGAGAGCGATGCGTCTAATTAAGAGGAGCCATTCAAATGAGTGAGCTTGAGGAAATCGTCCGCACTGCGTGCCCGCGCGACTGTTACGATACCTGCGGAGTTACCGTTCACAAGCGCAACGGCGCGATCGAGTCGGTACGCGGCGACCCCGCGCATTTCGTGAGCCAGGGCCAGCTTTGCGTCAAATGCTCGATTGGCTACAACAACGAATGGCTGGACCCGCGCTCGCGCCTGACCCGGCCGCTGCGACGTGTCGGGCGCAAGGGCGAGGGCCGCTTCGAGCCGGTGTCTTGGGACGTCGCGATTGCCGCGATCGCCGATCGGCTCAAGCGGATCGCCGCGAGCGCCGGACCACAGGCCATCCTCAATACGCACTACAGTGGCACGATCTCGCTCATCGCGTATCTCTTTCCGACGCGTTTCTTCAACCGGCTCGGCGCGACCGAGGTCAGCCCCGACACGATTTGCAACATGGCCGGCCACGTGGCCTTGCACTACGTATATGGAACTTCGGTGAGCGGCTTCGATCCGCGAACCGGCGCCGCCGCCGCGTGCATCCTCGTGTGGGGCGCAAATCCCTCGGCTTCTGGTCCGCACGTGCAGGAACATTGGATCGAAAACCTGCCGGGCAAGGTCGTGGTAATCGATCCGGTGCGCACGGCGTCGGCCGAGGCCGCGGATATCCATCTTCAGCCGTTTCCGGGGAGCGATGCGGCGCTGGCCTTCTCGATGCTTCACGTTATCCAGCGGGAGGGACTGGTCGATCGCGACTTCGTGGCCCAGCACACCGTGGGATGGGATGAGCTCGAACCGATGCTCGCGCAATGCACTCCCGCATGGGGCGAAGCTCAGACCGGCGTGCCCGCCCGCCTGATCGAGGAGACGGCGCGGCTCTATGGCCGGGGGCCGTCGCTGCTGTGGATGGGCCAGGCGCTCCAGCGCCAGCCGACCGGCGGCAACGTGATGCGCGCGTGCTCGATTCTTCCGGCGGTAACCGGAAATATCGGCAAGGCCGGCACTGGTTTCGTCTATCTGAACTTCGACATGGCGCAACGCGGGATCGACGGCGAGTATCTGACCGCGCCGCATCTGAGCAAGAGCGCTCCGCCGTCAATCAGTCAAATGGACCTCGCCGCTTGCCTGGAGGCCCCCGCGCGCGCGCAGGCCCTGATGTGCTGGAACATCAATATTGCCGCGTCCAACCCGCAGCAGGAGCGCTTGCGCAAGGCGCTGATGCGCGAGGACCTGATGACTGTCGTGCTCGATCTGTTTCCGACTGATACCACCGATTTTGCCGATTTTGTGTTACCGGCGGCGAGCTTCCTGGAGTTCGACGATCTCGTGGCGAGCTACTTTCACCTGACGCTTTCGGCGCAGGTCAAGGCGGCGGAGCCGATGGGCGAGGCGCTGCCCAACTCCGAAATTTTTCGCCGGCTGGCCAGCGCGATGGAGTTTGCTGAGCCCGAGTTGCACGAGAGCGATTCCGAAATCATTGCCACGCTACTCAAGCGCGCAAACCTCGACGGAGATTTTCGCGCGTTTGCCGCACGCGCGCCCGTGCACATTCCCGCCGAGCCGATGATCCAGTTTCGCGATCTGACCTTCCCCACGCCCAGTGGACGTATCGAAATCGCTTCCGAGAGCGCCGCGGCCGACGGCCATCCGCGAGTTCCGCAGCCGCTCGCTGATCCCAGGCCGGCGTCGGGGCGGCTGCGATTGCTGTCGCCATCCTCGGCGTGGAGCCTGAACGACAGCTTCTCGAACGTGGCCAAAATAGCGGCCCACGTGGGCCCGGCCGCGATCGCGATGCATCCGGCGGACGCCGCCGGCCGCGGTCTCGCAGAAGGCGACCAGGCGCTGGTAGCGAACGAAACGGGCCGCCTGGTGATGCGCGTCACCTTGACCGAAACCTTGCCGCGCGGAGTCGCGCTCTCGCACAAGGGCCGCTGGCCCAAGCAGGAAGCCGGACAACGAAACGTGAACGTGCTGAACCCCGGGCGCAAGTCGGACATGGGGGAAAGCACCGCCGTGCACAGCGTGGAGGTTACCGTGGGCCCGATGGCTTCGGCATGAGCGCCCAAGACTCGAATGAGAACACCCTAGTAAAGAACTCGTGAGGTGACGAATCCGAACGCGATACGCGCAAGGGTGACGATCAACTCATCCAATCTGAATACCGTTATGAGCAACCCTACGATAGTATTCGATCCGTACGCGGCTGCCGATCTGCGCAACGTCGTGCAGACCATTGTAGATAATCACAATATTGCTCTCACCGGCCGCGCCGAATGGTATCCGGTTGCCTTCTTTTTGAAGGACGAAAGAGGCGAAGTGTTGGGCGGCTTGCTTGGAGATATCTGGGCCGCGTGGCTCTACATCGGAACGCTGGGCGTGGCAGCTCCCATGCGCGGGCGTGGCTTTGGCAGGGAGCTAATGAAGCAAGCGGAGCTTTATGCGGTCGAGCGTCACTGCACCGACGCATACCTCGGCACGTTCAGTTTTCAAGCGCGGCCGTTCTACGAAAAGTTGGGGTATCGCGTTTTCGGAACGCTCGAGAATCATCCAGCAGGGCATCACCACTACTTTCTGACCAAGCAATTGGTTACCGGCAAGTGACGACAATAGTCCGGCCGAGGCTTGGCAACGTTTGGCTCGAAGAACTCGGAGGGTGGAAGATTATCGACTCGCACGTTTCCTTTTCGGTGGATCCGGCGACCGGTAAGGCGGACCTGAGCGCCGTTTCCTTTGACCTGTTTAGCCTGGACGGCTAGCATCGGCGGCGATGTCCTGGCGAATCGGAATAGACGTTGGCGGAACCTTCACCGATCTTTTCGCGGTCAATGAAAACAACGGCGAAACCCGCACGGCTAAGGTTCTCAGTACCAAGCATCGGTTGGTCGAAAGCGTCCTCGGCGCGCTCAAGCAGACGGGCATCAAGGCTGGCGAAGTCGCGGAAATAGTCCACGGCAGCACGACCGCCACCAACGCGCTTATCGAGCGCAGCTTTCCCACGGCGGCGATGATCACCACCGAGGGATTTCGCGACACGATCGAGATTGGGCGCCAGCGCCGCGAACGCCTTTACGATCCGTACCAGGTGAAGGAACGGCCGCTCATCCCGCGCCGCCTGCGCCTCGTGCTCAACGAGCGGATGTCGGCTCAGGGCGAGATCGTGCGGCCGCTGGACGAAGAAGCGGCGCGGGCGCTGATCGCGGAGGCGCTCGCACAGGGCGCCGAGACAATCGCCGTCTGCTTCATCAACGCCTACGTCGACGGCCGCCACGAACGCCGCGTGCGCGAGCTGATACACGAGGCCGCGCCGAAAATCCGCGTCGCAATTTCCAGCGAGACCCGCCCGCAGTTTCGCGAGCTGGGCCGCTTTATGACGACGGTCGTGCGCGCCGTCCTCCTGCCGGTGATGGCCGGTTACCTCCAGGACCTCGAGCACGAACTCACTAAATGGGGTTTCAAGGGCTCGCTGCTCATCATCAAGTCCAACGGCGGCGTGATGGGAGTTGCTTCCGCGATCGAGCGGCCCGAGGAGCTGATCGAATCCGGACCGGCGGGCGGCGTGGCGTACGCCAGCGCGCTCTCGCACTCGATGCGCGAGGCCGCGAAAGTCATCCACACCGACATGGGCGGCACCTCGTTCGACGTCGCCGTAGTCGAGGACGGCGAGGGCCTGATCACCAACTCTTACGAACTGCGCTGGGAGATGCCGATCATCACTCCGATGCTCGACATCAGGAGTATCGGCGCCGGAGGCGGCTCGATCGCGTGGATCGACGACGGCGGATCGTTGCGGGTCGGACCGCGAAGCGCCGGATCCGATCCCGGCCCGGCCTGCTATGGCAAGGGCGCGAAGCACGCAACCGTCACCGACGCCAATCTGCTGCTCGGCCGGCTGGAGCCGACGCTAGGCGGCAAGATGATTCTCGATCGTGATGCCGCCCATCGCGCGGTCGCCGAGATCGGCAAGCGCGTGGGACTCGATCCGATCGCGGCAGCCGAAGGTATTGTCTCGATCTGCACGGAAAACATGGCGCAGGCGATTCGTCTCGCCCTGGCCGAGCGCGGACGCGACCCGCGCGATTTCGCGCTCGCCAGCTCGGGCGGCGCAGGCGCGATGCACGCTTGCTGGATCGCTCGCTCGCTCGGAATTCCCATCGTGATCGTCCCTGCTTACGCCGGTGTCGCGTCTGCCTATGGCGCGACGCGGATGGATTTGCGCCACGACCTGGAGCGCTTTTTCTACTCGCCGCTCGCGGATACCGATCCAGATCAACTCGAGCAGCGGTATCGCGCGCTCGAGGAAGAGGGCCGCGCGCTTTTGTCACGCGAGGGAATCGCGCTCACCGCGGTAAGGCTCAAGCGTACCGCGCAGATGCGCTACGTCGGTCAGAGCTACGAAGTCCTGACCCCAATCCCCGACCGGATCGGATCGACGCTCGATGAAGTCAGGGCGAATTTTCACAAGGCGCATCAGCGCGAATACGGGGTCGCGTCGGAGGAGTTCGAGCCGGCCTTCGTCAGCCTGGGCGTGACCGCGTTGGGCGTGGTTGCCGGGCACGGAACCGGTGATACGGCGGCTGTTCCCGGCGGCGCCCGGAAAGGCGATACTGGAAACGTGATCAAGGGCGAGCGCGAGGTGATCTTCGACGGCAAAGCCATCCGGACCGCGCTCTACGATGCCGCCGCGCTCTGCCCGGGGCACAAGATCGAGGGACCTGCGATAATCGAACACGAGCATTCGTGTACCGCGCTTGCGCCTGCAAGTTCGGCCATGGTCGACGTTGAGGGCAATCTGTCCATAACGGTGTGAGGGAATCCGATGAACAGCTCGAATGAAAATGGCAAGCGGCTTGACCCGGTAACCTTCGAAGTGCTGCGCAGTTCGTTCGAATACGTCTGCGGCAGGATGAGCACGGTGCTACAGAAGGCTGCCTTCTCGCCAATCATTTACGACATGGTCGATTTCTCCAACGCGATCTACAACGAAAAGCTCGAGCTGCTCGGTCAGACCGCCAATTGTCCGGTTCATATCGCGGCGATGCATTTTTCGGCGCAAGCCTCGGTGAAGCATTTCGGCTTTGAGAGCCTGCGCCCGGGCGACATCTTCGTGCTCAACGATCCTTACGACGGCGGCACGCATCTGAACGACATGACGTTTACGATGCCGGTCTTTTTCGACGGCGACATCCTGGGCTTCGCCGTTTCGCGCGGCCATTGGACCGACGTCGGCGGTGGCGCGGCCGGCGGACAGGCCTTCGGCACGCATATCGCCGGCGAAGGATTGCGGCTGCCGCCGCTTCGGATGTACGAGAACTATCGCATCAATGACGACTTGCTGCGGATCATCGTCGCCAACACGCGCACCCCGCAATACATCAAGGGCGACCTGCAGGCGCATCTTGCGGCGCTGCAGGTGGCCGAGGCGGAACTGCGGCGTATCGCGGGCCGTTACGGTATCGAGACCGTGCGCCAGGGAATGCGCGAGGTGCTCGACTACACTGAGCGCCTGACCCGCAACGCGATTCGCGAAATCCCCAACGGGACCTACCATGCGGTCGACTACGCGGACACCGACGGCATCACCGACGATCCGGTGCGCGTCGAGGTCACGCTCCAGGTCGAGGACGACCGCATCGTGGTGGACTTCGAGGGCAGCGATGCGCCGGTAGCCGGTGGAATCAACTCGCCGATGGCCAATACCTATTCGGCGGTCTACTACTCGCTGAAGTTTTTTCTCTCGCCCGACGCGCCGGCCAACGCAGGCAGCTTCCGCCCGATCGAGATTCGGCTGCCGGAGCGAAGCTGGCTCAACGCGAAATGGCCTTCGCCGACGATCGGTTGCACCACTCTCACCTCCTCCAAGATCACGGCGGCAATCTGGAAGGCGCTTTCCGACGCGATTCCCGATCGCGCGGTCGCGCCGACCTTCGCCGAGTGCAACTGGTTCGTATGCTCGGTGAAGGATCCGACAAGCGGCGAGAATTTCGTCTTCTCGGATCTGCCGGCGGGCGGATGGGGCGGCACGCCGCGCCACGACGGCATGAACGTGACCCAGGATCCGCTGGGAAACTGCGCAAACCTGTCCGCCGAGGTCGCGGAATTGCTCTTCCCGATCCGCTACGAGGCCTTTGACCTGCGCGCCGACTCGGCCGGCGCCGGCCGCAATCGCGGCGGGCTTGGTTCGCGCATGGTGATCACGATGCTTGGTTCCTCGGAGGTCTCGATCGAGACCTCGCGTACACGGACCGGCACCCCCGGAGTTGCGGGCGGCGGCGATAGCGTGGCGCAGCGGGTCTCGCGTGTGACCGCGGAGGGCAAGCTCGACGTTTTCGGCGGCATCTCACCCGACGGCGTATGGCACAATCCGCTGCGCGGCAAGCGCCTGGAGGCGGGCGATCGATTCGAAGTCCTGACCACGGGCGGCGGCGGCTGGGGCGATCCGATGCTGCGCGAACCGGCGCGGGTGCTGGAAGATTTTCTCGACGGCTACGTGACACCGGCCAAGGCGCGCGACAACTACGGAGTAGTCATCGATTCCCAATCGAAGACTATCGACGGCGAGGCGACGAAGCGCACGCGCGCCGGTCACAAACACACCAACAGTAAAGCCGAGGGACTGGCGGCGGCTGGCCGCTAACTGCGGCGCCGTCGATTTGCGCAGGACGTCGCGCGGAATGCCCGCGAGGAGTTCGTTTTCTTCGTCCAGACTTGTCTGGATTTCGCAGTCGCTCGGCTTTTGCGCGCTTATCGGGCTGCTGCTTTTCGGATGCGCCGGCAGATTAGATATCCCGTTCTTTTGGGCGTACCTAATCGTCTGCGTAGTGTCTTTCACCGTGGCCACGCTGGTTATCGAACCGGAGCTTTTCCGGGAGCGCGCACGGCCCGGCGGACAGCCACTTAAGTTCCGATACTACGGGTTGCTGCTGCCGCCGATGGTGCACTGGTGCATCGCGGGACTTGATGTCGGTCGATTCCACTGGTCCGATTCCGTTCCGCCAGCCCTTCAGATTGCCGGTCTCGCGATCTTCGCTTCAGCGCTCGCGTTGATCATCTGGGCGATGCGAACCAATCGCTTTTTCTCTTCGGTAATCCGCTTGCAGGAGGATCGCGGGCACGAGTTGGTAACCGGCGGGCCCTATCGATGGGTCAGGCATCCCGGCTACATCGCAGGATTGGGGTTCTGCCTCTCGAGCGGAATCGCGCTGGGGTCGTGGCTCGCGATGCTGCCTGCCGTGGCGTGCATCCCCTTGCTCCTCCGCCGCACCGTCGCCGAAGATCGCTTTCTTAAAAACAACCTCAAAGGATATTCGGCGTACGCAGACGCGGTGCGTTACCGGTGGGTGCCCGGAATCTGGTAGGACCAGATCCTTTCGCAGGAGGTAGTCATGAAGATCGGATACATGCCCGATACGCACAGCGGAGAGTACGATCAGCCGCTGCCCTCGCGCGAGACGGTCGCCGACTTCGCCGAGCAACTGCTCGAGGAGGGAGAGCAGGCCGAGCGCAGCGGCTTCGACGGGGTTTTCTTCCCGGAACGTCACGCCCGCACCGAGTGCTTATTTCCACCGCCGCTGATCATCATGGCGGCGCTGGCCGCGCGCACCAGGCTGGTCGATCTCGGCACGATGGTGTTGCAGCCGCCGTTGTACAATCCGATGCATCTCGCAGAAGACGTGGCGATGGTCGATAACCTGTCGCGCGGACGGGTCCGGCTCGGAGTGGGGATGGGCTATCATCCAGACTATTTCAATTTATTCGGCGAGCCGCACAAGCAGCGCTTCTCGCGTTTCGAGGAGTCGATCGAGATTCTTCGCGGAGCTTGGTCGAGCCCCGGCAAATACTCATTCCATGGCAAGCGCTATCATTTCGACGACGTGCTGCTCTCGCCGAAGCCGTATCAGAGCGGCGGTCCGCCACTCTGGATTGGTGCGGCCTACCCGGAGGCTATCAAGCGGGCTGGACGCCTGGGCGACGCGTGGGCGATCCTGCCGTTTTGGGATTCGTTCGAGACCCTGCGATCCCAAGCTGATATTTATCGCGAGGAAGCGGCGAAGCATGGACGGCGGCCGATGGTCGTGCTGATGCGCGACGGATGGGTCGCGCGGACGCAGGAGGAGGCGGAGCGCACTTTTGGCGAGCTGTGGGTTCAGGACATGCTCTACTACTATCGCTACGGCCTGTTGACGCCGAATCCGGAGTTCCAGAGCGAATCGGATTTCACGGTGGCCAAGATGCGCAAGTTTTTGGTGCTTGGCGATCCGCCGACCTGCATCGAACGCGCGAAGTACTGGTGCGACGCGCTGGGCGCCGACTACTTAATCATCCGAAGCCGCGTACCGCTTGGTCCGCGCCGCGCCGAGACGATGCAATGCCTCCAGCTTTTCGGCGAGGAGGTCCTGCCGCATCTGCGATGATCCGCGATCGCCTGCTTCTTTACCTCCCATCGAAGTTTCTGCCATTCGCCACGTAGCCGCTCACTAGCAGCTCTCGGCTCTTGTTCACGCGCATCTTTAATCCGGGCGCCTGACCGGCGGGCGGGTCTGGTTCGACGAATCGAGCCGTCTCTTTTGCGCGCGAATCATTTTGGTACGCATCTTGTATATACAAGCATTACCGGAAGAATAATGAACGACATCATTCATAATGACAACAAAGGCCAATTCGCGAACGGCCAAATCAGTCGCGATTTGCGATTCAACTCGGACGCTACGGGACCGCAGACTCAGCTCGAGGCGGTGAACGTTATCGAACAGTGCCCAGATGTGGCGCGAGAAGAGTTTTCCGCTTCAGAAAACTGGGAACGCGAGCGGCAATGGCGCGGGTCCCAGTTCCTGCCCGCGCAAATCGATGCCGACGAGCGATTGCCTGGATACTTGCGCAAGCCTCATCTGCCCCGCTTCGAATCACGAAGCAGAGTGATACCAGATCCATTCCAGAGAATCTCTGAGAGTGACACGGCAAACACAGACGCCATTTCACCGAGCCTGAATGCAATTTGTTGAGAACCGTTTGTAAGAATCCGATGACACTAAAACACAGGAGTCAATTATGAAGGGCATTAGTAAGACAGCTCACGCGGGGTTAGGTCCTTTGATCCCGGCGGTGTTGGCACCGCCAGAGGTGCTGACCCAGGCCGCACTGGGTTTTATCCCGCCGCCGATCAAGCCCACCGGGGCACGGCTCGAGACGAAGGAGCTAGCACCTGGCATCTACGGCCTGCTTTCCAGCAAGCCGCCAGTGGACAACAGTGGCTTTGTAGTGGGCGAGCATGGCGTCCTCGTGATCGACGCGCACATCAATGGAACGATGGCCGGGCTGATCCAGACCGCCGTGCGGCAGGTAACCGACAAACCCATCCTCTACGTGGTCAACACCAACTACCATGGCGACCACACGTTCGGGAACTATGCCTTCCCCCAGGAGACGTTGATCGTAGCCCAGCAGAAAACCGCCGAGATAATGCGGGATTTTGAGCGAGAGAAAAAGTTTTTGCTGGCGGCCGTGGACAACGACCCCACGGTGTTCGGCGATGTACAACTGCGCCTCCCGGATTTGGTCCTCGATGAGTACCTGGAGTTGGATTTGGGCGGCCGGGTGGTGGAGCTCTACCACTTCGGTCACGGCAATACTCCCGGCGACACAGTCGTTTTCGTGCCCGAGGCGCGCGCCGCCTGGACGGGCAATCTGATCGTGGGCGAAGGGAGCATTCCGTTTCTGATCGAGGGTGGGGCCGGCGAATACCTGGAGACAATGGCAAAGTTCACGCACACGCTCGAGGTGACGACAATCATTCCTGGCCATGGGTTGTTGAGTTCGGGGGCGATCTTTGGCCGTTACCTGCCCTATCTGAGTGAGTTGATTGAATCTGTACGAAAAGCTGTCCGGGCTGGCCAGAACTTGGAGGAAGCGATAGCCGCCACTCCGCTCGGGCAGCAATACACGCAAGACACCGCAGGCTCCGACTCGCCTTGGGCAGCTAAATTCGTAGCGTTCCGCGCCGGCGTGCATCGCTGGAATGTGTGGCGGACCTACCAAGGGATGAAAGGGGATTCGAACTAACAGGCGACTGGTCGATGAAGGCAATCGTATCCCGCAAAATCAGCGGGTCGAGCGAGGAAGCGCCGGAGGTCTTTCCTCTCGGCGCTTCCTTGTTCTGATTCTTGCCCCCTAACCTCGACCCTCTCCCTTTACGAGGCGAGGGCATAAAAAGAGGAGCGCGTTGGCGGCTTACTTATACCGCGGGAGCAACTCCTTGCCGAAAACCTCGACCTGCCTCCTGGCCTCGGCTTTCGGCAGCAGTCCCTGGTCGCCCTGCCAGACAAACCATTCCGGATGCGCGTTCTCGACCAGCGCGTCCATCCTGCGCCGCACGTCGTCGACGGTGCCCAGGTAGGCGAAGTCCGCCCGCTCCATGCGCGCGATCGTCGCTTCCTCGGCCGGCAGCATCTTTTTGCCGTACTTAAGCGTCGTCTTCAGCCTCGCGCCAGGCTTCGAAGAAACCGAAATGATAGAAGAATTCGCGGAAGGCAGTTCCGATTACTCCTTCCTCGGCCAGTTTCTCCGCCTTCGCGTGATTGTCCGCCAGATACACGGCGCGGAGCACGCCGACGCTCTCGCCCAGCTTTAGCTGACGGCCGGCCTTTTTTCCCTCTTCCTGGTACGCCTCGACCAGCTTGCGCAGCAGCGGCGGCTGCGAGATCAGGATGGTCGGCGTGATGCCCTCGCGCGCGCACCAGCGCACCGTTTCCTCGCTGATCGAAAAAGCCTGGAACAGTGGAGGATGCGGCTTCTGATAGGGCTTCGGCACGACGTTGATCTTCTGGATGCGTCCCTGTTCGTCGACCTCGCCCGGGAAGCCGTACTCGCGCGTCCATTTGTGCGGCGGCCACTGGATGCCCTCCTGCGGCGTGGGATATTCGTAGTACTTGCCCTTGAAGCGGAAAGGCTCGTCGCCCCAGGCGAGCTTGAGAAAGCGGAATACCTCCTCGAACGCCTCGCGATTGATGCGGTCGGTTTCGCTTTTGTCACTGGCGGTTGCGGTCACATGAATCTTCTGCGCCATTTGGTTGAGCCATCGAGGCTGGTAACCGCGCGCGAAGCCGACGAAGGTCCGGCCCTTGGTCAACTGGTCCAACCATGCGATTTCGAGCGCGAGGCGCAGCGGGTTCCATCCCGGCAAAACGTAGCCGATCGGGCCGACCTTGATGCGCTTGGTGTTGTGGATTACATGCTGTGTCAGCACCGGCAGGCTGCCCATCTCCAGGCCTTCGCTGTGCAAGTGATGCTCGGGGAAACAGACCGCGTCGAAGCCCACTTCCTCCGCCAATTGGGCGATCTCCACCACCTCTTCGATCATGCGCTGCCAGCGGTCGGTACGGTTCGCGATCGGGCGTAGCGCGCGCCGCTCTTCGAGAGTTGCGGGGATCGAGGGAAGAAAAAAGTACATGAACTTCATCGCCGGTCTACCTCCAACGGGAGCTGCCATATTTGGCCATAGTTGGTCGGATAATACGTCCACTTGATTCCAAAATGCCACCGGAAAAAAGGCCTCGAATCGCCACCCCGAAGCGGCACGAGCAGGCACCATTGGCGCAGGGTTTGTTTGACGGCGTCCGGTTTGCGTACTCTGGGCGAGGCCCGGGCGTCCCGCCGTTCTGTTCGATGAGTGTGCAGGACGCTTCGGGAATATTGCCCCAGGAGCGCCGCCGTGGATTTCAAAATTCCCTCGGAAATTGCCGCGTACCTTGCCGAACTGGACCAGTTCATCGAGCGCGAAATCAAGCCGCTCGAACGCGAAAACGACAACATCCGCTTCTTCGACCATCGCCGCGAATGGGCGCGCACCGACTTCGAACGCGGCGGACTGCCGCGCCATGAATGGGAGGATCTGCTGGCCGAGATGCGCCGGCGCGCCGACCGCGCCGGGCACTATCGCTTCGCGCTACCCAGGGAGTATGGCGGCAAGGACGGCTCCAACCTCGCGATGGCGATCATACGCGAGCACCTCGCGGCCAAGGGGCTCGGCCTGCACAACGATCTTCAGAACGAGAGCTCGATCGTCGGCAACCTGCCGACGGTCCTGATGTTCCGCGATTTTGGCACCAGCGAGCAGAAGGAAGCGTTCATCCCGCGAATCCTGGACGGCTCGATTAGCGTCGCGTTCGGCCTTACCGAACCGAATCACGGTTCCGACGCCACCTGGATGGAGACGCGCGCCGTGCGCGAAGGCGACGGCTGGCGTATCAACGGCGCAAAAATCTGGAACACGGGACTGCACGTCGCGACGCATGATTTCGTGTTCGCGCGGACCAGCGGACGTGACGGCGGCGCCAAGGGCATCACCTGCTTCATCGTTCCCGTGAAGAGCGAGGGTTTCAAAATCGAGGAATATCTCTGGACCTTCAACATGCCGACCGACCATCCGCGAATCTCGCTTACCGACGTGTACGTTCCGGGCGACGCGACGCTTGGCGATCCGGAAAACGGGCTGGAAGTCGCGCAGCACTTCGTACACGAGAATCGCATCCGCCAGGCGGCCTCCTCGCTCGGCGCCGCGCAGTATTGCATCAACGAAAGCGTCAAGTATGCCAAGGAGCGCAAGCCCTTCGGCAAGCCGCTCGCCACCAACCAGGCCATTCAGTGGCCGCTGGTCGAGCATCAGACCGAGGCTGCGATGCTCCGCGCGCTGATTCATAAGACGGCGTGGGAGATGGACCAGATGTCCAAGCCCGAGGTGGCGGAGAAACTGTCGGACAAGGTGGCGATGTGCAACTATCGCGCGAACCGGCTGGTTTGCGAGGCTGCCGATCGCGCGATGCAGGTCCATGGCGGGCTGGGCTATTCGCGCCACAAACCGTTCGAGCACATCTACCGGCATCATCGCCGCTATCGAATTACCGAAGGCGCGGAGGAGATACAGATGCGGCGCGTCGCGCAGGTGATGTTCGGTTTCGGCAGCCGGGACAGGGCGAGCGATAGGGCGAGAGACAGATCGAGTGAGTAGACAGGCGCCACGCCTGCGGACGTAATGCATGAGCGATGACGCGTTTTTGACCCGGCTCGAGACGGCGCTCGCACGCCATACGGGCAAGCCCGCAAAAGTGCATGACTTGCAGCGTCTGACCGGCGGCGCGAATCGGACGACGATGTCGTTTAGTGCGAGCGACGCCGACGCAGTTGGACCGCGTCGGCAATTCATCATTCAGCTCGGCAGCGAGACTTTCGATCCCGTCGCGGGAATCGCACCGCAAACAACGCCCGCAGAGCAGGCGCGCCTGATGATCGCGGCCGCGCGCGCGGGCGCTCCGGCGCCGCGCGTGGTCGCGATTCTGGAGTCCGCAGACGGCCTAGGTGAAGGCTACATCACGGAACGCGTCGCCGGAGAGACGCTCGGCACGCGGATCGTGCGCGACGAGCGTTACGCGGCGGCGCGGAGCGTGATGGCGCGGCAATGCGGCGAGATTCTCGCCGCGATTCATCGGATCGACTTTGCCGAGGCGCCATTCCTGATGCGCCAGGACGCCGCCGAACACGTCGCCGCGCATCGCAGGATCGTCGACAACTACAACTTCAGGCTGCCCGCGCTCGACCTCGCATTGCGATGGGCGGCCGAGAACGTGCCGCGCAATCAGCGCCATACCGTCCTGCACGGCGATTTTCGCACGGGCAACATGATCGTGGGCGAGGAAGGCATCCGCTGCGTTCTCGATTGGGAACTCGCGCAGACTGGCGACCCGATGCAGGACCTCGGATGGCTGTGCATCAGGACGTGGCGTTTCGGCGGTGCCAGGCCGGTCGGCGGGTTTGGATCGCGTGAAGATCTTTTTGCCTCTTACGAGAGGGCGAGCGGTCATCCGGTCGATCCCGGGCACGTCAGGTTCTGGGAGGCATTCGGCAACGTCAAGTGGGCGGTCGATTGCCTGCTTTTGGGGACGCGCGGCGTCGGCGAGGTCGGTATCGAGCGCTCCGCGATCGGAAGGCGTATCGAAGAGCCGCTATGGGACTTCTTCAACTTGATTGAAGGGCGCGAATAGTCAGTGAGTACAGCTAAAGAGGAAATGCAATGCCACAGAGTATGCCGAGCGCGCCTATTCTTCTCGCCGCGGCGGTGAAGTATCTCGAAGAAGAGTTGCTTCCCACTTTGACCGGATATCATCGCTTTCAAACCCGGGTCACGGCGAACGTGCTGAATATTGTTCGGCGGGAACTCGAATTGCGCGAGCCGCAATCGGCGGCGGAGCGTGAGCGTCTTCGCGCGCTGGTGGGGCACGACGGCGACACTGAAACCTTAAGCGGGGAACTGTCGGAATTGATTCGCCGCGGCGCGATTGATTTGAACGACGCGGAGTTGCGAGCGCATTTGCGCCAGTCGCTGGCCGACGCGCTGGCGATAAACAATCCGAAATGGCCTGGCCGATAGGTGCCGCCTAGAACTTCCCGTGGCGGCCTTCGCCGGTGGCGAAGCGCGCGGCGCCCGCGCGCGTCTCGCCCGACTGGACTGTCGCTATTCCGTGACCGAACTCGTTGTGCAACGCCGTATCAAGCGGCAGCGTCCACCCTTCGTATGCGGACAAGCGATCGCTTCTCAGGCAGCGCTGCGGAAAGGCCGCGAGTTGGGCGGCTAGTTCCTTTGCGGCGGCGAGCGTCGTGCCACGTTCAACGACCCGATTCGCAAGTCCCATACGAAATGCCTCATCGCCGCTGACGCCGCGTCCGGTAAGAATCATATCCATCGCGTGGCTCATCCCGATGAGCCGCGGAAGCCGGATAGTGCCGCCGTCGATCAGTGGCACGCCCCAGCGCCGGCAGAACACGCCGAATACGGCATCGCGCGCCGCCACCCGCAGGTCGCACCACAGTGCCAGTTCGAGGCCGCCCGCAACCGCGTATCCTTCCACCGCCGCGATGACGGGTTTTCGAAGCAGCATTCGAGTGCAGCCGAGCGGACCGTCGCCGTCCGCGGCGAGCCGGTTTCCCGCGCTCGTGGAGACCGCTTTCAGGTCGGCGCCCGCGCAGAAACAATTTCCGGCGCCGGTCAGGATTGCTACGGCGAGCGCGTCCTCGCGCTCGAAACGGCGAAAGGCCTCGGCCAGCGCTTCGGCCGTAGGGCGGTCGATCGCGTTGCGGACGTCCGGGCGATTGAGGGTGACGATTGCCAACGAATCTTCGGTCTCAAACTTCACCGCGCTCATCGTAGTAAACCCTCACTCACGTTGATCGATTTCCTATCCGGCCCTCGCCTCGCATAGCCGCCAATCGAGCCGGGCCTAACACAGGTTGAAGCGTACGCCGCAGATCGTCACCTGGTCGTCGCTGATTTTGCGTCCGCGCGCGGCCGCGGCCGTCAACACGCGAGCGCGATCGGGCACGACAATGTCGACGCCGCCGAGACCCTCCCCGCGGCCGTCAGTCGCCTCGACAAAGCGCACGCTTGCGTTTTCGAGCGGCATCTCAAGACGCCCTCGGGAATCCTTGCGCAGCGGAAGTTCGGCGATGCCGCTCCAGCGCTCGGCCAGGCCCGCGCGGGTCGGCCGATTGCATCTCGACCGCGCTGAAATATTTGACGACGTCGGTATGCATCCGGCTGACCCATTCGCTGCCACCGGCGGGCGTCCAGTGGCCTTCGGGCTCACCCATCGCGTCCCAGTCGATCTCGAAAAACGCGCCACCGGTGTCGGCCGGATGCAGTTGCATGCCGTGAAAGGACTTGCCCTCGTGCTCCCACGCGATCCGCACGTTGAGCGCGGCGGCGCGGGCTTTGCGCGCGAGTTGCGTCTCATGCGTGTCGCACTGGCAGATGACCATGTAGCCGCCGTCGCCATCGCGGCGTTTGAGGTAGCGTCCGGCGGCAGTGTCCTCTTTGATCGGTGCGACGACCTCGAGAAAGTTGCCGCCGATCGGCATCAGCGAATTCTCCAGGCCGAACACCGCTACCGCTGGGTCCACGAAGCAGACATCGACGGCGAAGATAGCCTTGAAGTCATCGATCACCGGCGCGAGCTCTTTCGCCACCAGGCAGATCTGACGAAGCCGTATGGACATGTGAGCCTCCCTCACGGCGGCGCCGCAAATCCGGCTGCCGCATGAGTAATTGCGAAGAAGATACAACCGTCGTGCGCATCAAGCCAGCGCTACATTTCCGGCGTCAGGCGATTTAGGCTACAGTCTGACGATAGACATACGGGACCTATCCCTCACGAGGTGACGAAATGGAAGTTGGAGTGTTCTACCTGCCGAGCATCGGCAACAAGGCTGAGATAAGCGCGGGAATGGCGGGCCGACGCACCGATCTTTATCAGCGGATGCTGGGCAACTTGAGCGAACAGGCCCGTTACCTCGACGAGCATGGCTATTACGGTGTCGCGTTTACCGAGCATCATTTCCATATCGAGGGCGAAGAGGTTTCCACCAACCCGGTTCTGCTCGACATGTTCCTCGGGATGCAGACCAAGCGTCTGCGGGTCGGGCAACTGGGACTGGTGCTGCCCTGCCACAATCCGCTTCGCATTGCCGAGGATGTCGCGATTCTCGACCAGGTGACCAAGGGCAGGGCGTTTGCGGGATTCGCGCGAGGCTACCAGCCGCGCTGGGTCAACACGCTGGGCCAGCACTACCAGGGACTCGCGGACAATCAGACCGATCCCGAGGGCTACGAGAAGCTCAAGAAGGAACTCTACGAAGAGCACTTCGATATTATCATGAAGGCGTGGACCAATCCGACCTTCAGCCATCACGGCAAGCACTGGCAGATACCGCCGCCCGGCATTTTTTGGCCCGCGCACAATGTCACTCGCAAGTACGGCCGCGGCGTCGACGACAAGGGCATCTTGCTCGAGATCGGGACGGTACCGGAAACCTACCAGAAACCGCATCCGCCGCTGTTCCAGCCGTTCAGTTTTTCGGAGTCGTCCGTACGATGGGCGGCGCAGCACAACGTCGTGCCGATCACGATCGTGTGCGACAAGGAAATATGCACCGGGCAGTTCAAGGCCTGCCAGGACGGCGCCGCGCAAATGGGCAAGAAGTTCAGCTTCGGTCAGGGAATCGGCATCACCCGCGAAATGGTAGTCGCCGATACCGACGAGGAGGCGATCGCAATCGCGCGCGAGGCCGGCTGCTTCATCTGGACCAAGTTTTTCGAACCGTTTGGCTTCAACGCAGCGATCGCGCGGCCCGGCGAGAACCATAAGGACGTGCCCAACACGTTCGAGTCGATGGTCGACCGCGGTCTGACTATCTGCGGCAGCCCGGACACGGTTTCGCGCAAGCTGGAGCGGTTGTTCAAGGATCTCCCGGCCGAATATTTCTGGGCCTATATCTACAATGAGCTGGTGCCACAAAAGGCGGCGATGCGCACCCTGGAGCTTTTGACCACCAAAGTGCTGCCGCGGTTTACCGACAAGATTCGCTAATCGATACCGCCGCGGCGTTCTCAGGGCGAGACAGTTTCATCCCGAGAACGCCGCGCGGCGCGCGTGCTACGAGCGTATCGCGGCACGGCCGGTTTGAATCCGGATCAGCCGCGCGGCTCGCCGAGTCTCGTCCAAACCAACCGCTGGATGACGCTGAAGATCATCGCGGTTGTCACCCCGAACATCAGCATTCCATCGGCCGCTTCGAGCGGTCCCAGCAGCCGCCATCGCGCCGACATGACTACGTCGCCGTAGCCCAACGTGGTGTAGTTTTCCGCGGAGCTATAAAAGGCCGCGGCGAAGTCCCGGTATTCGCCGCACCACACGAACACCAGCGCCCATGCCGCTATCTCAATCAGGTGGGCGGCGAGCGCTAGCAACGTGGCTCTCACCACGATCGACACATCGATAAGAAAGCGAACGCCGGCGTGGCCGATCCTTCGCTCATAACGGACGAAGCGGACAATGGCTACCAGAGCCAGGGCGTGGATGAAGATGGTGCTAATAGTCGTCGCGATACCGACGGCCAAGGGCAGAAGAATATCTACGCCATCGCGAGAAAGAGCCACGAGGTCCTCGTGATCAGGTGCGGGTTATGAAGGCTCGTGCAAAGTCAGGCTCATCGCGAAACCCAGCGCAGGCACCACCGCGAGCACGGTCATCGCCATCCGCAGCCCATAGTGATCGGCTATCGCACCGAACGCCGGCATCAGCACACCGCCAACCGTCATCGAGAGCCCCAGCGTCACGCCCGCGGCCAACCCGATTCGATCCGGCAGGTACTCCTGCGCCATCACGACCATCACGCTGGTGGAGGCCGCCAGCGCGAGCCCGACCGGAATAAGGAGCAAGCCCGCCGCCGTCAGGCCGTGCGCGCTCAGGAACACGAACAGCAATGGCGCGAGCGCGGCCAGCGAGACCACCACCACAATCTTGCGACCGTAGCGGTCGGCCATCCGCCCGCCGATGAGCGTGCCGGTGACCACCGCGCTCAACATCGTGGCCAGCGCGTAGCCGCCCCCGGCCTTCGAGCCCTGAAGTACGTGGGACCAGTAGAGCGGGATGAAAGTGTTGAGTCCGAAAAACACGATCGAACGAAGCATCACGACGATCGTGAGGCGCGAGAAGGCGCTCCATTGCTCGCGGCCGGTGACGAGAGAGGAGCGGGTGGCCTGGTGATGCGGCGGTGTTCGTTGGGCCGCGATGCGCGGCAGTTGCAAGGTCACCGCGAGCGACATGATCACAACCGGCAGCGCGAGGAGCACAGCGCCGCGAGTACCGAACGCGATCAGCGTCGGCGTGATCAGAAGCGGGCCGGCCGCGAACCCCGCCATCCCGCCCACCGTGAAAAGACTCATCGAGGTGGCCGCCCGCGCGCCGCCGAGGTATCTGACCCGGCGCGCGGCTTCGGGATGAAAGGCGGAGATGCCCATGCCGCTCGCGGCGATTGCGGCGAAAATCAGGCCATAGGTGTGCGTCAGGCCCGTGAGCGCGACTCCGAGGCCGGCGAAACTGAGCCCGATCGGAATGAGCCAGGGCGACGGCCGCCGATCCGCAAGCAAACCGAATAATGGCTGCGCCACCGACGAAAAAAGAGTCTGCGCGAGAACCAGCCCGGCCGCAGCGGCATAGCTCAGATGATATGCCGTGATGAAAAACGGCAGCATCGCCGGCACGACGCCCTGGTTGAGGTCGTCGGAGAAGTGGCAGGCGGAAAGCAGAGCTATCGATTTGTAATCGGCCGCCTCGGTCTGCTGCGCGTCGGCCGGTATTTTGGGCGCGGTACTCACGAACCCCTCTATCTGGCAGAAGATCGTGACCGCAAGCAACCGCCACAAAAGCCGCGACGCGCCTTAACTGTGCGCACTCGCGGCCAACTCGTATTGCGCATCGCCCTTTGATTTGGAAATCTCACCGAGACGATCGAATCTGCACGCGACGGAACTCGAGGCCCGCGAGAGGGGCGAATGGAAGCGAATAAATCTGCCGACCTCACACCGCTGGCCGAACGATGGCTGCGCGATTTCAACGAGGCGCCCTGGCGCAGATATATAAGCGCGCTCAGGGAGCGCGAACTGCTGGCCAATGTCGACGGGATAATGGTCGACGCCGGGACGCTGTTCAAGACGCATTTTCGCTGCGACACCAAGACCTGCGCGGGAATCGATCGGGGTCCCGGTATCGAATCCTGCTGCACCGACTATGACGTCGAGATCACGCCCGAGGAGCACGCGCGAATCGTCGAGCACGGCGACGCGGTGATCGAACTGCTGAGCCGGTACGACGGCGAACGCGTCACGCCCGGCCGCACGATCGCTGAACTCTTCCTGGAGTCGCATACGATCTCGCTCGCCAAGGAAAAGGGGCGCTGCGCTTTTTCCTACCGCGACGGCGGCGGTCAGTTGCGCTGCGGACTTCATTCATTGGCGCTGGAAAAGGGCGTCCCCGTTCCTTCGATCAAACCGCTCGCCTGCGTACTTTTTCCAATCGTCATCTACCGCTTCGAAAATGGCGAAACCTTGCTGACCGCGACCTCGCGCGAGACCTCGTCCTTGTTCGGACGGGAGAAGGATTCCGAGCTTCCGTGTCTGCGAGCCGAGCAGGGCGACCCGATGTTCATCGAATGCCGGATGGCGATCGAGGCCGGCTTCGGCGAAGCTTTCTACCAGCGTCTCGCGCAGGTGGCGAGCGAGTTCGAGCAAGCGAAGCGCCGTCCAGCTTAGTCGGACCCGGCGTGCGTTATCCGCGAACTCGCCTGAGTCACAGAGCCTTTCACTACCAGTGCGCCCGACTGTTCGGACGCCATTTGTAGCCGTAAATCCGCAAGAATTACCGGGCAATTATAGCGTGCGAACGCGCGCGATTCCGGCCTGTAACCGAACGGCAGACCCTTCGTATCAGGTAAACGGAGGGACTGTGTATGGATGCAGCAAAAGTCGCGGCAATTGCGTCCGGGAACCAGGGCTTGACTCAATCCAGGGGGCGAAAGATCTGGCGATATTGCGCTGGGACCGTTGCGCTGATCGCGACGCTTTCGCTGGCCGGATGTTACGGCCCGCCGCTCAGCACACGCGCGGAAGGCACGCTGATCGGCGGAGCAGCCGGTGTCGGCGGCGGCGCGCTGGTAGGATCGGCGGTCGGTTCACCTCTCGCTGGCGCCGCGATTGGCGGCCTCGGCGGTGCCGGCCTTGGCTACCTGATCGGCAATGAGATGCAGCATCAGGAGTACGGATACGGCGGGTATGGTGGGTACGGCAACTACGGCCGTTACGGCTACGGCAGGTACGGCGGTTACTAACAGGTACGGCGGGTACTAAGTTCGTCGCGCCGGCGTCAGAAGCGCCGGCCTCTAAAACGCGCTCGCGAAAATTGTCAGGCTGCATCGTTGCCCTCAGGCGCGATGCAGCCTGTTTCGTCTCATCTGCTATCCTGCAGGCGCTCAAAGAGCGACGAACGCAGGTTGGCAGGGCCATGCTCGCCTGAAGTTCCACCAAAACCATGTCGCCTAAAAATATGTCACCCAAGGTACAGCTTTATACGCTGATTTATGTATGAATGAATTCGGTAGCTGCGCGGGAAGCACAGGGAACGCGCGACAATTAGGGGGGATGGAACGAGATGAGATGGAGTCAGTTTGTCCGACTTTATGTCCTTTGTGCGCTTGTACTGGCCGGATGCTCGAATGCGGCCGTGACGCAGCAGGCTCAGCGCGGGCCGGCCGACTATGATCGTCCCACCCAAATCGTCGTCTATCCCTTTGCCGCCGATCCGTCCGAAGTTACGCTCAACCAGAGCATCATCCAGAAAGCCTACCGCGGCGCGACGGGTGACAACGAGAATGCGGCTCAGCTTCAGATCGCGCATGACACCGCGCAGGCGATTTGTCAGCAAGTTGTCTCCGACCTGACGGCGAATGGCTACAATGCCGCGTGTGCTCAACGCGGAACCTTCGTAGCTGGCGGCAACATCCTTATCGTTGATGGTGCGCTGACTAACATCAGCGAAGGCAATCGGTTGCGCCGGCTGGTAGTCGGTTTCGGCGCGGGGTCTTCGACCCTGGACAGTAACGTGGCGATGTACCAGCGCGTCGGCGGCAATTTGAATCAGGTGCTCACGTTCAGCACGCACGCCGATAGCGGCAAGATGCCGGGAGCGGCGGTGATGGCTCCGGTCGGCGTGGCTGCGGGCGGGGGTGCGGCGGCAATCGTAGCCACGAATGCGGCCGTCGGCGGGGCCAAGACCTACAGTTCATCCACCAGCAGCCTGGCCAAGAAAACCTCGGATCAGATCGTCAAGACCGTGACCGACTATACTGCGCGGGCCGGATGGCGGATGCAGTAGCGCTACGGATCCCAAAACATAAAATCGCCAGATTTCTTCCGCATCAGCTCTCACTTCTCGCCGGTCGAGCTTCCGCGTCACCACCAGAATCCTGAACGTCCCCGCCACCGGTATCGGCCGCGGATGCGCACTGCCGGCGCCCGCTGGTGGAAACGTCAGATCCGCCGTCGGCAGATAAACGGTCCCGCTATGCCCATCGACGGCCATCGTGCGCGCGCCCATCTCAGTCTTCGCCGTCTCCGCCAGCTCGAACTTGTCCGCGGACACTTCCCGCACGATCGTCAGCGTCCCGTCCGCGCAGCTCGCGAAAACCATCCCGTCGTCAAACGCTGTCGCGTCGACGCCCGCGCCGATCGGAAAAGCCGCCACGATTTTTCCGTCGTCCGCGTTCATCACCACCAGCTTCTTGTTGCGACACCCGACGAAGAGCCGCCGCGACGCGCGATCCATCGCCATTCCGGTCGGGCGCTGGCCCGGCCCGGTCGGCCATCGCGCGATCACCTTCATCTGCTTTGTATCGACGACCGCTACTTCGTCCTTGTCCGCGATGTTCACGAACACCTTGCCGAGCCCGTCCGCCACCGCGAACTCAGGCGACCCGCCCAAGTCAATCGTCGCCGACGCCACGCCGCCTTTGGGGTCCACGTCCGGCGCGATCGCCACCATTCGATGAGCGTCGCCGCAAAACACCAGCACCCGATTGCTTGCTGGGTCGTAGATGATCGAGTCCGCGTCATACGCCGCAGCGATTTTGCCCAGCGCCGCTCCACTGTTCAGGTCAAAGACGATCACCGCGCCCAGTTTGCCATCGCTGATAAATCCGCGCCCGGCCGCGGGAACCAGCGCCACGCCATGAGATCGCACCTGCCCCGCAATATCGTGCACCGCCTTGCCCGTCGCGACATCCACGACCATCGTATGCGTGGTGCGCGTCACGTATAGAAATTTGCCGGCCGCATCCAGCGTCACGTAATCCCAGCCGCCTTCGCCGCCAAGTTTCATCGTCGAAGTCAGCTTGTATTCCGGCGCCGCCGCCGCCCGCGCCACGCCATTCCACGCAACACAGCACGCCGCCAACGCGGCGCCAACCAAGGTGAGCACGAAGAGCCGAAGCGAAGAACTTTTCATGTCGGCGAAAAACTCAGTCCGCCAGCAGTTCATGGAGGATACCGTCTATCGCCGGGATGTCGCGCGGATTCATCGGTGCCATATGTCCCCAGATCGAGGATATGACGCGGCACTTGGCGCCTGGGATGTGTTGCGCTTCGTACTCGCTGTCCGCCGGCGGAAAATAGCGATCGTTATCCACCGGCGCGACGATGGTGCGTGCCTTGATCGCGCCAAGCGCGGCCTCGAAATTGCCGCTGTAAGCCGGATTGTTGCTGATATCGCAGTGAAGCCAGGTCCACAGCTGCGCGAGCAGGTTGTTCGCGTCGCAGCGCACGAAGAACGGCTCCCAGAAATACGCGACGTGCTCGAGGTAGTCGCGTGCGCCGAAAGCGCGATAGACCTCGGTCCGGTAGAAAGGCTCCGACGTTCCCCAGCCCGCGTAGATCGCGGCGAAGGCCTTCAGCCCATCGACGGGTGGCCGCTCATAGAAACCACCCGCGAAGACCGGATCCAATTCGAGTGCGCGCTGCAACGCGAGCAGGAAGACTTTGTTGAATGACGCCGTTCTGGCCGAGCCTGCGATTGGGCACGCGGCGCGCACCATATCCGGGAATTGCGCGGCCCACTCGAAGGTCTGGCACGCGCCCATCGACCAACCGGTCACGAGACGGATACGCGCGAGGCCCAGCTTCTGAGTAAGCAAGATCTGCTGGAGACGGACATTGTCGTGGATTGTGACCTTGGGAAAACGGCCACGCTCGTTCGGTGGCGGAGAGTTGCTGGGCGACGAGGACAGTCCATTGCCCAGCAGGTTGGTCATCACGATGAAGTACTTGCGCGGGTCAAGCGCGCGGCCTTCGCCGACCATGAAGGTCTCGATATCGTTGTGCGTTCCCGTGTACCAGGTCGGCACCAGCACCGCGTTATCACGAGCCGGACTCAGCGTCCCGAGGGTCTTGTAAGCCAGCCGGGCCATCGGGAGCAGCCCTCCCCGTTGCAACTGGACGTTAGGCACCTCGAGGACTTCGTAATCGCTCATCGCTATCTCCCACTTTTTTTGCCGCGGTCATGTTTTTTGCGGCAGTCATGCGTCGCCGGCTTTTTTGAATTTCGGCGATAACCGCTTATATCAGATTTCAGCCTGAACCTGGGTCTGCGGCCTGCATCATCATTACGATCATCGGCGTTGACGAACCGGTAATCATCGTTGGTAAAGTAGCTGACGACGGACAACGGATTGCGGACGCGGCATAGCAACGCCGCGACCATCAATCATCAGGGAGGTTCAAGATGAGCAGGCTATTGACCGTCGCAGCGGGACAACTTGGTCCAATCGCGCGCAACGACAGCCGCAAAGCCGTCGTCCGCCGGCTGATCGATCTGATGCGCCAGGCGCACGAGATGAAATGCGAGTTGATAGTCTATCCAGAGCTCGCGCTGACCTCGTTTTTCCCGCGCTGGTGGATGGAAGATCGCGAAGAGATCGACAGCTTCTTCGAACATGAAATGCCGGGACCCGACACCCGCGCGCTCTTCGACGAAGCGGAGCGCCTGAAGATGGGATTTTACCTCGGCTACGCGGAACTGGTGGTCGAGGACCACCAGACGCATCACTACAACACCTCGATCATCGTCGATCGGGAAGCCCGCATCGTTGGCAAGTATCGCAAGATCCATCTGCCCGGCCACGCCGACCATCGGCCGAACTATCCATTCCAGCATCTCGAGAAGCGCTACTTCGACGTTGGCAACCTGGGGTTTGGTGCGTGGCGCGCATTCGACGGAATCGTCGGGATGTGCATCTGCAACGATCGCCGATGGCCTGAGACCTATCGGGTGATGGGCTTGCAGGGGGTCGAGATGGTGATGCTGGGTTACAACACGCCGACCCACGTGCCATGGATGCCGGTGTACGATCATCTCACGGGCTTTCATAATCACTTGGTATTGCAATCGGGCGCTTACCAGAACAGCACGTTCGTGGTCGGCGTGGCGAAGGCGGGGGTGGAGGAGGGATGCGAATTGGCGGGCGGCAGTTGCATTGTCGCGCCCTCTGGAGAGATTGTCGCTCAGACCGTAACCAAGGCCGACGAACTGGCGGTCGCGCGCTGCGACCTCGATCTCTCGCGGGCCAACAAGGAAGGACTATTCAATTTCGCTTTGAATCGCGTGCCGGAAGCCTACAAGCTAATCACCGAACGCCGTGGAGCGATACCGCCGGCCTGACTGCCAGCGCAGCCATTTACGCCGGCCCGATCACTTAGTATCCGCGGGCGACGGAGGCATCGTATCGAATTCAGGGAGGCTTCCCTTGAGCTCATCCCACGCCAGACGATTGCGCGCAAATAGGATGGCCTCCGGCTGAAATACCGACGGGTCGTCCAGGGTACCGACATAAACGGTGACGGTCTCGGGAGCCATGTCGGGCGTGCCAAAGAGGAGGCTGCCACAAGTCGGGCAAAAGTTCCGAGTCGTCCTCAGTCCGCTCGTTCCCTGTACCGTGTAGCTCTTGGGCTTGCCGGTGACTTTGAAAAACGCCTTCGGCATACCCATAACCGGCACATGCCCGGTTCCGGATGAGCGCTGACAATCGCGGCAGTGGCAGTGAACCGCATACAGAGGCTTTCCCTGAGCCTCGTACCGCACATCTCCGCACAAACACCCGCCCGTCATCGTCTCCATATCAACATCGACCCTCTAGCTAGATCTGATGCGCGTGGCGGAAAACACCACTAGGCGAACTGCCGATCGATATCGACCTGGTAGCCATTGGCAAGGCGATTCGTTTCGTTCGCCATCCCAACCACGGCCATCACTTCGCCGAGCATGGCATCGGTCATGCCGGCCTTGCGCGCGCCCGCGGTATGGGAGCGGATGCAGTATTCGCATCCGTTGGTCGCGCTGACCGCGATGTAGATCATCTCCTTGACCAGCGGATCGAGAGCGCCCGGCGCCATCACTTCCTTCACGCTCTCCCAGGTTCGCCTGAGTGTCGGCGGATGATTGGCCAGCGCTTTCCAGAAATTGTTAATCCAATCAGTTTTGCGGGTAGCCATGATGTCGTCGTAAACGGCCCGGACCTCCGGGCTCGCTTCGCGATATTCGACGAGCTTTACGGTCGCCATGCTGCCTCCGCTTTTGCCGGGTGGTCGGAGAGATAGTCACTCATCTTCACCTTACTCATCTTCGGAAAGCGCGCGAAACCGCCGCTCGTATTCTTCGCAGGTAACTCTTACGGCGGAGAGATCGTGGCGCAGGAAGGCGCGTCCAACGGCCTGCTCGAATTCATCGAGGAGCGCCTCCGCGCGCGCGGGCGAGAGCTCTTCCCCCAGCGCGTCGATTTCGGCGAGCGCGGCGCGCAACAACCGGTTAGCCTCTGCTTCTTGCCACGGTTCGTTCAACTTAAAACCTCGATGGATCGAGACGTCCTACCGAATAGAGCAAGCATCCTTTCATAGCCGGCGCGCGACGATCTCACACAGTCTCAAATGATAGCTTCAAGGCTCGCTCAAGGCGAGATCAATCGGTACGCTCACGGGATGGCCCAGGCCGTTCGCAAGGCGTTCGCAGCCGGCGCCGACACGTATGACCGTGCGCGGCGCAAGCTGGTTCCATGCTTCGATGACTTCTATCGCATGGCGCTCGAGTTGTTGCCGTTTGCGCTCGATGCCCGCTTCGAGGTGCTTGATCTGGGCGCCGGCACCGGCCTGCTGTCCGCGATGATCGCGGAGATGTTTCCCAAGGCGCAGCTCACCTTGTTCGATCTCACCCCGGAGATGCTGGCGATCGCGCGCCAGCGCCTGAAGCCGGCGGGCAGACGCGTGCGCTTCGTGACCGCAGATTTCGCCGCCGCGGCCGCATCCGCGAAGTCTTACGACGCCGTGGTCTCGGCGCTGGCGATCCATCATCTGCCCGACAGCGGCAAACGTCACTTGTTCTCCGACATCTTCAAGTATCTGACTCCCGGCGGCGTCTTTATCAATGCCGATCAGGTTGCGGGCGAGACCGCGGCTATCGATCGGCGCTCGCACGACCTGTGGATCAAGCGCGCACGCGAGCTGAAAGCAGGCGAGCGCGACCTCAATGCGGCGCTCGAGCGGATGAAACAGGACCTGCCGGCGACGGTGGGTCAGCAGCTCGCCTGGATGCGCGAGGCCGGATTCGTCGAGGTCGCCTGTACCTATCGTAACCTGATCTTCGCGGTGCTCTCAGGCGCCAAACCCGGGCCGCGAGGCGAGCCGGACTGAGCAACAATTGCCGCGGTTGCGGCAACTGTTTCCGAGCCCGGAACGATTTACCGAAAAGTTGGCACTGGGAATTGCCAAAGCCGTTGAGACGCCACGCTAGTCTCTCGGGTCTAACAAAGCTTCTTTTGGCATCAGGTTTGCTTCCTAGTACGAACGACGTGGGCGGAGCCGCGTCCTGCTGTGTTGCTGATAACCACTTACAGTCTGAAATCCTCTACTGCGCAAATCGATTCGAGGGCTTGGTGAGTCAATTCAATGGTAATTATCGATCGTAACCTGGGAGGAATCGTGCCGTACAGGGCGGTGTTCTTTCCCACGGACGAGACGCTTACCGAACTGACTGAGCGGACGAAGCCGACTCAGATGGCGAGACTGTTTTGGACGGCGACCGAGCTGCGGAATGCGAACCGCGTGGTGCGGCACGAGAAAACCGCCACTGTATGTATAGATCTGAGCGGCACGCTTGAGACGCTCTCGAAGGGGGTTGCCAAGAACACTCGCTATGAGATTCGGCAGGCCGAGAAACTTGGCGATCGGATCCGCATCGAGCGCAATGGTCCCGAGCTGACCGATAAATTTCTCGCGCTCTTCAACGATTTCGTCCGCTCGAAGCCGGAGGTGGCGGCCATCAATCACAGCATGCTCCGCCGCTATGAAGCTCACGCCGATATCTTCATGGCATATCTGGACGGAAATCCGGTATGCGGCCACGTGTTGCTTCGTGACGTCGAGATCGGCCGGGCGCGGTTATTATACTCCGCCAGCCGCCGCTTCGACGATCGCGAAACCGCGCGCTTGAGCGGCACGCTGAATCGCTTTCTCCACTGGCACGAGATATGTGCCTACCGGGAAGAAAGATTTAGCGCTTATGATCTTGGCGGGATCAAGGAAGACAAGGCCGACGGGATAACCCAATTCAAAATGTCATTCGGAGGAGACGTCGTTAAAGAACATACCTACCTCTGCGCGGGCATCCCGTGGGTTGGACGAACGGCGCAGGCGCTGTTAGAGAACGTTGTCAAGCGCTACCGCCGACGGAGTCCGCGCGTCGGTTCCAGCAACAGAGATCTCGAAAGTGTCGAGTCCCGGGCCGCGCAATCCTGATCAAGCTGGTTGAGCGCCAGGGCATCTGCCGCCCATGTACCCCTCGCTAGTCGCGGCGGGAATCTGTTTCTTCCGTCTCGACTTTCAACAATAGACTGCGGGACCCGCGCTCGGCGCAACGCTATCGATGAGAAAGCAAATCGCCGTCACGCTTGTTAGTTTCGCGCCTGACTGATTTGCGCTTGCGCGGCTCGCTCTTGGGCGGCTCCAGTTCGCGAGCGCGCCGCGAATTTGACTCGAGGATCGCGTCGAGCAGTGGCGAGCCGGCGAGCTTACGCAGCAATTGGATGTTCGGGAGAACACAGTGGCCGCCGATGACTCCCGGGAAATAGCGAGGCCGCGGCAGGAAATCGACCTCCTCGAAAAAGTTGATCGCCTGTTCGTAGTCGGCGCCCACGCGGCGGGCGTAGCGATCGAGATCCTGGGCAAAAGCGATCTGCACGCCGAAATAGGTCGTCTCCGCAAGCTTGGCCAGCTCCAGCGTCTCGGGCTTGTCCATCCGCCGGGTTTTCATTCCAGCCCGCTCGAAATGAGCCTCCGCGAGCGCGGCGGTCTCGGGCTCCGCCGCCGCCACGTACTTGACATAATGCAGCAGGTCCTGCGCCATTCGCACATGCTTGCCGCGCACGGGACTGTACGCGACGGGTTTGCCCGTGCGCCGCGCGATCGCGCTCGTCGTTCCGGGCATCACCGTGCTGTTGACGATCGTCAGCGCCGGATCGAAGCGTTCGATATAGCCGCACACGGCGTCCTCGAACGGCGCGCTTGATTGAAACGGAATACAGATGTGCATCACGCCGATCGGCGCGTCGAACTCGCGCGGTTCAATATCGTGACGCAGCACAGGCTGTCGGCGCTCGATCACCTCCGCCAGCGCCGCGCCCACTTCGCCCAGGCCAACAATCAGCGTCTCCCCGTGCTCCACTCGGTTTTCTCCCTTATTGTGTTCGCTTTGCCTCACGCTGCCCGCTCCGGGTCGTAGCGCGCCTCCGACGACGGCTTTTTCAGGAGCGAATCAATCGTGCGGTAGTACTCCGCCCGTTGAGCCGGCCAGCCGATTCGCTCCGCCGCGCGTCGAGCATTGCGCGCCAACTCGGCGCGGCGGGCGGGGTCGCGATAGAGCTCTTCGATCGCCGCCGCCATCTCGAGGACATTACCTGGTTCGACAAATCTCACGGCGCGGTCGCCGAAGTAGTGCTCGATCGTGCGCAGGCGCGACGCGATGGTCGGGATGCCCAGCGCCATGTAGTCGAGCAGCTTGACCGGAAGCATAAGATGGGTCGCGTTGCTCGCCCGGTTTGGTACTAGGCCGACATCGGCTTCGGCCAGCAACCGAGGCAATTCTTCGATAGGTACCTGATCGATAAAGTTTACGCATTCTTCAAGCTGTTTGCGTACAACGAGCTGCCTGGCCTCATTGATATAGTCGCCGGTCCCGATCACCATCAGCCGCAGGCCGGGTATTCGCGGGCGGACCAGGGCCACCGCTTCAATCGCGACATCCAGTCCGAGCCGGCGCGTCAGGGTGCCGTGACAAGCCAGGGTGAAAACGCCGTCGGGGCGATCTCGCCCCTCCGGCATCGCACTAAAGACCGACGGGTCTGGAGCGTTCATCACCGTACTAATCTTGTGCTCCGGAACCCCCGCCTGGATCAAGCGCGCGCGATGAAGCGCGTGTACCGCGAGCACTCGGTCGGCGCAGCTTGCGCTGGAGCGCTCCTCCAGCATCAGGAGCCTCGCGCCGATCGCGCCGCGCCGGCCGCCGAACTTGTCCTGGTACAGCTCTGGCATCGTATCATGGATATCGAGTACGACCCGGCTGCCGAGCAGCTTGGCCGGAAGCGCGCACAACACTGCCGCGTCGGGCATCGTGCAAACGATCACGACGTCGTAGCGCTCCACCAGACTGCGTCGCAGAGCGGCCCACGAGGCCCGGGCGAAAAATTTCAGATAGCTGCGGACGTAACTCGAGCGGCTGGCCCCGCGATAGCGCGGCATCTTGAGTCCGATGACGTTGACGCCGTCGATCAGGCCGTTGTGGCCGCTGTCGAGACAAATCACGTCGATATGATCGCCGCGTTCGGCCAGCGCCTCGGCATGGCGCTTGACGCGCCCGTCGTGGACGTAGGTGGTATAAGCTATGAGCAGAATACGGGCCACGACGAGCTCCTAATTCGCCAAAGGTTGTTCGCTAAGCCGCAGCGCGCTCGCACGCGCGGCTCCGGGACCGGATATGATCGGCCGGCCGTTTTCGACGTGCAGCCGCAGCTGCGCCCGCTGCCGCCACCATCCGGCCACCTCGAACGGTAGCGCGCGCCAGGCCGAGTTGATCTCGGCGAGCTGTTTGAGCAGTTCCGCGTATGCCTGGAGATAGACGCCCTCGCCACAATAGTCGGGATGCGTGAGCGTGAGGATCATTCCACCAATCGAGGCAATCCATTTTGCCTTCATCGTCCATACCGGCAGCGGGCTCCGGCGGAGCAGATGAATCAGGGTATGGTCCTGCGGCAGCGTGTAGGGCAATTCGATCAGACGCGAGAGATGAAACGGAAACAGGCTGCAGGTTCCGCCGGGCTGCGGTTCGTAGGGATCCGTGTCGGCGAAACTGGAATCGAAATCGAAAGACATGGTGGCGATCGCACGCGGATCGCGCAGCGTCGACGGGGATCGGAAGCCGCGGAGATCGTGTTCGCCGGCGAGCCGCTCCAGCAGCGGCGCGAGCTCGGCGAAGTCGCGATGGCTGCGGAACAGGCGGCCGTCGTGACACAGCCCATGGGCGCCGAATTCGAAGCCGCGCGCGCGCAGCCGCTCCACGCGCTGCCAATCGATCGGATATTGGGCCAACGGCAGGTTCCAGGCCGAGCGAAAGCCGTGTTGCTCTTCGAGGTCGGCGATCACCTCCATCCGATCGAAGCCCTTCGGGCTTTCCACGTCATGGGTGAGCACGATGCAGCACCTCGCGTCCTCCGGCCAAAAGCCGATGTGCCAGGCATCAGAAGCGCCGTGTATTTCCAGACCGTGCTTCAGCCAGGCACGCCGGAATTCAACCAGCGCGCTCTCGCAAGGCCAGCGTGGAAACTCCAGCGGCGTGCGCGCGCGGATTGCCACCGAATTGAGGCGATGGCGCAGGCCTTGCGGAATCAGCCGTTTGACGTAGTAGTACGCGCGCATCGCGGAGGGCGGATGACGATCGATCTCGGGCAGGTATTGCTCCAGCAGCAGCCGTTCCGCGGCGGCCTCCGACGGCCCTATCGTCGACTCCAGCGCCGCGGCCCACTGCTCGGGCAGCTTCCAGAAACTGAACGCGTCGTTGCGCCCGGGTGCTTCGACCCGACGATCACCGTGCTGGAGCGCCGCGTGATCGATCGCAACTTTGAGACTCAGCGCCATACCGACTCCATCAAAAGAAGTCTGCGTAGCTGTTGACGGCGAACGAATCTGACCAGCGCGGGCGAGACCGGCCGCGGAGAGCGCCGCACCGCGGCTTCGAGGTAGCCGGCCGCAAGCCCGAGGCCGCCCACCACCGGCGGCCACTTGAGCCCGAGCCGCAGCGCGCGCGCCATCAGGAACACGGGCGAATAGCCAACATTGTAGGCGGCTCGGCCGGCAGCTTTGCGGCCTCGCCACAGGCCGCCGGCGGCGCCCTGCGGGCGATGATGATAGGCGCGGATGTGCCGGAAGTTGCGAGTGCCGAAGCCAAGCATCATCGCCCGCACTTCGTCGATCGTGTCCCAGCCGAGGCCGGCCTCGAGCCCGCCGATCGCGGCGAAGCACGCGCTGGAGTACAACTTGGCGGCGCCGCGGGTGTGGAACGACGGTGCCGGCACTTCGTGCCAGCGCGTGCCACCCGGCTCGTAAAGCGTGGGGCCGGCGATCCCGAGGCGCGGGTCCTTTTCCAATTCGGCCAGCAGCAACTCCGCGAACTGCGGCTTGAAAGTCAGATCGGCGTCGAGGCGCAGGACAGCGTCGTAGCCCTCCCACGTGTCTCGTGGCAGAAAGCGCATGATCACCGATTCGCCACCCGGCGCGCGTGTGCCGTTGCGCGGCAGATGCTGCGGCTGGATCCAGGGATGGTACTGCGCGGCGCGATCGAGAATCTCGCCGGTGCGATCGGTCGAGCCGTCATCGATCACGATCCAGCGGCCGGGCCGGCGCGTCTGCGCGACCATCGCCACCAGCAGCCGCGGGAGAAGCCGCTCCTCGTCGCGCGCTGGCGTTATGGCGATATAGTGTTTCATGCGTAGTAACCGTCGGAATCCGAAAGTTACGCCTGGGCTTCCGAGGCCTTGGTCTGCGGCTCCGGGGCAGGCACAAACGCCCTGCCGATGAGGTCCATCGCGTTCGAGCGCTCCATCCACAGATAGATCAGAGCCGGCGGCGCGGCCGCGGCAACCAAAACGATCGCGCCACTCTCCCCAGCGAGAATCGCGGCCGTTTTTCCGGCCACGGTCGCGAGCGCGCAGAGCGCGGCCAGACGCAATGCCGGGATTCCGGATCTGACCAGGTCGCGCAGGCTGAGCCCGATCAGCGCGCACGCGAGCGCCTGACCTAATACGCTGACGACGGCCTCGACCGCGCTCATTCCCAGGCTGACGCCGAACAGTCCCCATCGCGAGAAACTCAGCACCGCGATCACCAGCAACGTGAGGCGTATCCCATGGAGATACATATCGAGCGCCGGACGATTATTGCTGTAGTACATCGAGCCGATTCCGAGCCGCAAGCCGCAGAGCGCGAGGCCCGGCGCGAGCAGCCTCATCGGCAGCGCGGAGGGTATCCACTGCGGGCCATAGATGGTGCTCAGGATTTCCGGCGCCGCAATCGCCGCGCAGGCCGCTATCGGCAGCACGACACGCGCGATGTAGTCGAAGAAGTCGAGGTAGGCACGGGCGAGCGCTTCGCGGTCATCCTGCAGTTGGCAGAACGCCGGAAACGTCACGCGCCCGGCGACGCGATGCAGGCGGTCGGGCACGAAGCGCAGCAGGTCCCACGCCATCCCATAGAAGCCCAGCGCCGAACTGCCGAGTAGCCGTCCCACCAGCAGGTAGTCGGTGTTCGAGGAAAGCACGTAGATAATCCGGCTGCCCCAGGCGGCGGCCGAAAAACGGGAAAAGTCACGCGCGGCTTGCCTGGTCGGCCGTCCGCTCGGCAAGTGCGGATCGGCAGCCCAGATCGCAATCGCATGTACGGTATAGCGCGCCGCAAGACCTCCCGGCAGGCTCAGCGCCGGCATCCCGCGCCAGAGCACCAGCGCCAGCGCGACCACGACAAAGGCCATCTCCGCCAGGACATCCGCTGCCGCAAGCGCGGTGAAGTTGAGCCTGCGGCGCAAACGCGCGCTCGGGACCACGGTCGTGGCGTCGAGCAGAATCGGCAGGCAGAGGAGCCGCGCGCCGGCAGCCAGCCCGGGCATGTCCATCGCCCTTGCGATCGAGGGCGCCGTTACGTACAAAACGACCGTGGCGCCGAGCGCCGCGAGCATGCTCAGCCACCACGCGGTGGCTTCATGGGCGGCAGTTATTTCCTTGCGCTGGACCAGCGCGTCCGGAATGCCCGCATCATTGGTCAGAGTCGCGAAGACGCTGACCACGAGCAGCACTCTGAAGATTCCGAATTGATCCGGGCCGAGCGCGCGCGCCAGCAGCACGAAGCCGCCCAGGCGCACGCCCTGAACGACGAACTCGGCAATCACGTTGTCGCGCACGCTGCGTGCGACCGCCTGCCACATCGAGTGGCGCGTCCCGGAGCCTTTCGGCTCAATGGTTTGCGAAACTGCCACCCCGCCTATACCCCTCCTCCTCGAAGCATCGCAGGGACCGTTCTGGCCAGGATCCGCAGGTCGCCGGAGAACGACCAGCTCTGGAGATACTGCACATCGAGCCGGACCATCTCGTCGAACGAGAGATGGTTGCGGCCGCTCACCTGCCACAGGCCGGTTATTCCCGGCGCCGCTTGCAGGCGGCGCAGATGCCACGGCTGGTAAAGCTCGAGCTCGTAGGGCAGGGCGGGGCGCGGGCCGATGAGGCTCATTTCGCCGCGAATCACATTGATGAGCTGCGGCAGTTCATCGATGCTGAAGCGGCGGAGCCAGTGACCGGCCTGAGTCACGCGCTGGTCGTTGGCGAGCTTGAACACGCGCTCGCCGCCGGAGCCGTTTTGGGCCGCGGACTCGCCCTGGCCAATCCACTCGCGGACGTAGTCGCGATGCGACGAATCGTCGGCGGCCGATCGCATCGTGCGCAGCTTGAGCATGCTGAATGGCCGGCCGCGCATCCCGATACGCGTTTGGCGGAACAGGATCGGGCCGCCGTCGAAGAGCCGGATCGCGAACGCGCTCGCCGCGAGAACGGGGGCGGCGGCGATCAGGAGCAACATCCCCACCGTCACGTCGAACGCGCGCTTCAGCGCGAAGTTCAGACCCTCGATGTTCGAGCCGCGTGGACTGATGAGCGGCACCACGCCGAACATCTCGACCCGCAGACCGCCGTTGGGCCACTCAGATACCCACGGCATCAGCCACCAGCGCAAGCGCTGTTGCTCGCACAGCCCGATCATCCGTTCGTGCTGCTCGCGCGGGGCGTCGGGCATTACGATAGCGGCCTCGAGCGAGGGGTAGAGCGCGGCGATTTCGGCGATGCGCTCCGTAGAACCGAACACCGGGCACCCGCGATATTGGCGCATGTCACAATCGTCGTCGACGAAGCCGACCATCTCGTACGGCGTCATCTCGTCGAGAACTCGGTCGCACAGGTAGCGCGCGAACCGGTTGCATCCAATCAGCAGCAGCGGGATCGCATTCTTGGGATTGGCGTAAAAGCGCCGGATGGCCCGCCGCGTCGCCATCCGTTCGAGCGCGACGGCCGGGACGCTGAACAGGTAGCCTAGCATCACGGTGAGCCGCGAAACCTCGGCATGCACCAGGAATCCGACCAGCACCGTGAGCAGCGCAGCATACGAGCATCCGCGCACGATGCTGGCGGATTCCTGCCAGCCGCCGTTACGCATCCGGTAGAGATCGCAGGCGCGGAACACGATGATCCAAAGTAGAACGACGGCAAACACGATGAGGCATAGAAGCGCCGGGTTGTTCTGCAACAGGCGCCCCTCCATCGCGTGCGAGGGATCGTGCAGCATCAGCGCCGCCGCGAATGTGACGAGCAACGCGAGCCCGTCACACGCCGCGAACAGTGCCTTCTGTCTTTGTAGTTCGCCGGCGAACATGCCTCACTCGCCACGCTCCGGGGGGAGAGCAGAGACGGCTGGGCTTCGGCGATGCCCGCCGGCGAATATGGTCGGGCGCTTGCGCACGGCCGCGAGCACAGCCTCGGCCACCTGCCGCACCTCGGCGTCGGTCAGATGCGGATGCATCGGCAGCGAAAGCTCGGTGTCGGCAAGCCGCTCACTCACCGGAAAATCCTTGGGTCGGTAGCCGAGGTCGCGGCACGCCGGCTGCAGATGCAGCGGCACGGGATAGTGAATGCCGCACTGGATATCCTTGCTGAGCAACGCTTGACGGATCGCGTCGCGCTGACGGCTGCGAATCGCATAGAGGTGATAGGCCGAAGCCAACCCCTCCGGCTCGGTCGGCAGCACGAGGTCCGCGCCCTCGAGCAGTTCGCGGTAGGTCTCCGCGATCTCGCGCCGGCGCCGGTTCCAGTCGGGCAGCCGCTCGAGCTTGGCCCGCAGCACCGCCGCCTGGATCGCGTCGAGGCGCGAGTTATAACCGTAGTCCTGGTGCGCGTAGTGCGAGATGCGCCCGTGGTCGCGCAGCATTCTGATTCGATCCGCCAGTTCGTCATCGTCGGTTACGGCCGCGCCGCCATCGCCCCAGGCCCCGAGATTTTTGCCCGGGTAGAAGCTGAAGCATCCGGCCGCGCCGAGCGTTCCGGCGTAACGCCAGCGCTTTCCGTCGTGGAATGAGGCGCCATGTGCCTGGCAGGCGTCCTCAACGATGCGCAGGCCGAACTCCTCCGCGATCTCCTGGATTTCGCGCATCGCCGCCGGCAAGCCATACAGATGTACCGGAACGATCGCGCGCAGGCCGTGCGGCGAGCGGCGGCGGCGCTCCACCAGGTAGCGGCGCAGCGCATGCGGGTCGATGTTGCAGGTCTCAGGATCGATATCGACCAGGGTCGGCCGGGCGCCGGTTTGACGGATCGCCGCGGCGGTCGCGATGAAAGTCATCGGCGTCGTGATCACTTCGCTGCCAGGTCCCACTCCGACCGCGAGCAGCGCGAGACGGATCGCATCAGTGCCGTTGCCGACGGAAACGACGTGGCGAACGCCGAGATAAGCCGCGAACTCCTCTTCGAAGGCCTTGACCTGCGGGCCGCCGATATAGCCGGCGTCGAGATGAATCCTGACCAGTTCGCGTTCCACGCGCTCGCGGATCTCCGCGGTCTGCGAAACGAGATCGACGAACTTAATCTGCATTGGAGTCTCCATGGCTGGGGTTTAGCTGGTTCTCGGGTCTGGTCGAGCGAAGCACGCGGGCCGGATTGCCGGCCACCACCGCGCCCGGCGGCACGTCGCGCGTTACCACGGCGCCGGCGCCGACCATCGCGCGCGCGCCGATTTCGATGCCGCACAGGATGACCGCGCCGCTTCCGATCGAGGCACCGTGCCGCACCACCGTGCCCTCCATCCGCCAGTCACTCTCGGTTTGCGGCGCGCCGTCCGCGGTAGTCGCGCGGGGCGCGCGGTCGTTGATGAAAACCACGCCGTGACCGACGAACACCTCGTCCTCGATCGTCACTCCCGAGCAGATGAAGGTGTGGCTCGAGATCTTGCAGCGCTGGCCGATCGTCGCGCCGCGCTGGACTTCGACGAAGGCCCCCAGGCGGGTGTCCTCGCCGATCTCGCATCCGTACAGGTTGACGAACGGGCTCAAGCGGACGCGCGGGCCCAGCCGGACATCGTCGGCTACGCAGGCAAACCGGGGCATCTGGATATCGCCGCTCATGCGCTTCACGCCAGGGGGATTTCGATCGGGATTTTGTTCCCGCCGTTTTTCAGCGAAAGGTTGGCTGCGTGCAACACGCTCACTACGCGCGCACCCGAAAGTCCGTCGGTGCGCGGCGTGGTCCCGTTGCGGATGCAGTCCGCGAAGTGTTCGCACTCGGCCTTGAGCGGTTCCGCCTCCTCGATGCGCGGGATCTGGATGTCGCCGTAGCGGTACGAGAATTGGAAATCGCCGAAGGTGTCGTAATAGCGCTGGACGTCGACGCCTTTATCGTAGATGCGAATCTTCTCCTGCAGGGAAGTGTCGTCGTAGACCAGCATTTTGCGCGAGCCCACGATGGTGGTGCGGCGAATCTTGTTGGGGTCGAGCCAGCTCACGTGCACGAAGGCAATCACGTTGTCCGGGAAGTGCATCGACAGCAGCGCCACGTCCTCCACGCCGTTGCGGTAGTGGCTCTGCCCCTGGCAACTCACGGCTTCCGGCATCCGCCCCATGATCATGAGGATGATCGAAATGTCGTGCGTGGCGAGGTCCCAGACCACGTTGACGTCGTGCTGGAAAAGTCCAAGGTTGGCGCGGATCGAGCTCACGTAGAAAACCTCGCCCAACTCGCCCGCGGATATGACCTCGTGAATTTTGAGCACCGGAGCGCTGTACTCGAACGTATGCCCGGCCATCAGCACGCCCCCGCGCCTGCGCGCGAACCGCATCAGGTCGGCCGCCTCGGCCGGTGACATCGCCAACGGCTTCTCGACCAGCACCGACTTGCCCGCTTCCAGCACCCGGCGCGCCATCGGATAGTGGCTGCTGACCGGGGTTGCGATGATCACGCCCTCGATGTCGGGGTCCTCGAGAACGTCCTCGAAGCGCAGGTCGGTTTCGGCGGCCGGATAAAGGCTGCGAATGCGGTCGCAGCGGCCCTCATCGAGATCGCACGCGATGATCCGTTCTGCGCATCGCAGCTGATAAAAGTTACGCACCCAATTCGGACCCCAGTAACCGAGCCCGACCACTGCGACGCCGCGCAAACGCCGCGCCTTGTGGGTTTCGGCGGCGCCATTGCGGCCGTTCAGATCCGGTTGTACAACCGCCGCTCCACTTGCCAATTCATTCATTTTCCCAACAGTCTCCGTAGTGGTTTCGCAACCGGGTCGGTTGCATCGTTGAGGATTACGCCGGCCACCGAACGGCGCGCCGCGCGCAACGCGCTGGCGGTCGTCGCCACCTCGCGCCGCTCCGTATGCCCCTGGCGCACTACCATCAGGATCGGATCGTTAGACCGCGCCAGCGGCAGCATTCGCGCGTCGAGCCGCGTCACCCCGAGATCGACGATCACGGCCGGATACGCGCCCAGCAGCGCTTCGAATTCGTCGAACAATTGCCGTTGCGAATCGGGGCTCGACAGGCAACAGGTCACCAGTTCCAGCCGCGGCCATTCGGTAGAGCGAATCTGCAATGCGCCGTCGAGCACCAACTCGGGAGTGCGGCGGCCGGGATGCTGGAACAGGCGATGCAACGACGGATGCCGCAGGTGTGCATCGACCAGCATCGTGCGCAGGCCCAGGCGCTGGCTCATGTCGATCGCGATCGCCGTCGCGACCGTCGACGCCCCGTCCCCGGGGCGGCATCCGGTCACCAGCAGCCGCGAAGACCTTTCGATCACCGCCACGGGCGCGAGCCGCTCGGTGAGATTGCGAATCGCGCTCGCGCGCGCCACCGCGGCCGGCACGTGTTCGAGCGTCGGCAGCGGGACTAGCGAGTGCGACGCCGCGCTGATCCCGTTGAACACCGAAGTGTCCGTGCGCCGCAGATCATCGACCTGCGGAGGCGGCTGTGCCTGATTGGGACGAGTTATTGCTTCGTAGTACTTGCTCATGATTGCGCACCGGCGAGCGGGTAGCGGCTGCTGGCGGCAGACACCAGCGCCGGCAACATTGGCCATGACGAAATCTCAGGCCCCGGAATAGCAGGAACCAAGGCGGGGCGGAGAGTTTCTCTGCCCAAGGTCGCATGCATCGGATTGAAGGTGAACCAGGACTGAGATGACCACACGTAAAGGACGCCCAGCGCGACCAGTACGAGCGCGGCCACTGCTAGCGCCGCCCGTGCGAGCTGTTTCAGTAGCGGCCCGCGCGCAGACTGATCGCGCGATGCCGGTTTCCCGTCGAGCAGATTTTCAAACTCGTTGACGGCCGCTCTGGCCGTCGGCAGGTTGACCCTGGCGCGGCCGATCGCAAACCCGAGCAGCATCGAGTTGTGACAGAGCACATTTGTCCGCCGTGGGATTCCGCGGCTGTGCTGCACCAGGTGATCGAGAGCGGCCGGGGCGAATACCTTGTTCGCCGCTCCGCCCTTGGACCGCAGCCGGGTGTCGATATATTCGCGCACCTCTGCGGTCTGCAGCGGACTGAGCAATACGCGCGCGCCGATTCGCTGATTGAGACTGTTCATCTCAGGGCGCGCCAGACGATCGATCAGTTCCGGCTGCCCCACCAATATGATTTGCAATCGCCGTTCCTCGGCCGTGTCGAGGTTTGAAAGCAGCCTGAATTCCTCCAGCGTCTCGTCGGCCAGCTCCTGCGCTTCGTCGATGATGATGACGAGGCGCTCGCCCGGCCTGAGATCGTCGAGCAGGCGCGTGAAGCTCTCGATCAGTTGGAGCTTGTTCTGGCCGTTCGTGGCCCGAAGTAATTGCGACATGATGGCTTGCATCATCTGATCGAAGCTCAGCTTCGGGCTGGTGATGTAGGCGCTGCGCACGCTCGCGTAGGATCGCGCCAGAATCGAACAGACGAGCGTGGTCTTGCCGATCCCGCTTTCGCCCACCAGCAGGGTGAAACCCGAGGGCTCATGCAACAGGCTCCATTCCAGCGCGGCCAGGCCTTCGCGATGAGTTTGGCTCAGGTAGAGCGCGCTGGGCGTGGGCGTGAACTGAAACGGTGCGCCGCTGAGTCCGAAGTGCTGGTGGTACATGGCGGTCGCGCTTACGCCTCGTTGCGAAGGATCGCGATGGTGCTAACTCCGCTCGCCTCTTCGACCGCGGCGGCTGAATAGATTCTGGGGTCGCGTTGTTCTTCCCAATACGCGGCCGCGATGCCTGCGCACATGGCCAGTGCTGCACCCGCCAGGAAATTCAGCCAGATAATGGGAAACACCGGCATCATCGGCGCGGTCGGCGCCTGCGCCAGACTGACGTTCAAAATCTTGTTCAGATTGAGCCCTTGCGCCGCGCGCGCCTCTTCACCCTTACGCACATATGCGGTGTAAGCGTCCTTATCGTTTGCGACCTGGCGCGACAGCCGCTCAATCGACAGCCCGTTGTTGACCATATCGGTAAGCTGCTGGCGCATCGCGTCGATCTGCTTATCGAGTACCTCGTGACTGGCTTGCAGCGAGGCGGCGTTGGCTTGCGCCTGCTTGAGACTTTGTTCGAGCGTGACCCAGATCGGATTGAGGTCGGTGCTGGCCTCCTGCACCTCGAGGTGATTCTCACGATTCAGGATCCGATGCGCCGCCGCGAGTTTCGCATCGATCTCGGTGATCCTCTTGCTGGTCGGCTGGTAGCGGCTGAGAAGATCGGCGCGCTCGGCCTCAAGCTGCATCACTTGCGGTTTGATTTGCTGCAGCGCGAGGTTCTGTACCGACCGCGTCTCCTTGCTTATCTGCTGCGGCGTCGCCTGCAGTTCCTGCGTGAGTGAGGCGACCTGCTGTTGGGCCGAAGCCAGGTCGGTCGAATTTTTCGCGTCCTCGATTTGCAGATCGGACAGGCGTGTCACCAGCGCCTGCTTCTGATCGGTGAGACTGGTTATTCCGGTCTGAACCTGGAATTGACGCAGCTTCTCTTCAGATTCATTGAGCCGCTGATCGAGCTGCTTGGCCTGCTGGTTGAAGAACTGTTCCGCCTCGGGGTCGTTGGAGAGTCCCGCATGATATTCCTGGTACTGGGTAATTAGCAGCGACAGGAAGTCGTGCGCCCAGCGCGAATCGTGCGCACGAAAATCGACTTCAATTATATTGGAGCGCTTAATCACTGACACGCCGACATGCTGCGCCAGCCTTTGCGCCCATTGGTCGCGGGGGTCGGCCGCTGGTGAACTGTGCAATAGCCGGTAGCCATTGCTCGGAATCTGCAGCGCGAGACCTAGCGTGTCCTGCAGCAGACCCGGACCTGTGGCGTTGTCGGGCAGCGGGAGGCCCGCGATGGCCTGCTTGACCAGGTGGAGACTGGTCAGCAGTTCGACTTCCGAGTTGAGATCCTGCTCGCTAACCGGGTTCGCGACGATCCCGGGATTTTGCGAGGACTCGTTTTGAAGGTCTGGCGAGACCAGCAACTGCGCGCGATTGTTTTGCACGAAAATCTTCGCGGTCGATTGGTAGACCGGCGGCCAGAGCAGTGTCCCGATCACCACCAGGCCGAAGATGATCCCCGCGGTCTCAAGGAAGGCGTTTTTGCGCCGGAACAGCAGTTCGGTCCAGTAGTTCAAATCACGCAGTATCATTATCGTCCGAATCCTCCGCGTTCCGGGGGTTACAGCCCTGGGGTCATCGACAGATAAGGCTGGACAGGCAGCAGGTCACGAATGTATTGCTTGACAAACAAATCCATATTCGCGATCCGGCTGCGCGGCACCACCAGCACGTCGTAAGGCATCAGCGCCGCGTCCTCGCCCTTGCCCGGACTGTCAGCCGCACTAGCCAGGTCGAGCTTCTCGCCTGTCGGACGGCCGCACGCATCGCGCCGAATCAGCACCACGTTGTCGTCTGCCGCGTCCGGCGTGATTCCGCCGGCGTCCGCCAGCGCCTGCAGCGCCGTCATCCCGGGTTCGAGCGGAAACGCGCCCGGATGGTTGACCTGTCCCTGGACGTAGATCTGCCGGCCCGGCATGTTTTTCACGATCACCGATGCGTCGGGCGAACGCAGCTCGCTCAGGTAGGTCTTGTCGATTTGGGCGGCGAGTTCCGACGGTGTCATTCCGGCGGCCGCTATCGCGCCGACTAGACGCAGGGTTATCTTGCCATCAGGACTCACCGGGACTTCGTCGTTGAATTCGGGATTGAGATAGAAGTTGATCGACAATTGGTCGCCGGGCTGTATGTGATAGTTCTGCTGATCGTTCGCCGTTTGAATCACGCCCCCGTTGAGGCACTGCTCCGGTGACACGGTCGCGGCCTGGGGCGCCGCCTGAGTTTCACCGCGCGAGGCTGAGGCTGAGCATCCATAGAGGATGAGCGCGCACAGCGTGACGCCGAGCGCTCCCATCGACAACATCAACCTCGGGCGCAATCCGTTATTGCTTCCTCTGTAGTCTCGCGCTTCGTCGGAGTTGCGGCACATAGGCGTTGATTCCTTCATGGTGCTTCTTTGCATACAATTCGCGGCGGTTCGTCGTTTACAAGGCAAGGCTCATGCCGCTGTTTTGATACGGAATCGTGCATGTTTTCTGCCCTGACGCGGAAATGTCCGGTCAAAGTTACTCACTTTTGCAGTAACAATTTCTCGCCGCGTTGTTTATGGACGCGATCAGAGAAGTGATGACGTTGTCGGTGCGGCCATGACCAACAGCTTGCCGCGCGCAGACATTTGAATGGATATATGTGCTCGTCTGGAACGACGAGACATCATCGAAGATTCTTCTGAATGTTAAGTGGACGCTATCGACGAAGCTGGCCAATTCAGGACCCGGCTGTCGTCATTGGTTGTCAACGCCGGGCAATGAAACAGTCGGAATACTGGATACTCATTCCTGAGTGTAGTGGCGGGTACGGCCGACCAAAAGCTGCGCGCACCCGCCACTTGATGGAGAGTCACGCCTCGCGCGTGACCGGAGCCGGTTCCGTTACTGCGACGCGGTAGGACCCATCGTCAATTCATTCCTCACCTCTTTCACGCCATTGGTCTGTTCCGCGACCCGTTGAGCGGTTGCCGCGGTGTGGGCGGAAGGCACCGTGCCCTTTGAGCGTGACGACGCCCGCTACGGTGTTGACGTGGATGTCGGCGTCCTTCGTGACCTTGTTCTCGTGCAATGCAGTCTTGACCTTCGCTGTGAGTGCGGTATCCGAAATCGCTGTCACAGTGCCGTGATATGCATGCTTAACAGCCTGGCCCGTGTCCGAGGCCGCGTTCTCAGCCGAGTTTCCTGCCCGATGCATCGATTCACTCGCCGGCACGTTGTTGTCGTCCTGTGCAAACAGTGGCGCCGACACGGCCATCCCCAGCACCAGAGCTGGCACAACGATTTTCAATCCAAAAGCGCTCTTCATTATGACCTCCTGGCGAGTCGAACATGGCTCGCGTCGTGTTGACCTTGTCTCGCGTGGTGTTGCCGTCCCTCCACAACCAGAAAGCAATTCGCGGGGGAGCCGCGACGGGCAATTGTAGTGATCAGCAAGACTAGGGCCATTCGAAAAAGTGCTGGAAGTTCGGATATTGTTTGCAAAGTTTGATTGAAATTTGTTCACCGCAAGAGCAAAAAAGCTCCAACTAAGGCTTCCGACGCGCCGATACCTCGTCCACGTTGGCTTCGGGAAAACACTTGTGTCCGTGCAGTTTCCGATGTGTTGCTGGCGAGATGCTTCCGCACCCGGAGAAACCGGCACATGCCTTGCTCCCTGATATGGCGTCCCCGTAATCAGGCTGGATAACTGGCCGGTCGAGCGAGTGCAGATTCACTCGCCACGGGGATGGCCTCATTTTTTTGGGCCACACCATTCGGAGGAAAGGCAAATGCTATATTGGGCAGTTGTTTGTCTCATCGTGGCGATCGTTGCTGGCGTACTGGGATTCGGTGGCATCGCCGGAACCGCGACGGATATGGCGAGAATCCTCTTCGTAGTATTTCTGATTCTCTTTATCGTCAGTCTGGTTATGCGAAGGCCTGTTTGACACTTTTGACCGCGCTTACGCGTGACGTGTCAACATACAGGGCAATGAAAAGAGCTCTGCACAAAGACTCGAATTCAATTCTGCAATTTTGAGGAAGGGTGCGAAAATGGACAAGAACAATCTTAGCAACACAGCCAACGAGGCGCTGGACACGGCCCGGGATATGGGGCGCGATGCGATGGACAAGGGACGCGAAGCGATCGATAAAGGATATGACACCGCGCGCGATTATGTTTCCAAGGGTGCGGACTACGCGGGCGAGGTTTCTGACAGCCTGACGGATTTCGTCCAACGTCAGCCTTGGCTTGCACTCGCGGGAGCGTTCATAGTCGGTTACGTCGCCGCGAAAGCGCTGAGGCAAGTCTCGTTATAAGCCCGGCGGGCTACAAAGATGCATACGGCAGGTGAATCGCGGCCATCGACTGAGCTCGACCGGTTGGCATCGAGAGTCCGCCAGCAGCCCTTGCGCGCACTGACATTGTCCGCCGGGGCCGGCTTCCTGTTCGGCGGCGGACTACGCAGCCGTGCAGGCCTCGCGCTGGGGATGTTTATCGGGCGGAGTTTCGCCGGTACGGCGCTGATCAACGCGATCGAGGCTCTATCAGAAAACAATGGAAGACAACATCGAGCGCATCAAAGAGGAGCTGGAAGAGGCGCGGCAAAGTCTGCATCAGACCGTGACCGAGGTCAATCGAAAGGTTGAAACGGTCAGCACGCAGCTTCAGCCCTCACATCTGGTGGGGCGTAACCCGCTGTTGTCGGCATGCATCGCCGGCGCGCTCGGCTTCGCATCGGGTTACCGCGACAATACGCCGGTGGCAATTCTGGTCCTTGGCGGACTGCTCGGAGCAGCGCTGAGTGAGGCTTGGAACGATGGATCCTGCAGTCGCGCCACGACCACATCAGCGTAACGCGCAAAGCGTCGAGGACTCCGGCACGGCAACGGAATGGTCGACGTTGCTGGGCCGGATGCTCGAAGATCTCTCGCGCATCATACGCCTCGAACTCCAGTTGCTGGAGGCCAGGCTTGTTCCCTCTCTGACGGGGATGGCCGATCGGGCGATCGCCGCTTTGGTGATCCTGTTCGCCGGCGTTATCGGAGGCTCGTGTTTGCTGGCGGCGCTCATTCTTTTGCTTCATGAATGGATGAAATGGTGGCAGGCTTTTGCCATCGGCGGTGTGGTCGCTATCGCGTGCGGGTTCATAGCCTATTCAGTTATCAATCGTCCGCCGGCAGTCACCGAAACGAAGACTGTTTGAGGGCGCTTTGCTTATTGTCGGAACATTTCATCGCAAGAACCAACGGAACGTCCTCTTGTGTCCCGGAGTGGCTGTCCCATCCAACCAATTTGGGAGGTAAACATGTCCTCGTTCGCGCAAAAAATCGCCCGCGCACTGGCGGCGACAACTCTGGTCGGCTCGCTCGCTCTCGCTGGCCCTTTAGCCATCGCCGCGGACCACGCCGGCGTCCCAGCGGCAATCCAACTCGGCTCCACTCGGGAAACCCTGGCGCAGGCTTCTACAGCTCCCGCAACGACGGAGTCGGCACCGGCCGGCGAGAAGTCGGATCCCGTCGAGGCGCGTATCAAGGAGTTACACAGCAGGCTTCACATCACTGCCGCTCAGCAGAGCCAGTGGGACAAGCTCGTCCAGGTGATGCGTGACAATGCGAAAGCGATGGACGATCTGCAAGCGCAGAGAAAACAGGACGCCAAGGCGATGACCGCCGTCGACGCGGTCAAATCCTATCAGGCGGTCATCGAGGCGCATGAGACTGGAATGGCTAAGTTCGTCCCCGCCTTTCAGGATCTGTACGACAGCATGTCACCAGCCCAGAAGAAGACCGCCGATGCCATGTTCCGCAGCAAAGTGCGTGTCGCGGCGTCAAAAGAGAAGTGATCGAAAGTTCGCATGCGTCAATACGGGAACCCCTCGGCTTGCTGGAAGTCGTTGCAGGAGAGATGAAAAGGCACCATGACCACGCAAACCAAGATCGGCAAGGTCAGCAAGATTCGTAAGATCAACAAGATAGCGATTGCAGTTGGCTTCGGCGTCGTGTTCTGCAGTACTGCGATGGGACCTGCGTTCGCCGGCGGCCATGGCGAGGAGAGACATCACGAGGAGCGCCACGGGGATCACGATAGACACTCGGATCGCGGCCGGGATGTTTATGTCGCGCCGGCACCCAGCTACTACTATGCGCCTCCACCGAACTACTATTACGCGCCGGAGCCGGATTACTATCCACCAGCCTACAGCTACAGTCCGCCGCCACCGCCCTCGGAGGGCGTAAACCTTTTCTTTGGGATACACCACTAGAAAGGTTCGCCTGAACGCGTCAGTCCAAGCGACCAGCGTGCACAACGGCCAATCGCGCCCTTGACAGCGGCTTGCCACTGATCGATAAGCCGAGCATGAAGCTTCGACATGCCGCAGCGGTAGTGTTGTCAGGCTGGTTTCTGATCACGCCGCCGCCGCTGGCCAATGGTCATTACGACCCGTCGGCCGCCCTGTCCAAATGGAAAATCGAGGGAGGGGCCGCCACGCGGGAACAATGCAATGAGACGCAGGCGCTTTTGAGTTCCCGCGCGGTTAAGGAAAACAGACCAAGCGACATTGAAGCCGTAAAGAACGCGCAGTGCGTCCCGATGGACGATCCGCGCCTCCAGCGAAATTAGAGCCTCGCCGAAGACGGAAGGAGAGCCAGTGAATCGGACGTCGATTGGAAGCAGCCGCGGCACAGAGGTTATCGCGCCTACTGTGACACGGCGGCAAATGATCGCGTTGGGAGCGATCGCGCTCGGCGGTTTGGCGATGGCGTCCGCCGTGGCGCTGTCGAATGCCTTTGCGGAAACGAATCCAGGCGGGGCAAATACGGTTGCACAGGTTTCCCAACGCGATATCGACGCGCTTTCAACCGCCAGCGTTCTCTATATCGCGACGGTCCGCAAAGATGGCAATCAGAGCACGCCAGCTCCGGTCTGGTTCACGGTAGCACCAGATCACCTGGTGCTTATTCAAACTTCACCCACGACATGGAAGGCCAAGCGCATCCGCCGTGGCAGTCCCGTGATCGTCTGGATAGGCAAGACGAAAGGCCCGGCGTTCATTGGCAAGGCGGAAATAACCAATGATCCGGCAGTCGCGCGCGAAATAGTCGCAGACTATCCGAAGCGATACCTGATGGCGCGGCTGGGGATGCACACGCCGACCCAGGAGATGTTCGACAGGGGCCAGATTGTCCCGATAACAATCAGGCCGGTGCGCGATCTGCCTGAAGGATTCGCTTCGCAGCCCGGCAAGCCCGCTCCGAGCATCGGCGGCGGACAACAATAGCCTGTGTGGCGAGTGTCATTAATAAGTTGCGCACAAGAACTGTCATCCTGAGAGTTTGTGAATTTTTTGAGCGAAGCGAGTCCGCCTCTTCGATCAGTGAGCGAAGCGAGTCTGCTTTTTCGGTGAAGCTTCTTCTTCGGAGTCCTTCGACTGCGCTCGCAGACTCGCTCCGCTCAGGATGACAGTAGGGGGTAGCTCATTTACGATATGCGGAAGAATTTCCGGGCGTTGGTGCCGAGGATCTTCTCCACCGACTCCGGCGCGAGCGAGGACAGCCGCTCGCGCGTTTTGCGCACCGGGTCAACGAAGCCTTCCGCGTGTGGATAGTCTGACCCGATGAAGAATTTGTCGTCGCCCGCGAACTGCACCATGATCGGGAACATCCGTTCCTCGGGATCGCCGCTGACCCAGATGTTCTGCCGCGAAATACTCAGTCGGCGACCGTTTCATCCGCGAAGTGTGCTTCATGTACTTGTATCGATATTCGAACCGCTCGAGCCACTCGCCGACCCATCCCGCCATCGCTTCGATCGTGGCTACCCGCAGCCGCGGAAATCGATCGAAGACGCCATCGTAGACCATCGTTGCAAGCGCAATTCGAGGATCCTGAATGACATTCATCGTAACCCACATAAATCCTGGATCGCGGCCGCGGAAGTACTCGCTCCCGGGGTAATGAGCATGACCCACCAGGTGCAATCCGACCGCCAGATCGAGATCCTGCGCCGCCGCCCATAGCGGGTCATAAATTGGGTCGCCGAAGCTTTTCCCATTATGGGGTGCCGCGCCGACGAAAACCGAATGGCATCCCAGTTTGGCCACGCGCTGCAGTTCGCGCACCCCTAGCTCCGGATCGCGCAGCGACAGATGGGCCGCCGGAAACAGCCGGTCCTTGTGCGAGGCGCAAAGCTCGAGCGCCCACGTGTTGTAGGCGCGGCAGAGCGCGTCGGCCAGCACGGGATCGCTGACGCTGTCCTCCCATAACAAGCCCGCCGTGGGGTAGATGACCTGCGCGGCGAATCCCTCCTGGTCCAGGAATTTGATCCGCTTATTCATGTCTTCCCACTCGGCGCTGTAGGGCAGTTCGCGATCGAAGTTGCTGAGGTCGTGGCCGCTCTCCTTCTGTCCGTAGCCGGAGATCGCGCTCAGCAACTCCTCAACGTCGAGGAGCTGCAGCGCTTTGTTGTCGACCACCATTTGGCGCAGGCCGGTGGCCGGATTTGTTTGCACCTTGAAAGCGCGATCGCGAAATTGCGGATCGATGTATTTTTCATAGAGATCGAGTGGTTCGACGAAATGGCTGTCAGCATCGATTGCGAGCATCGACAGATCCTCCTCGCGTGTCTTCGGGCGCAGGGCGCTGGCAATCCGAGAGCATCGCTAACGTGCGTCTATGTCAAGAACCCGACGCTACATTCCGTTGATCAGTTCGAGACGCGTTCTGGGCGGAGATGGTGGAAGAGTTTGGCGAACTGATGCTGTCGGTGGTAGGAAAGTTCGAAACGACGAGGAGAGTTGCGATGGCTGCCACGCCCTGGCAAGACAACATCCGAGCCTGTAGCGCAACGCGCTTCGCCACCGGACACGCGTACAAGTGGACAAGTGGGAGGAACCGATGAGCGATCTCAATCTCGATCTCTGTTACATGACGGCAACCGAGGCAATTGCCGCGTTCAAGACGCGCGCCCTTTCTCCGGTCGAGCTTCTCAAAGCTATCATCGCACGATGCGAGCAGCTCGAGCCGAAGGTCAACGCACTCACCTACACCTATTTTGATCGAGCGCTGGAACAGGCCAAGGCCGCCGAGTCGCAGTACGCCCGGCGCGGCGGCGAGCCGCGCCCGCTCGAAGGCGTGCCCGTTGCGATCAAGGATTTTCATCCGGTCAAGGGCGAGATCACCACTTTCGGATCGAAGATCTATCGAGACTATCGGCCCGATCACACGGCGCCGACCGTTCAGCGGTTACTGGATGCGGGCGCGATCATGCATTGCCGCACAACTACGCCGGAATTCGCGCATGCCGGCATGACGGCAAGTCCGCTCTGGGGCATCACGCGCAATCCGTGGAATCTGGAGTACACCCCGGGCGGCTCTTCGGGAGGTGCGGGCGCTGCGCTGGCAGGAGGGATGACCACGCTCGCCGATGGCACCGACGGCGGCGGTTCAATACGAATCCCGGCCTCCCTGGCAGGTGCTGTCGGATACAAGCCTCCATTCGGGCGCAATCCGCTCGACCTCGATCATCCGTTGGAGACGATACTGCATTATGGGCCGATGACACGGAGCGTCTCCGACGCCGCACTCATGCAGAACATCATGACCGGCCCGCACCTTGATGACATCTGCAGCCTTCGCGAAAAGGTCTTCCTCCCCGAGGCTCCAGAGGACATCAGAGGCTGGAAGGTCGCGTACTCGATGGACCTCGGGTTCTACAGCGTCGATCCGGAGGTCCGCCGAAATACGCTTTCGGCTCTCGAGGCGTTCAAAAGTCTCGGCTGCACGGTCGAGGAAGTTAATCTGGGGTGGAACTGGGGCGTCAACAACGCGTGGATGACTTACTGGACCGTGTTGTTCGCCGGGCTCCTGGGCGACAAACTCCCACGCTGGCGCTACGAAATGACTGAAGGCCTGGTTCGGATGATCGAGAGCGGCGCGGCGTTGAGCGCCGATCGTTTCTACCGGATTAACGCGGTGCGCGGCGAGATGTACAAAACGCTCGGTCCAATTCTCGAGGATTACCAAGTCTTGATCTGTCCGACCACGGCGCTGCCCGCGGTGAAGCACGATCACGACGCGAACGACGCGAATTTCACAATCGATGGCGCCAAGGTGCCCGCATCGATCGGTTGGTACATGACGATGCCCTTCAATCTCGTTAGTCAGTGTCCGGTGATCGCGGTACCGACCGGTTTTGCCGCTTCAGGCATTCCTACGGGAATGCAAATCGTCGGAAAAACATTCGACGACCTGAGCGTGTTTCGCGCGGCGGCAGCTTATGAGAAGGCCCGCCCCTGGCGCGGAAGGCGGCCCCAGATTTGAAAGATCGGAAATCCCGCGGTCTATTTGTTTGCTGCATAACCAAGGAGGCGAAACATGAGCGCCAGTGGTCTGGAACAACGAATCGCGCAACTCGAAGATATCGAGGCGATCAAAAAGCTCAAGGCCAACTACTGCCTGCACGTCGATCACGCCAACGAAGAGAGCTGGGTAGCGCTTTTCACCGAAGACGCGGTCTGGGACTCCGACAAGTTCGGCCGCTTCGAGGGGCGCGAAGCGATTCGCGGCCTGTTCAGACATATCCCTGAGATGCTGCACTTTGCCATCCACTACGTGATGAATCCGATAATCGAGGTGGACGGCAATCGCGCGACGGGCATCTGGTACCTGCTCGAGCCTTGCACCTTCGCCAAGGGAGAACAGGCGGCCTGGGGCGCCGCGCGCTACGACGAAGAGTACGTCAAGGTCGGCGGCCAGTGGAAGTTCAAGCGGCTGAAGCTGGGTTCGTGGTTCTGGACCGCATTCGACCAGGGATGGGCGAAGCGACGCTACGTGACGGACTGATCGCGCGGATCATGATTCCCGATCGGAGTTATCGTCATCAGCGGAAAATGTTGGTCTTGGCGGGATTTCGCTTGCATCGCGGCGATCGGTCTTAGATCGCTCTGCGATCGATGAGTTCGCGATTTCAGAAGAATTCTGCGAATGCGCAACATGCGCAACAGATCATCCGATCAGTTTTTCCACGATCGAGATCGACCGCGATGCGGAAAGCTCCAATGACGGACTACCTTTTCAGCAACGCGCTCGATGCAATTACTTAACTTTATTATCAGCGGGCCTTAGATCCGAGCATTGGCACGCCTCTCGCTCACTCCTCGGTCACGTTCGTCTGTGACAATTGACGAGCGATTTGATTACAGGAGTGTGCGAATGAAAGTTTCGAGAATTGTGAGCACCGTGGCGCTCATTGCGGCGATTGGAGCAACGCCGGCCACGTCACTGAGCCAAACGATATCCGCGGAACCCGAGACCGCGAGTTCAGATAAAGGAACACCCAGCACGTCCGACCTCCGTCAGAGATTGAATGAGGTCGGACGTCGTCTGCGCGTGGCGAAGCTCGCATCGTACTCAAGTCCTCTGCCACAGGAAGATTACATCGAGGCCCAGCGTGAAATCGCGCGCGGCGACTACCGGGAGGCAATGAACCATCTCAATCAGGCCGATCAGGAGCTTGACGGCATTCCAAACGTAACCACCGCCGGACGTTAACCTGCGTCCGCGACTGAGCGGGGTGGGCGCTTCTGCCGGTTGCCTAGAAGCGGTAGCGAATCCTGGTCCAGAACTCGTCATCCTTGTTGCGCTGAGCGCCGCCGGCCTGCATGTGCGCAGGACCGAAGATGGTTTCGCTGTATGGCGCGTCCTGAGGCGTTGTGTGGCCGGCCTGGAAGACTGCGTTCGACCCGACGTTGTGCTGATGTGACTTGCCCAGGAACGCATCGAAGCCGATACTCGCCGACCAATGGTTGGTGATCAGCCACTCCGTGTTGCCGCCGATGGTCGAGTCGGTGCCCTCGGTGCCGAAGGTCGCAAAGATGAGCGGGATGATCTGGTCACGATAGTAGTGGGTCTGGGTGAACGCAGTAAAAGTAAAATCGTTTACGCCGGTGACCAGTCCGTCCTTGCCGCCATTGGAGCTATGCGCACCCGGATAATAAGTCTCGAATACCTGAAAGCTGGTGAAGAAGCTGTCGTCCGGGTTGAGGAATCTGATGAAGTGCGGACGGTCGATGCCAACTACGTATTGCAGGATGTCGTTGTTGGTAGTCCAGTCGAGCGAATCGGTGTCGTTGAGCAGCGCGTTGTGCGTCCACGACGACTCGACGCGTATAATCACTCCGGTGAAGGGCTCGAAATAGTCCGCTGACAGTCCCAGAGTATTGTCTTTGTGATAGCGAATCTCAGTGCCGGCGCCGAAGGTGCAATCGTTAAGGAAGGTGTGCGGGTTAACGCCTTTGGCCAGATGTACGCTGCGCGCGTTGGTGGCGATGATTGCCGCACCGCCGCCGCCGGGTCCATAAAAACCGGGAAAGCCCGAACTGATGGTGGCAAGCTTGGAGCAATTTACGCCAGAAGCCGCAAAGTTGCTGCCGGTGGAAATCGCTCCCGGATGAGCCGGATCGCCCAGCACCTGAAGCTGACTCTCTACGAAGATGGGCGTTTGTGCGATACCCCACCAATCGGTCAGCGCGAAGCGGATCGCCGGATGCGGAAGCTCGAAGTCCCACTTCATGCCGACGCCGCTGTTGCGCAGCCGCCAGTCCGGCACGCGCTCACGATACAGGCCGAAATTGACATGGTTGGGGTTGCAGACGCCAGGAGTTTTGCTCCCGCCGCATTCTCCGGCGTCAAACAGACCGTTGGAGAAGGCGAACGCGCGCTTTTGATCGCCGAAGTTGACCGCCCAAGGCTGACCGCCCACACCCAATCCGACTGGATTGAACTCGTCAAAATTCCATACCACGTTGCCCGCAACCTCCTGAAAGCCCAGAACGTCGCCGAAACGGTGCTGCAACCACGCCGCCAGTTGTGGGATTCGGGTATCTTCGAACGGCTCGATAAAGAAGTGCTGCGCGAAATCCACCGGATTGATGATGTCCTGCAGGCGAAAAAAATCGGCCTTGCCCCATACCACCTGCTGTTTGCCCAGACGAAGCAGGTTGGACCCGAAGAAGTCCCAGCGGAAATCAAGGTATGCTTCGCGCAGAGGGTAGTAGATCAGGTTACTGTCATCGCGTTCGAAACGCAGGTTGCTAACCGTTTGCTCGACGTTTATGCAATTCCAGCATTCGGTCGGAACACCGTTGATGTTGTTGATGAACTTGATGTTCTGGGAAACCGGCTCCGGGAACAGGAGGGTACGGGCCACTACACCCTTGAAGCGTCGCGGATCGTAGCCGAAGGCCCTGAGCAATGCCAAACCGGCGGTCTGCCCGGTTCCCTGAAATTCCGAGACTCCGATGCCCGAAAATCCGGTGGTATGATTTCCGAAGCGGTCGGTCACGAGATCATATACGCCTTCGTAGCCGGGCCGGATTTCGGCGAAGTAGCTGACCGACAGACCAGTTCCCAGAGGCACACCCATCACGGTGGGCAAGGTGACGTCCTTGATTATCTGCCCCGAAGGCTGCAAGTCGATGCGATTGCGGATCGACGCCACGTGATAATCGCTTGCATAATTTTCGCTGCGGATGATTTCTTGATTCTCCAGATAGCCGTGGAGTTCAAAACTATCCTCCAGGTTTTGCGCAATTCCCTGCTGGGCGTATGCTCGCGTCTGACCGCTTAGCATCAGTCCCATTGTCGCTACCGCTCCAAATAGCCACAGGCGCTTTCTGCGTTTCGAATCTGCGTTCATGTTGCTGCTGCTCTCCAGAAATTTGCGTTTCATCAGTAGATGCCCTCAGGCCAGTGCATGTCGGGCTCAACCGATGAACGTGAATACAAAAGAAGCGAAGGCGGCGCTAGAGGATTTTTTATCCTAGTATTAAAACTAACTGGCACAGAGCTTTCGACCGTGAGAACGAACCGAAACCACCACGGCCGGCAGTACGAATGTGGCGTGATTTGCTCGACGGCGCTCGAAGTGCCGAATGTTCAGCAGATGGGAGTCGGATCTATTCCCGCGACGTAAGGACGCTCTGAGATTTACCGTTCCTCGTCGGCACCAGGGAGGAGGTGGTCCTCATTCTCATCCGAGCGGAGGAGCCACAACTGCGCTCCGCCGCTGGCCTCCATCCCCACCGTGCACCGCGGCAGCCCACGCATGAAGCTGAGTATCTGCGCCGGCCGTAACTGCTTCTGCAGTAAGACTGATCGGCTGCCGGCCCTCCACAATGGCCTCAACGATATCCGGCGCCAGGAAAGCCAAGCGGAACAAGCGACCCAAATAGCGCACGGCGAGCCCCTCGCGTGCAGCGATCTCAGCAAGAGAGCTCCCGAATCGGGATCGGGTACTGTGCGCGACCTTTCTGTGTCGCTCAAAGGAGGGGCTGGAAAAGGAAAACCGCCGGCGCTGCGTGAGCAGAGCCGGCGGTGGCGTTACAATTGCGCTGCCGGGGAACTACCGGCCCAAGCGTTCCAGCGCTTCCATCGAGCAGAGGTCCCCAAACAGTCTAGCGTCGTCGACAGTAGCGTGGTAACCGCCTGGGACCGTCTGCGCATAGTAGAAGCGCGACATACGGTTGCTCTGCAGATCGTGCGCGTGCACGTGAGTCCAGCTCCAGAAATGGTCCGGCGTTCCCTCTATCCACTTCATCCCGGGCTTGCGCTCGTAGTAGTCAAAGCCGCCTTCCCACTGCTTCCACATCTTGCCCTGACGGTCATAGCTGATCATGGTGAGCGGGCATAGCGTTGATGCGTGGTACCAGATCCTTTTCTTGCCGATCGGCGCGCGAGGATACATGGTCGGTTCCATCTCGACCACGTAAGCCTCAGGCACCAGCTCCATGCGCGTGCGCCAGTACTTCACACCGCTCTTGCCGCCGCAGGTCTTGTGGATCCAGTTCGGCTGGTCGAGGTCGGCACAGTGGTGTGCGCAAGTTAGCACGGGGCCCTTGCCGACCAGTTTGAAATTGCTCCACGTCAAAAGAGGATCCCCCGCCATCCAGTACTCGGTAGCGAAAAACGTGTTGCCTGGGAATTGAGGCTCGAAACGCTGATCGACAGGATAGGTGCGTACGCGTTTGGTGGTCGGCTGGTAGACATAATAGCCGGGAAGCTGGTGCTGGTCATAACTCCAGACCTGCAGGGTGCCGGTGCCGTTGACGTCTCCGGGGGCCACCACGATGCCGCCAAAAATGCGAAGCTGGTTCTCGCGTCCCGGCATATACGGATGGGGATCGAAGACCAGGCGGCCGACTGTCTGCCATTCAACCAAGTAAGAGGCGTACTGATAGTCGACGTTGCCATCGGCATCGGTGTCCCAGTCGAGTATGGGGTGAGCCTGCGTATCGTGCTTGCCCCAGCTCAAGGTATTGCCCATCAGAACTTCCTGTGCCGTCTTGGGCTCAGGGAAGGGGTTGCCGCCGATCCAATCCTTGCCATCGAGCGTGTAGCAATTGCCGTCGGGGAAGATCTTGTGCTTGCCGCGGTTGCGCAGCGTCGCTTGGAGATAGGGCACCGGCGTGAGCTTGGTAACGTCGGTCTCGGTCGGCGCGAGGTCCACTAAACGTCCGTCATGCTTGATTTGCCAATATGCGGCCGGGTCGAGCAGGTCTTTGACGATGTCGACGTTCTCGGCGCTTAGCACGTCCCCCGGCTTGAGCTTGCCTTTGGTGTAGGCCTCGATAGAGAGAAGTTCGGGCGGGTAGGCGGCCTCGAGCGAGCCATTTCGCCCGATCACGTTCCCACAGGGGAGCAATCACGCCCGCGGCTAGAACGCCTCTTGCGGCTTGCTCCATGAAGTGGCGTCGGGTCCATCCGTCGGAATATTTCATGACACGCATGGCTTCGGTCCTCCTTTGCGAATGCGGCGTCCCCGCATGCTCATCCGCAAATGCCCATCAGGCCAATGCATGTCGGGGCAACCGATGAACATGAATATATACAGAAGCGAACGCGACACTAGAGGCATTGTTTATACTAGTATGGAAGCTACTTGCACTGAGTTTACGACCGTTAGGATTCTCCGGCGACCTGAGACGATCACGCCCAGCGGTCCACGGGCAGGCTTGAACTCCTCGACGGTGGAGTTTGGCTTTTCGCCGGCTCCCGTCCACCCGGTCCGATACAATCGATGAGTGTTTTGCGAGGTTTCACGGCACGCCTCCTAAAGCCCCTCGATCTGGAAGCGCCGTTTTCGGCCTCAACCGGCCGCGCGACAACGTATAGAAAAAACCCACTCTGGTGGTGTCGAGATGCCGAATGTCTATCACAGGGGAACTGGATTTGCCCCTGGCTTGCGACGTAAGGTCGCTCTGAGGTTTACCCGCTCGTCGTCGGCAGCAGGGAGGAGGTGGTTCTCGTTCTCATCGGAGCGGGCTTCGCCCTGCTCGCCGCCGCCAATGCACCACGAGCTCCTGCGCCACCGCGGAAAGCCGCGATAATTTTCCGCATCTTTTTTATCGAACTTGCCTCGGGCAGCAAGGCAATGACTCTTAATCCCGGATTATCGACCACCGAGAACGTCATGTGATCGACGACCATGCGTCCCACCAGCGGATGATTGTATTGCGCGCAGCCCTCGCTCATCGGCAGTACGTCATGGCGCGGCCACCATTGGGCGAATTCCGGACTGACGGCGTTCAGCCGGTCCACAAGCTGGACAAAATGCGAGTCGCCGGCACAACGGCCGTAATCGGCACGGAACCTGGCGAGCGTGTCCTGGGCTCGTGTCGACCATTCGACGACCAAAGAGCGGAGCGCCGGGTGGGTGAAGAGGAGCCAAACCAAATTCCGTTCGTCCGGTGGTACTTGCTCGAAATCCAGGAAGAAGGCACGAGCTGCGCGATTCCATCCGAGCACGTCCCATCGGCGCCCCATAACAAATGAGGGCATGATGTCCGACTGATCGAGCATTCGCTGGAACCGCGGGCTGACCGTTTCGCGCTGCGGCGTGGAATCGATAGCAGGCTCGCGACGCGCGAGCCGAAACAACTGTATCCGCTCGACGGGATTAAGCTGTAACACACGAGCCAGGTTGTCCAACATTCCGCGAGACACGCTGATCGGACGTCGCTGCTCGAGCCACGTGTACCAGGTCGCGCTCATCCCGGCCAACTGAGCTACTTCCTCGCGCCGCAAACCGGGGGTTCGCCGCCGATGTGCCGCCGGAAAGCCGATGCCGGCGGGCGCGATGCGCGCCCGCCGGGTGCGCAGAAAATCGCTCAACTCGTGCCGTCTGATCTCGTCGTGGGTCATCGCTGAACCTCAAGTTGGTACTTTTTATACCAGTATAAAGAATGCCTCTGGTACTGGTTTTGTTTGACTATATACTTTGTCATCAACCGCGCCAAAGCCGCAGCATGCGATTTCCATCTTCAAGCCAAATCCGGAGAACCGTTGCGGAAGAAGTCTTCTCGCGGGTTGCGTGGAGCCTGGATCAGCGAGGCGGACAGAAAATCGGCGCAGGTCAGCATGCCGCCGATAAGGAAAGAGAAAATGCCTGGACGAGCTGCATCCGCCGCGCGGCCCGCTGTGCGGAGACAGAGATATGACGCAACCAAATTTGCCGGCACAATCCCGTCGTCGACCCATAGGCCAACTCCTTTCCCCCGAGGAGCCCGACGGCCGACTCCCTTCCCCCGCGGAGTCACATGTGGTCAGCACGGCGGGATTGCCGCCGGCTTTTGTTTCGATTCTGGCATCCGGTCTGCACGTTCTCGCAAGGCAAGAGGTACACGACGCGGCTTGATTCTCGCGCTGACCGCAATCATGAGCGTGACGGCGACGGGATGCCTGGTCGGCCCCAACTACGAGCGTCCATTCATGAAGCTGCCGGCGCTGTGGAGCGGCGTCGATGAGAAGTCCGAAGTGGGAGCCGGCCAAGGTGCCAAAAGCGATCTCGCGCAATGGTGGCAATCCTTCGACGATTCCGCTCTCAACGAGATAGTCGAGCAGGCGCTCGCCTCCAACCTCGACGAAAAAATAGCAATTGCCCGGATTCGCGAAGAGCGCGCTTACCTCGCATCGAGCCGCGGCGCGCTCCTCCCGAGTATCGGTTTGGATGGTTCGTACACTCGTCAGCGGTACAGCGCCAACACACCCTTCGGGGAGTTTCCCCAGGCCATTCCAAGAGAAGAGGACATGTATGAAGCCGGCTTCGACGCGAGTTGGGAACTGGACGTCTTCGGCGGCCTCCGGCGTGGAGTGGAAGCCTCGCAGGCCGAGCTTGCCGCGTCGATCGAGAACGCCCGCGACGTACGGGTAACGCTGCTGGCCGAGGCCGCACGCGACTACGTTGCCGTCCGGACGCTCCAACGCCGGCTCCTGATCACCAGAGAAAACGTGCGCGATGAAAACGATTCGCTGGGACTGACCCAAGCGCGATTCCGGATGGGCTTTGCGCCGGAACTCGACGTCATACAGGCGAGATCTCTGTTGGAGACTACGCAGGCGCAGGTGCCGGAACTCGAGAGCGAGCTTGCGCAAACCGACCATCGCATCAGCGTGTTGCTTGGTCGCGAGCCCGACGCACTCAACGCGCGGCTCTCAGATATGGCGCCGATTCCGGGTATCGCGGATCCCGGCGCGATCGCCGTGCGGATTCCCGCCGGCCTGCCTTCGGATCTTCTCCGGCGCCGTCCCGATATTCGCGGCGCCGAGCGCGAGGTTGCGGCGGCCACGGCGCGCGTCGGCGTAGCGACGGCAGACCTGTATCCCAAGTTTTACATCACTGGCGCGGCCGGGCTCGAATCGATCAGCACCAGCGATTTTTTTGCCGGAGCAAGCCGGATGTGGACGGTCGGTCCAACGATGCGCTGGCCAATCTTCGAGGGCGGCCGGATTCGGGCCTATATCGAGGCGCGTAACGCCCAGGAGGAACAGGCGCTGCTCATTTATCAAAAGACCGTCCTGAACGCGCTCGCCGAGGTCGAAGACGCGCTTGTCGGCTATGCCAAGGAGCGAACGAGGCACAGGGCGCTGGCGGATTCCGCGCAGGACTTCAAGCGCTCCGAAATGCTCGCGCGCGAACGCTACGAGGAGGGCTATGCCAATTATCTAGACGTCCTTGAGGCGCAGCGCTCGCTCTACGCGGCGCAGGACGCACTGGCGCAGAGCGATCAGCAACTGATCGATTATTTGATCGCTATCTACAAAGCGCTCGGCGGCGGTTGGGACATCGACGCGCAACTCCGCCCGGCTTTGGAGCCGGTTCCAACGGCGCGCGGGCAGGCGTCGCCGAGCACATCATCGAGCGGCTTGAACGGCCGACTCAGTCGACCCAATCAGCCAAAAGTCTGACCGGCAAAAGTGTCACGCCGGAGGTATGTAACTTGAGCAGCGAATCTCCTTCAGCGCCTGGTGAGACGCCGAATCGGAACCAGGATCGTGACGGCCCCGTCGAACCGCTCCACAACGGAGACGACCGCCAGCCTGGCATTGCGGATCGCGATAGCACTGATCGTCCAGCAGCGCCAGAAATAGAAACATCCTCATCGTCACGATCTCGTCGCCGCCGAAATCTCATTTTAGTGATCTTGCTCCTCTTCGTCGGGGCGGCGGCCGCGGTTCCAGGGTGGAGCTATCTGTCCTCTTATGAAGACACCGACGATGCGCAGGTCGACGGACATATCATCGCGGTCAGCTCCCGAATCAACGGTACCATCGCACACGTCTATGTTATCGATACTCAGCCGGTCCACGCAGGACAGCTTCTTGCTGAAATCGACCCAGACGACTACGTAGTCGCGGTCGAAGGTGCTCGCGCCAGGCTGGCTCAGACCAAAGCGCAGGTGGAATCGGCTAACGCGGACTACCAAACAGCGCTCAACAAAGTCAGTCAGGACGAAGCGACCAGAGCAAAGGCTGAATATGATGTGCCTCGACTGGCTATCCTTGCGGCCCAAGGCGCCGCCCGGCGAGAGGACTACCAGGAGAGCTTGCGTATCGCGAAGGTGGCGCGGGCGACGGTCGATGCCGATCGAGCCGGCGCCAACGCGGCGCTGAAGAACATTGGTTCCCGCGAAGCGGCAGTTGCGATGGCTCAGGCCGAGCTCGATCAGGCCTTGCTCAATTACGGTTACACCAAGATCACCGCACCGATGAGTGGGGTGATCGGCAAGAAAAGCGTCGAGCCGGGGCAGCGCGTGCAGCCCGGCGAATCACTCCTGGCAGTGGTGCCGCTCGACGATGTCTGGGTCACCGCCAATTTCAAGGAAAACCAGCTGCGCCGGATGCGGCCAGGCCAACCGGTAGACATCCACGTCGATGCTCTGGGCCGCACTTTCAAAGGGCATGTGGATGGCTTGGGCTCAGCTTCGGGCGAACGCTTCAGCCTGCTCCCGCCCGAAAACGCGACCGGCAATTACGTCAAAGTGGTGCAGCGGATTCCAGTTCGCATCGATCTCGCACCAGGCCAGAATATCAACCATCGTCTGGTACCGGGCATGTCGGTCGAGCCCACGGTGTGGCTCAAGTGAGCGCGGCTCCAGCCGAGGGCCAGCCCGTGCCGGCCCGCAAGTATGCGCTCAATCCCTGGCCGATCGCATTTACCGTAACGATCGCCACCTTCATGGAGGCGCTCGACAGCAGCATCGCCAATGTCGCGCTGCCGCATATTGCCGGCAACTTGTCGGCTACCGCCGATGAAGCCACCTGGATACTGACCTCCTATCTGGTCTCCAACGGCATCATCATTCCCCTTGGCGCGTGGGCGTCCGAAGTTATGGGGCGCAAGCGCTTCTATATGACCTGCGTGGCGCTCTTCACGGTGAGCTCATTTCTGTGCGGGTTGGCGCCGAGCCTCGGAACGCTGATCTTATTCCGCGTCTTGCAGGGCGCGGGCGGCGGCGGCCTGCAGCCCAGCGAACAGGCGATCCTCGCCGACACCTTTCCACCCGCAAGGCTGGGAATGGCCTTCGCCATCTACGGGATGGCTGTGGTATTGGCGCCCTCGATCGGACCCACGCTCGGCGGCTGGATAACCGATAACTACAGTTGGCGCTGGATCTTCTACATCAACGTGCCGATCGGAATCATGTCCCTGTTCCTTACCAACCATTTCGTCAAGGATCCGGAGTATCTTACAGAGCAATTGGAGCAACAGCGCCGCTCACATCATCGGCCTTACATCGACTACATCGGAATCGGTCTGATCGCGCTCGGCATCGGCTGTCTGCAGGTGGTGCTCGACAAAGGTCAGGAGGACGACTGGTTTGCTTCTCACTTCATCGTCACGCTATCGGTGATCGCGCTCATCTCGTTTGTGGCGCTGGTCATTTGGGAACTCCGGGAGAAGTCGCCGGTGATCGACCTGCGCCTGTTCAAGGATTTCAACTTTGCCGTCGCCAGCCTGATGATGTTCGTGCTCGGCGTTTCGATCTACGCGGCAACCGCGCTGATACCGCTATTCGTGCAAACGCTCGCCGGGTATTCCGCCCAGTTAGCAGGTTTAGTGATGTCGCCCGGGGGGTTGGTGATGATACCAACGATGCCGCTGGTCGGCCGCCTTTCGTCGCGGATTCAGGCGCGCTGGCTGGCTGCCATCGGCTTTTTGATCACCGGACTCGCGCTGATGCACATGACCCGGATCGACCTGCAGGCCAACTTCACCACCTACATGCTCGATAACGTCTACGTACGTTTGGGCGTTGCCTTCTTGTTCATCCCGATCAACACGCTCGCGTATCTCGACGTTCCTCCTGGGAAAAACAATCAAATCTCAAGCATGATCAATATGTTCCGTAACATCGGCGCCAGCGTCGGTATCTCGATGGTGTCGACCTTGACGCAGCGACGAGCGCAGATACACCAGGACACCTTCAGCATGCATCTAAGCCCCTTCGATCCGGAGGTGCGCGGCCGGCTCTCTGGGCTTACGAATAACCTGTTCCATGCGGGGATGAGCCGCCCCGACGCTCACCATCAGGCCCTTGGTCGCATGTACAATCTGGTGCAAACACAGGCGAGCACTGAGGCTTATCTGGATACGCTCAAGATCCTCGCGATCATCTGCTTCTGCATCCTGCCGCTCATGCTGCTGGTTAAGAAAAACGACCCGCACGCGAAGAAGGCCGCACTGCATTGATTTTCCACAGCCGGCCTTCATTCTCAGATCACGACACGGATGCCGGCGACACCATACTCCGCTGAGGAGATCTCGCCGCGGTGAAGATCCACTAGCCCTGGCGCCATTCCCAATGCCGCCCGAGTTCGTTTCGAAGGACGCCGACTTCTTCGCCGATTACGGTCTTTCTTTGTTCGGCTCTTGCCAATGCGGCGGCGGACTGGTCCAGAATTCGGCGCTGTAGTTGGCGATG
>CAWFGH010000010.1:0-71554 GCA_963815255.1 uncultured delta proteobacterium | reverse complement strand
TCAGTGGCTTGGACTCGGCGGCCTTCGCTTTGCGCGCGGCGGCGAGTGCTGACTGCGCATGCTGATGCGCGGCGGGCGCCGGCTTCGACGCTGGCTCGTCGCGTTTTTTCTTCGCTTCCTCGCGCGCCTGGGTCTTGTCGTCATACTCCGCGCCGCGTCCATGCTTGTAAGCGGCATAGCGCGCGGCGGAACGATCGTCCATCCAGCACAGACGCGCCGGCGGCGGAACCTTGTACTGCGTCACGTCGGGAGTCGAACTCGCGCGCGTTCCGCCCTCCACCGTAAACGCCACGGCCGAGATGATACGCCGCGCCGCGCGCCCGCAGTTCGGGCAGGGGCGCGACTTCATCGCGGATGAACTGAGCGGTGCGAGCACCTCGAAGGTGAGCTCGCACCGCTCGCATCGGCATTCGTAAAGCGGCATCGAACCTTTCGTGCTTCCCGCTACTCGCCGCGCTACTCGACCTTGTGCGGATGCTCCTTCCAGTCATCCGGATCATGCGTGATCCACATCGTGGCGCCCTGCATGTCGCGGATCGCCTTGATGCGCCGGAGCGAGTGCACCGACTTGAACGGATCGACGTCGATCCCCATCGTCGCTTCCTGGTTGACCGCGGCGCGCAGATGCGTGGTGTCGCCGGTCAGCAGGAACTTGCGGTTGGGCAGATTTACCAGGAGCGAGCATTCGCCGGGCGTATGGCCGGGGGTCAGCAGGAATTGCAATGCGCCGTCACCGAAAAGGTCGAGGTCGCAATCCAGTTCCAGCCATTCGTAGGCGCGGGTCGGCAGAAAATCGTTGAGTATGAAGGCCCATCGGCGATCCACGTCGGGCCAGTAGGCGTACTGCAGCTCTCTGCTTCCGACCAGGAACTTGGCCTTGGGGAAATAAGTCAGGCCGCCGGAATGATCGAGATGCGAGTGCGACAGGATCACGTACTTCACGTCGGAGGTCTTGTAGCCGACGTTCTGGATTTGCTTGTCGAGCGTGTCGGCCTTGTTCCATTTGAGCGGCAGATGGGCCGCCACCTCGCCCCAGTAGCCGACCGCGTCATCGATGATCTTCGGGTTGCATCCCGTGTCGAACAGCACCAGGCCCTTGGGATGCTCGATCAGGAACGAAGGGCACGGGAGATCGAGCATCATCGTCGGGTCGCCACCGTGCATCAGCAGCGACTGCGGAGCGGTGAGTTGTGCGCCGGGCAGCGCCCACATTTTTTTTGCTTTGCCTTCAGCCATGATCGCCTCCCCAGTCCTTGGTAAATTGTGTTTTCGTAAGAGTGCAGCCGCGTGATTTTGGCGCGTCCCCGAGCTGCCGAATCGCTGCCAGAATGGAACAGGCCAAGCTAGATCGGGTGATTTCGCGCTGTCAAGGAGAATCCGCGCAAACAATCGAGGCGACTGCGGTTTCGGTTTTCATTTGCCCTCAGGGCTGCTAATCAACCGGAACGGCAAAATCTGGCGGAACGGCGAAATCTGGTTCGGCGTCGCGGCTTCTGCTCAAAATGAAAACGCGCGAACGCAGACAAAACGGCAATGCAGCAGATTCGGATTGATAGGGAGGACCGGCGCAATTGGCCTATCGCATAGCGATCGACACGGGCGGAACCTTTACCGACCTCGTACTGGCCGACGAGCGCGGCGGCTTGGTGCTCGGCAAATCGCCCACGACCTACGAGCGCATCTTCGTCGGTATCGAAGGCGCGCTCAAGATGGCGGCGGAGCAAGCCGGCCCGAGCGTCGCGGACGTGCTGCGCAATACCGACCTGGTGATCTACGGCACCACGCACGCGACCAACGCGATCATCGAGCGCAACACCGCGCGCACCGCGTTCCTGGTGACCGAAGGCTTCCCCGATATTCTCGTGCTGCGCGAGGGCGGCAAGCTCGATCCGTTCAACCTCTCCTATCCGCCGATCGAGCCCTACGTGCCGCGGCGATTGACCTTCGAGATTCGTGAGCGGATCGACTCCGAGGGCAAGGTTGTCGTACCGCTCGACGAGAAGCACGCGCGCGAGACGCTGCGGCGGGTGGCCGAGCGCGGGGTCGAGGCGATTGCGGTGTGCCTGTTGTGGTCGCCGGCGAATTCCGTGCATGAGGCGGCGCTGGGCCGGCTTATCGAGACCGAACTGCCGGGCGTCCCGTACACGCTGTCCTCGCGCCTTAACCCGATCATCCGCGAATATCGGCGTGCCTCCTCCGCGGCGATCGACGCTTCGCTGAAACCGCTGATGCAACGCCATCTGCGCGACATGGAGGAGGACCTCCGCCGCGCTGGCTTCGCCGGGCAATTGCTGGTCGCGACTTCATTCGGCGGCGTGATGCACGCGGGCGACGTCGTCCAGCGTCCCATCTTCCTGGTCAAGTCGGGTCCCGCGATGGCGCCGGTGGCCGGGCGCACCTATGGCGAGGCCGAAGTCGGCCCGCGCGACCTCATTGTATGCGACGCGGGCGGCACCAGCTTCGACGTAAGCCTGGTGCATGACCGTACGATCACGTTCACCCGGGAGACCTGGCTGGGCTCGATTTTCACCGGGCACATCACCGGCATGGCCTCGGTCGACGTGAGAAGTATCGGCGCCGGCGGCGGCTCGATCGCCTGGATCGATCCCGGCGGATTGCTGCGCGTCGGCCCCCAGAGCGCACGCGCCGAGCCCGGTCCGGCGTGCTATGGCACCGGCGGCGTCGAGCCGACGGTCACCGACGCGGCGCTGGTGCTCGGCTATCTCGACCCGGATTATTTTTTGGGCGGACGGATGCGCCTCGATTCCGGCGCTGCCGCGGGCGCGGTGGCGAAGGTCGCCTCGCGCCTTGGCCTGGAGGTGAAGGACGCGGCACGCGCGATCATGGAAGTTGCGGGCGACCACATGGTCGGCGCGATCAAGGACATCACGATCAACCAGGGAATCGATCCGCGCGAGAGCCTGCTGGTTGCGGGCGGCGGAGCCGCCGGACTGAATATCGTGCCGATCGCGCGCGAACTCGGATGCCGCCAGGTATTGGTGCCTCGCACGGCCGGCGCGCTCAGCGCTTGCGGCGGCCAGTACTCCGACATCGTGAGCGAGTTCACGCAGAGCAGGTTCGCCTACACCGGAGAATTTCCCTACGAATCGGTTAATCGAGTGCTGGCGGAAATCACGGCCTCGATGGAGCGGCTGGAGGCCGAGTTGCGCGAGCGCGGGCTGACTCGGTTTAAGCGCGAGTACTTCGTCGAGGCGCGCTATCCGTACCAGGTATGGGAGCTCGACGTCGCGCTGCCCACGGGCAAATTCGACGGCCCGGCCGACCTCGACGCGACGATCGAGGCGTTCCATCGCGAGCACGAGCGCGTTTTCGCGGTCAAGGAGCCCGGTCAGCAGGTCGAATGCATCTACTGGCGGGGCAGGTTGACCGCGATGCTCGAGGGGCCGCCGCTAAGCAAGATCACGGCGCGCGAGGCGGCGTTGCCGGCGGCGCGGGTGCGGCATCCGGTCTTCTTTGCCGGCCATCGCGAGCTCGATTACGCCGCGCTATCATGGAGAGAGTCTCACGCCCGGGATGACGGTCGAGGGTCCCGCGATCATCGACGAGCCGACGACCACGATCGTCGTCTATCCGGGAAGCCGCGCGCGCGTGACCGAGCTGCATAACTATCTGCTCGAGGTCGCCGGCTCCTGAGCGGACACCGAAAGCGAAAGGACGAAGGCAAAAAACGGAGGCTTGGACATCACCATGAGCACGAGTACAGGAACCGAGGGCGCGGGACTCGACGCGGCACTGCTCGCGGTTATCGCCAACCGCCTCGACAGCGTCTGCCGCGAGATGACCAACACGCTATTGCGATCGGGCCGCTCGGCGGTGCTCAACATGGCGCGCGATTTTTCCTGCTCGCTGGTCACCGGCGACAACCAGATGCTCGCTTCCGCCGAGGGCCTGCCGGTCCATGTTTTCGGATCGCAGTTTTTGAGCGAGGCGATGTGCAATCTCCATCCGAACCTCACCGAGGGCGACGCGTTTTTGCACAACGACGTTTACCTCGGCAACACGCACAGCGCCGACCATACGATCCTGGTGCCGGTCTTCGTCGACGGCGAGCATCTGTTCACCTGCTGCGCCAAGGCCCATCAGGCGGATTGCGGCAACGGCCTGCCAACGACGTACGCGCCGTTTGCTGGCGACGTCTACGAGGAAGGCGCGCTGAATTTTCCGTGCGTGCAGGTCCAGCGCAACTTTAAGGACATCGACGACATCATCCGGATGTGCCGGCGCCGTATCCGTGTGCCCGACCAGTGGTACGGCGACTACCTGGCGATGGTCGGTGCGGCGCGGATCGGCGAGCGCCGGCTGAAGGAGTTGGCGGCCAAGTTCGGCAAACCGCTGATTCGTGACTTCATCCGGGAATGGTTCGACTACTCGGAGCGCCGGATGATCCATGCGTTGAAGCAACTTCCCTCGGCCGAGTTCACCGGCACGGGCGCGCACGATCCGTTTCCCGCCTTGCCCGAAGGCGTGCCGCTGAAGGTCAAGGTGAAAATCGACGCCGCCGAGGGGCGGGTCGAGATCGATCTGCGCGACAATATCGATTGCGTTCCGTGCGGCCTCAACGAATCGAAGACTTGCGCGATTAACAACACCGTCACCGGACTTTTCAATTCGATCGACCCGGGCGTGCCGCACAACGCCGGCAGCTTCCGCCGCGTCACGGTGCTTCTGCGCGAAAACTGCGTGGTGGGAATCCCGCGCTTCCCGACCTCGTGCTCGGTCGCGACCACCAATATCGGCGACCGGCTGGTCAATATCACGCAGGCTGCGTTTGCCCAGCTTGGCGAGGGCTATGGACTCGCCGAGGGCGGCCTTGGAATGGGCCCGGGGTACGGAGTGATCTCGGGCGGCGATTTTCGCCGCGGCGGCGCGCCTTACGTCAATCAGCTTTTCATCAGCGCCAATGGCGGCCCGGGTACGCCGCACAACGACGGATGGATCAACTACGGCCTGCCGGTGGTCGCGGGACTTGATGTATCGCGACAGTATCGAGATCGACGAGCAGAAATATCCGATCATCTACAAGACCGCGCGGCTGCTGACCGACTCGGGTGGCGCGGGCCGCTTTCGCGGCGCGCCCGGCGCGCGCGTGGAATATGGCCCCAGGCACGACACGATGACGGTGGTCTATCCGCTGGACGGCCATCACAATCCGCCCAAGGGCGTTCTGGGCGGTCATTCCGGTCAAGCCTGCTATGCCGCCAAGCTTGATCGTGAAGGCGACGAGCACGAACTACCCTCGGTCTCGGCCGAACAGATAAATCCCGGCGAGTATATCGTCGGCGTGGACTCCGGCGGCGGCGGTTACGGCAGCCCGCTCGATCGCGACCCCGAGATGGTGCGCACGGACGTGCTCGAAGGATTGGTTTCGCCGGAGAAGGCGCGGCAGATTTACGGCGTGATCTTCAAGGGGCAGGCCGAGGACGAGTCGGTCGCCGTCGATCGCGAGGCCACCGTGAAATGGCGCGCCGCATTGCGAGGCCAGCCCGGCGCTTAAAGCGCCTCGTGCGGCAGGCAGGAGCGGAAGGTAGGAGAGTCTCCGATGGCTACAGCACAAAAACCCGCGGGCGGCGCGAACGCGCTACGCTTTGAGATCGACGCCAAGCGGCTTGACGAACTCGATCGCAAGCACAAGCTGCCCGGCTTCGCGTCGGTAAAGGAGCACGCGGACAAGGGCCCGCTCATCATTGCGCGCGGCAAGGGCGTGTTCGTCTGGGACGCCAACGGCAAGCAATACCTCGACGGCAGCTCGGCCATTTGGAACGTCAACCTGGGATTCGGCAACAAGGAAATCGCCGACGCGGTCGCCCATCAGCTCGAGACGCTCTCGTTCCATCTGGGGCTGCTGAACTTTTCGACGCCGCCGGCGATCGAACTCGCCGCCAGGCTCGCCTCGCTCGCGCCCCCGGGACTCGACCGCGTCTTCTTCACCAGCGGAGGTTCGGAAGCGAACGAATCCGTAATCCGGCTCACGCGCCTGTACCAACGGCTGCGGGGATACAAGAACAAGACGGTCGCGATCGCGCGCATCAAGGGTTACCACGGTTCTTCGTGCGGCGCGGCGAGCCTCACCGGCATCGATCACTTTCACGAGTTCTTCGAGCCGATGCTGCCCGACGTGCGGCATATCGCGCCGCCGTATTGTTACCACTGCCCGCTCGGCAAGGAGTATCCGTCGTGTGCGGTCGCCTGCGCGGACGAACTCGAAAAAGCGATTGTGGCCGAAGGGCCCGACCGGGTCGCCTTCTTCATCGCCGAACCGGTGATGGGCGCCGGCGGCGTGATTCCCGCGCCCAAAGAATATTGGACCCGTATCCGCCAGATTTGCGACAAGTACGACGTCCTGATGGTCGCGGACGAAGTCATCACCGGCGCCGGCCGCACCGGCAAGATGTTCGCCTGCGAGCACTGGGACGTGCGCCCGGACATCATCTCCTGCGCCAAGGGCATCAGCAGCGGCTATCTGCCGCTCGGCGCGGTGATCGTGCACGAGCGAATCTATCAGACGCTGCTGGAGTCGTCGGCGGGCGCGGCGATATGGCACGGCTTTACCAACACCGGCAATCCGGCGTGCTGCGCGGCCGGGCTCAAGACGCTCGAGATCATGGAGCGCGACGGCATCGTTGAGAACTCGCGCAAGATGGGCGAGCGGCTGAATCAGCGGCTCCAGGAGCTGCGCTCCTCACCGATCGTGGGTGAGATTCGCGCGTTAGGCCTGATGGCCGGCGTCGAACTGGTGCGCAACCCGCAAACTCGCGAGGCCTTTCCCGAGTCGCTCGGAGTCGGCGCGCATTTTCGCGACGTGGCGCGTGAGCAGGGTCTGCTGATTCGCGCGGTCGGCGACACCGCATGCATGTCGCCTCCGCTGATCATTACGGCGAAGGAAATCGACCTCCTGATCGACAAGCTCAAGTCTGCGCTGGCCGAGACCGAGTCATGGCTGGCCGGGCAAAAGCAGTAGAAGAGCTGCGGTGCGGGCGGCGTAGAGGTCAATGACGATGGCGCGAACGGCGGAAATCGAGCGTCCCAACTGTCCGCTCTACAATGATCAGAAGCTCAAGCTCGGGCTCTTCGGCACCAATTGCAGCAACGGACTGACGGTCTCGCACGCGGAGACGACCTACCGCTCGACCTGGGAACACAGCCTCGCGATCGCGCGGCGCGCGGACGCGATGGGATTCGAGATGCTTGTGCCGATCGCGCGATGGCGCGGCTTTGGCGGCACCACCGATTTCAACGGCATTTGCTTCGAGACCTACACCTGGGCGGCGGGGTTGGCTGCCGCGACCGAGCGCATCATGGTGTTCTCGACCTCGCACGTGCCCACCGTCCATCCGATAGTCGCGGCCAAGCAATGCGTAACTGTTGACCACATCTCGAACGGGCGCTTCGGCTTGAACCTCGTGATGGGCTGGTTCACGCCCGAGATGGAGATGTTCGGTGCGGCGCAGCGCGAGCACGACGAGCGCTACGCCTTCGGCGGCGAATGGATCGGCGTGGTCAAGCGGCTGTGGACCGACGAAGAGGCGTTCGATTTCGACGGCAAATATTTTCACATCCGCGGCGGCCAGGCGCATCCCAAGCCGCTCCAGAAGCCATACCCGGTGCTGGTCAACGCCGGTAACTCGCCCGCGGGGATCGAGTTTTCAGCGCGCGAGGTCGATTTCAATTTCATGACGATCGACAAGTTCGAGCACAGCAAGGAGCTGATCGACAGGATGCATCAGCGCGCGCAGAGCTACGGACGCGAAATCGGCATCATGACCTATGCGATGATGATCTGCCGCGACACCGAGCGCGAGGCGCAGGAAGTTCGGCGCGAGATCCTGGACAAAGGCGACTGGGGCGCCGCGAACAACATCATGAAGGTGCTCGGAATCGAAAGCGGGTCGTTTCCACATATGGACGCCTTCCGCGAACGCTTCATCCTCGGATGGGGCGGCTATCCGATCGTCGGCACGCCCGAGCAGGCGGTCGATCAGCTAAAGACGTTGAGCGCGATGGGTATCCAGGGGGTGATTCTCGGATTCCTCGACTACCACGAGGAGTTGGCGTATTTCGAGCGCGCCGTGATGCCGCTGCTCAAGCAGGCAGGGCTGCGGCACTGAAGTCGCGCGTGCGCGCGGAAACTTAGGTGGGGGCATTCCCATTCAGGGCGTGTAGCGCCTGCGCCGCGTTGTCCTCTTGCGATTTGGAAGTCGACGTGGCGGCCGGCGTGCCGTTTGGCGGCGAGCCAGGCGAAGCCGTGCCGGCTACGGAGGCTGATGCTGCGCTCGGTGCGACGACCTGCGCCAGAATTCCTTCGAGGATTTCCGGCTTCACCGGTTTGCTGATGTACGCGTCCATGCCGGCGGCGAGGCAGGTTTCCCGGTCGCCGGCCAGGGCATGAGCGGTGAGCGCGACTATCTGGGTGTGACGCTGCGAGCCCTCGCGTTGCCGGATCTCCTTGGTGGCCTCGTAGCCGTCCATCTCGGGCATCTGACAATCCATCAGAACCGCATCGTAAGGTATCCGCATCACTGCGTCGACGGCCTCGCGTCCGTTGCTCACGCAATCGACGTCGGCGCCCAGCTTCTTGAGCTGGAATTTCGCCAGCTTTTGATTGATCGGATTGTCTTCCGCCAGCAGCACCCGGAGCTTGCGTCCCGCGAGCAGCTTCAGCTGTCCCGTAGGAGGCTGCGCGGAGGCGTCCGCCTTTCCTGGCGCCCGCGCCTGGGTCCTGACTTCAGCTCTGTACGGCAGCACCTTGACCAGAGCGTTATAAAGCGATGACTGCGGCACCGGCTTGGTCAGCCATACGCCCACGTCGAGCGCTTGCAATCGGGAGCGGTAGTCATGCGCTGTACCCACCGACGAAACCAGGATCACTGCGGTCGCGGCGAGCGCTGGATCCGATTTGATCATTCGTGCGAGCTCGATACCGTCGACCTCGGGCATTTGCACGTCAATGAGTGCAACCTCGAAGGGATGCTCGGGTATCGCTGCGCGCATCAGTTTGAGCGCAGCCTCGGCGGAGTCGGCCGTTTCAACCTCCATCTTCCACGCAGATGCCTGGCTGCGCAGGATCTGGAGGCTGTTCGCGTTGTCGTCGACGATGAGCAGTCGCACATCGGCGAACGAAGCGAAGCGCTCCGAGGCCGGCTTCTTGACGACTCCGGACTTGACAAATTTGGCCGTGAACCAGAAGGTCGAGCCGGAGCCCACCGTGCTTGACACGGAGATCGTTCCGCCCATGCGCTCAACCAGTTGGCGCGCGATCGAGAGTCCCAGTCCGGTGCCACCGAAGTGGCGGGTGGTCGAGGCGTCGACTTGGCTGAAGGGGTGAAACAACAGGTGAAGTTTTTCCTGGGGAATTCCGATCCCGGTGTCGCACACGGCGAAGCGCAGGATCGTTTCCTTCGGGTTTTCGCTGAGCTTGCTGACCTGCACGGCAACCTCGCCGCGCTTGGTGAATTTGATCGCGTTGCCGATCAGGTTCAACAGCACCTGGCGTAGGCGTCCGGGGTCGCCGCGCAGGCTTTGCGGCGCTTCGGAATCGATCGACACGGTCAGTTCGAGGCCCTTGCTGCGAGCCTGCTCGGCGACGAGATCGACCGCCCCCTCGACCGTCGCGGTCAGTTCGAAGTCGATCTCTTCAAAGACCATCTTGCCGGCGGCCAGCTTGGAAAAGTCGAGGATTTCGTTGATCAGGGTCAGGAGCGCTTCGCCGCTCTCGCGCACGTCATGTGCGAAATCGCGCTGCTCGGGGCTGAGCGGAGTATCGAGCAGCAGGCCGGTCATCCCGATAACCGAGTTGAGCGGGGTGCGGATCTCGTGGCTCATGTTGGCGAGAAATTCCGACTTGGCCCGCGCGGCTTCCAGCGCCGCGTCGCGCGCCGCGGTCAATTCGGCCTCGATACGCTTGCGCTCGCTGATGTCGTGCGCGGTCACTGAAAATCCGATCACCTTGTGGGAAGGATCCAGAATCGGCGAGCGGGTGAGCGCTAAATCGATGCAACTGCCATCCTTGCGCTGGCGGACGGTTTCGAAACGTTCGGCCTTGTCGGATCGCGAACCGAGCCCGACCGGCAGAAGTATTTCGGCACGGCGATCGAGCGGCACCAGCAGCGCGGCGTTGCGGCCGATTATCTCCGCCGCGCTGTAGCCGAACAGGCGTTCGGCCGCCGCATTCCAGCTGGTTACCGTCAGATCGGGTGATTCGCTATAGATCGCGTCGCCCGACGCATCGACGATCGAGGCGAGCAGCGAACGTTCCTTCTCGGCGCGCTTGCGCTCGCTGATGTCGCGAACGCCAATGATCACTCCGTGCGTCGATCCGTCGCCATTTGTGAACGCCGAGGCGTTGAGCGAGACCGGTAGCGCCTCGGCGGTCCTGGTCAGCAGGCAGAGCTCAGCTTCTTGTACGAGGCCTGCGTCGAGTGCGCGTCGCACGACCACGATCGCCTTCTCGGGCTCGGTGAAAATCGATGCCAGCCTGATGCCAACGAGCTCCTCGGGCCGATAGCCGGTCAAGCGGACGGTTTGCCGGTTGATGTCCGTCAGGATGAGTTCGGAGTTGGTGACCAGCAAAGCGTCGGGCGAAGACTCGATCAGGCTGCGGCTGTATTGCCGTTCTTCGGCGAGCTTGCGCTGGACTGCGCGCTGCTCGGTGACGTCTCGCGCCACACCGAAGATGCCGGAAACCACGCCGGCACGTGAAAAGACCGAGGCATTGAAGGAAACCAGGATCTCCCCGCCGCTGGCGGCGCGCAACACGAGGTCGTAGTTCGTCACCGAACCATCCGCGAGCGCCGTTTCGATCGCAGCCGCGGCGCGCGCCGGCTCAGTGAAATAGCCATCGAAGCGGCTGCCGATCAGGATTTTCTTGGGTACCTCGGTGAGCCGCGCCAGTTGCTCGTTGCCGTCGGTGATGCGGAGGTCGCGGTCAACCACCACCATCGCGTCGATCGAAGACTCGATAAGGCCGCGCGTGTAGTCCCGCGCCTCACGCAAGTCCTTCTCGATGGTCTTAAGCGTCGTGATGTCGCGCCCGATGCCCGCCACACTAATGATGTTTCCGGCCGCATCCCGGATGGGAAAAATGCTGACTGCGGAAATGAACGAGGTGCCGCCCTTTTTGTGGGCATTTTGTTCCCATGACACCGCCTGTCCGGTTGCCGCAACCCGCCGGGTGGCGGCAAGGGTTTGCGGCAGTTCTTCAGGCGAAACGAACAGATCGATACCTTTTCCAATCGCCTCCTCAGCGGTGTAGCCATACGCTTTTTCCGCCGCCGGGTTCCAGGAGATGATCCTGGCCTCCGGCGACACGTTTATTATGGCGTCGTGCGAAGCATTGACGAGTGCAGCGAGTGTCGCCGTCTCGGACTCGGCACGCTTACGCTCGGTGAGATCGCGATGGATTGCCGACATCCCGAGCAACTGCCCGCTGGAGTCCCGGATGCCAAAGCAAACCGTCCAAACGTCGACGCAGGTGCCGTCCTTGCGCAGACAAGGCACCTCGAAGCTGTTGACGCGCTCGAGATGGGTCAGAAGTTCCTTCAGCAGGTCGAGTCCATGGGCCCGCAGTTCAGGCGGGATGTAAAGTGTGGTCGGCTGGCCGATCGTCTCGGCTGCGGTGAAACCGAATAGTTTTTCAGCGCCGCGATTCCAAGTGAGTATCGTAAGGTCCATGGAGAGGCTGACGATGGCGTCGTCGGACGACTCGACGATCGCGGCGAGGAGAGATTCGGCCCCGCGGACGCGGTCGAGGCGCTCTGACTGCTCCACGATGGTGCGCTCGAGAGTACGGAGTAGCTCCTCGAGCGCGGTAACACGGGATTCCCGCTTGCGCGCGTAACTCTCTTTATCAAGATCGGGCAATTGCACACCTGCGGTTAGTCGGCGAAAACAGGCTTGTCGAGTAGATCCAGGAGGCCGACCTTAAGATTCAACGCGATCGTGCGAAACATATCGGCGGTGGAGGATAGAATCGCAATGCGGGCGAAGATTATTACCGCGAACAGGTCACCGTCGGGCAGCATGCCGCCGAATCCAAGCACCGACGAGACACCATGAGACGCCACGAAATCCGCCTGCGCAGGGACGAATGGGCTGTTGATTGCCATCGGGACATGGAAGACGCCGAAATTTCTTTGGTCGAGCTCCTTTATTAGCTCCGGCGTCGTGCGCAGCAGCTCAGATGTGGTCAGCCCAAGCTGGCGTATCAGTTGCGAAATCATGGGAAATCGCTCAACTATGGCTTCGCTTATCAGGGGGATGCATTTGTGCCCGGTGGAAGTGTGTCGAGAGTTCCATCGAGGGTCGTCGCCAGCTGTCGCCAACAGAGTCAGACACTTCGTATCTTCCGAAATCTCGGCGGATACGGACGTCTGAGAAGCCGCCTCGCGAAGGTCTGTGGCCAGTCGCGCGTATGTGAGGGTTCTAAAGAAACGAACCAGAATACAACTACGGTTGTCTGAGTTCCTCTCTCGCAGATTCTCATAGAGATAGCGAGTGACCGCCTGCGCAGCTTTCTCCATACTCGTTGCTTCAGTCGCTAGCAGGCGGAGCGCTTCACCGCATCGAACCATATCCGCGAGCGTGAAGCGGGTCAGGTCATGTGCTACCTGAACGTCAACCGGCGCTGGCGGCTTTCCCACAGCACCGGCGATGCGGGCCGATGTAGGAGCAGGTCGTTCTGGTTGACTCATAGACTCAACGCTCTTTGGGCCGAAATGCCTTGGTGTCTTTCACGAATGTGCGCACCTCAGAATCGCAACGATCCGGTCAACCACAATTCGTCGCCGGTCGATCGATTTTGCGCCGCGAACTCGAAGTCGTATTTGACGGCGAAGGTGACGGGCAGTTTCCACAGATCGACCGTCTTGCCGACCAGCGGACCCAGGGCGAGCACGCGGCCCCTGTACGGGCCGAAAATAGCGCCGCGTCCTGAATCGGCCGTGGTCTGCTGCAAAGCGTAGCCGGCCATTCCGACCACGAGCCTTTGGGAGATGTTGCGCGAGGACAAAGTCGGCGTGAAATTCCTGGCCGCTGTGGTAGTGGGTCGCAGTGTTTTCGCTGTTGATCGTGTACCCGGCGAACGCGGAAGCCTGGCGTCCGTTCTCCTCGTCCATCCAGGTGAGACCGGTGTCAGGTTCAACCGCCCAGCGATTGGTGCCGATGTTGATGATGCGCTGGCGGTCGTAGCTTCCGGTCGGAGCATAAACGCCAACGCGGTCGTGAGATGAAATTGCCCCCAGTTCCAGTTCAGCATGACCGGAAGAAGGATCAGGTCGCCAAGTCCTCCCGCGGTGGAGGTCTGAGGGACCGATACGCCAACCGCTCCGACGCGCAACGATTGTGACGAGATTCGGAACTGGGTGATCGCGCCAAACCCCCAATAGCTGCCGAGAACCGGAATTCCGGTGATGTGAGCCGCGAAGAGGGCCGATGTGTAGTTGATGGTGTGAGAGTCAGCCTCGATGTCGCCGTGCTGCGTGACGGCTCTGGCACTGGCGTCCTGGAAGAGGAAATAGGTTTTGACGAGTGTTGCTCCAGGAGGACCAGATACCCGGCGAACAGATCCATCAGTCCGGGACGGTAAGTGCTGATGCCGAATTCGGAAGCACAAACGATAGCGCCAAACGCTGGCACCTCCAGCATTGCCATTACAATGGCGGTGCATAGCGGCTGGAGGCGGAATGAAGACGAACTCGTACGTATCAGCCCCTGACTGCGGCACATTTGCGCGCCGCCATGGCTTACACAACTCGGTTCATGATCCCACAACTGTCTCATTTGCGCGTCGCGTCATAGGATGAGCAACATCGATGCCGCGCGTGCGGCGCGCCGAGGCTAGTTCAAGCCTTTGCTAACAAGGGCTTTGCTCCTCGAGCGGGCACGACGCACTAACGCCGACGTCCGACGCTAGGGTTCGCTATTGAAACGTTCCTGTCGCGAGAATCTGTCTCACTTTCGGACCGTGCCAAACTATTGGAGCCGGAGCATCGCCGTTCGAAAATGTCACGCGATTTAGATCCAAAGTCACGCGTGAGGAGACGGCAGGGGCTGCACTTCAACGAACTTGATTTGAAGCGGATGGTCGAGCGCGTGCTCGCAGGCGAGAAGTTGTCGCGCGCGGAGGCGAGCGCGGTTTTGAATTGCCCCGACGAGAAGCTGCCGGAACTGCTCGCGGCAACTTTGAGCGTGCGAGAGGCCACGTTCGGCCGCCGCGTGAAGATCTGCATTCTGCGCAACGCGCAAAGCGGCATCTGTCCCGAGGATTGCCACTATTGCTCGCAGTCGCGGCTCTCGCGCGCGGACATCCCGGTTTACAAGTTGCAAAGCGTGTCCGAGTTGATCGAAGGCGCGCGACTGGCCGTCGCGAGCGGCGCGCGCCGCTACTGCATGGTGTGCAGCATGCGCGGCCCTGCTCCGCGCGACGTCGAGCATCTGGCCGCGGCCTGCGAGAGCATCCGGGCCGAGTTTCCCAAGCTCGAGCTATGTCTTTCGATCGGTCTGCTGGAGCAGGAACAGGCCCAGCGGCTGAAAGATGCCGGCGCCGGATGGATCAATCACAACCTCAACACCAGCCGCCGCTTCTATCCCGAGATTTGCTCCACGCACACCTATGACGATCGCATACGAACGATCGAGAACGTGCGCGCGGCGGGACTGTCGGTCTGCTCGGGCGGGATCATCGGGATGGGCGAGACGGACGACGACGTGATCGACCTGGCGCTCGCGACCAGCCATTTGCGCGCGGAGTCGGTGCCGCTGAATTTCCTGCATCCGATCGCGGGAACGCCGCTTGAACATTCGCGGCGCTTGACGCCCGAACGATGTCTAAAGGCCGCGTGCCTGTTCCGGCTACTCAACCCGCGGAGCGAAGTTCGCGCCGCCGGCGGAAGGGAACTGAATCTCGGAGAGCGGCAGGGCGAAATTTTCAATGCCGTGAATTCGATTTTCGTCAACGGCTATCTGACCACCGGCGGATGGAACTTCGATCGCACGCGCGAACTGATCGAGCGCTCCGGCTTCGAGGTCGAAGTGCAGGTCTAAGCTGTCGACGGAGCCCGCCGCTAACCGCCGAGGCTAGGACGCCGCGACGCCGCCGTCGACGCGCATGGTCGTGCCGGTCACGTACGATGACTGCGCGGAGCAGAGCCATAGCACGGCGTTGGCGATCTCCTGCGGTATCGCGTAACGACGCATCGGAACGAAGGCTTCGAAGTCCTTGCGTCCCGGCTGCCCCTCGTTGTTGGTGATGCGCTCCATCATCGGCGTGTCGACCGGCCCCGGACAGACCGCGTTGATCCTGATGCCGGCCTCGGCATTTTCGAGCGCCGCGCTTTTGGTCAATCCCACGACCGCGTGCTTGCTCGCGACGTAGATGGGCAGGCTGCGAAAGCCCATCAGTCCGGCGGCCGAGGCCGTATTCACGATCGCACCACCGCTCCCTTGTTTGCGCATCTGGCGAATCTCGTACTTCATGCAGAGCCATACGCCCTTGACATTGATCGCCATCACGCGATCGAAGTTGCGCTCGGAGGTCTCGTGCGTGTCGATGACGTCGCCCTCGATGCCGGCGTTGTTGTAGGCGCAATCCAGACGGCCATGAGTCTTGACGACCCGCGCGATCAGCGCCTGCACCTGGGCGTCGTCGCTAACGTCGGCCTTCGCGAATTCCGCCTTGCCACCGGCTTCGCGAATTTTGGCGGCGGTCGCCTCGCCGCTTTCCTGGCTCACGTCGGCGCATACGACGGTCGCGCCCTCGCGCGCAAAGGTGAGCGAGGTCACGCGGCCGATCCCGCTTCCGCTGCCGGTTATAAGCGCGATTTTTCCTTCAAGCAGATTAGCCATTGGTGTGGATGCCTCCTGGATGGTCCGCCATACGCTTCGGATAAGCGGCCGCGGAAGTCGCGGCCCATCATTCATGTGCGACTCGTGTGCGATTCGTGTCCGCTTTAGCACACGACTGCGGATTTGCAAGGACTCCAAAAACTACCGCCGGTCAGCGCCGCAGGCGGCCCGGAGCGCCCGCTTGACGGTCGGGCGCCGCGCGGCCTACTAGTCGTGGGCGTAACAGAGCGCCGCGTTGCCGCCCGGCCCAGTCGAGCGCGCGCGCTTGAGGAGTCGTAGCCGTGATCGATTTTTCCCTTCCTCGCTGACCTGGTCGAACTCAAAGCGCGGGTCGACCGCTTTATCCGCGAGGCGATCGTGCCGCTGGAACGCGATCCGAGGCAGGGCCCGCACGGTCCCAGCGAGGATTTCCGCCGCGAGCTGATCGCGCTCGGCCGCGCGGCCGGTCTGCTATCGCCTCACGCGCCGGTGAAGTGGGGTGGCCTCGGTCTGGACCATCGCGCGATGGCTGTAGTGTTCGAGGCCGCGGGATGGTCGCCGCTCGGCCCGCTCGCGCTCAATATCATGGCGCCCGACGAGGGCAACACTAATCTGCTCGACAAGATTGCCAACGACGAGCAGAAGGAACGATGGCTGAGGCCGCTGGTGGCGGGTGAGATTCGCACCGTGTTCTCGATGACCGAGCCCGACGATGGCGCCGGCTCCGACCCGAACCTGATGAAAACCACGGCGCGCCGCCACGGCGACGAATTTGTTATCTCGGGGCGCAAGTGGCTAATCACCGGCGCTCCCGGCGCAAGCATCAATATCGTGATGGCGCGCACGCTCGACGAGGACGGGACCGACCGGGGAGCGACGATGTTTCTCGTCGACATGGACGCGCCCGGATTCAGGATCGTGCGCCAGCTTGAAACGCTCGACAACAACACACCCGGCGGGCATGCGGAAGTCGAGTTCGACGGCGTGCGCGTCGGCGCGGAGCGCATCCTGGGCCAGGTCGGACACGGCTTTCGCAACGCCCAGGTGCGTCTCGGCCCTGCGCGCCTGACGCATTGCATGCGATGGCTCGGCGCGGCGCGGCGTTGCCACGCGATCGCGGCTGACTACGCGCGGCGGCGTCACGCGTTCGGCAAGCTAATCGGCGAGCATCAGGGCGTGGGTTTCCAGCTTGCCGACAACGCGTCGGACTTGCACCTCTGCCGCCTCGCAATCTGGCAATCGGCCTGGCTGCTCGACCGCGGCGAGCGAGCGCGCAACGAGACCAGTCTCTGCAAGGTGTTCTGCTCGGAAGCGCTCGGCCGCGTGGTCGATCGGTCATTGCAGATTCTCGGAGGCCTCGGCATCACCGCCGACACGGTGGTCGAGCGCATCTACCGCGACATCCGCGCGTTCAGGATTTATGACGGCCCGTCGGAAGTGCATCGCTTCGCACTGGCGCGCGCGATAATGTCGGGCGATCCGTCGCTCGCGGACGCGATCGCGTGACGCTCTGAGACAATTGCGGGGAGTTGAAATAAAAAAGACATGAGCATCGACGAAAAAACCGAACGCGCCTTGCGCGTGCTCCTGGACAAGCAGGAGATTCACGAAGTCCTGATGCGCTATTGCCGGGGTATCGACCGATGCGACGCGGAACTGCTCCACAGCGTCTATCATCCCGACGCGACCGACGATCACGGACTGTTCAAGGGCCGCGCCGCCGATTTCATTCCATGGGCGCTCAAAGCGCTGGTCAGGGATGACGGCACCAGCCACTACATCGCCAACGAACTGATCGAAGTCGACGGCGACGTCGCGCATTGCGAGAGTTACTTTTTCGGAATTCATCGCCGGCAGGAGAAGGACGGCGGCACGGTTGATTTGGTTTTCTCCGGAAGATACGCGGACCGCTTCGAGCGCCGCGCCGGAGCCTGGAAGATTGCACATCGCCAGGTGGTCTTCGATCGGAGCCGAATCGACAAAATCGAAAGGATGTTTTCGGCCGAAGGGGTCGTGTGCGGAAAGCGATCGCGCGAAGATCCGGCCTACAAGCGCTGAAGCAAGGCGGCCGCTCGCACGTGAAGAGACAGGCAACGGCATGACCCGATGGCGGCGCTCGCTCGCCGTGTACAGCGATCGGCGCGTGCTGCTGATCCTGCCGCTCGGCTTCGCCAGCGGCCTCCCGCTGCTGCTCACCTTCTCGACGCTCTCGGCCTGGCTCGCCACCGCCGGCGTGAGACGCGCCACGATCGGCGCTTTCGCGCTCGTCGGAACGCCCTACGCGTTCAAGTTCCTGTGGTCGCCGCTGATCGATCGATTGCCGCCGCCGCTGCCGCTGGGACGCCGGCGCGGCTGGGGCGTAACGATCCAGATTGCGCTGGTCGCCGCGATGCTCGCGCTGGGCTCGTGCGATCCAAAAAGCCATCTCGCGACGATGGCCGCACTGGCGTTGCTGGTCGCCTTTCTCTCGGCGAGCCAGGATATCGTGATCGACGCGTGGCGGGTCGAAATTCTCGCGCCGGAAGAGCAGGGGCCGGGCGCCGGCATGATCCAGACCGGTTACCGGATCGCGATGCTGGTTTCGGGCGCGGGCGCGCTGATCGTCGCCGCTCATGCGGGATGGTTCGCGGCGTATGCCACGATGGCTGCGCTGCTGAGTGCGACGATGCTCGTATTCCTGCTGGGCCCCGAGCCGGGGCTGCCGCCGGAGCTCACCGATCGCAGCCGGAGCCGCGGATGGGATGCGCTTCGCGAGTGGCTCGCGACAGCGGTGGTCGGACCTTTCGCCGACTTCATGCGCCGGCCCAGTTGGTTCGCGATTCTCATCTTCGTGCTCGGCTACAAGTTGGGCGAGGCGATGGCGGGAGTGATGGCGATGCCGCTTTACATCGCGCTCGGCTTTTCGCTGGTTGAGATCGCAGCGATTTCCAAGCTGGTCGGATTTTTTGCGACGGTGATTGGAGCGCTCGCCGGCGGGTTACTGACCGTGCGGCTCGGTATCGTGCGCGCCCTGATACTGTGTGGCGTGCTGCAATCGGCGGGCAATCTGTTTTACGTGCTGCAGGCGATGGGCGGCCATCGGCTGGACTATCTGGCGTTGTGCGTGGCGGCGGAGAACGTGACGGGCGCGATGGCTGGTGCGGCGCTGGTGGCGTATCTGTCGAGCCTGTGCTCGCCGGCGTTCACCGCGACTCAATACGCGCTGCTGTCATCGCTGGCCGCGGTCGGGCGCACGCTGGTGGCCTCGTCGGGCGGCCTGCTCGCCGAGCGCCTGGGATGGGTGCCGTTTTTTCTGCTAACGACCGTCGCGACGCTTCCGGCGCTTTTGCTCCTGGTCTGGATCGCGCACAAAGGCGATGCGCAATCGGACCATGAGATGCGTCTGCCCGCATCAGCAGAACCCTGAAGCTTCTCATTTCCGCGATCCAATGGAGCTGTAATTACGAGCCCCACCCATGCACGAAATAGGTGCTGACCAAGAGCGCCTTTCAGCCCCGCAGTCGCTCGGGAATCGTGGGTATGCGCGAGAGGGCTCTTCTGCTCAGAGGAGAATTCAACATCACCGGAAAGCCTAACAAGGGTACCCTCGTGAGGGTCCGCATTCCGCTGGTCCATCCACCTTACCGATCGGCAAATAATCAACCTTCTGATCGCCAATGATCGCCGTGTCGCTGGTTCGATGCTTGACTGTTCAGCAGCTTTGCGCGCCGCCATACGAGCATGAAATTGGTCAACATGAACCGCGCGTCCTGGGATGACGGAAGCTTCATACTAGAACGAGCATTTGCTGTAAGTGCGGTTGTTCGACGTCACGATAGGTACAGCACCCGAGGAAGAAACCGTCATCGGCGGTTGAGTGTAGCTCTTTTCTTGACCGGTCGTTCCAGTATCGGCTAGAGTCGGAACCGATCCAAACGACTGCAAGACGGGCGTTTGATCAATTACCTTCCGAAGGAGACATCAACGATGAGTTCGCCTCAGATCGATCTGTACACCGCGTCCACGCCGAATGGCTGGAAAGTATCTGTGTTCCTGGAAGAGACAGGCCTACCGTATTCGGTTCACCGCATCGACCTCGGCAAGGGCGACCAGAAAAACCCAGAGTACCTGCGCTTGAATCCCAATGGTCGCATTCCAACTATCGTGGATCGCGGCAATGGCGATTTCGCCGTATTCGAAAGCGGAGCGATTCTGCTGTACCTGGCGCGCAAGACCGGGAAGCTGTTGCCCAAGGACGAAAAAGGAGAGTCGCGGGTGACGCAGTGGCTGATGTTTCAGATGGGAGGTATCGGGCCGATGATGGGCCAGGCCAACGTGTTCTACCGATATTTTCCGGAAAAGCTGCCGTCGGCCATCCAGCGCTACCACAACGAATGCCGCCGTCTGTTCGAAGTACTGGAAGGGCGGCTCAAGGGCCGCGAATTTCTGTGCGACGAATATAGTATCGCCGATATCGCCAACTGGTGCTGGGTGCGCATCTACAGATGGAGCGGCGTCAACGTTGAGGGTCTGACCAACCTGCAGGCCTGGATTGCGCGGATGGAAGCGCGTCCCGCGTGCCAACGCGGAATCGCTGTGCCGGAGCCGCTGGTGCTGAAGGACAACGAAGATGTGCTAGAAATGGCGAAGAAAATTCTGACGCGCTAGAAACCTACTTCAAAGAGCGGGGGAAAGACCATGCTCCAATATCGCAGTTTCAGTGAAATCGTCGACGGCCCCGGCTTGCGTATAGTGCTGGTCAAGGGCTTGCCCAGTCCGTGGGGCCAGGCCGCCAAAACCATTTTCGAAATCAAGGGTCTCGATTATGTCGCGGCACCGTGGATGCCGGGCGAACCTAACGCCGACATCGTGGCCTGGGGCGGCGAAGCCAGCGCACCCATCGTCGCGTGGGCCAACGAAAAGCCGCTCAATCGCTGGATCGACATACTGTATTTGGCCGAACGGCTCGCGCCCAAGCCATCACTGATTCCTGCCGACGCCGCGCAGCGCGCGCTGATGATCGGACTGTCGCACGAAATCTGCGGGGAAATGGGTATCGGCTGGAACCGGCGGCTGCAACTGTTTGCGCCGGCGTATGCATCCGGCAGCCCGCCGGCGGGCATCAGCCGGATGGGCAGTAAGTATGGCTATAACGAAAGCGACGTAAAGGCCGCAGGTGGGCGGACTGCCGAATCGCTGAAAGCGCTGGCCACGCAACTCAAATCACAGTATGCGCGCGGCGTGCGTTATTTCGTCGGCGACGCCTTGAGCGCGCTGGACATTTACTGGACCGCTTTCGCCAATCTGCTGGACCCCTTGCCGAAAGAACAGTGTCCGATGCCCGAAGCTTGGCGTCCGGGCTTCGTCGCGACTGATCCGGTCATCAAGGAGGCACTGGATCCCCTGCTGCTGGAACATCGCTCACGAATTTTTCGCGAGCACTTCCGCGATCCAATGGAGCTGTAAACCCACGAGCCTCAGGCTACCTGGCGCTGTGCGTGGCGGCGGAGAACGTGACGGGCGCGATGGCTGGCGCGGCGCGCAGCAGGCGGATCGACAGGCGGCGCAGTCGCTGGTACGCTGACCGAAATGGGCGGCTGAAGGGCTTGTAGGCTTGGGGGGAAGATGGCTTACGACATTCGTCCGTTATCTCTCGCCGAAGTTCTCGATCGGGGCTTTCGGGTATTGCGCGATCATTTCCGTCTCCTGGTCGGCATCGCGGCCTGGGCCTGGATTCCCTATGGAGTTTTGCTCGCGCTGAGCGAGAGCAACAAGATTTACGCCGGCCTCGCGATGCTGGTGTTCCTGATCGTCAGCCCGCTCATGTATGCCGGCCTGATCATCGCCGTCGGCGAGGTGTATCTTGATCAGCCGGCCACGATCGCCAGCGCTTACCGATCGACGCGCGCGCTCGTCGTTCCGATCATCGGAACTTTCCTGCTGCTCTACGTGCTCGTGGCCCTCGCGCTGCTCGCGTTCATAATCCCGGGAATATATTTCATGGTGTGCTGGGCACTGGTCACCCCGGTCATGATCGTGGAGCGGCGCTTCGGCATCGCAGCGCTCCGCCGCAGCCGCGAGTTGGTCAAAGGTGCGTGGGGCAGGACGTTCGCGATCCTTTTCGTGGCGGGTCTGATCGCGAGCGTGCCGGGCGGCATGCTCAAGGTATACTGGATGTTCATCCCCTATCTGGGAGCGATCCTGAACGCGGCGATGTCAGCCGTCACAAGCACCTACAGCGCCGTGGTGCTGGTGATCTATTATTTCGATCGGCGCTGTCGCGTCGAGGAGTTCGATCTCCACTTCCTCGCCCGGCAGATCCGCGCTGAGGGGGAGGCGGGCACGGCAGCCGCCGCCGTCGCAGGGACTTCGACCATTGCATGATCTTTCCGATCCCGCGGTCCACAAGCTTACGGCCGAGATTCTCGCGCGCCCGGAGTACGGCCAGGCGACCGGTGGGGATCCGATACTCGTGCGCCTGCTGAGCTGGTTGCTCGACGAGCTCGGCAAGCTCGAGATCTTGCGCGTCGAGGCGCCCGTCATCTACTGGACCATCATGGGCGTCATCGCGGTCGTGCTTGCGGGCATGACCGTGCATTTGATCTGGACCCTGTGGGTGGCGCTGAGCGCGCCCGAACCGGCGGCCGAGCGATGGGAAGGGTTGTCGCGGCGCGATCTCGCAGAGGAGGCTGAAGCGTTGGCCGCTGATGGACGCTACCTGGAGGCGGCTCATCGGCTGATGCTCGCGAGCTTTCGCGCGCTCGCCGAGCGCGCGGTCATCGAACTGCGTCCGGATCGTCCGAATCGCTGGATTCGCACCGCACTGCTCCGCTCGCCGCTGGCCGAAGGTCTGGCGCTCGAAATCGGTGCGCTGATCGAGCAGACCGAACGCCTTTGGTTCGGCGATCGGCAAAACGATCCAGGAATCTATGCTCGATGGCGTTCCACCTTCGAGCGGCTTTGCGCGCAGGCGACATGAACTCGCTCTCGCGGCGCAGGATCGTGTCGTTGGTCGCGGCGGTCCTGCTGCTGCTCGGCCTGAATCTCTGGATGGCTCCAAAGGTCGCTCTCAGGGAGAGCCCGACGAGCTTCGGCGTCGAGCGCCAGGGCTACAAGGCTGCCTACGATCTGTTGCTCGAGCTGGGAGTGCCGGTCAGGCGCTCTTACGTTCGGCCGGACGCGATTCTTGCCAAAGGATCGTTGTGGTTGGTATCGCCGTCCTTCCTCAATAGCGATCTGCGCGACGACGACGCTGCGGGAGGCGCGCTCCTGCAATGGGTTCGCGCGGGCGGCACCGCGGTCGTCTTCGGCGATCCGGAGAGCGACTGGAAAAGGCTCGATATCAAACGCGGCATCGGCGTCAGTGGCGCGGCAAACTTGATCGAGGGCGATTTCGCGCCGCGCGCGCGCAAGCTTGACGTTGCGGACCTTGTGCATTTTGCTGCCGCCGATGACAAGGCCGCTGACGACAAGGTGCGGGTTCGTCTGACATGCGACGGCGCGCCCTTCGCGCTGGAGATGCCGCTCGGGGCGGGCCGTCTCGTCGCGGTCGCCGACGGACGGTTTCTGCGCAACGCCAATCTGGGCAGCGATGACGCGAGCGTGTTGCTGGTCGATCTCGTGCGCGCGCTGGGGTCGCCGGTGTTCGACGAATATTTCCACGGCCTGGTCGAATCGGGTTCGCTCGTGGCGACGCTGGCCGGCTCGCGCGTGATCCTTCCGCTGGGCGCCGGCCTTCTGCTGGCGCTGCTGTGGGTCGGCGAGCAACGTTCGTGGCCACCGCGCCGTCTTGCCGAGCGGGCCGAGGAACCGGCCCCTTCGATAGCCTCGTTTCTCGACGCGCTCGGAGTGTTGTACGCACGCGCCCGCGATCCGGGCGCCGCGTTTCGCGCCTATCGCGCCGGCTTCCTGCATCGAGTACGCGGGCAACTCTGGCCGCACGGCGAATTTTCCGAGCGGCTCCTGCTCGAGCGTCTCGAGCGCGATCGCTCCCTCCCGCCGGAGACCCGCCATTGGCTGATTGACGGCGCGATGCCGGCCAACGAGACCGAGCTGGTAAGCGCGGTGCGCGCAATCGAATCCTATCCGGGGATCGGATGATGGACGGCGAGAATTCCAGCGACGCGCAGTGGGTGGCGCAATCATTCGCCGCGCTCCGCTCGGCAATCGGCACGGTGATCATCGGCCAGGACGAGGCCGTGCGGCTCTCGTTCGTCACCCTGCTGTGCTCGGGCCACAGCCTGTACGAAGGTGTTCCGGGCGTTGCCAAGACCCTGCTGGTGCGCACGCTGGCGGCGGCGATCGGGGTGCGCTTCGGGCGCATCCAATGCACGCCCGACCTGATGCCGAGCGACATAATCGGCACGCCGGTGCTGCACGGCGATGGAGAGTTCCGTTTCAGGCCGGGGCCGCTGTTTACTGATTTGCTGCTGGTCGACGAGATCAATCGCGCGCCTGCCAAAACGCAGGCCGCGCTGCTGGAGGCGATGCAGGAGCGGGCGGCGACCGTGGACAGCACCCGCTACTCTCTCGGCGACTGGTTCACGGTGCTCGCGACTCAGAATCCGATCGAGCAGGAAGGCACCTACCCGCTGCCGGAGGCCGAGCTCGACCGCTTCCTGTTCAAGATCCGGATCGGATATCCGAGCGCCGAGGAGGAAGTGCGCATCGTTGCGGCCCATCACGCGAGCGCGCCGGCGTTGAATGGCCCCGACGCGCTGCTCGGCGCCGCCGAGCTTGCCCGCGCGCGCGCAATCGTCGACGCGACGTTGGCGCGCGAGGAGATTCTGCACTACGCGGTGTCGCTCGTGCGCGCGACGCGCGAGCATCCTGCCATTGCGGTCGGCGCCTCGCCGCGCGCGGCACTTTGGACGCTGCGCGCCGCCAAGGCGATCGCCGCGCTGGAGGGGCGCGGCTTTGTGCTGCCCGAGGACGTGCAGGCTGTCATCCGCCCGGCGCTGCGCCATCGCGTAGTCCTCGAGCCCGGCGCGGAAGTCGAGGGGATGGGTGCGGACGACGCAATCGACGAAGTAATGCGAACGGTCGCCGTCCCGCATTGATGGTCGCAGTGCCATCGGCGGAGGCTGGCGCGCCGGAGCGCACGGCGGTCCGTCCCGCGTCGCGCCTGGTCCGGCTGGCCGCGCTGATCGCGCTCTGCGCGTTGGCCGCCGTTGTGTGGCACCTGCTGGTCGCGCCGGTGCTCGCGTTGGCCACAATCGCTGCAGCACTCACGTTGCTCGACTGGGGAATCAGCGGCAACGATCCGCCGCCGAGGCTCGAGCGCATCCTTGCGGCGCGGATGGTCAAGGGCCGCCGCGCCGAAGCCGTCTACCTCTTGTTGCGGCCGGGCGCTCCCGCCACAACGGTTTCGATACTCGACGAGTTGCCGCCCGAGCTTGGCGGCGATCTTCTGATCGAAAATGTCGCGCTCGGCGCCGGCCAGCGCTGCCGCCTGGCGCGCGATCTGATGCCGCTTAGGCGCGGAACCTGCGAACTTGGCCCGACTTACATCCTGTGGCGCTCGCGCCTGGGCCTGCTGAAGTTTCGCGCGACGATGCCTGCCCAAGGAACCGTCGCGATCATCCCGGCCGCTTCGCCGCCTGCGCGGCACGCTGCGCTCACCCATCGATCGCTGCGCGACGAGCTCGGCGTCCGCCCGCGCCCGGCACGCGGCGAAGGCAGCGAATTCGAATCGCTGCGCGAATACTCAGAGGGTGACGATCCGCGCCATCTCGATTGGCGCGCGAGCGCGCGCCGCGGCCGTCTGATCGTGCGCCGCTACCAGACCGAGCGACGGCATACGATGATCGTCGCGGTGGATACAGGGCGCCTGATGGCGGCGAAGAGTGGCGGCGACTCCAAGCTCGACTGCGCGCTCGATTGCGCGATCGCGCTGGCGCGCTTGTCCGGACAATTCGGCGACCGGGTGGGCCTGCTCGCTTTCGACCAGGAATTGCGGGCGCTCGCCAAGCCCCGCTCCGGCGCCGCCGGCGTTGGCGGACTGGTCGAGGCGACGCTCGAGCTGCGGCCTCGCCCCTTCGAGCCGAACTATCGCGTGCTGGCCGAGACCCTGGCGCGCCATCAGAAAAAGCGCGCGCTGGTGGTCGTGCTCACTGATTTCGTCGAAGGCAGCGCGTCGCGTGAGCTGGAGAGCTATCTCGCCGTGCTCGCGCGCCGCCATTGCGTATTGCTGGTCGCGATGCGCGATCGGTTGCTCGCCGAGCTCGACGTGCGCGAGCCGCAAATCGCGAGCGGCCGGCTCTATCGACGGCTTGCGCTGCAGGATCTCGCGGTCGAGCGCGAAGCCGCGCTGCGGCGGATCGCGCAGTTCGGCGTGCAGACGCTCGATCTCGACCCCGCCCGGATTACCGCGCCCGTGCTCAACCGCTATCTCGCGATCCGCCAGGCGGCGCTTCTCTGATTAGCCAGTCGAGATCCGATCCGGGCCGGCGCCGAACTATCCGCCGCACATACCACACGTAGCTGACGATTGCGCCGAGCGCGATCGCCGCGGCGGCGAAGCGCGCGCCGGTCGAAAGCGCCGACTGGCGGAGAAAGCTCTCGATTGTGGCGGCGGCAACTAACAGCGGAAGCGCGGCGAACACCATTTGCAGCGCCGGCCGAGCGGCCGTGCGGAGCGCCGCCGCCATCCCCTGACGTCCCGGCGCGAGCACTGCCTTGGCGAGCACCAGCCCGCCGGCGGAGCACAGGATGACCGCAAGCAACTCCGGAATCGCATGCGGCAGCAGCCAGGCCCAGAACAGCGGCCAGGCGCGGTCGCGCGAGAAGATCCAGACGAACGCGCCAAGCGTCAGGCCGTTGTAGAAATCTAGGATAAGTGTGGGTAACCCCGCTAAAATACCGCTGGCGAAGGCGAGCAGTCCGACCTGAGTATTGTGAACGAAGAGACTCGCGGAGAAGACTGATTTGAGCCCGAAGGCAACCTGCTTATGGGCGAGAAAGTCCGCCCGCTGCGCGGCCGAGGTCACCAGCCCCTCCAGCAAGTCCGGCGGGTACATCCTGGCGGGGATGCAGGCGTACAGCGCCGCCGGATTCTCGGCCACCAGCGTCGCTCCGGCCAGCCCACCCGCCAACATCACGATCGCTGCGAGCATCTGGAGCCGGGCCGTCGCAGCCAGGGTCGCCGGAAATTCCACCAGGAAGAATCTGCCCGTGCTCCGTGCGCGGCGCGGCGCGACCTGCAAATGAGTATAGGCACGCACACACAGGGCGTTGAGGTATCTGACCGCTTCCGGATCGGAGCGCCGCCGCGAGCGGAGCACCGCAAGCCGCGCCGAGCCCAGCCGGTACAGCCGCGCCAGCCGGCGAAGGTCGTCGAAGCCGAGCCGCCGTGGGGTGCGCTCCGCGCGATCGAGCAGCGCCTCGAGTTCCTCCTCGATCCGCGTCTCTCGCGCGTTCACATCCGTGCCACCCGATGAACGATTCCGTCAGCCAGCCTGATCAGCCGATTCATGGCCTGTTCTCGCCCGAGGGCGTGCGCCTCGAGCTGGCGGTGGCGGGTCCGGCGCCGCGGATCTTCGCGTACGGCATCGATTGGCTGATCGTCATACTGCTGGTGGTCTTTCTGCTGATCGCGTTGTTCACCAGTTTGCCGCTAGGCGCGCTGCTCGACAAATGGATCAGGTCGGCGCTTCACCAGGCCAAAGCCACCGCCCAAGGACAGCATCCCGATCCCAAGCTTATCGGACGCGTCGCCGGAGTGATGATCGCGCTGTTCCTGCTGGCGCAGTTCGTGGTCGAGACCGGCTATTTCATTTTCTGGGAGATGTTGACCGGCGGGCGCTCGCCGGGCAAAGCCCTGGTCGGCTTGCGCGTGGTGCGCCGCGACGGTTTGCCGATCGATTTCCGCAGCTCGGTCGTACGCAACGTGATGCGCCTCGTCGACATGCTGCCGGCCAACTATGTCGTGGGGCTGGTGGCGATGCTGCTGTCGGATAGCGGCGAGCGCCTGGGCGACCACGCGGCGGGCACGCTGGTAATTCGTCTCGATCGGCCGGAGGCCGCAGCGGAAATTCAACCCCCGCAGCGCGCTGCGGCATTCAGTCTGACGCGACAGCAGCTCGCTCGAATCGGCCCGCGCGAGCTGCAATTGATTCGTACCACGCTTAGACGGAGCGCGAGCCTGCCCGAGGCGCGGCGCGTGCCGCTGGTGATGGAAGTCGCTGAAACCGTGCGCGCGCGCCTGGAGATCGGCGAATTTCCGTCGCCGGACCGGGTCGCGTTTCTCGAGGATGTTCTTGCGATGGCCGAGCGGCACATGGCGAAGACTTGACGCGTCCGGGGCGTTTGCTTCTCAAGAGCCGGACAGTCGGAACTCAGGACGCCAGCCTTGCGAAGACGAGGTCATTCGTGGCCGCTAGCGGTAGCGGCCCGCTCGATGGATCCCGGATCTTGTCCACGCACACGATCAGTTGCCGGCCTTGACGAATGACCAGATGCTCGCGCTCTAATTGCGCCAGATGCTCGGTGATTCTTGGGCGCGAAGCACCCACGAGATCGGCAAGGTCCTGATGGCTGAAAAGTCCTCTCAGCAGCGAACCGCGCGACTCCTTGATTCCGAAGTCGGTGGCCAGTTCGAGCAGCGCAATGGTGACGCGTTCGTGAAGCCCGAGGTTGAGAAAACTCGAGCTGCGCAGCAGCAGACGGTACCACTGCCGCAAATCGTTCGCGTGAAATGTTTTGAAGACTGATTCGGATCGATGCGCGGCGATGCGTTCGAAATTGCTCCAGCCCAGGCTGCCTACCCGGCAATCATTGTAAGCCTCGCAGCGAAAGTCGAACCGGCTGTATGGCAGCGATGGAAACTCAGGAATCGGACCCGGCGGCAGCAGGGCGATCGTCACCCGCTCGCCGCGGGCGCTTTGGCAGGTAATGCGTGCGATGCCTTTTAACAGGATGTGGGCTTTGGATGCGAGCGGGTCTTCGCGCAGGATTATTTGCGGCCGTTTGTAGTCGACGAGCGCAAGCGCGCCCGCGAGCAATCCAAGCTCCGAAGCGGAAAGCCACGACAGGGCCTTTAGGCGGGTCAGCTTGTCGAGGTCACTGTCTGGCGAGTGTCTGGTTTCATTCAAAATAGCACCTAGGAATCATACGACGATCCTATGCGCTATGGCGCGATCTAGCAAACCTGATGTCACATAAAGAACAATACGTGTGTCTTTGCGGGGACTTTCGGGCGCTGGCGCTCCGGACTCCGAAAATCGAAAACGCTTACGAAGTCCCACGCCGCGCGGTGTTTCATTTCGCCGCGGCGGGCAGAGAACATCTTTTAGTGGCAAAACTCTGCAGTCAGTAGCGTCAGCCGATTAATTGACGGCCATCGCGCACCATCGGCGCTCGCGCTCCAGTAACGCGAGATACCCGGTTACCCGCGGCCGTGAGGCGCCCACCAGCGAGGCAAGATCCTTCCAAACCAGATCTTGGGAAGCGAAGCCGGAAACGATTTGAAACTACGTAATGTGTGCTGTCAGGAACAGCATCGACGGGATTGTTCCGGTGTTTACGCGAACGCCGATAGACATTCCGAAGAATGTACGAAAGTCTATATATTGCTTCTCTGCGCAAAACATAATGATCACCAGGGAGTAGCCAGAAGTCCGTTATGTCCGAGAGTAGTGTTCGGCAATCGCAATCAACTTAGGAGTGTGAACAATGTTCATCAAATCAGCAGCACGCGTACTTGCGGCGGCGACTATGCTCGGCGGGCTCGTTCTCGCCGGCCCTTTCGCCTTCGCCGCGCCGGCAACGACGGAGCCAGCGATGACGGCCGCCAAAGCCGATCCGGTCGAGGCGCGCATCAAGGAGTTGCACAACAAGCTTAGCATCACGGCCGCTCAGCAGACCCAATGGGACAGCCTCGTCCGGGTGATGCGAGACAACGCGAAGGCGATGACCGATCTGCAAAAGCAGAGAAGCCATGACGCAAAAGCAATGACAGCGGTCGACGCGGTCAAATCCTATGAGGCGGTCATCGCGGCGCATGAAGTTGGAATGGCCAAATTCGTGCCGGCCTTTCAGGCTCTGTATGACAGCATGTCGGACGCCCAGAAGCAGACTGCGGATTCCATGTTTCGCGGCAAGGTACGTGCCGCAGCGACCAAAAAGAGCACTTGATTGAGGGAATTTGGCCACGACCAGATGGGAAGCTATCTGCTCGACCAGGATTCGCTCCGGAGATGGAGAGTCACTATGGAAAAGACCACGCTAACCAGGGTCGGCAGGATCAGTAAGATCAGTAAGATTGCGATTGCGGTCGGTTTCGGTGTCGTGATTTGCGGTGCCGCGATGGGCCCCGCGTTCGCCGGCGGCGGCGGTCATCGCGGTGGCGATAGGCATGAGGCGCAACGCCACGGCGGAGGGCACGACAGAGGTCATGATGGTGGCGGCTATGTTGCGGCGGCACCCAACTACTACTATGCGCCCGCGCCCAACTACTACTACGCGCCTGAGCCGGAATACTACCCATCTGCGCCGGTCTATAGCGCGCCACCACCGTCGGAGGGTATAAACCTTTTCTTCGGGATTCATTAGAAAGGTCTGGTTCGCTGAGCGATCCGTTTGGAGCCTCGCGCCGGTTGCAGAGCGCGACAAAGATAAAGCAGCAATCACGGCGAGATCCTCTCGCCGTGATTACTATTGCCTTACGGAGATCGATGAATTCCCGGACGGCACGGCCGCCGAGAGCTTCCCCCCGCTTCTATAATCTTGAGAGTTTGTAAATTGTTTGAGCGAAGCGAGTCGGCTCTTCGGTCATCCTGAGCGAAGGCTGCCGGAGTCGAAGGACGTCGCGCTCCTCCGCGCGTTATCCGGCGTCGGTGAAGCTTTCTTCTTTTGTCATCCTGAGCGAGCGTTGCGCGAGTCGAAGGATCCCGATCTTTCCGGAGGAGCATTGCGAGTATCTCTGCATATAAAGATCCGGGGTCCCTCGACTCGCAGACTCGCTCGGGATGACAGACAGAAACAGCAGCGCCTAAGCGCATGCCTTCCGGCGCAGGCAGGTTATGATGCGAGAGTTTCTTCCAGGTAGCGGCGGTTTGCGGACGAATGTCCTTGAGCGAGAAAGCTCTCCAGCCGCTCGCGTCTGACGATCAGTTGCCGGCCCTCGCGGATAATCATGTGGTCGCGCTCCAGCAGCGCGAGATACTCGGTTACCCGCGGCCTTGACGCGCCCACCAGTTCTGCCAGGTCCTTGTGCCGCGCCGGCACGGTCAGCCGCACTCCCAGTTTGTCGGGCACGCCAAAATTGTCGGCCAATTCGAGCAGGATCAGCGCGACTCGCTCCTCCAGCGTGCAGCTCATGAAATTTGCACAGCGCAATTGCACCAGGTCCCAGCGTCCGGAATAGCTGGCGGCCATGCGCTTGAAATCCGTCGAGGCGATGCCCAGGGCGATTTCGATGAACGTCGCCAGATCGACCGCGCCGATCTGGCACTCGGTCACCGCCTCGCAGCGGAAGTTATAGCTGATTCCTGCGACCGGCGGAGGAAAGCCCGGAATCATGCCGGGGGCGACCATAATCACCAGCGCGCGATCGCCCTTACGGTTGCGGCACGTGATGCGCGCAACCCCCGACAGCAAGACGTACGCCGATTCGGGAGAGTGTTTCTCGTCGAAAATGATGCCGCGCTTTTCAACCCGGTTCATGGTCAGTGCATCGGCAAGCCGGTTGAGCTGTCGCGCCGTAAGCCAGGAAATGTTCTTGAGTCCCCGTAATTTGCGGACTCCTGATATTCGCACGGCACGCATAAGTTCAATCTAACAGAGTTCTCCGGAGGGCGTAGCGCCGGTTCGACGCGCTTGGTGCTCCATGTAACCAATGCGCATCGGTGCGCTATAGCGCTGAAACATGCATCGAAGTAGAGTGGGTATCAACGACGCCATCGGGAGCGACCAGATAAACAGGAAGCCCCGTCCCCGTGATGACATTTGATGCGGCTGTGACGATGCTTTCGCCTGTCGAGCGGCGTTCGCCGCGCGGCAAATGGTGAGCAGGCGGGCATCTGGGAGACTCCCCCTCTCTTTGGATGCCCGCCGATTTTCTCGCGGTGCGTATTCGAACGCTGTCGAATGAAGGTACGCTAAGGAACACTAGTAAAACGTCGACAGACTCAATTGCGTATGCTCCCAGGGCAAACGCGCTGGCAAATGAGCGCTCTCAGGTTAATAACAACTTGCGCCTAAAGAGGTAACAACGATGACATTTGAAGATGCTGCTAATGCCACGATTCACCAGACTATGGATCAGGGCCGTCAGGCCGCCGAGAAGGCCGGCCAGGCCCTCAAGGATGGCTATGGAGCGGCGCGGCAATACGTTGAGGAAAAGGGACTCGACTTCGATGTGCGGGAATTTGCTCGCCGCGAACCTTGGCTGGCTATCGCAGCCGCGTTCACGATCGGTTACTTTGCCGCGCGTCTCATCAGGCGTGTTTCCTGACCGGGACTGTTGCGTCATGAAGACTTCAGCCGATAGCGCGGCGCGGCAGCACGGCGGCCGACGCGACGATGTGGGCGAATACGTCAGGGAGTCGCCGCTTAGCTCACTGGCGATCGCCGCTGCGGCAGGGTTCCTGGTGGGCGGGGGCTTCAAGAACCGTGTCGGCCTGGCGATGCTCGCGATCGTTGGCCGGATTGCAGTTCAGAGCGCCGCGAGCACCTTCATAGAGGCAATCGCGACCGGCAATCATCATAACGGAAAATCGAAAGGCGCAAGCTCTGGCAGTAAGGGATATGACAAGCCAAGAAGAGATTTCCAGGAACCAGGATGAGCGGGACGACGCACGTCAGGGCCTTCGCGACACTCTGAGCGAGGTCAACGCGAAGCTCGAACGCGCGGGAAATGAGTTTCGTCCCGATCATCTGATCGAGGGCCACGCCGTTGGGGCTTGCCTGATGGTGGGCGCCCTGGGCTTTCTCCTTGGCTCAAGTATCAACAGCCGGGTAACCGGGCCAGCCATGATCGCCGCCTTGCTGGGCTTCGCACTCTCGCGCCGGTCTGCGAGCGAATTGAGTGAAAACGATGGCAGAGCACCATCTCCTGACGACTGAACGGGCCGCGGCCTCCCCGGACTGGGCGACTTTGACCGAGAGGGCGCTGGACGATGTATCGCGGATTGTCCGATCCGAGATCCATATGCTGCAAACCAGCATCGAGACGGCTGTGGAGGCGCGAATAGACAGCGTCGTGACGCGCTCGATGACGATCGCGGCGATGGTCTGCGGCGCGTTCTGCATTCTGTGCGCCGCGATTCTGCTGTTGCATCAATGGCTGCCGTGGTGGCAATCGTTTGGGATTGCCGGTTTCTGCTTGCTAGCCACCGGAGTTGTGAGTCGTGCAACTGTGAAGTCTTCGAGTCAACTTGGAGCTCCACGACACGAAATGAATCACGGTCGTTCCAGCGCCTGAACCAATGCCGCGTGTTGGGATCTCAGTAAAAGGGCAAATCCGATGAAGTCGATAACCTGGTTCGGTGCAATCCTCGCTCTGTTGGGGATTGTTGGATTGGCAATCCCCGTATTTACGACTTCACAGACCACGGATGTTGCAAAGTTGGGCGACCTCAAGATTCAGAGTACGGAACATTCGACGCACGTGGTGCCTCTGCCGTTGAGCGCCGGCGCGCTCGTACTAGGCGTCATACTCATTGGAGTTGGTGCTTACTCAAAGCGAGCGCCATGAACAATTGCGCCATGCCAACCAGTGGGTGAGATAGTGCAAAATGTATGACGTTAAGTGTCATGGAGTATGCATATGACTTTAGTGGGTATTGTAGGTGTATTGGTCGTGGTCGGGCTGATAATGTGGCTGATAAACACGTATATTCCGATGGCGGCCGGCATCAAGAGCATACTCAACATCGTCGTCTTCCTCGTTGTGGCAGTGTGGCTTTTACAAGGATTTGGCATCATTGGGAATATACCTGGAGTGCGCATTCCCGCCCTGAGGTGAGTTGCCAGAGCGGGCGTTTGTGCTTGAGGCGTTAGGCCTTACGGGCCGTCTTGAGCGCCGTCGTCCACCAGAGTAGGTCATCAATCATCACCTTGGCGGGCGTTTCAAGCTCCGCGAGCCCCTTATCGACGTCGCCGCCCTGAAAGTGAGCCCACAAGGTGGCGACCGGGATATGGACGGACGAGCGGACGAGTGGAGGATCTGGTCGAGGAGGCCCGCCGCTTGATCGCGGGCAACGACTCGAAAACGGCTTTCTTCAAGCTGTTCTCCAAACTGGTCCAGCACGGCGACGGCCACAAGGATTTGATGGACGCGCTCGGCAAGCAATCTTTCGACATTCAGAAAGCCGTGCCGGGACTGCTCGCAGAAATGTGGACCGCCGTAGGTCAGCTTCTCGAACAGGCCCAGCAAGTGGGAACCGTTCGCCGCGACGTCCAGCTCTCCCATGTGCAAGCGCTTGTGAGTGCCGTATGTACGGCGGACCTACAAGGCGGTGGACACGGGTTCGACCGGGTTGTCTGGACGGTCATCAGCGACGGTCTCCGTGCCAAAGCAGGCAAAGCATCACGGCGCCCAGAGCACGGGCCTGGGCGTACGAAGAGTCGCACCAAGGCTAGTGCCCCGGCCGGGAATCGAACCCGGACTTGAGGTTCCGGAGACCTCCGTGATGTCCTTTTCACTACCGGGGCGTGGCGGGCGGACGGCAGACGCAGAAAGTATCTCAGCCGCGCGGCGCTAACAAGCGCCTCGCGATATAGCCGGAGGCTTGCGGGAGCTTCAAGCCTCTCCGGCGTGCAGCCGGGCGAGAGCGGAAGTACTCGCACCCGCTTTCGGCGCGAGCGCCTCTCGTATATCTTTGCGGGCTTCGGAGATGACGGCCGCGGCCTTTGACGATGACCGCCGCCGGCGCCTTGGGCATGAATCGAATCTCCTGGCCTCGATTGGCTCTACTGTGGCTCGCCGGCGTCGACTTGCGCATCACGCTGCTCGCAATCCCTCCGCTGATCCCGCTTATCCATCGTGACCTGGCACTGGACGAAACGGCGGTCGCCGCACTGCTGGGATTGCCGGTGCTGCTGCTGGCGACGGCAGCCACGCTCGGCTCGATGATCATTTCGCGCTTCGACGCCCGCCGAACCGCGATCCTCGGCGTCGCTCTGCTCGGCGCCAGTTCGGCGCTGCGCGGGGTCGGCCCGTCGCTCACGATACTGTTCGCGATGACGCTGGTGATGGGCGCGAGCGTGGCGATCGTGCAGCCGGCACTGCCAGCACTGGTCTACCATTGGACGCCCAATCACGTGGGCGTTGCGACGGCGGTCTATAGCAACGGGCTTCTGATCGGCGAACTGATCGGCGCCGGGCTCACCACGCAGGTGGCGGTGCCGATTACCGGTAGTTGGCGGGGCGCGCTCGCGTTGTGGGGCATGGTGCCGCTAATCACGGCGCCAATCCTATGGTGGATGACTCCGGCTCTAGGAGCCATCGAGACTTCGAGGCGGCCGCAATGGCTGCCCGACTTCAAGCGCGGGCTGACCTGGCGGCTCGGACTGATCCTTGCCGGCGGGGGCACGATTTATTTCGGCGCTAATGCTTTCCTTCCCGACTACCTTCATCACGCGGGCGCCGCGCGGCTTATCGCGCCGTCGCTGCTCTGGCTTAACGCGGCGCAACTTCCGGCCTCGATCGCGATAGCGCTGCGGCCCGGATGGTTCGTCGGGCGCAGCGGGCCGGTCCAGGCGATGGCGCTGCTCGCTGCCGCGGGACTCGGCGTCTTTTTCATCCCGCATGATTGGGCGCGCATGGTTGGCGCCGGACTGCTCGGATTCGCGGCGGCCTTCGGCTTCGTGCTGAGCCTGGCATTCCCGCCGCTGCTCGCCGAGACTCCCGGCGACGTTCATCGAATTTCCGCTGGCATGTTCACGATCGGTTACGGGACGGCCTTCCTGGTGCCACTGCTGGGCGGCGCGGCGTGGGACCGCACCGGAATCGCAGCGGTCTCGCTCGCGCCGGTCGCGATTGGCACGTTCTGTCTATTGCTCGCGCCGTGGGGATTGAAGACCGGCGGCCGGGAACTCTGAGCCTCCGTGCCGAGGAGAGCGCGAAGGCTGTTCCATTCGAGCAAATGCTCCAGACGAGAGACCGCGCCCAGTCTGAGGACCAAACCGGCAGCGGGCGTCAGCGAAGCAATAGAGCCCGACGCAATCTAGCCCGCTTCGGCACGGCTTAGGGGCCGACCTGGACGCAGCCGCCAACGTGATTGTCGAACATCTGCTGCAGCACAAAAAAGTCGCCGTTCCACATCTCGTTGGCATTACCCGAGTCCCACGTGAGTATGCCGTAGTTGTAGGCGCACAGATCGCCGATCTCATTGCCGGAAGCCGTCACCCAGCCGCTTCCCGGCAGTGGATCCGTGATCGACTCCGTCACTTCATGGGCGGCTATGCTCGCGGCAGCGTCAGCCACGGCGTCGCCGTTGGGCGACGGAATGCTCGGTGCCTGGCAATGAGTGAGCTCGCCGTATGGCTGGTTCGTGTAAATGATCGGGGTACCCACTGCGTTGAAGAACGCACTGTGGTAGCCGCAGTACCCATTCGGTGGATTGTAGGCACAGACCGTACTTGAGGAACTGATGCATGAGCCCTCGCCTTCCGAAGTGAAGAGCAGGAATAGATGGTTGATCCCTCCCGTCCATCCCTTAAGGGCGAGGACTTTTTTGATCTCATGTTGAAGCTGAGTGTTCGTCAGACAGTTGCCCGGCGTCTGCGGGTCTGTGCATACCGAGGCCGGATACGGTGAGGTATCGACGAAGGCGCCGCCCCAGGTGCCGGTGTTGTGGATGTAGGTCGTGATTCCACTGACGATCTGGAAATACTGGGTGTTGTTGTTATCGATACCGTGTCCGGGATAATCCCTCAGCATTCTCTTCACTATGGGCGGGTAGGTTGCCGACATGCTCGTCGGCGCTCCGGTCTGCAGTGTGGGGGGATCCCAGAAGATGGCGTAAATCGTGGGATTCACCATCACCGAACCGCCGAAGTATTCCAGCGGTCCCGTGGGCGCGAGAAGCGGGGCGAGGGTGGTTGCTCCCTCTACCGTCGGAAAGATGTGGATGCTGCTGCCGTCGTCGGCTGCCACCGAGAGCGGCGACTTACTTTCCTGGGCCAGGGCACTCGTGCGCAAAAGTGGAGCCATCGCCAGGCCGACAATCGCGAGGCTCGCGACAAATCTCGTGAGCTTTCTCATTGTTCCCCTTCCTGATTTTCACTCGCTAATGCGCAAGACACATCACGGCTGCTTATTGGGCACGAAAATGACCTTAAACCGCACCCTTCGACGAAGCAAGCAATTTTTGGAAGTTTCACCGAATTCTGCGGCGTTATGATGAACGTCACATTTCATAACCATGAATGCCGGGCCTAAGCGGTTCACGCGACGGGCAGCCATCGGCCGATGCCAAAGGAAGGCGCATTACGGGGCGGCGCGGCCCTCGAGCTCGCGCCGGCTTGCCTCCGGCCAGGCTTTCGCGATCGTCTCGCGCATCGCGCGATGCACCTTGCCGTTGCTTGCGAGGATCTTGCGCGCGTCGAGATCCAACGTCGAGCCGTCGAGATTGGTCACGCGGCCGCCCGCCTCGGTGACGATCAGCGCGCCGGCCGCCACGTCCCACGGCCGCAAGCCGAATTCCCAGAACGCGTCGACCCGCCCGCAGGCGACGTAACAGAGATCCAGCGCAGCGGATCCCGTGCGCCGCACGCCCTGCGTGCGCATCATGAAGGCCTCCCAGAAGGTGAAATAGAAGTTGCGCCGCTCGCGCCGGTCGTAGGGAAAGCCGGTCGCCAGCAGCGCGCGATCGAGCGACGGCGTCGCGCTCACGTGGATCGGCCGCGCATTGAGGCGTGCGCCGCGGCCGCGCGCCGCGACGAACAGTTCGCGCTTGAGCGCGTCGAACACCACGCCAAGCTCGAGCCGCCCGTGGCGCTCGTAGGCGATCGACACGCAGAACTGCGGAAAGCCATGCGCGAAGTTGGTGGTGCCGTCGAGGGGATCGATAATCCATCGATGCTCGCTCGTGCGTGCGTTCGCGCCGCTCTCTTCGGCGAGGATCGCGTGGCCGGGAAAGACGCGGCTGAGGGTGCGGATGACGACGCGCTCCGACTCGTGGTCGGCCTCGGTCACCAGATCGATCGCGTTGGTCTTGCGGGTGACCCTGATGCGGCTCAGGCGCCGGAGATGGACCCGGCCGGCCGCACGCGCGGCGCTGAGCGCCGCGTGCTCGATTTTGGTGGATGTTGGAACGGATTCGGGGCGCATCGCGCTTGGACGTTATTCGAGGCGGGAGGCGTGATCCAGCGCGCGGCGCGAGCGCTATGAGCGTAAATCCACAAGGCGCCAGGGTGAGTGCGAAGTGAAAAATCAATCAACCGAAAGTGAAATCAATCCTCCATCGGACGGTAAACGATCTCGAGCCGTTCGAGGAAGTTCATCAGGTCCCGTCCCAGGCGCCGCGCCGCGTCGAAGTCGCGATCCTTGCCCGCCTGCTCGAGTTCACGGCCGAGGTCGGTTACCGCATCGAGCCCGTAGCTGCCGCCTTCGCCTTTCATCTTATGGCCGAGCCGCGCGACGGCTTCGGAGTCGCCGTGTTCCACCGCGGCCAGGACGGCGCGGGCGTCCTCGCGTTTGCGCGCGAGGAATCCCGGAACGAGGTCGCTCAGGTCCTGATCGACCTGAACGACGATCGGTTGCGCGGAAACCGTCGCGGCGGCGCCCTCGGCGTTGTCGCCGCCCGCATCGGTCGCTGAGTACGCGGTCTGCGGCGCCGCCTTGACAGCGTCGCTGATCGCGTCGAGCAGGGTCGAGCGTTTCACGGGCTTAATCACATGCGCATCGCAGCCCATTTGCAAGCTCCGCCGGACGGCCTCATCCTGGGCCGAGGCGGTCAGGGCGATGATCGGCGTGGTGCGCCGATGGTCGCTCTGCTCGAGGCGGCGAATCTCGGCGATCGCCTCGTAGCCGTCCATCACGGGCATCTCGATGTCCATCAAAATCACGTCGTAGTGGCCGGTCGCGAACTTGCGCACCGCGACCTCGCCGTTATCGGCGTGGTCGAGCCGGTACGCAGTATTTTTCAGATAGGCTTCGACCAGGAGCCGATTGTCGGGGGAATCTTCCGCCAGCAGAATTCGAAGCGGTTTGTTGACCAGGGCGGTGGCGGCGCGCGCCGCCCCGCGTTGGATGAAGGAGTCGGACCGCGCCGCATGATCGACAGCGGCCACCGCGTTCATGCCATTGCGATAGACGCGCTCGTTGACGGTGCCGGAGCACGCCGCGGCGAGTATCGCCCATAGGTCCGCGCGCCGCACGGGCTTGAGCAGGTAGCGGCAGCGCGGGCTTTCTTGCAGGCCGCGCTCGCGCAACCGTCCGAGCTGCGCGTTGAGATCGTTTGCCGTCACCATCAGTACGATCGCCTCGCGCGGCGTATGCGGTTCGTCCATCACCTGTTGCGCGACCGCGGCTCCGTCAGGCGGCGGCATCCGGTTGTCGGCCACAACCGCGTCGTAGGGCCGTCCGGCCGCGCGCGCCCGCGCGAGCTCGTCCAACGCGCCGGCGCCGTCCGACGCTACGAAGACCTCGGCGCCGGCGAGCCCGATCAGTTCGGTCAGGATGGCGCGGCTGGTCTGCGAGTCGTCCACCAACAGCACTCGCTTTCCCGCCAGGCGCGCCCTGCCGGCGAGGGTCGGTCCCGCGGCAGCGGCGACGGATTGAAGTTCGAGCGCGATGGTGAAGCTGAAAGCGCTGCCCTCGCCCGGACGGCTTTCGACCGCGATCTCGCCGTCCATCAGTTCGACCAGGCGTTTGACGATCGCCAGTCCCAGGCCGCTGCCGCCATATTTGCGGGTGATTGTCGAATCGGCCTGGGTGAAGGTCGAGAAAACCGCCTGCTGGCGGTCGGCGGGGATGCCGATGCCGGTGTCGCGGACCACGAAGCGGAGCGCCTGGCGCCTGCGCGACGGGCCGCCGTTGCCGGAGGCGGCGGCCCCTTCGGCCTTTGCCTGTGGAGCCAAGGATTCGCCGATCTCCGCGTAGTCTAAAGCGTCGATAGTCAGCGTCACTTCCCCGTGCTCGGTAAACTTGATCGCATTGCTGAGCAGGTTGATCAGGATCTGGCGCAGGCGCAGCGGATCGCCGTTGAGCGCCGTGGGGAATGTGGACGCGATGCGCAACGCGAGTTCGAGGCCTTTTTCGTGCGCGCGCACGCCGAGCGTCTCCATCACTTCTTCGGCCAGCTCGACCAGGTCAAAGTCGGCGCGCTCCAGGCTGAGCCGTCCGCTCTCGATCTTGGAGAGGTCGAGGATGCCGTTGATCAGGTTGAGCAGCGAAGCGCTATTGTTGCGCATGGTATCGAGGTAACGGCGCTGCTCGGCGCTGAGCGGGGTCTCCCACAGCAGGTCGGCCATGCCGAGGATCGCGTTCATCGGGGTGCGAATTTCGTGCGACATGACGGAAAGGAAATGCGACTTCGCTTGCGAGGCCGCCAGCGCCGTCTCGTGCGCACGGCGCGCAATCGCGCTCGGTGCGCTTGATCTCGCTCACGTCGCGCGTAGCCGCGACGATGCAGGTTTCTCCGTCCAGTCTTATCAGCGAGGCGGAAACCAGGTGTTCGACCAGACGCCCGTCCTTTATTCGGAAGGTGCATTCGAGGTTGCGCGCCCGCCCCTCGGTCTTGAGCAGATGCAACAGCTGCCGTAGCTGCACCGGATCGTGCCACAGACCCATTTCTATCGCGCTGCGTCCGAGTGACTCCTCGCGGGTGTACCCGGTTACGTCGCAGAAAGCCTGGTTGACATCGAGATAGTGGCCGTCTTTGAGGCGGTTAAGCGTAATCGTATCGCCGGTGGCCGCAAGCACTTTGCGCAGCTTGTCCTCGCTGCTGACAAGCTGGCGCCGGTTCATCTCCAGTTCCCGCAGCTCGACCGCGAGCGCCTCGCGCGCGGTAATGAGCTCGCGCTCGGTCTGCTTGAGTTCGCTGATGTCGCGCGACATCGAGATGACACACTGCTCGCCGCCCAATTCCACCAGGGTCGCGGCAATGAGGCTCGGCACCAGCCGGCCATCCTTGTTGCGCAGCTCGGTCTCGAAATTGCGCACGGTGCCGCGCGCGCGAAGCTCGCCCACCAGCGCGCGAAGCTGCCCGCGCGGCCACCGCCCGATCGTGGCGGTCGAGACCCCGAGGACTTCTTCGCGGGTGTACCCGGTCTTGAGAAACTCGCGGTTGACCTCGAGCGTCGCGCCGTCGGACATGCGGGTGATGGCGATGTTGTCCGGGGCGGCGTCGAACACCTTGCGCAGCATCTCCTCGCCCTCGCGCAGACGGCGCTCGGCCAACTCGCGCTCGGCCATTATCGTCGCGCTCTGCGCGAGCGCGTCGGCCAACTCCTGATGGCTGGCGCGCAGACTGTTCCATCCATCCAGCCAGTTCGGCTCGGTGCCGCGCGCGCATCAGCAAGAATGAAGTGCCCCAGCGCGGCTGCTATCAGCACTCCAGCCATCGGTAGAGAGTCTCGGGACCAACCGATGCACGTATCAATGCTGGCATTAATATCGTCACCCGACGCGCTCACGCTTAATGCCGCCTGCCAGCGAGCTCGACCATCGCAATAGCGCTCCGCGCCGATCAAGCGCGAAACCACGGTGATGAACAGCTGCTCGGGATCGCCAGTGAGCAGGATCAACGCCAACGTCAAGCCATAGATCGCGAACAGGTTCGCAAAGCAGACCGGCCGCCAGTAGCGCTCGAACCACTTCGACGTCGTGAGCGCCAGCGCGAGCGCGGTGATGGCCACGGCGCAAACGTGCAGCATTGTGGTTGCCGGCGTTAACGGTGGGGAAATGTAACTATCGAGGATGAAATATACGATCTCGAAACAGACCAGCAGGGCTGCGCCCGCGCGCATTAGGCGCAGATTGAAACTCCAGATTCTCGAGCCGGGGCCGAAAGCCCCGGTACGGCCCCCCGCGCTCGCCCGCGGCTTGTTCCGTGGCCGGAGCCGGCACCAGAGAGATTGGGGCATCAGCAGACGTCCGCGCGTCCACGGTGGAGTCTACCGGTTTCCTGACCGCCATCGAGAACGTTCCCTGCCTCCTGGTCAACGGCCCGCCCGTACACAAGAGCCGCATCATGGTACCAATTCGTAGTAACAAGCGCGATTGTTTCCTTATCCGGTCTAAGCCGTTCATGGCGCCAGCGGCCGCTAAAAATAGCGCCGCTGGCTCATCGCCGGCACAGTGTTTCTTTTTGTATGAGAAATGAGACGGAGAGAGCCCCGCTATGTCTCGAGATAGACACAGCGGCGCTGTTTGCCCCCTTACTCTTAAGTTGGGAGCACAAAACGCGCCGCAAGCGAACGGGCGTTTAGCAGCGTGGGCTGCGATCAGCAGGCGGCAAGCGCGAGCGTAAAGTCCTCGATGAGGTCCTCGGTCGCTTCGAGCCCCACTGAGAACCGGATCAAGCCCTCCGCGATTCCCGCCTGCGAGCGCTCTTCCGCTGTCATCCCGGAATGCGACGTCGTCGCCGGCCGCGTGATCAGGCTCTCGACTCCTCCCAGGCTGGGCGCCGAGATGGGCAGCGTTACATGGTCGATAAAACTGTCGGCGGCGGCCACGCCGCCCTCCAGCTCGAAGCTCAGCATCCCGCCGAAGCCGTCGAGCATCTCGCAGGCGCGCAGATGATCGGGGCTGCTCTCGAGTCCCGGATAGTTGACCTGCCGGACCTTGGGATGGGCTTCCAGGAAGCGCGCGATCTTGAGGGCGCTCTCGTTCTGATAGCGCACGCGCACCGCCAGGGTCTTCATCCCGCGATGCAGCAGGAAGCAGGCATGCGGATCGAGGACGCCGCCCAGATGGTTGAGCTTGTGCGCCACCTTCTCTACCAGGCTGGCGCGCCCGATCACGGCGCCGGCCACTATATCGGTGTGGCCGTTCAGATACTTGGTGCAACTGTGCAGCGACAGATCGAAGCCGGCCTCCGCCGGGCGGAAGTTCACCGGGCTCGCGAAGGTGTTGTCGATAATCGACACCAGCCCGTGCGCGGTGGCGAATTCGACCACCGCGTTCAGATCGGGCACGCTCATCAGCGGATTGGAAATCGTCTCGACGTAGATCGCGCGAGTGCGCTCCGTAAGTTGTTCGCGCCACGAGGCCGGGTCGTTGGCGTCGATGAAATCCGTGCTGATCTGCAGCGCCGGCAGATCGGCCGTGAGCAGGTCGTGGGTGCCACCGTAAAGGCAATCCTGGGCCAGCAGATGGTCGCCCGCACCGAGCAGCGCCAGCATCGTGGTCGAAATCGCCGCCATCCCGCTCCCCGCCACCAGCGCCGCCTCGGCATTCTCGAGCGCCGCCAGCTTGCGATGCAGCACCTCGTGATTGGGCGTGTTGCTCAGCCGGATGTAGCGGAGATCGTGATAGTTCTGTTCGCCGCGATAGGCGAAGGTCGCCGACTGGAAAATCGGCATCGCCACTGCGCCGCCGATCCGCGGGTCCGGCTCGCCGGCATGGATTAGCTTGGTTTCGATCGCGCGGACGACCTTTGGGATGACCTTCGCCATGGCGTTCCTCCACGGGGCAGAGCCCGATGCGGCCGCTTTAAAAAAGGCCGCTTCCTTATCCCTCTCTAACGGTCATGGAGTGAGAATTTTTAGCATTTCTAGCATCGCAGTCGGTTCTTTCACACCGTTGGGTCTTCTCCTTTCGCGCCACCTTCGACGCAGCTAAGCTAAAGCTCGTGGATGCGTGCATCTGCGCGCGACAGTGACAGGGAGTACAGCGAATTGAAGGCGATCGTTATGGGCGGCGGTATCATCGGATGCTCGGTGGCATGGCGCCTGGCTGCCGAGGGCGTCGTCACCACGGTGCTCGAGCGCGGCCGGGTCGGCCAGGAAGCGTCGTGGGCCGCGGCCGGGATGATTGCGCCGCAGGCCGAAGCCGAGGGTCCCGGCCCGTTCTTCGATTTTTGCATGAAGGCCCGCGACACCTTCGACGGGATTGTCGATCGCCTGGTGCGCGACGGCGGCGTCGATCCCGAGTATGACCGCGCCGGAATTCTCTACGTCGCCCTGGACGCGGACGAGCGCGTACAACTCGAGCGGCGCGCCAGCTGGCAGCGAAGCGTCGGCGCTCCGCTCGAGGAGCTAAGCGGCGCCGAGGCGCGTCGGGTCGAGCCGATGCTCTCGCCGGAAGCCGTTTACGCGATCCACATGCCAACCAATCGGCGCACCGACAATCGCAAGCTCACGCAGGCCTACGCCGCCGCCGCGCGCAAGGCGGGCGCCGAATTCGTCGAAGGCGCGCGCGTCGAGGCGCTGGCGACTCGCGGTGAACGCGCTGTCGGAGTTCTGATGGACGACGGCTCGACTCTCGAGGCCGACGTCGTGGTCAACGCGGCCGGTGCATGGGCGGGCGAGATTCGCGGCCTTGAGGCCGACCGCGTGAAGCTCCATCCCGTGCGCGGCCAGATCGTATGCTTCGAGGTTGCGCCCGAAACTATAGGCCCCGCGCTATTTTCTCTGCGCGGCTACGTGGTGCCGCGGCGCGACGGACGCTTGCTCGCGGGCTCGACGATGGAGGAGGCCGGCTACGACAAGAGCGTCACGCTGGCGGGACTCGACAAGATAGCGCGCGGCGCGGCCGCGATCGTGCCGACCCTCGGCGCTGCGGCCTTTCGCGAGGCCTGGGCCGGATTGCGTCCCGCCACTCGCGACCTCCTGCCGGTGCTCGGCTTCTCGCCTAGCGTGTCCAACGTGCTGTGGGCGGCAGGACACTTTCGAAGCGGCATCCTGCTTTCCGCAATTACCGGCGAGATTATCGCCGATTTGGTCAAGGGGCGCCGCCCCGCGGTAGAATTGAGCGCGTTTTCCGCCGCGCGTTTCAGGGAGCAATAGCGTATGACTCGAATCCTCGGCCTCATGCACGACCTGTTTTTTCGCTCCAAGGTGGACGCTGTGTCCCACGCCGTCGGTATCGCCGTCGTGTACGCGAGTTCTTTGGAGGAGGCCAACGCGCGATGTGCCGAGGAGGTGCCGGCGATGATCTTCGTCGATCTCGCCGACCCGCTCTTTCCGGCGGTCGAGACCGCGGGCGCGATGCGCGTTGCGGCGCCCGCCGCGCGGCTTATCGGCTTCGCGTCGCACGTCGACCTCAAGGCGCTGGGCGCGGCGCGCGAGGCGGGATTCGAGATGACGCTTTCGCGGAGCGAATTCACCCAACGTCTGCCCGAACTGCTGAAGTCATAAGCGCCGTGCGCGCCCCTGCTGCAGCGGTTCAGTTCGTCGACGCCCACAGGAAGATGAGCGTCGCGGCGACGCCGAGCGCGGAACGTACGGCGTGCAATCTGCCCCATTGTTTAACTAGCGTGCGGCTTGTCGATCCCGCGCTTGCCGGGCCGATAGCCTTGAGCTGCCGGTTGGCCGGCATGACGGCGAACAGCGTGTAGGGCCAGTTGGCAACCAGGACCATCGCGCCGAAAAGCCAGCGCCAGTCGTTCGTTTGCCACCACGCCAATAAGCCCAGGAGAGACCCGACGAGCGCGATCGGTGCCTGCATCACCAGGCCACGCCCATAGGCGGATTTCCATTCTGTCAGCAGCGCCCCGTCATCGAGCTCCAGACGCGAGGGTTGCTCGGCGACGTTCACGTATACTGCTGCCCCGGTAAACACAGCGGCGGCAACAAGTGCGAGTTGTCCTGCGAGCACGGAAGGTTACTTCTGCTCCGCGGCGTAGAAGGCCTTCACGCGCCGCGCCTTTCCTTCATGATCAAGCTCAACCACGTCCAGCACCCGATTGCCATTTTCGCGGCGATACAGTACGGCGTAGCCGCTTGGGGCCGAGAACATATCTTCCAGCTCGAAATGCAGGTTAGGGACAAGTTCCAATCCAAGCCGGAAATGCTCGCGGAGTTCAGCGAGACCGAGGAGTTTGCCGTCGGCTTTCTGCCAACGACGAACGACCGTATTCGCCTCAAACTCAACATCTGCCGCGTAGTGATCCATGATCCGTCCTAGATCTCTAGCGTTCCAAGCCGCAATCCACTGCTCCGCGAGCGCTCGCATTTCGGCTATCGTGTGAGGCATGTTTCTTCTCCTGACGGCAGGACGGTTGCTACTAAGAACGTAGCAGGCGAACCGGCGATGATGACATCAGCCGTCAGATGGACGCTCGTTCTCATCGGCACCGCTGCCTATTTTGCAGTGGCCGTCATCGGCCGGGGCGGGCTTGCGGCGTTCTTCTCCTCCCTGCCGCTGACCGCGCTCGCGATCGTACTCTTCGCTCTGTCGGGCGTGGCGCTTTTCGCCGGCGGAAATGTGAGCCCCGGTGTGCGCGAGGATCGTGACAACCGCTGGGTCCTCGCAGCTTTTGGAGTGCTTGGGCTGCTGGACGCCTATCTGCCGGCCTACACGGACCGCATCGACTTCTGGACCATCGACGGCGATACGATCCGATGGCTCGGTGTCGTTCTCTTCGCTGCCGGTGGTGCGCTGCGGCTCTGGCCGGTCTTTGTGCTCGGCAACCGCTTCAGCGGGTTGGTCGCGATCCAGCCCGGGCACACGCTGGTCACCAACGGCGTCTATGGTCTGATCCGGCATCCCAGCTACCTGGGGTTGTTCGTCAACTCGCTCGGATGGGGCCTGGCGTTTCGTTCGGGTCTCGGCGTGCTGCTCACTGCACTCACGATGCTGCCGCTGCTCGCGCGCATCCGTGCGGAAGAGCGGCTGCTGCGCTCGCAGTTTGGCGACGAGTACGAGACGTACTGCGCCAGGACCTCGCGCCTGATTCCCGGTATCTACTAGCGCTTTTATTTCTGGACGTCGCCGGCTTTGGATGCGGCTGCGGTCACTCTTAATGCCGATGCTTGATGCCGATAATGCGCCCGGCATTTTCAGGCCTGGGCAACGCCCGATGCGCGGCCGCCATCAGACCGAGCCGGCGCATCGTCTCATCCGGCCACAGCGCGGTCCGCCGCGTCTTGTAGTCGACGTTGATCATGAGCACTTCGTTGGTCGCGACCGGCCATCCCTCGTCGCCATGATACATATGATGAAAGAGATGCAGGCGCTTGGCGTCGTAATCGAGAATTTGTGAAGTGACCCGCAATGGCGCACCGAGACGGAGCTCGCGCGCGTAGGTGAGATGGGTTTCGAGCACGAACACCATGCCGAGTTCGTGCTGCGTGTAGAGCGGGCCCACTCCGAGCAGAGCACACATCACGTCGGCCGCCTGATCAAAGACGGTTACGTACACGGCCATGTTCATGTGGCCGTAGAGATCGATCCATTCCGGAAGCACGACGGCACGGTAGCGGTCAAATGGAGCGCTGAGGTCAAGCTCGGGAAGAGAGTAGGGGAAGGTCATCTGCGCGGCGCGCCTCCCTTTTTTGGCAGCCTCAAGTCAGATGCTATAATTACTGAACAATGATTTCAGTGCTCGACGCTTTTCATCCCGCCGTTCGCGCCTGGTTCGCCGAACGCTTCGGCAATCCCTCGCCGGCGCAAACCCTGGGATGGCCGGTGATCGCCGGATGCGACGCGCCGCCCGGCCATGACGTGCTGCTGTGCGCGCCCACCGGCAGCGGCAAAACGCTCGCCGCCTTCATGTGGGCTATCGACCGGCTGTTCCGCGATGCCGAGCGCGGCGAACTCGGCGACCACGTTTCGGTACTCTACGTCTCGCCGCTCAAGGCGCTCGCCAACGACATCCGGGTCAACCTCGAAGAGCCGCTGGCCGGAATTCGCCAGACGGCGCATCGAATGGCAGCGGCTGGACGGGATCCCGATGAAGTTAAACCAATACTTGAAGTGCGAGCGGGGCTCCGCACCGGCGATACTCCCGCCAACGAGCGCTCCGCGATGCTTCGCCGACCGCCCCATATCCTCGTCACCACGCCCGAGTCGCTGTTCATCCTGCTGACCTCGCCGCGCTTTCGTCAAAGCTTAAGCGCCGTGCGCTACGTGATCGTGGATGAGTTGCACGCGCTCGCGCCCAACAAGCGCGGCGCGCATCTGATGCTCACGCTGGAACGGCTGGAGCGGATGGTGCGCGCGACCGGCGCGCCGCGTCCCGCGCGGATCGGGCTCTCCGCGACACTCAACCCTATCGAGCGGCTGGCCGGGTTTCTCGCTGGCTCGGACACCGATGCGGACGGCGCGCGCCGCCCGCGCGCGGTCAAAGTGGTGCACGCCCAAGGGTCTGAGGATCGCGCGCGCCGGATGGACCTCCAAGTGATCGCGCCGGGGCCTGACCTGGGCGCGCTCGCGACCCATCAGCACTGGGAGGCGATGTACGACGCGGTCGCCGCACTGGTCAGGGAGCATCGTACGACCCTGGTCTTCACGTTGAGCCGCCGATGGGCCGAGCGGATCGCGCTCAACCTGCAAAAGCGCCTCGGCAACGACGCCGTGCTGGCGCATCACGGAAGTCTCGCGCGCGCCGAGCGGCTGGAGGCCGAGCAGCGGCTTAAGCGCGGTGAGCTGCGCGCGCTGGTCGCGACCTCGTCGCTGGAGTTGGGTATCGACGTCGGCGCGGTCGAGCTGGTCTGCCAGATCGACACGCCCAAGAGCATCTCGGCCGCGATCCAGCGGATTGGCCGCTCGGGCCATCAACTCGACGCGACGCCGAAAGGGCGCCTGTTCGCGCTCACGCTCGACGACCTGCTCGAATGTGCTGCCGCGGTGCGCGCGATTCGCCACGGGCGGCTCGACGAGGTCGAGATTCCCACCGGATGCCTCGACGTCGCGGCGCAGCAAATCGTTGCGATCGCCGCCGAAGACGACGAAATCGGCGAGGCCGACCTGCTGCGCCTGCTGCGCGGCGCATACAACTTCGCCGACCTTGACCGCGCCTCGCTCGCCCATTTGCTCGATCAGATGGCGGCTGAACTGCCGGCGCGGATCCAGGGCGCGGCGCCGAAAATCTTTTACGACCGAACCGGCGCGCGCGTGCGCGCACGGCGCGGCGCGCGTATGGCCGCGATCACCTCGGGCGGCACGATTCCGGAAAGCGGCAACCTCGACGTCGTGATCGAATCGCAGGGGCGCAAAATAGGCGACGTCGAAGAGGACTTCGCCCAGGAGTCCTCGCGCGGCGACATCTTCGCGCTCGGCTCGATGCCGTGGCGGGTGCTCGGAATTTCGCGCAACCGTTTCCTGGTCGAGCCGGCGCCCGGGATGGCGCCGTCGCTGCCGTTCTGGCAGACCGAGGCGGCGGGGCGCTCGCCCGCGCTCTCTTCCGAAGTGTCGGAGCTGCGCGGTGAAATCTTCGAGCGTATCGCGCGCGGCGATGAAGCCGCCGCCGCCGCGTTTCTTTCCGGAGAATGTGCGATGGACGAGCGCGCGGCGCGCCAGGCGATCGACTACGTGCGCCGCGGCCACAGTGCGCTCGGCGCGATACCCAACCAGCGCACGATCGTGGTCGAGCGCTTCTTCGACGGTCTTGGCGGAACCCAGGTGGTGATTCACTCGCCGTTCGGGATGCGCGTCAACCGCGGGCTGGGACTGGCGCTCCGCAAACGCCTTTGTCAGTCGTTCGACTTCGAAATCCAGGCCTCCGCGATCGATGACGCGGTGCTGCTCGCCCTCAACGCGCGCCATAGCTTTCCGCTCGAGTCGCTGATGGCGATGATTTCTTCGCGCACGGTGCGCCGCGTGCTCGAACAGGCGCTGCTGGCCGCGCCGATGTTTGAGGTGCGCATGCGTCACGTCGCGACGCGCGCGCTCGCGGTCATGCGTTCGTCGCGTGGGCGCAAGGTGCCGGCGTGGATCCAGCGCCTGCGCTCGCAAGAAATCGCCGCCGCGATTTTCCCCGGGCGCGAGGCGTGCCTGGAAAATCGCCCGCCCGACGTCGAATTGCCCGCCCACTTCATCGCCACCGAGACGATGCACGAGTGCCTCACCGAATCGACCGATATCGGCCGTATTGAAGAACTGCTCCGCGCGATTGAGCAGGGCGCGACGCGGGTCGTGACCGTCGACGCGATTGCGCCCTCGGTCTTCACCCATCGGATCCTGCTCGCGTGGGACTACTCGTTCCTCGACGACGGCGAGCGCGCCAACAGGCGCAGCCGCACCGTCTCGCTCAACCGCGCGATGGCCGAAGACGTGCTGCGCACCGAAGACCTGTCCGCGATGCTCGCCGCCGAAGCGGTCGAGGGCGTCGAGGCCGAGGTAAGTGGCCGTGCGATGGCGCGCCGCGCGCGCGATCGCGACGAACTTTACCAATTGATTCGCGCGCACGGCGCGCTCGCGGCCGGCGCCCTGGAGGAACGCGTCGCGGGCGAGGCGAACGCGATGCTTTCCGCGCTTGAGCGCGAGGGCCGCATAGTGCGCGCGCGCTTTTCTTCCGGCGCGCCCGAGATGCTGATTGCAAGTGAAGATGCCGCGCTCTTTGCGGCCGCCTATCCCGAAGCAATTTTCGAGCGCCACGCCGAAGCGCCGCCGCCCGTCGAGGTATCCGGCGCGCCCGCTCTGGAAGCGGACGACGCCGAGCGCGAAATCGTGCGTCGCGCGATGGCAACGTCGGGACCGGTCGAGATCGCGGAACTGGCCGAGCGTTTGAAGATGGCGCCGGCCACACTGGAGAAGCATCTGCTCGCGCTCGAAGCCAAGGGGCTGATCTTCCGCGGGCACTTCACACCGCGCCGCGCGGCGCTCGGCGCATCGCGTGGCCGCGCCGTCACCGCCGGAGCCGTCACGGCCAGCCCTGAGCAATGGTGCGACCGCTACAACCTGGAGAAAATCCATCGCTTGACCCTTAGCCGGCTGCGCGCCGAAACCGAGCCGTGCGCCGACCACGAGTACGCCGCCTTTCGGATGCGATGGAATCATGTGGGCGGCGCGGGAATCGCGGCCGACCAATCCGGCGTCGCCGCCGTGCTGGAACAGCTCTCCGGCGTCGCGCTCAGCCCGGAGTTGTGGGAGCGTGCGATCCTGCCGGCGCGAATTCCCGGCTATCGCCCCGAATGGCTCGACCTGCTTTGTCTTGGCGGCGAAGTGGTCTGGGCGGCGGTTCCGGGCGAGGACGCCGCTGACGAGGTGCCGGCGCGAATCACGTTCCTGCGCCGCCGGCGCGCCGGCGCCGCGCGCTTCGATGAAGCGGCGGCGAACTCCGCCGCCGCCGAATTTACCGACCGCGACGAGCAGCGGGTTTTTCTCGCGCTCGCCGCGGGCGGTGCGCAGTATCTCGACCAACTCGCCGAGCGCGCCGGGCTGGCGGAGCGGACGGCGCTCGCGGCGCTATGGCGCCTCGCGGCCGCCGGCCGCGTCTCCAATGATAGTTTCGCGCCGCTCCGCCTGTTGTGGGCTGCGCCCGAGGCGGTGCGTGCGATGGCCCCGGGAGCCCATCGCCGCGCCCGCCACGACGCGGCGCTGCGCGCGCGTCTGCGCTCCAGCGTGACCGGACGCTGGTCGGCGTTGGGCACCGGCGCTGGCGCGCAAGCGGCAGCGCACGTGCCCGGCGCAGGCACGGCTATCGGCAGCGCCGTCGCTGCCCCCGCGACCGCGGTCATGGGGGCAGCGACGGCGACGCCTCGCAGCGGCGAGACACGTTCCGAGGCGCGCGCTGACGCACGCGCCTCGGAACGCGACATCGCACGCGACTTGGCCCGCGACTTGGCGCGCGAGCGCGCCGAGACGCTGCTCAAGCGCAACGGAATCGTGACGCGCGAAATGCTCGGACTTGAGAGCGAGCCGATGGCGTGGCACGAAATCTCGTTTGCGCTTCGCAGGATGGAGTACGCAGGATTGATCCGGCGCGGCTATTTCGTTCGCGCGCTCTCGGGCGAGCAATACGCACTTCCCGCCGCGCTCGAAATGCTCGCGCAGTCACGCAATCTCAACCCCGCGCGCGAGCATCCGGTGGCGCTCAGCGCCGCCGATCCGGCCAATCCCTACGGTGCGGTGCTGCCCGGATGCGGCATCGCGCGCGAGGCTGGCAACTTCGTCGTGTTGCGGGGCGGGCGCGTGATGCTCGGACTTGCGGGACGCGCACTAGTCAGCCTCGACGCGCTCGATGACGAGGCCTTCTCGGCCGCCGTGGGAGCGCTTATCGAGCTCAGGCGCAAAGTGATGGTCGAGACGATCGACGGCGCGCCAGCACTTGCCTCGACGCGGGTCGGTGCGCTGGCCGCGATGGGTTTCCATTCCGACGGCCGCGCGCTTGTCTACGACGGCTTGCCCGGCCCGGCGCCGTCACGCGCGTCAGCCCGCCGCTAACGCAACATCCCATTAGTAAGTAGCTTAAAACAAATTGTCGTCGTGAGAATTTTTGAATTTATTCGGAAAGCGCCGCAAGGTAAGCCGCAGGTGCCTTTTCTGCCAGTGAGTTTATTGAGCGAAAGCTCCTTCTTCTGTCATCCTGAGTGAGCGCTGCGCGAGTCGAAGGACCCCGATCTTCTGAGCGCACGTTGCTAGGGTCTCGGCACAAAGGGATCCGGGGTCCCTCGACTCCGGCAGCCTTCGCTCGGGATGACAAAAAGAAGAGAGCCTCACCGACGCGGCGTAGCTGAGGTTCAGGATAACGTGACATCGCTGGATTTACGCGCCGAGGACCGCGCGACCTCCTTCGACTCCGGCAGCCTTCGCGCAGGATGACTGAAAAAAACTCCATCAAGCGGCGGACTCGTGTCGCTTCGAATGGCCGAAGAGGATTCCTAGTTCAAGCGAAGCGAGTCAGCGAGCGGACTCGAGTGAGGAGAAGCGGCACGATGACACGTGACGACAAGAGCTCGCACGGCGGGCGCTCGGCGGATTTGCAGGCTCTGCAAAAGCTTATCGATTGCAGCGCCGCGTCGGCCGGCCCCGCGGCGGCGGATTCGCTCGCCTATCCGGCGCGCCAGATGAGAGCGGAGGAGTTCGTCGAGTTCTGGGAGAGCGTGCGGTTGGTTGCGATGGCGACGACGGGTGAAAGCGGTGGCCCGCATATCGCGCCGGTGCATGCGCGCCTCGACGGCGTCCGGATGCATCTCGTCATCTACGACAACACGCTGCGCAGGCGCGATATTGCGGCCAACCCGCGCGTAGCGTTCACGACCTGGCGCGCCGACGGCGCGGCCGCGATCGTTTACGGCGTGGCGCGCGAGGTGGCGGGCAGCTTGCGCCCTGCGCGCGCGGCGCAAAGCGGAAATCCGCGCCAGGTGATCGAGCTCGAGGTCAAGCTGACGCGGGTCTACGCGATGCGCCCGCCGGATCGCGCGCCGTGAGGACGCGTCCGGAAAAAGAAAGGGCTGTTCACTGTTCACGAACGGCCCCTGCAAAGAATGACAGAACGCGGTGCACGAAACTCCTCTTCAATGGGTTGTTCCGGCGTAGGGGCCGCTCGCGAGCGGCCTCTTTTGCGAACGCGCGCGATGCTTGCATTCCCACCGTGCCTGCGGCTCAGATCGTGCCTATGAACAAGACGTTATGGCTCTACGGCGTGCTGGTTTTCGCGGGCGGATTGATCGGCGGGGCACTGACCAGCGGGGTTTGCCGCTCGCGGACCGTGACAGCCGCTACGCCGGTCACCAAGAGCGATACCTCCGCGCCGCGGCGAGTCGTGACCGCCTCGGAATTCGTTTTGCTCGACGCGGCTGGCAAGCTGCGGGCGAAAATCGACGTGAACGACGACGGCCAGGCGGGCTTCGCGATGTACGATCGCGACAACCATCCCCGCGCCCAAATCGTCGTCGATAACTACGGTGCGCCGACCGTACGGCTCTATGATACCACCAACAAGCTCAGGCTATCGCTTGAGATCAGCACCGACGGAGTTCCGACCGTGCGCCTGCTGGATACCAGCGACCGTCCGCGTGCCGTGATCGGTGTCGACGGCCAAGGCGAAGCAGGACTCAACTTTTACGCCCAGGACGGCAGAGTGCTGCGCGAGTTGCCCTAGCGAATTGCCGCGGAACTAACGTGTACGCGCCTTGGCGAAGATCGAAGCGCCACGCTATCTTGAACCCACAGCCGCGCCCCGCGCCGATTAGCGGTGCCGATGCGCGTGATTTTCCGGAAAGGACCCGGCCCGAACCATGACTAAAGACAGTTTCGGTGCGCGCACCGCGCTCAACGTCGGCGGCCGCAAATACACGATCTTCAGCCTCCCGGCGCTCGAGCGGCGGGGCTTCGCGCTCGCGCGCCTGCCGTATTCGATCAAGGTGATGCTCGAGAACGTGCTGCGCCGCGAGGACGGCGTCGTCGTCACCGCCGACCAGGTCGAGGCGGTCGGGCACTGGCAGCCGCAGCCGGGCGAGCGCGAGTTCTCTTTCATGCCGGCGCGCGTGCTGCTCCAGGATTTCACCGGCGTGCCGGTGGTGGCCGACCTGGCCGCGATGCGCGACGCGATCAAGCGCCTGGGCGGCAACCCCTCGCGGATCAATCCAATCCAGCCCGCCGATCTCGTGATCGACCATTCGGTGCAGGTCGACAGCTTCGGCACCGCCAAGTCCTTCGAGATCAACGCCCAGATGGAGTTCGAGCGCAACCGCGAGCGCTACTTGTTTCTGCGCTGGGGCCAGGGCGCCTTCAACAACTTCCGCGTGGTCCCGCCCGACACCGGTATCGTGCATCAGGTCAACCTGGAGTATCTCGCGCCGGTCGTCTTCACCTCGTCCGACGGCCAGGCCTATCCCGACACGCTGCTTGGCACCGACTCGCATACCACGATGATCAACGGACTCGGCGTTGTAGGGTGGGGTGTGGGCGGAATCGAGGCCGAGGCCGCGATGCTCGGGCGCTCGATCCCGATGCTGATTCCCGAGGTGATCGGTTTCAGGTTCACCGGCGCGATGCGTGCGGGGGCGACCGCGACCGACCTGGTGTTGACGGTCACGCAGATGCTGCGCAAGCGCGGGGTGGTCAACAAGTTCGTGGAGTACTTCGGCAGCGGGCTCGGCAGCCTGAGCGTCGCCGACCGAGCCACCCTGGGCAACATGTCGCCCGAGTACGGCGCGACGATCGGATTCTTTCCGGTCGACGACCAGACCCTGGAATACCTGCGCCTCACGGGCCGCGCCGAGCCGCAGGTGCGGCTGATCGAGGCCTACTGCAAGGCGCAGGGGCTTTTCCGCACGGCCGACTCGCCTGATCCTGTTTTCACCGACACGCTGGAGCTCGACCTCAGCACGGTCGAGCCGAGCATGGCCGGGCCGCGCCGTCCGCAGGACCGCGTGCGGCTGCGGGACTCCAAGAGCGAGTTCCGCCGCGAGCTGGCCAAGGAAGTCAGCAATCACGACGGAATCGATCCGGACCGGATCAGCAAATGGCTAAGCGAGGGTGGGCCGCCCGCCGCGGCGCCGCATCAGCCGATCCCTCTCAGTGAACTCGGCGCGCTGGGCCATAGCGTCAAAGTGACGGGCGAGGACGGCGAGCAATTCGATCTCGCGCAGGGCGCGGTGGTGATCGCCGCGATCACAAGCTGCACCAACACCTCGAATCCGTCGGTGATGCTGGGCGCGGGGCTGCTGGCGAAGAAGGCGGTCGAGCGCGGGCTCAGCGTCAAGCCGTGGGTCAAGACCAGCCTCGCGCCGGGATCGAAAGTGGTCACCGACTATCTCAAGCGCGCGGGCCTTACCGAGTACCTCGAGCGGCTGCGATTCAATCTGGTCGGCTACGGCTGCACGACCTGTATCGGCAACAGCGGCCCGATGCCTGAGGCGATCGCGGCGGCGGTCAAGCAGGGCGACCTGGTCGCATGCGCGGTGCTGAGCGGCAATCGCAACTTCGAGGGGCGCATCAACCCGGTCGTGCGCTTCAACTATCTCGCCTCGCCACCGCTGGTGGTCGCGTACGCGATCGCGGGCACGATGGACTTCGATCCCAATCGCGATTCGCTGGGCAACGATAAGCAGGGCAACCCGGTTCACCTGCGCGACATCTGGCCGTCAACGCGCGAAATCGGCGAAGCGGTAGCAGGTTCGATCGATTCCGCGATGTTTCGCAAGGAGTACGGCCACGTCTTCGAGGGCGACGAGCATTGGCGCGGGCTGAAGGTGCCCGAGGGCGATCTGTTCCGCTGGGACAAGGATTCGCTGTACGTCAAGGCGCCGCCGTTCTTCGACGGCGTTGGCGCGACGCCGCCGCCGGTCGGCGATATAGAGGACGCGCGCGTGCTGGCGATGCTCGGCGACAGCGTGACCACCGATCACATCTCGCCCGCCGGATCGATCGGGCCCGACACGCCGGCCGGCAAGTATCTGATCGCCCATGGCGTACAGCCGCGCGACTTCAATTCTTACGGCGCGCGCCGCGGTAATCATGAAGTGATGGTGCGCGGGACCTTCGCCAACATTCGCCTCCGCAACGAGTTGGTGCCGGGCGTCGAGGGCGGCTTCACGGTGCATCTGCCCGACGGCGAACGCATGACGATTTTCGAGGCCTCCGAGCGCTACCGCGCCGAGGGCGTGCCGCTGATCGTAATCGCGGGCAAGGAGTACGGCTCGGGTAGCTCGCGCGACTGGGCCGCCAAGGGCACGCAGTTGCTCGGCGTGCGCGCGGTGATCGCGGAGAGCTTCGAGCGGATCCATCGCAGCAACCTGGTCGGGATGGGCGTGTTGCCGCTGGAGTTCACCGGCGGCGAGACGCGCAAGAGCCTGGAGCTAACGGGGCGCGAGAGCTACTCGATCGAAGGGCTGGCGGCGGGCGTCACGCGGCGCCAGAAGCTCAAGGTGTGCGTCAGCGATGGCGGCCGCACGCGCGAGTTCGAGGTCTTGGCGCGAATCGACACGCCGGAGGAGGTCGAGTACATGCGCCACGGCGGAATCCTGCCCTACGTCCTGCGCGAACTGCTCCACGCCTGAGGGATATCCTCCATTTCTCCGCTGTGCGGCGCGATTGAAATTACAGGGACGCCCGGAGTATATCCGCGATGCCCATTCAGAGTGAGCGCACAGCGAGGTCGAGATGAATCTCAAAGACGCAGTGGCAGTAATTACCGGCGGCGGTTCGGGACTGGGCGCGGCGACCGCGCAGGAATTCGCCGAACGCGGCGCGAAAGTGGCGATTCTCGATCTGCCGTCATCGCCCGGCGCGAAAGTCGCCGAGAGCTTCGGCGCCAAGGGGCTGTTCGTTGCCGCCGACGTCACTTCAGGCGCTGAGGTCGAGACGGCGGTCGCGAAAGCGGCGGAGCACTTCGCCACCTTGCATATCGCGGTCAACTGCGCCGGCATCGGACGCGCGTCGCGGACACTCTCCAAGGACGGACCGCACTCGCTCGACCTGTTCAACAAGGTGATCCAGATAAACCTGGTCGGGACCTTCAACATGATCCGGATTGCGGCGGCGCGGATGGCGAAGAATCAGCCCAACAGCGAGGGCGAGCGCGGCGTCATCATCAACACCGCCTCGATCGCGGCGTATGACGGCCAGATTGGGCAGGCGGCCTACGCGGCCTCTAAGGGCGGCGTGGTCAGCCTGACACTGCCGGTCGCGCGCGACCTGGCCTCGCTCGGCATCCGCGTCTGCACCATCGCGCCGGGAATTTTCGAGACCCCGATGCTCGGTCTGTTGCCGGAGCCGGCGCGCAAGGCGCTCGAAGCGTCGATTCCGTTTCCGTCGCGCCTGGGACGGCCGAGCGAGTACGCGGCGCTCGCGCGTCATATCGTCGAGAACCCGATGCTCAATGGCGAGACGATCCGGCTCGACGGCGCGCTCCGGATGGCGCCGCGCTAACCTCAGCGCGCGTCAGCTAAAGAATTTTTAAGGGACCTTCACCCAATACCGTGACTGAAGAGCTCGAAGAAGCGAACTTGCACCGCATACCTTAAGGAGCGGAGGTCTTCGCTAGCACGCGCGGCACAGGTTGGCTCCGCAGCGCGGAGAAGTCGATGTTTTCACGTTCCATCAAGGAGTCATTAAGCGACAGACGATCAATCCAGGCAGCCTGGATTGTTGTCGGAATCTACTTGCTCGGCTTCGCCATCTCTGCGGTCATCCGCTGGCAGAATGACTTTTATATTTATAGAGACGCGGGTTTGCGAGCCGTCCTTGATCAACGTATTTACGATTTGGATGCACTGAACCCGTTTCAATACGCGCCGATTTATGCCGTGTTCTTCATTCCGTTCGGCTGGCTGCCGGTTCATTGGGCTCAGGCTTTATGGTTCCTGATAAGCATGGGCGCCGCCCTCCCGGCGCTAATATTGGGAAGTGGTCGTCTCCTGTTCGGCGCGGCATCAAAGCTTCGCGCCGATTTGATAGTGGTACCGTTATTTCTTTGCACGCGGTTTATTCTTCCGAGCTTCGACAAAGGCCAGATCGACCTCCTCGTGCTCGCTATGACCGCATGGGGACTAGTCTTCGCGAATGAATCGAGGGCGTTGCCAGGCGGCGCTTTGTTGGCGGCATCAATCCTTATAAAACCGCTTGCGTTCGCTCCGCTCGTCTATTTGTTTTTTCGCAGACGATGGTCCTCGATAGGCTCATTCATCTGCTTCACATTGTTGCTCTTAGTCCTGCCTGCGGTAATCTTTGGTGCTGCAAGGACGCTCAGCGAAACAAGAGACTACTTAGTCAGTCTCTCAGGGCGGATGAATACGTTGCGCCTGCTGCACGACATATCCACGCCTAACGACCAGTCGGCGACTGCGCTCGCGGTTCGAATCTTCTCCCGACGTGAAGGGGGGTCGAACCTTCGTCCGGCTTGTTCACAGATGGCCCTCATTGCGGTCGCCGTCTCATTCGCTCTATCTGTAGGCAGCCGTTTTGCCAGGACGGCATTGTTCTATGGAGCTCCATATTTCGCCTCTCTTGTCATCCTCTCGGCAATCGTTTGGATCGTCACCCAAAAACGCAGAAAGCCGATTGTGCTCTGAATAGGAAAGACCCCATCTATCTTCCAAAGGCGTTGGGGTGCCTCGGTTGGGCTGTAGGTTGATTCCTCCGCGGGTTTCTCGCCGCGAATCGTCGAGGCGATTGTTGAAGGCCGCCAGCCACCGGACTTAACCGTCATGGCCGAGGACTCACAAAAAAGAAGCTCGCTACGGATTAGGGACGTCCGGCGGTGGAGGGGTATCGGGATGGCTTGCTTCGGGTGAGCCCGCGTCGCTAGGGTCGGGGGTCGACGCCCCCGGCGCGGTCGTCTCGGGCATCATCTCGGGCATCGTGCCTTCAGGGCTAACCGGTATCGGACCGGGCGGCATCGCCAATTCGGGCGCGTCGGCGCCGATCGGGATTATCAGCATCCCCTGCTGATAGTGCGGGCCGCCGATGATTAACATCCCGTGATTGCGCATCCGCACGTCGGTTGTCATCATCGGCCGCGCGCCCTGAAACAGCATCAGTTCCATCGCGATCATATTGTCGCGCACGGCGCTCGGCTCGACGTGGACGATCCATCCGCCAGGCAGCGTGAACGCTGCCGACCGTCCGCACTCAGTGCGGCCGACCTGATGGCTGATGAGGCGGTAAGTCGTGTAGCGGAAGAGCGACTCCAGCCGCCCGCCCATCGGCAAAAGCCGCTCGTCGATTCCCTCACCCGTATCCGCCGCGATTACCTCGTCGACGTGCAGTAGGATGATCCGCTGACGGTTCGGCGCCTTGGATTGCCCGGCGTGCGCTGCGGGGGCGGCCTTGTCGTTGGGTGACTGCGGTGCCTTGGGCACTTGCGGCTGCGTTGCTGGAGTGGGCTGCGCCTGCGCGCCCATCGCGAACAGCACTACTAAAAGCGCCGTTAGTGAAGGAATCTTCAAACGATGCATAGTCAGTGTTGTTGATCGGGCAGCCAGATGACGGTGGTGTCCTGGCTTGGCTCGCTCCATACGGCGACGTCGGGGTTGGAACTCTCGAGCTTCGAGATGATCGTGCTCGGCTCGCCGCTGGTGGCGGAGGCGATCGCTGCAGAAGATTTCGCAGTATCGCCTGCGAGCGCTCGCGCGTTGCGCGTCGCCAGCTGTGTGACGTGGCTTCCCGCGCCGACCATGTTGCGCGCGAACGGAGTGGTGATGACTACGGTCAGTATCGCCGCGGCCGCCATCGCGAACGCCACAGCCATGCCGCCCCCGAAACGTTCGCGATGAGCCCCGAACCAGCGGCCCAGGCGCACTCGAAGCGGCGGGCGCAGTTGCTCGATACGGGCCTGCACGGCGATCGCGAAGCCTTCGAGCGCCGGAGCGGTCGCCGCCTCGCGCAGCAGTCGGCCTACGTTGGAATAGCCGGCCAGCGTCTCTTCACAATTTGCGCAGCCTGCGAGGTGGCGGGCGACCTCCTGCATCTCATGCGGCGGGAGTTCGCCATCTTCGAAGGTCCCCAGGAGCGGAGCGATATCATCACATTGAGCCATGATGTTGGGAGCCATTAGTGCCTTAATCCTCGGCCAAATCCTTGAGGATTTCGCGCAGGTGGTTGCGGGCATAGTGCAACCGGCTCATCACGGTTCCTCGTGGGCACTGCAACACATCGCTTATTTCATCGTACGACAGGCCTTCGACCTCACGTAGAAGTATCGCGGCCCGATGTTCCGGCGTCAACTGTCCGAGCGCATCCTTGATGCGCTGAGCCATTTCGCTGCGTTGCGTTTCCTTGAATGAATCGCCGAGCTTGCTCGGCAGCCGCTGGATCTCGGTTTCGGCTTCCTCACCGCGCATCGTCGGATGGCGGCGCTCGCGGCGGCGAAAATCAATCGCGATGTTGGCGGCAATCCGGTACAGCCAGGTCGAGAAGCTCGAGCGCGATTCGAATTTGCCGATGTTTTCAAAAGCACGTACGAAACTCTCCTGAGCCAACTCCAGCGCATCTTCCTGATCATGAACCACCGCCATCGCGACTCCGATGACTCGCCGCTGATAACGCTCGATCAGGATGCCAAACGCCTTGGTGTCCCCCCCTTTGGCCCGCTCGATGAGCTCGGCTTCGTCCCCGTTTTGGCGGATTGGCTTGTTCAATGGGTTAGACGCGGGTCGATCGGGCAAAATTCAGGCCCACTAGCCTCGACGGCCCTCCAACTCGGCCCAGTTGGGACCCCATTTGAGCTCAACCTTGAGCGGAATGCGCAGCTCTGCCACCCCTTCCATCTCGCGCCGCGCCGCCTCCGACACCGGCTCGCGCTCGGCATGCGGCAGTTCGAGAAGCAGCTCGTCATGCACCTGCAGGAGCATCCGCGCGGTCCACTTTTGCCTTTTTATCGCCGCATCCAGGCGGATCATCGCCAATTTGATGAGATCGGCGGCCGTCCCCTGAAGCGGCGTGTTGATCGCTATTCGCTCCGCCTGCGCTCGCGCTCCGCCCTGCGGCGAGTTCAGCTCGGGCAGGTAACGCCGCCGTCCGTACATCGTGGCGACCCATCCCCGCTCGCGCGCCTCGGCCAGCGATTTCTCCAGATACGTATGGACGCCGGGGAGCCGCTCGAAGTAACGCTTGATGTACTCAGAAGCCTCCTTGAGGCTGATTCCAAGCTCGCCCGCAAGCCGCTGCGGACCCATCCCGTAGATGATCCCGAAGTTGATAACTTTGGCCAGGCGCCGCGCCTCGGCGTCGACATCGTCGGGCTTGCGACCCAACACCTCGGCGGCGGTGCGGGCATGGATATCTTCGCCACGGCGAAAGGCGTCAATCAGGGTCGGGTCGCCCGAGAGATGAGCCAGCACGCGCAACTCGATTTGCGAGTAATCGGCCGACAGCATCAGGCATCCCGGGGCGGCGACGAAGGCGCGCCGGATGCGCCGGCCTTCCTCGGTGCGGGTGGGGATGTTCTGCAGGTTCGGCTCGGTGGAGCTCAGCCGGCCGGTCGCCGTCAGCGCCTGATGGAACGAGGTATGGAGCCGCCCCGTCGCCGGGTCGATAAGTTGCGGCAGCGCGTCGCTGTAGGTCGATTTGAGCTTCGCGATCGCGCGGTACTGGAGGAGTTCGCGGGGCAGCGGATGCACGGCGGCGAGCTTCTCCAGCGTGTCGGCGTCGGTCGAGAACCCGCCCTTGGTTTTCTTGAGTCCCTTGGCCGAGAGCTTGAGATCGTCGAAGAGCACCTGGCGCAGTTGAATCGGCGAGTTGAGATTGAACTGGCGGCCGGCGAGTAGATAGCAATTCTGTTCCATGCGCTCGAGCTTCGCGCCCAGCTCGGCCGAGATCGCTTTGAGCGCCGCGCCGTCGACCGCGATTCCCGTCTCTTCCATTTCGCCCAGGATGCGCGCGACCGGCAATTCGATATCGCTGAACAGCGACTCGAGGCCATTCTCCGCCAGCTTCGGCATCAGCGCCTTGCGCAGCGCGGCGATCAGTTCCGGCTCGGAGCCGGGATCGCGATTACCGCCGAGCGGCGCCAGGTAGTCGTGATAGAGATTGATGAGCGACGGCTCGGCCCGCCCCGGGTTGACCAGGAACCCGGCGAGCATCGTGTCGAAATCGACGCCCGCAAGCTCGACGCCGTAGCCGCTTTTCAGGCGCCACAGATGCTCCTTGAGGTCGTGAACGCTCCTGGGCGGAGTGGCCGCGCTGAGCAGCGGCGCCGCCGCTGCGATACTCGCACCTGCCAACCCGTAAGTTTCGTTTTCGCCCTCCGCGCCAATCTTGAGCCGTGCGCTGCTGGAGGAATTTGGCCCCGCGCTCGCTTTCACAGTGCCGCCCACTTTGGCCCCGGCATTGAAGTCTAATGAAGCGGTGGGTTCGCGCGAGCCGTTGGTCTCCGGCGATCCTTCCGTGTCCGATTCATCCGCAGGAGTCTCGGGGCGAGCCTCGCCGTCTTCCAGATAGAGCGCGAGGCGCGGCGCGTGCGCGAGTCGCGCGATCAGCGCAGGCACCTCCGCGGCCGTAACCTCGAGCTCGCGCCTTTGCGCGCCGCCCGTCGGCAGCGACGCTTGCGCCGGCGTCAGTTCGCTGAGCAGCGAGTGGAACTCCAGTTCGCGTAGCAGTTCGCTCACCGCACGCTCGTCGATGCCGGGCCAATCGAGCGCGCTGACGTCGGCCTCGACCGGCGCGGCGGTGTCTATACTGACGAGCTTGCGTGCAAGTTCGGCGCTGGAGCGATGCTCCGCCAGGAGCGCGGCGATTCGTTTCGCGCCGCGCAGCCCCACAATCGTTTCGACCTCCGGGACGTGGGCGTAGAGCTTGTCGAGCGAGCCGAAGTGCTTGATCAGCGCGGTCGCGGTTTTCTCGCCAATACCGGGGACGCCCTTGATGTTGTCGATCGAATCGCCCATCAGCGCCATCACGTCGACCACCGCGGACGGATCGACGCCGAGCCGCGCGCGCACTTCGCGCGCGTCAACGCGCCGGTCTCGCATCGTGTTCCACAACGTGACGTGCGGCCCGACCAACTGCATGAAGTCCTTGTCCTCGGTGACGATCACGGTCTCGAAGCGCTTGGCTGCGGCGCGCGCAGCCAGCGTGCCGATAACGTCGTCGGCCTCGAAGCCTTCGAGCACCAGGCTCTTGATGCGAAAGGCCTCGACCGCGCGCAGGATGTACGGGACCTGCACGTTCAGATCGCTCGGCGCCTCGACCCGGTTGGCCTTGTAGGACTCGAAGAGGTCGTCGCGGAAAGTCTTGCGCGGCGAATCGAAAACTACGGCGATATGCCGGGGGCGCTCCTCCTTGAGCAGCTTGAGGAGCATCCGGATAAAGCCGTAGACGGCGTTGGTGGGCAGCCCGCGCGAATTGTTGAGCTGCGGCAGGGCGAAGAACGCGCGGAAGATATACCCCGAGCCGTCGATCAGATAGAGTGTCGGCCGTTCTTCAGCCATCGGCGTGTGAAACTATCCCAAGCCGCCGCTAAAGCGAAACCGCTTCCCGCGGCGGGTATCTAATTGCGTTCGCTGATGTCTAATATTGACAGTTTGCACGGGTGCAGATTAACTAATCGATTGTTTGCCGGAGCAAGATTGAAGCTTCGGGAGCGTTCCATCGTCAAAACCGGTTAGTATTTGGGGCCGTTGTCACGGCTGCCGCCGAGGCGATCCGCATGATCGAGGTAAAAAACCTGACCAAGCGCTATGGTGACTTCGTCGCCGTGCGTGACGTCTCCTTCAAGGCCGAGCAGGGCTCGATCCTGGGCTTCCTCGGCCCTAACGGCGCCGGCAAAACCACTACGATGCGGGTGATCACCGGTTTCATGCCGGCGACGACCGGCACCGTGCTGGTTGACGGGTTGGACATCTTCACCCAGTCGCTGGAAGCGCGCCGGCGTATCGGCTACCTGCCTGAGACGCCGCCGCTTTACTCCGACATGCGCGTGGAATCCTACCTGCGCTTCGTCGCCAAGCTGCGCGGCCTGCGCCGCTCCGAAGTCGACGACGCGGTCGAGCGCGTGCTTAAGATTTGCGGCCTCGCCGACATGGCCCATCGCATCTGCGGCCAGCTTTCCAAGGGTTATCGCCAGCGCGTCGGCCTGGCACAAGCAATTATACACAATCCACCGGTGCTGGTGCTCGACGAACCGACGATTGGTCTCGACCCGCGCCAGATCCACGAGATCCGCGGGTTGATCCATGAACTGCGCGGCCAGCATACGATCGTGCTCTCGACGCATATCCTGCCCGAGGTCTCGCAGATCTGCGACCGCGTCGTGATTATCAACGCCGGACGCGTGGTGCTGGAGGAGAGCCTGGGCAGCCTGCCGGCCGGCACGTCGCTCGAAGACGTATTCCTGGAGGCAATCTCGAAAGAGGAAGGGCACGAAGTTGCGGAGGCCGAAGAGACGCTCGAGGAGGTGGGGGCGGGGCACGGCTAGGCGGTCTTCAGACGCAATTTTGCGCCCCGGCTGAATAACGATGAGAAACGCGCTGACGATAGCAGGCAAGGAGCTGTCGAGTTACTTCGTGCAACCTGTCGCCTATGTGGTGTTGACGGTCTTCGTGCTGCTGGCCGGATGGTTCTTCTTCGCGCTGCTCAAGCAGTTCAGCGAGATGGTGCAGGTGTACTCCGCGATGTCGAACGCGCAAGCACTCGAGCATCTCAACCTCAACGCCCGGGTGATCGAGCCGCTGCTACACAATATGTCGGTGGTGATGGTGATCCTGGTGCCGGCGATCACGATGCGCGCGTTCGCCGAGGAAAAGCGCACCGGCACTTACGAGTTCCTGCTGACCGCGCCGATCCGCACCGGCGAAATCGTCGCCGGCAAGTTCATCGCCGCCGCGGTCTTCATCCTGATCATGGTCGCGCTTATCTGGATCTTCCCGATCATCCTGATGGTGTTCGGCGATCCGGAGGTCGGGGTGATGGGCGCGGGCTACGTGGCGCTGGCGCTGCTCGGCGTATGCTTCGTGGCGATCGGGCTGTTCACGTCGTCGCTGACGCAGAACCAGATCATCGCGGCGATAAGCTGCCTCGGCATCCTGCTGCTGCTCTATGTGATCTCATGGCCGCTGCAGACTGGCGGCGGAATCCTCGGCGACCTGCTGCGCTATCTTTCGCTGCCGCAGCACTTCGGCCAGATGGTCGGCGGCGTGATCGACACCAGCGACATCGTCTATTTCTGCACCATGATCTTCGTGGCTTTGTTTTTGACCCAGCGCTCGGTCGAGTCGGCGCGTTGGCGATAGGGTAGGGCGGACGGGCAATGCAACGCAGCATGGCATCAGCCGGCCTGATTGGCCTGGTCTTCCTGTTCTTCGCGATGGTCTCCTATCTGACCGGCGCACGCCTGTACTTCCTGTTCAACCTGGTGCTGGGCGTGCTCGCGATCGTGCTATGGGCGACCTCCAGCCGCGAAACCTTCGGCACCCTGATGGGCCATCGCGCGACCCGCTACGGCGCCAACGCGGTAGTCTACTCGCTCGGTTTCGTCGGCCTGCTGGTCGCGATCAATTACATCCTCGCGCTGCATCATCGCCGCTTCGACCTCACCTCCGAGCGCGTTTTCAGCCTCTCGCCACAGTCGGTCAAGGTGGTTGGCACGCTCAAGCAGCCGCTCAAGCTCTATGGCTTTTTCCAGGGCGGACGTGACCCGCAGGCCGAGGCGCTCTACGAGTCGTATACTTACGCCGCGCCCAAGATCACTTTTCAGTTGATCGATCCCGAGCGCAATCCCGAAATCGCGACGCGTTACAACGTCACGCGGATGCCCACGACGCATATCCAGTACGGCGACCAGGGAACTAACGTCGGCGATACGACCGAGCAGGCGATCACCAACGGCATTATCAAGGTCACCAGCACCAGCACCAAGGGCGCCTGCTTCCTGCAGGGCCATGGCGAACCCTCGCTCGACGATATGGACAACGCCGGGGGCTTCGGCCGCGCCGCCCAGGCGCTGGCGGGCGAGAACTACGACGTCAAGCCGCTGTCGCTGATGACCACGCCCAAGGTGCCTTCGAATTGCGTGGTGGTGATCGTGGCCGGGCCAGTGAAACCGCTGTTCCCGGCCGAGGTCGCCGCGATCGACAGCTTCCTCAAGAACGGCGGGCGGGCGCTGGTGATGCTACGGCCGCCGCTGCCCGACCAGCCCAACACGCAGACCTCGCTCATCAACATGGTCAGCCAGTGGGGCCTCGCCGTTGGCGACGACGTCGTGCTCGACCAGGAGCTGCATCTGTTCTCGGGCCCGACGCTGGGCCTCAGCCCGATCGTCGAGCTTTACCCGCCGCATCCGATCAGCGCCCAGTTCAACAAGCGCACGCTATGGCCGATGGTGCGTTCGGTGGAGCCGGTCAAGGAAGTGAAGGCGGGCTTGCAGGCTTGGCCGCTGGCGCAGACCGGCGACACCTCGATCGCCGCGACCGAAGTCGAAGCGATCTTCAAGGAGCAGAAATTCAAGGCCGGTCCCAAGGATCGCAAAGGGCCGATCACGGTGGCCGACGCGGTCGACGCGGACAACAAGAAGCTCAAGTGGGGCACCGGTGATGGGCGGCTGGTGGTTTATGGCGACACCGACTTCGCCAACAACCAGAACCTCTCGCAGGTTTTCAACCAGGATTTCTTCCTCAACACGGTCGATTGGCTGGCCGGCGAAAGCGCCACGATCGCGATTCGCCCGCGCACGCTGCGCGCCTCGCGCGTCAGCCTGACGGTCAATCAGTTCGACAACGTTTTTGTCGCGTCGGTGCTGATGTTGCCCGAGTTGCTGCTGATCCTTGGAATCGTGGTGTGGTGGGAGCGGCGTAACTGACGCTGCGATGGAGTCCCAATCCGCGTTCTCCGATGCGTCTGCGTAATACCATCATCGTTCTGATCCTGCTGGCGGTGTTGGGCGGCTATTCGCTTATCATCCTGCTCGGCTCGCGCCCGGTGCCGCCGGCGACGCTACTCAACCTCGACTCGAAGCACATCAGCGGCATCGACCTGCGCTACCCCGACAGCGAACTCGAACTGGTGCGCAATCCCAACCACACCTGGAGCATCCTCAAGCCGGTCAAGACCGATGGCGATCAGACTTCCGTCGACGGCCTGACCGAAACGATAGCCAACGCCCAGCTCACCAGGACTATCGAGGAGAAGCCCGACAGCCTGAGGCCCTTCGGCCTCGACCAGCCCGCGGTGACGGTGAACGTGACCAGCGACAACAAGGGCGCGCTGCCCGCGCTGCTGGTCGGCCACGTTAGTCCGGTCAGCAGTGGCGTCTACGTGAAACTCGCCAATCAGCCGGCGGTGCTGATGACCACCAGCGATTTCGTGACCGCGGTCAGCAAAAAAGTCAATGACGTGCGCTCGCACGAGCTGATGACCTTCAACATGGACGACGCGGAGCAGATCGTGCTGCGCAGCGGAGCTAACAAACCGATCGAAATCGACCGGCAGGGCGGACAATGGCGGATCGTCGCGCCGGGACACTATGCCGCCGACTCCGACACGATCGCGCAGATACTCACCGCGCTGGTCGACGCGCGGATCACCGACTTTGTGACCGACGCGCCCACGGACCTCGCGCAGTACGGACTCAAGAGCCCGCAGATAGCGGTGACGGTCTTCAGCGGCAAGGACAAGACCGAGCACGCCCTGCTCATTGGGCTGGAGCAGCCGCAAGCCGCGAAAAAGGCGGTCTACGTGAAACGCGGCGGCGAGAATTCGGTCTACACCGTGGAAGACGCGCTGCTCGGCAAGGTCAACCTGGGGCTTTTCGATTTGCGTGACAAGACCGTGATGGGTTTCGACCCGCTGAAGGTCGGGCGGATCGAGATCGAAAACCACGGCAAGCAGTTTACGCTCTCGCGCGACGCAGCCGGCAAATGGCAGGTCACGGACGGGACCAAGACTTCGCCCGCCAACGGACAGGCGGTGCAGACTTTCCTCGACGAACTGGCGAATCTCAAGGGCGACAAGATCGTCCAGGACCCGATTACCGATCCGCAGAGGTTCGCGATGGACAAGCCGACCGAACAGATGGTGATCTTCGGCAAGGACGACAAGAAGGTCGGCACCGTCAAGCTCGCCCAGATCCAGAACAAGATCCAGGTGCCGCCGACGCCTACGCCGGATGACGATACAGACCAGTCAAAGCCCAAGGCCGAGCGGACCGTGATGCGAATCGAGAATTATGCGACCTCGAGCGCCAACACCGCCGCCTACAGCCTGCGCGAGTCCGACTTCAGCCAGTTCGACATGAGCGCCGATCAGTTCCAGGTAACCCAGCCGCTCGCGACCCCGGCACCTCCGAAGAAATAACGCGCATCGCGCGTGCGCCAGCGGGGGGCCGCTCAGCCCTCGGCGATAACGTGCGCCACCGCGCTCGCGTCGGTGTGCGTGATGCTGAGATGGAAGGCCGCGATACGCCTGCGGCGTGCGTACTCGGCCGCCTTGCCCGACAGCACGATCGTCGGCGCATGGCCGCGCTCGCGCACCACTTCGATCTCGCGCCAGCCCACGTAGCGGTTCCATCCGGTGCCCATCGCCTTCATTACCGCTTCCTTGGCGGCGAAGCGCGCGGCATAGCTCTGGTAGCGCGGCCGACCGCGCGATTCGCAGTAGGCGACCTCGCGTTCGGTGTAGACGCGATCGCGGAAGCGTTCGCCGGTGCGCGGGCGGGTGAGCGCGCGCTCGACGCGCTCGACCTCGATCATGTCGATTCCGGTGCCGAGAATTCCCATCCCGCCGCAATCTTAGACGGGGCGGCCGGGCGAAGAAAGGATCGGCAAGTCAGTGAACGGCTTGCGATTAATCGCAGCGCGATTCTATTGTTCATGCAGGACTGGTCGGCAGACAGGCCGATAGGCCTGAGCGGTTAGGAGACTCCGATGGCGAAGCTCAAGACCACCGTCAACAAAGTGAAATGCATCTCCAGCGAGGACTGCGTCGAATCGGCGCCGACCGTTTTCCGGCTCGACGACGACGGTAAGTCGGAGGTCTACAATCCGGCCGGAGCACCCGACGCGGCGATCATCGCGGCGGCGCGCGCATGCCCCGCCAAGGCGATAATCGTAGTCGACGAAGAAACCGGGACACAGCTATTCCCGCCACCCAAAAAGTAGCCGCGCGCCGCCGCCGCGCACCCGGCGAACTCTACGTTGCGCAGACCGCCGACCTCGTCGCCGCGGGAGAGATACTCGCAGACGTCGGCGAAGCCGCCGGAATCATCACCGGCGGCCTCGACGCGCCCGGTGCATGCTGGATTGCCGCGTCAATAGGCGGCGCGATCTCCGGCGTTGTCGGAGTCGAAACGATAGTGGACGCGGCGGTTATCCGCTCTCTCGGCGTTGTCGAGGCGATGCGCCGGCGCGGGATCGGCGCGGCACTGGTCAATGCCGCGCGCAAGGCGGCACATACGCGGGGCGCGCGGCGGCTCTATGCGCTCGGCCGTCGCGGTGAGGACTATCTGCTCCGCTTCGGATTCGAACGGATCGCGGGCACACAGTTGATCGACGATCTCGCAGGCACCTTCACCGCCGATTGTTTGCGCGCCCATCCGGGCGAGCTTGCGCGGATGGACCCGCTGCGGCTCGACATCTCGCGCTACGGCGTAATCGAGCGCTGATCTTTTCACCAATCTCGCCCGCCGCTCCGATGTCGCCGCTCCAGCGTTGTTTCACTGCGGTTGCGGATTCGGAAACAGAACCTCGTACGCTCTCTCGGCGCGGAACTCGATCGCGCCCGGATCGTCGGGCTGCTCGTCGCTCGGACCCAGGTCGAGGATCATGCACTTCACTGAGCCGCCGCCCTTGAGCAGGAATTCGCTCACATCAACCATCACCGGCTCAACCCCGCGCTCGCGCACCCGGTCGAGCAACGCGCCGCTCACGCCTTGTGGCATGAACAGGAAGAGCCTGCCTTCGTAATCCACCTGGAATGAGTTCGCGGCGTAAAGCGCGGCGTCGGACTCCGCCAACTCGATCAGGTTGCCGCGAAACTCGAAGCGTAAACGCTCTCGCGACAGTGCGGTCAGGCCCTCCATGTAGGCGAGCAGATACTCGCGCCGGGGGCCGAACGAGCAGAGCACGGTGTCACCGTGGTAGTGCGCCTCCAGGCATAGCTCCAGCGGGAGTATCGGACGGTCTTTCACGATGCGTCCGAGTTCCTTGAGCGCGCTCGCGTCCGAACGGAAGCCATAGACGCGCCGCCACGGCGGAATTCCCATCCGCAACACGAACCGCTGGCGCTCGACACGCCCGTGAGTGAACAGCATGAAACGTGCGGCGGGAAAGAAGTCGGCCTCGCCCTCGAAGCGCGCCGCAATATCGGCGCATCGATAACCCATCGATTCGAGGAACGGCCGGTAGACTTCGCGCTCGCGCACGCGCGTCGGGAGCAAGTGGGCGAGATAAAAAGTCTTCGCGCTGCCCGCTACGCCGGTGAGCGGATACAGAAAGCCGGCGTTGGCGGGATAGACCAGGCCGCTCATTCCCTGATGCGGCTCGATTACGCAGACCTCGGTGCCGTGCGCGATGAGCTTGCGGGCAAGTCCGTGCCATTGCTCACGGGCACGGTCGGCGTTGACCGACTTCCTGATGCCCAGCACGTTGCGGGTATGCGGATTGGCCCCGCCGAGCACCGAGAAGTAGGTGGGGTCGCCCATCAGGATGGTTCGCGGCATCGTGCCCAGCTCCGTTGTGGCGTTGGCTGAGGCGCGAGGGACGGCGCGGCGGCGTCGCAGACGCCGCCGCGCCACCGACTCGCGCACAAGCGCGACTGTCATCGTCCACCGATTGCGCCCCGGATTGCGGCGGAGCCGCAATCCGGGGCGGACGGCACGCTGCTCTTCCGGGGCGCAGGCGCGCCGCGCGAGCGCGCGGCGCGCCTGCGCCCCGGCGTTCCCGTTTTCGCCGGCGGTGGCATGCGCGATAGCGCGCGCGCCACCGCCGGCGCGGCCAGCAAGTCGGCGCGTCGCGCGGACCGCAAGTAGGCGCGGCCGAGCCGCGCCTACTTGCGGTCCAGCTCGGTGAGCAGTTCGATCTGCGGCTTCTCGGCCAGTAGATTGGCGATCCGCGCGCCCATTTCCTTCATATGGTCGGTCTTGCGATGGGTCGCGAAGGCGGCGTCGTCGGTGTAGGTCTCGTACCACACGAACGTGGTGGGATCTTCGTTGGACTTGTGCAGAACGTAGGTGAGGCAGCCGGGCTCGGCCGCCCGCACTTTCTTGATCATATCGCGGAAGGCATTCTCGAGCTCTTTCTCGGATCCCGGTTTGGCTTTGATCCTCGCAATCAATGTAAGTGCCATCGTTTTCTCCTTGGCTTTCTTCCGTGCTGGGACGAATCGCGCCGCGCGGCGCGCGGCACGATTCGGCCGCGACGCCGGTTAAGCTTGCAAGCCCGTCATAGTTGGCCGCGGCGCCTTTTACAAGCCGTCGAAAGCCGGTCTATGGTGAAGCATATAAAGGTCAGCGGAGCGTTGGCCAGCGGAGCGTATAAATAGATGATCGGCTTCGAGCTTACCGAAGAGCAAAACGACCTACGCCGT
>CAWFGH010000009.1:0-223519 GCA_963815255.1 uncultured delta proteobacterium | reverse complement strand
CTTGATCACTGTGTACATCGTGGCATTGCCGCGCTGCACCAGGAGCAGGGCCGAGTTCTTGTCCTTCTTGGCCTGGCTCGGCCGCCGACAGGAAGTCGTCCACCGTGTTGACCTTCGAGTGGTTGACCTCGAGCACGATGTCGCCCTGCTGGATTCCCGCGCATCCGCCGCCGGACTATCGGGTTGCACGCCGCGGACCACCACGCCCTTGGTGTTGCTGAAGGTTAGCTGGTTGGCGACCTCAGGCGTGATCGACTGCACCTGGAGACCCCAGTTGGAGCCCGGCTCCTCGTTCTTGGCGCTGGCGAGCTGCTCTTCCTTCAGTTCGGCGACTTTGACCGGGATCGTGAGATGCTTGCCGTTGCGGATCCTTCGACCGGCACGGTATCGCCGATCGGCGTCTGCGCCACGAGTTCGGGGAGCTGATGCTCGTCCTGCACGGGCAGGCCATTGAACTTGACGATGATGTCGCCGCGCTGGATGCCCGATTTGAGCGCCGGGCCCTCCTTCTCGACGTTGGCTACCAGAGCGCCCTCGGGCGTGGGCAGGCTGAAGGACTGGGCGAGGTCAGGCGTGACTTCCTGAATTTCGACTCCCAGCCATCCGCGCACTACCTTGCCATGCTCCTTGAGCTGCTGCATCACCTGCTTGGCGATGTCGATCGGAATGGCGAAGCCAATCCCGGCGTTGCTGCCGGTGCTGCTGTAGATGGCGGTGTTGATACCGATCACCTGGCCTTTGGCATTGAACAGCGGGCCGCCCGAGTTACCCGGGTTGATCGACGCGTCGGTCTGGATGAAGTCGTCGTAGTTGCCGCCGAGCGCGCGCCCCTTGGCGCTGATGATTCCGGCCGTGACCGTCGAGTCGAAGCCGAACGGGCTGCCAATCGCGACTACCCAGTCGCCGACCTCCGCAGTGTTCGAATCGCCGAGCGGGGCCACCGGCAAGGCTGCTTGGTGTCGATCTTGATCAGCGCGAGATCGGTCTTGGGATCCTTGCCGACGACCTTGGCGGTAAACTCGCGCTTGTCGAGCAGCCGGACGTGAATCTCATCGGCGTGTCCGGCCACGTGATTATTGGTCAGGATATAGCCGTCAGGCGATATGATCACGCCCGAGCCGAGACCGTGCTGCTTGTACTCATGGGGAATCTGACCGAAGAAGCGGCGGAACTGGTCGAAGGGGTTTTGCTGCTGACCAAACGGCCCGCCGGGTCCCTGCTCGCCAGGTCCTTCAGGTCCGTTAGGTCCAAGACCCGGCCCTCCCGGCGCCTCCGGTCCTTCAGGTGAGTCGGGCGAATCTCCCGGGCCAGCCTGATCGCCGGAGCCGCCGAACGGCGAGCCGGACTTGACCTGCTGCACCACGCTGACATTGACCACCGACGCCGCGACTCGCTTGACCAGGGGCGCGAAGGAAGGAATCTGAGCGCTGGCTTCGTTGGGTTCGGGCTGATTGGCCGGCGCGGGCTGTGAATTCGGCTCCGCTTGCGCGGTTCGTTCCGCGGGCGGGGCCGACTGGGACTTACCCTGCTGCTGCGGTGAGGTGGAACTCCAGAACGGGAAAGCCCCGGCGCGCGCAAAGGCAATTAAGATACCCAGAAACACGCCACAGGAAACCGCGGCGATCTTCTTAAACATTCACTCTCCTCCTGGAGATGGCAAAGTTCATGTCAGCCCGCTTGTGCACAGCAATATCTATAGGCTTAAGACGATAGTGGATGGCTTAAATTCAGATGACGTGCGCGCGAGCCGGTTTTTTTGCCGGGAATGCCGCTTCGCGTCCCGCTCGAACCGACCAATGATCCGAACCTCCAGTAAATCAGAAAAGCCTCGCTAAGCAAACGCCCGCCGCTTTCGTTTGACCGGGCGGCTGCCGCCTCCCCTCCCCCCGGGCAGCCTCCAACCCGGCAATCCTCTGTGCAGCGTCTCGGGTCAATTGTCATTTGTCATTCGCGCGCGATTCGCGCCATTCCCGCAAGCGGATTCCATCCGCGCAAGCGGATTGCGCGGGCGTCGTTCGCGGTTCTACCATATTGATGTGCCGTCCGTGATTTGTACCGTCGGAGTTTCCGGATTGGTGGAGTTTTCGGATTTGTCGGACTTTTCGGCGCGGGGCTCCTCACCTGGACCCTCCTCGAGTATGCGGTCCATGGCTGGATGGGCCATCGGTTTGCGACTTTCGTAACTCCGATCCATCACGTTCACCATCGCGACCCGCGCGCGGTCTTCGCGCTTGGCGCATGGCTACCGGCGTTGCTGCCGATACTCGTCGGCGCCGCCCTTGGAGCGCGCGGATGGACGATCTTCTACGGCGGCATCCTGGCCGGATTCGCGGTCTATGAAGTGCTGCACTACCGGATACACTTTCATGCGCCGCTCTGCCGCGCCGAGGCCCGGATGCGCACGCGCCATCTGATCCATCACTACTGCGCGCCGGCGCTGTGTTTCGGAGTCACCACGGCGCTGTGGGATTGCGTCTTCAGGACCGCTCCAAGTGATGCCGACGCTGCTGAACTGGCAGCTCGCGTCTCCTCGATCGCACCGCTTGAGGGCCGCTCGAACGTCAGCGCGCCAGGCGCCGTGATGCGCCGCCTGATAGCCACAATCGCGATTCGCTAGTCCATCTTGATCGCGGGCTCGGCTGCGGGCTCAGCCGCACAGACGCGTGTGCGCGCGCCGGCGATGCGCGCTCCATCGCTCGAGCGCCAATTTTTTGTCGCTGGCCGATCTGTTTGAGGCCAGTTTCTCGTCACTAGCCAGTCCGTTTCCGTCTTCACCTCGCAAATCCGACCTTTTTCAACTCATTTCCGGGGCACGCAACGTGCTCAGAAGCGCAGGGGCTTCACTTAGAGCCCTCAATAGTAAGTCGGTTCCGGCGCGGTAGCGCGCGCGATGGCAGATGAATATTCATCGCGCGCGCGGCGCCCCGGCCAGCGGCAACGAGCAGGGAGCTACTATGCGACAAGTCTTATGGACCGTTTCGCGAAGGACGCGAACTCGAGGGCAACGCGGTGCTCGCGGTCGGGCCCCGGTCAACGAAAGCGAACGCGATCCGCGGCGCATGCGGGCGCGCGCAATCCGCTCGCGCACCAGCATGTTCGTCGCGGGTGCGGTAATGCTGATCGCGCTTCAGCTCGGATGGGCCGCCCCCGCGCGCGCACAGGCCAATATAACGCTGAGCAACGTCGGCGTAACCGGCGCGCTCGCCACCAATACCAACTGGTCGATCGCCAAAAACGGCGGCTTCGCTAGCGGCACCGCGAGCTGGACGGTCGGGGTGACCAAGGTCTCCGTGAGCGACCAGATAATCCAGGTTGACGGGCAATTCACTATAACTAATACCGGCACCGAGCGGGCCCCGATCGGTAACATTATAATAAATCTGCAGCGCCCGTGCGGCCTGGTATGGGTCTCGGCCGCGATTGACGTGGCCGACGCGAGCTTCGGCCAGGCGGCGACCTACGGCAATTTCATTTCCACGGCGTCGGCGGAAAAAATCGCCCGCAACCAGCCGAGCTCGTCGTGCGGCGGACCGGGCAATTATGCGATCACCACCACCGTCGCCGGGCACGCAGTCAAGGAAGGTACGTTTTTCACCACCAGTGCCTCGGGCACCGTCGACTTCATAAGTGCGTCCGACAACTCGGTCTTCTCGCTGGTACCGGAGTTCAGTCTGGCCGCCGGGACCTCCAAACGGCTGTTCTATACCGCGACCTTCGACAACACGATCCTGGGAATCGCGCCGGGAACCGAACTCCGGCCCGAGGTAATCGTCAGCGTGGCCAACGCTCAGCAAACCGACTTGAACGTGTCCCGGCTGGTCGACGTTGATGACGACGATGGGCCGGCCGGACAGGGCGTCGCACTCAACGGGGACGACGCCGGATGGTCCCAAAGCGCCGCGGCGCGTCAGCCATTTGTGCCCACGCTCGCGCGATGCAACCAGACCATCGAGCTCAGCGACGCGCAAAATGCCGGCAATCCGGCGTTGACCGGAACCGCGGCGCTCACCAGCTTCACCAGCTTCAACGGTACCGGGATGTTGTCGATTGACGGCTCGTCGATGAGCGACGGTAGTACCAACACGCAGGACGTAAGCGCGGTCGTCAGTGGCGGCGCCAACGGCGGTACGATTACCAACTGCGCCGGTATCACCGGCCCCGACACCACCATCACGCTCGTGGTGGGCAACATCAGCAAGGTGTTCAGTGTATGCACGGGTGTCGACGATACCGCCTGCGATCAAGAAGACGTACCCGCCAATGCGGGCCCGGCGACGCCCAGTCCGTCTCCGACTCCGATCGTGACGCCCACACCGGTGGTCACGCCGACTCCGGTCGTGACCTCTACGCCGGTTGTAACTCCAACGCCGGTCGTCACACCGACGCCAGGCGTCACTCCGACTCCGGTGGTCACGCCCACACCGGTCGTGACGCCTACGCCGGTGCCGGTTGTTACGCCCACTCCGGTCGTGACACCTACGCCGATCCCCACTCCGACACCGACCGCGACTCCAACCCCGGTCGTCCCGCCTTTCGACAAGGGTGAATTCTGCACCTACAGCGAAGCGCACTGGTCGCATACCTGCGGCGAAGGCAGCCAAGACCATAGCTCCGCGAACAGCCTCAAGCAGGTACCCGATGACACGTGCAGTGGCGAGGGCAATCAGGCCCATAACGTCCTGACCGAGAACTTCGACACCATATACGGCACCAATGGAGTCCACGTCGGCCTCACCTGCACCAGCAATCAGTTCGGAATGACCTTCACCTCGCCGGCCGCGATCCAGAACTACTTGCCCGCGGGCGGCAAGGCCGGAGTGCTTGATGCGTGTCTCCTCAACCCGTCAAGCTCGCACTCGGGTAACCTCGGCGGCGAAGTCCTGGCGCTGGAACTCAACGTCGACTTCAGCGCGGCCGGTTTCACTCAGGGTCCGGGTGGTCCGTTCGGCAGCCTGAATCTGTGCGGCAGCGGCACCTCACTCGACGGCATGTCGATCTCCCAGATTCTCGCGGCCGCCAACAAGGCGCTGGGTAAGGGCGGGATGCCGGCGGGGTTCAATCCGAACTCGCTGCGCAACCTGCTCCATCAGCTCAACCTCTCGTTTGACGACTGCCATCCGCATGGTTTCGCCCAGCAGCACTTGACGGCGGAGCCTGTCCGTAAAGCGGTTATCCGCGACGAACGAAAGGGCCGGTCCCTGCGGACCGGCCCTTTTTCATTTCTTCATCTTTTTTCGTTCCTCTCGCTCGATCGATCAGCCGTCAGCTATCGGGGCTCACGCTGCCCACTAACCAGACCTGACTCCGGCGTGCAGAGCAAAGTCCGCGCACAGTACGCGGCGCTGATCTTCCACACGGTCAACGAGAATGCCTTGCGCACCCGATTTCCCGAAGCATCGATCACTCGCAGCGTTGGATACCAGGTGCCCTGGGTGGTCGCGATTCCCGTAATGGCGCCGGCGGCGTGATCGATCGAGAGACCAGGGGGCAGATGACCCAGGACCACCGCTATCGTGTAGGGAGCGCGGTCGCCGCTGATGTCAAGCGAGACGTCATAGAGCACCGTGGTGTGAGCGTTGGGCAAAATCCTGAACGCGCCAATCCTGAGCGGCGATGGAGTCGGCGTCGGAGTGGGAATCGGTGTGGAAGCCGGGGTGGGTGTCGCGGTCGGCTTGGGTGTCGGCGTCGCCACAGCAGTGGGCGTCGCGGTCGCGGCCGGAGTCGGCGTCGCGGCCGGCGCGCCAGGAGTTATCGAGCCCCACCACGTACCCCACATATTGCTTTGACCGGCGTACTCCTGGATCGTCCACATCGAGGTGTCGTCGACCGGATCGACCACTGTAGCGGTGAAATCGCCCCATCGATTCTCGCCGGTGCCGAAGTCCTTGAAGTAGGACGCCTCACCCGCCTTCAGCATCACCTCGCTTTCCATCGTATTCAGAGGATCGCTCGCCAGGTGAATCGAGTAGGCCCCGCTCGCATATATTCCGGTCCCGAAGTGGATATAGCCGAGCATCACGTCGCCGTTCTTATTAACGGCCAGCGTCGGGAAGGCGTAAAAGTTGGCGGCCGTGGGATCGTCGATACGTCCGAACTGCTGCACCTGGCCAAGCGCCGAAGCGCTCATGTTTATCTGCCACCACTGCGCGGCTGTGCGAGTCGGAGTTCCAGTGGCAGGAAGTTAGACGGTATGCGAGGCCCACAGCGAACCGTTGCGGTACACGCAGCTCTGGATGCGCCCGTCCTCGGTGTCGATGTTCTCGCTGGAGCCGAGTTGAGGAGCGAAATTAATGACCGGTGAGAAGTCTTGCCAGGCCGACGGCCCGGTCGGATAGGCGACGCCGCTCGTCAACACTTCGGACCCGACCGGGCCCGTTATGGTGTCGATCCGCAGCTTGCCAGAACCCGAACTGCTCTGCTCCAGCAGGTACATGGTCGAAAGATTGGGGTCCATCGTGGTGGCTGGAACCTGGGTAAAGCCATTGGTCGGTGTGAGCACCGTATATTTGCCCGTGCCGCCAGCGTAAAGGCCCGCCTTGTCGAAAGCCCAGATCATCGAATTGACGAAGTTGTTGCCCGCGATGGTGAAGATGTTGGCCTGCACGACGATCCAGTTCTTGTTGAATCCGAGGGTCGGATAGTCGACCCAGTTGACTGACGAACCGAGGTTTACTTTGTAGATATTCCAGCCGGCGGTGGGATCGTTGGTTTGCGAGACAGCGATCAGAATGGACGAGGTTGAGGACTTTTCGCCGGCCGCGGATGAAAAGATCCACCTTTCAGCATAGGGATCGTAAAGCACATGCGCGTCGAATGACTCGGTCACACCCAGAGCCGACCAGAAGGTCCAGTTGGTGATCGCGCTCAGAACGTTGCCCGACCTGTCCTGGATCACGACCTGGCTGTTAAGCGCTTCCATCAAGTGATGGGTCCGATCGCTCCCTCGGCATCGGGCGGAATCACGGTGCCGTTGTCGGCCACCGCGGCGAAGCTATTGACGGGCGGGAGCGATTGGACGGTCGAAACCGCAGGCGCCTGTGCCTCGCTCTCGGGTGCCGCAACCGTTGCCTGATTCTTGGTGGTGCTTTCGATTCGCTGGGCGACCGGGCGAAGAACGGTACGATGCTCATTGAGCGGCATCGGGCCAAGCGCCTCTTCCCGGGCGCCCGCTTTGAAGTTGAACGAAGCGTGCTGCGCCGCCTCGCCTGCCGTTCCGGCTACCTGGACGGAAGCGGCTGCGGCGAGGGTCTGAGCGCCGGCGACGCTCACCAGCACGATCGCCGCCGACAGTATGAGTTGCCGAATTCGCTGCGTGGTCGATGTCACTTTCGCTAGCCTCTAAAGCCCGCCTTGATTGGACCGGGCTTTCTCGTTTCGAGGCTATAAGGAGCAATGACAAGACCACGCAGGCGATTTTCATCTCTGACACACCATCATTGTTGGAATTCGAGGCGACCGACGCACACGACGAGACATCGAAGCGCATAAAAGCGCGCATGCCTCGATTTGAATCGGAATGTGTGAGCGAGTACGGGTTATCGCGCGGCAGCCCTCGCCTCAGGGTGTCTCAGACGAGAACACCCATCGCTGGCGCCGCGATCCTCGCAAGCCGTATCTAGTCTGAGACAGAACTCGTGTGCCCGGCACGCAGAGCTGCCGAACCCGAAGTGGCGATGAGGATCAGATAGCGCTGCGCGGATTTGAGACTACGGCGGATTTGAAACTACGGAAGGATGGCGATTTGAAAGGCTCGGCTTATCGATTCGTGGCTCCGATCAGTGACGCGGATCGTGAACCTCGAGGTATCCGCGACGCCCGGCGTCCCGCTAATCTCGCCGCTGAAGGTATTGAGCGCGAGTCCGCGTGGCAGTGTGCCCGCGCTGACGTAGACGAGATAGGGCGGCGTACCGCCGCTCAGTCCCAGCGAAGCGTGATAGAAGATGCCGACTCTGCCAGCCGGGAGCGTCGTAGCGGCGACCGTCAGCGTCGGCGAAGGTGTTGGAGTCGATGTCGGAGTCGGCGAAGGTGATGGCGTCGAAATCGGCGAGGGTGTCGGAGTAGCCGTCGGCATTGGAGTCGGTGTCGCCGTCAGAGTGGGTGATGGCGTCGGAGTTGGCGTCGGAGTCGGGCTTGGCGTGGGCTTGGGAGTCGGAGTCGGCGTGGGCGAAGGCGTGGGCGTCGGAGTCGGAGTCCGAGTCGGAGTTGGCGACGGTGATGGCGTGGGGCTCGATGTGGGCGTGGGGGTTGCTGTGGGGGTGGGCGTCGCCGTCGGCGTGGGAGACGCTGTCGGCGTTGGGCCTCCGATGGAAACCTCGCCCCACCAGGTGCCCCAATTGTTGTTGGTCGCCGCGTATTCCTGGAGCGTCCATAAGCTTAGATCGTCGAGCGGATCGACGACCGTGCTGCTGAAATCACCCCATCGATTATCTCCTGTGCCCAGGTCCTTGAAGTAAGGGGCCTCGCCCGCCTTGAGTACGGTACCGGCGCGCAATGTGCCGGGCGCGTCAGCGGCCATCCGCATCGAGAAGCCCGCGCCCGCGTACTGCGCTGCCGAAAACTGCGAGTACCCGACCAGCGCGTCATTCTCCCGATTGACGCCGATCGACGGATAGGCGAAGAACTGCGTCGCGGTCGGGTCGTCGATTCGCCCGCGCTGTTGGATTCCGCCCAAATCGCCCGCCGTGGTGTCGATCTGCCACCACTGCACCGAGCAACGATTGGGCGTGCCGCTGGCCGGTAGGAAAATGGTCTGCGCCGTCCACAGCGAGCCGTTGCGATAAACCGTCCAATCCAGCCGGTCATCGTCGGTGTCGATGTCTTTGGTCGATCCGAGTTGCGGCGCGAAGTTGATCGTCGGCTCGACCGCCTGCCATGGCTGCGGCCGGTAGTGCGACGGCGGTGGTGAGCACTTCGGAACCGACCGCGCCCGTGATCGTGCTCATCCTGAGCAGCCCGTTGGCCAGCTCCACGACTCCAGAAGATAAAGTGTCGCCAGGTTGGGATCGTAAGTCAGCGCCGGATTCATCGCGATTTTTTTCGCATGGATCGGCACGCGCAGGGATGCGCGCGCGTTCTAGCCCTGGATCAATGGACTCGGCCTCGCAGTCTTGCTGGTGATGACCTTGAAGCTGGTTTTCGACGGCTGAGCCTTCAGATGCGATTGCGATTGAGCAAGCCGCGCGCGATCACCAGCGCCTGAATCTCGCTGGTACCCTCTCCGATGATCATCAGCGGCGCGTCGCGATAGAAACGCTCGACCGGAAACTCGGCCGTGTAGCCGTACCCGCCCAGCACGCGCATCGCGTCCAGCGTCACTTTCACGCACGCCTCCGAGGCGAACAGCTTGGCCATTCCCGCCTCGACGTCGCAGCGCTCACCAGCGTCCTTCTTCTCCGCTGCGCTCTGCACCATCAGGCGCGCCGCCTCGACTCGCGTTCCCATGTCGGCCAGCAGCAACTGCACCGCCTGATGCTCACAGATCGGTTTGCCGAAGGTGGTGCGCTGCTGTGAGTAGCGGATCGCGTTCTCGAACGCTGCCTGCCCGACTCCGACCGCGCGCGCCGCGACGTTGATCCGGCCGACTTCGAGCGCGCTCATCACCTGCTTGAAGCCCTGCCCCTCCTGGCCGCCGATAAGATTGCCGGCCGGAACCTCGAGCTCCTCGAACAACACCTCGCAGGTGTCGACTCCCTTGTAGCCGAGCTTCTTGATGTTGCGGCTGACGGTCGGCCCGCGCTCGTTCTTTTCGACCGCGAACATGCTGATTCCGGCGTAGGCCGGCTTGGCCTTGGGATCGGTCTTGGCCGCGACGGCCAGCATCGTGCCGTGGCGGGCGTTGGTGATGAACATCTTGCTGCCCTTGAGCACGAAGTTGTCGCCGTGACGGACCGCGCTGGTGCGGATCGATTGTACGTCGCTGCCGGCGTGCGGCTCAGTCAGCGCCAGGCCGCCTCGTTTCTCGCCGGCCGCCATCGCGGGCAGAAAGCGCTTGCGCTGCTCGTCGGTGCCGTGATGCGTGATGATGTAGGCCATGATGAGATGGCTGTTGATTACGCCCGCCAGGCTCATCCAGCCGCGCGACAGCTCCGCCATCAGGCGCGCGTAGCTGACGAAGCTCAATCCCAGGCCGCCATGCTCGACCGGGATGGTTGCGCCGAAAAGCCCGAGCTCGCGCATCGTGGCGACCAGCGCGTGCGGGTATTCGTCGGCATGCTCCAGCTCGGAAGCGACGGGAATAACGTCGCGGTCGACGAAGCGGCGCACTGCGTCGATTACATCGTGGTCCAGCGTCTCGGCCATCTCGCAGTTCCTTTCAGCCAGTCAGAGAATCAATCATACCGTTCGGCGGAGCATGGACATATAAGTACGGCGACAATTGTGACTGAACATATCTGGAAAGCGAGGCGCCTATACGTGTACTATACGTATATGGCTGCAAAGGCTCGAAGAAAGCTGACCATAACCGTCGAGGACGCCGTCTATCGGGGACTGCGCAAGATCGTCGGCCCACGCAACATCAGCCGCTTCCTGAACGACCTGGCGCGGCCGCATGTCGTGCGCGAGCGGCTCGATGAGGGCTATCGCGCGATGGCTGAGGACGAAAATCGCGAGGCCGAGGCCGCCGAGTGGAGCGAAGAGTTGGTGGGAGACGTCGCGGATGAGCCGCGATGAGCATACTGCCCCGCGGCGCGGCGAAGTATGGTGGATAGCCTTCGATCGCACAACGGGCGGCGAAATCAGGAAGACGCGGCCGGCGGTCGTCGTCAGCAATGACAGCGCCAACCGCTATCTCAACCGCGTCCAGGTCGTTCCGCTCACCAGCAACGTGAAACCTCTCTATCCGGCTGAGGCGTACGTAAGAGTCAATGGCGTGCGCAACAAGGCAATGGCCGATCAGATAACTACCGCCAGCAAGCAGCGCCTGCTCGAAAAGGCCGGCACGATCGATCCCGCCGATCTGGCGGGCGTCGAACGCGCGATCAAGACCCAACTCGACTTGAACTGAATCTCCCCGGCCTTCAAAACCGGGCTCGGTGTGCGCGGGCGCCCGGGCGTTCACTGCCCTTGCAAGCGCGGTCGGCCTGTTGATAGACTAAGTGTCATATTGACGCAAACTACGGGAATTCAGACAATCTTCATACGGCCGTAAAGCGGCCGTATTCGAAACCACCCGCATCGCGCGTCCACATGAGGTCCTAACCGATGATGCTTGAAATGCAATCCTCGACCATCACTAATACCGCCGGCGCGCAGCTCTATCGCAAGCTCGCTGCCCTTGGGCAGGACGCCTACGATCTGGCGGCCTGTGAGCGCTACGCTGCCCAAATCGACGAAATCCACCGGCTCAAGGCCGAGCGCGGCGCGGTCGTGCTCGCCCACAACTACCAGCGTCCCGAAATATTCGAGGTCGCCGATTTCATCGGCGACTCGCTGGAACTCGCGTACAAGGCGCGCGAGGTCCGCGACGCCGGAATCATCGTGTTCTGCGGCGTCCACTTCATGGCCGAGACCGCCAAGGTCTTCAACCCCGAGCGGATGGTGCTGCTGCCGGACCTGCGGGCCGGATGCTCGCTGGCGGAGAGCGTCACTGCCGAGGCGCTGGCCGAGCGCAAAGCCGAGTTGCGCGAGATTTATCCCGACCTCAAAGTGGTCTCCTACGTCAACTGCACGGCCGACGTTAAGGCCGAGTCGGACGCCTGCTGCACGTCGGCCAACGCGCTCAAGGTGGTCGAGGCAATCGACTCCCGCCACGTGCTGTTCGTTCCCGATCAGAATCTCGCCAACTACGTGCAGAGCCAGACCAGCAAGAAGATCATCTCGTGGGACGGCAACTGCTACGTGCATCACCAGATAACCGCCGAGGAGGTCGACCGGGTCAAGCGCGCGATTCCCGGAATCAAGGTGCTGGCCCATCCCGAGTGCCGCACCGACGTGCTGCGCCTGGCCGACGCGGTGCTCTCGACCAGCGCGATGGTGCGTTATGCGGAGAGCAGCGACGCCGACAAGTTCCTGATCGTGACCGAGTGCGGGCTTTCGGACCGGTTGCTGATGGAGATTCCGAACAAGCACTTCTACAAGGCGTGCAAGCTCTGCCGCTATATGAAGATGATCACGCTGGGCGGCACGCTCGATTCGCTGCGCAACCTGCGCTTCGAGATTGAACTGCCCGAAGAGGTGCGCGAAGGGGCGCGGCGCGCGCTGGAGCGGATGCTCGAGCTGGGCGCGTAGGACAGACGCGGCTAATCGTTTAACTCCTCGAGCAGCGCTTTGGCGTCTTTGAGGTCGGGGGTGTCGAAGCCCTCGGTAAACCAGCCGTAGATTTCTGCGAGCATCGCGCTCGCGTCGTCGCGACGGCCCCGTTGCGCGAGCAAACGCGCGAGACTTGTCACGGCGCGCAGTTCCCACGACCTGGCCTCCTGTTGGCGAGCTATCCCGATCGCCTGTTCGAAGCAGGCTTGTGCCTGCGCCTCGAATGGCGCTCCGCGGCTCAGCAACGCCTCGCCCTTCAGCCGGTACAACTCGGCCGCGCTCATGCGCGCTCCGGTTTGCTCGATGACGCTGAGCCCCCGTTCCGCCGCGCTCAGCGCCTCATCCGCGAGGCCCGCCCTTAGATAAGACGAAACCAGGCCCACGACGACGGCGGCGGCGCCCAGTGCGGACCCCGTCGCGCGGTACGACTCGATGCCGGCCAGGGTTTCCGCGATGCCCTCCTCTGTGCGTCCGAGCGCGGCCTGAGCGATACCGCGGTAGGTCGATCCGAGCGCGCTCCAATAACGAAATCCGTGCTCCATCCCCACCCTGCGGGCCTCGTCCGCCAGTTCGTGCGCGGCTTCGGGATCGCGGCGGCAGAGTTTAAGCATCGCTCCGTAGCTGAGCGCAAAAGCCACGCTCATCGGATGGCCGAGGCCTCGCGCCCGCCCGAGCGCTTCGCCGCTCATCTCGAGCGCGGCGTCCGGATAGCCAAGCAGCCACAACGCCACCGACAAAAAAGACAGCGAAGCGACCCGCGGGTCCTGCGGCATCCCGTTCAACGGCGCAGGATCGTCTATGGCCGCCGCCTGTTCCAGTCTTGCGCGAGCGGCGCGGAATTTTCCACTAAAGAGCGACACGGCGCCGCTCGCGAAAAATGCGTTCGCTAGCATGCCCGGCTCACGCGCACGCTCGGCAAGTTCGATCAGCTCCATGCTGGTCTGGTCCGCGCGCCCGAGATCGCGCCGTACCTGATGGAAGGCCCAGGCGAACATCAATGCCGAGAAGTGGAGCCCGGGGTCGCCAAGCGCGGCGCTCAGTTTGAGCGCGCGCTGCGCGGACTCCTCGACTTCGGGCGCCGCGTAGCCCTTGTTCGCAACCAGCGATCCAATGAGAGCAAGACGCAGCTCGACTTCCCGCCGCATCCGCTCCTCAGCTTCAGGCTGGCGCGCGAGCATTTCGAGCGCGGAGTTAAACAGGCTTGCTGCCTCTTCATGAGCGCTGCGCCGTTCCGCCTGCTCGCCGGCGATCCGCAGATAATGGATCGCCTTACCGGCATTTCCACTGCGGCTGTAATGGCGCGCGAGCTCCTGCAAATGATCGTCGAGCTGATCGGCAAACAGCGCCTCGATCGCCTGTGCCGTGCGCTCGTGGAGCGGCTTGCGGCGCTCGTTCAGCACCGAGCCATACGCCACCTCATGCGTGAGCGCGTGCTTGAAGCTGTATTCCACGTCAGGCAGTGCCGGCTGCTCGTAGATGAATTCGCCGAGCTGCAAATCGCCGAGCATCCGCTCCAGTTCGTCATCCGGCTTGCCTGTGACCCGTCTGACCAAGCCCAGCGGAAACTCCTTGCCCATCACCGCCAGCGTCTGCAGCAGGTCTTTCTCGTCGGCGGGCAGACGGTCGATACGCGAGGCCAGAATTGCCTGCACCGTCGGAGGGATCTTCAGCTCGTCGAGCGGCCTGGTCAGCTTGAGCGTCCCATTGCGCACCAACGCCCCTTCGTCGAGCAGCACCTGCACGGTCTCTTCCATGTAGAACGGGTTGCCCTCGGTCTTGTCGATAATTACTCGGCAAAGGGGTTGCAGCGCGGTGTCGCCGCCCAGCAACGCCGTCAGCATTTCCCCGGCGCTCTCACGCCCCAGCGGATCCAACCGAAGCTGCGCGTAGTGGCTTTTGTTGCTCCAGTCGTGCCGGTACTGGGGCCGATAATTCACCAGCAACAGCACGCGCGTATTGGCAATCGCGTCTACCAACAGGTCGAGCAGCGCCTGAGTCTCGTTGTCGACCCAGTGCAAGTCCTCGAACACGACGATCAGCGGCCCATTGAGGCTCTCGCGCAGCAAAATCCGCTTGACCGCCTCCAGCGTTCGCCGCTGGCGTACTTGTCCATCCATCTGCGCCAGCGCGCCGGCCGTTTCTTCCACGCCCAGCAGCGCAAACAGGTACGGCAGCGAGTCTTCCAGCGCGCGGTCGAGCATCACCACCTTGCCGGCCATCTTCTCGCGCCGTTTGCGCGCATCGTCGTCGGTCTCGATCTCGAAGTAGTTGTTCAGCAATTCGATGACCGGAAGGTAGGCGGAGGCTTTGCCGTGCGAGACCGAGAACGTTTCCAAAGTCAGGCATCCGCTCTGCGAGGTCATCTTGAATTCGTAGAGCAGCCGCGACTTGCCTAGCCCGGCCTCGCCCATCGCCGCGACGACCTGTCCGTGACCCTTCTTCACCAGTTCCAGCGCGTGGCGCATCGCGGCCATCTCGCGCTCGCGGCCGACGAATTTCGATAGCCCCCGGCCGGCCGAGCGCTGCAGCCGCGTGCGCAGCGATCCAAGCCCGGTCACTTCGTAGACGTTGACCGGCTCGTTGACGCCTTTGATACGTGACGGCCCCAGGGCGCGGAAAAGAAAGTAGCCATCGCATAGCCGAAAGGTCGCCTCGCTCGCGACCACGGAGCCGGGCTCGGCCAGCGTTTGCATCCGCGAGGCCAGGTTCGCCGTATGGCCGATCGGTGTGTACTCGACGTGCTGATCGCCGGTCTGAATCGGGCGCACCACCACTTCGCCGGTGTTGAGTCCGATGCGAATCTGGATCGGCGCACGGCCTTCGGCGCGCAAATAGCCGGCGAGCTTTTTGATCTCCTGCTGCATCCGGAGCGCCGCCAGCAGTGCGCGCTGCGGATGGTCTTCGTGGGCTACGGGAGCGCCGAACAGCGCGAAGATGCCGTCGCCGGTGGATTGCACGACGTAGCCGTCGTAGCGATGCGCGGCGTCGATCATCAGCTTCAACGCCGGATCGATCACGCGACGCGCGTCTTCGGGATCAAGGTCCTCCATAAGCTCGGTCGAGCCCTTGATATCGGCGAACAGCGCGGTGACGGTCTTGCGTTCGCCTTCCAACTCCGAAGCCGGTAAGTCCGCCGCGCCTACGCTAGTCGACGCTGTGGCCTTGACTGGGGCGGACTGAGCGGCCGGTGCAGCGCCCGCGGCTCCCGGCAGGGGTGCGGCGCACTCCCCGCAAAATCGCGCTTTAGGCGAGTTCTCAAATCCGCACTGTGAGCAGCGCCGCTTGAACGGAGCGGCGCACTGCTCGCAGAACTTGAGCCCTTCCGGATTTTCCGCCCCGCAAGCTGAACAGTGCATATCTCCTACTGATCCGGCTGACTAATCCCCGCTCCTATCTCGCCGCATGCCGCCAAGCGTCCAGCAATATCTTGGCGTCTTACGGCTTCACTGTCTCGCCCCGGTGCTTTTGATACATCTTGTCTCGCCACGCGAATATCGGAGCAAACGCTGATTTCGAGGTCACCGACGCGGTATACATCGGGCGCATCGGCGCGGGAAAGACGAAGAGGTCATCAGGAGGAGGGTTCACGAGCAGAAACATACTCGCCGTGGTGAGATCAGCCCGGGTGAAAGCATCGCCTACTAAATACTCATGTCCATCGAGAGCATGTTTGAGTACCGTCAAAATCCGCTCGACCGTGACCTTGGCATGCTCCTCGGCATACTGAGTATGTTGGTACTTCTGCGCAAAGTATTGTCCGCCTTGTTGCAATTCCGGCGCGCTCGACCGCAGAAAATGCCCAATGATGAGCATCCGCGCCTGAGGGCCCAGGACCCCGTCCATCAGCTCCTCCCACATCATTACCTGCGCCCGATCTTTCTCGGACGCTGGCATGAGCGCCGGTTGCGGATGGTGCTGCTCAAGCCAATTCAGGATCGCGGTCGAGTCGGGAATCACCGAGCCGTTAACCAGCAACACTGGAACCTGGGCCTGCCCGGTCAGTTTCTTTACTGCTTCTTCGTCCACACCGGGTTGGTAGTCCTGTTTTTCATATGGCACGCCTTTGAAGTTGAGCGCCCATCGAACGCGTTCCGCCCAGGGCGACGCATACATCTGAATCAGCTTTGTAGTACTCATCTTCTCCCTCCTTGGAACTTTAGTGATGCATCTACATTCGCATTCGGGGCGTCCGACTTGGTCGCCGGCGATCTTACGATAATTGTTCGATAAGCGCCTTAGCGTCTATCAAATCTTTCGTGTCAAAGCCTTCGCTGAACCATCCGTAGATCTCCACGAGCATCTGCCGAGCTTCAGCAGTCTTGCCCTGTTGTTTCCACAGCCGGCTCAAACTTGTCACCGCCTTTAACTCGAACGACCTGGCTTCTTGCTGACGCGCAATCTCGATAGATTCTCCGGACGCACTCTTCCGCTTGCGCCTGAACGGCAGGCGACACTTCGACGCCGGAACCCCGGAGGATCAACTCTCCCTTCAATCGATGCAGTTCCGCCTCGTTGTGGCGCTCACCCGTTTTTTCCGCTATTGCGATCGCTTCTGCCACAGCAGCCGATGCTTCCTCGAAGCGTCCTGCTGTCGCGCAGGCCTCCGCCAGATAACAAAAGTACCAAGGCCGGAACAGACCAGCCCCGGTGGCCAATTGGGCGTCCAAACCTGCACGCATCACCGCAATTCCTTCGTCCGTTTGTCCCTGCTGAGCAAGTGCGTACCCTCGATATGTAGTCGCCTGGGCCAGAATGCTTCCGAATCCTTGCTCCGTGCAGACCGCGATCGCCGTCTCCGCTTGTTGCTGGAGCGTTAGCCATTCCCTTCGAAGGTAAGAGATTACAATCGCGTGTACCAGGGCAACTGCCAAGCTAAACGCATGAGACTGCCTGTGGGCCAGGGCCAGAGCCTCTTCTATCTTCTTCGAAGCCTGATCCGAATGGCCGAGAAGCTCCAGGAGCCACGCTGACCTGGCGAGACAAAAGACTCCTGGATCTAGCCCATAGATCAATGCATGAGCGTGATGTGTCTGAGGGTCGTAAAGGCTGATGGCCCGCTCGAAGTGCTCCAAGGCAGGCCTCAACTTCCCGAAAAGGAACAGCGAATTTCCTTGCGCCAGATGAGCTTCCACCAGAAGAGCCGAGTCTTGCATGTTCTCGGCCAAGCTCACGAGTTGCTGTGCCAGCTCAAATGCCGGTTGCAACTCCGCTCGTATGAGATGAAAGGATCGCAGTCCAAACAACACCGGAAAGAGCCGAGCGTCCTCACCTGATTGTCGGCCCAATTCCAGCGCTCGCTGGTATGCGGCTCCGACTTCGGGAGCTCCGTTGCCCTTCTTCGCGATCAGCACCGGGCCTAGCATCGTCTGTAGGTCCAATTCCTGCCGATCCCGCTGCGGACTGCCCGGCAACGTATTCAACAAGCGCACAGCGGCGGTGAGTTGATTTATCGCTTCCGTGTTTGCGGATCGTTCGATAGCTTGTTGCGCGGCAAGTTGCAGGTATTCCAGGGTCTTCAGTCTGTTTCCGCTGCAACTGTAGTGATGAGCCAGATCTCCGTAGTGGTCTTCCAGTCGCGAATTGAACAGAACTTCGATCTGTCGTGCCGTGCTCTCATGCAGGTTCTTGCGTCGTTCTATCAGTAGCGAACCGTATGCTACCTCCTGGGTGAGCGCATGTTTGAAGGTGTACGCAGATTCAGGAAAGGCAGGCTGCTCATAGATGAATTCGCTAAGTTGAAGGGCCGCAAGCATGCGTTCCAGTTCATCCTCCGGCTTTTGCATCACTCGCCTGACGAGCCCCAGTGGGAACTCCTTGCCCATCACCGCAAGCGTTTGTAAAAGCCCTTTCTCGTCCGCTGGCAACCGGTCGATTCGCGAGGCGAGGATTCCCTGAACTGTAGGCGGGATGTGAATCTCGGACATCGAGCGCGTGATCTTGACCGCACCATTGCGGACCAGAGTTCCCTGATCGAACAGCGCCTGGACGATCTCCTCGATGAAAAACGGATTGCCCTCCGTTTTCTGCATGATCAGCCGCTTTATTGGCCTCAGCTCCACCGCCTCGCTCATCAGTGCGTCTAGCAACTCCTCGGCGCTCTCGCGCCCCAACGGATCGAGGCGCAACTGGGTATAATAGGTTTTGCTGCCCCACTCGTGATGATACTCAGGTCGATAATTGATCAGCAGGAGTATCCGCGCGTTGGCGACGCTTTCGGCGAACAGTTTCAAGAGCGCCTGGGTTTCGTCGTCCACCCAATGTAAGTCCTCGAACACCACGATCAACGGTTGTTTCAGGCTTTCGCGCAGCAGAATCCGCTTAATAGCATCCAGCGTACCCCGTCGCCGCGACTGTGGGTCCATCTGCCGGATCGCCTCGGTTGGTTCCTCCGCCCCGAGCAGCACGAATATGTAGGGCAGCGTGTCCTCCAGCGCCCGATCCAGAGTCAGGATTTTGCCGGTAATCTTCTCCTGCCGGCGGCGCTCGTCGTCTTCTGCTGTGACCTCGAAATAGTCTTTCAAAAGCTCGATCACCGGCAGATAGGCCGACGCCTTGCCGTGCGAAACCGAGAACGCTTCGAGCACCAGACATCCATCCCCATCAACTGCCTTGAATTCGTAGAACAGGCGCGACTTGCCCACTCCTGCCTCGCCCATCGCGGCGACAATCTGTCCATGCCCCGCCCTGGATTGTTCCAACGCTTGTCCGAGTTGCGCCAGTTCGCGCACGCGGCCGACGAACTTCGTAAACCCGCGTCCCGCCGCACGCTGAAGCCTGGTTCGCAGCGGTCCCAGCCCGGTCACCTCATATACATTGACCGGCTCGCTGACCCCCTTGACCCTGGTCGGACCGAGCGGCTCAAAAGTGAAGTATCCTTCGCAAAGTTTGCGCGTAGCGTCGGTTACCGCAATCGAACCCGTTGGTGCGAGCGCCTGCATCCGTGCCGCGAGGCTGGTCGAATGCCCGATCGGTGTATATTCGGCATGGCCCTCGCCGGTCGCGATCGAACGGACCACCACCTCGCCGGTATTAGCCCCGACGCGGGCTTCGATTGGCAGGTTGCCGGCCTCGCGTAGTTTCGTCGAATATCGGCGCATCTCTTCTTGCATTTTCAGCGCCGCGAACAGCGCGCGTTGCGGATGGTCTTCGTGCGCTACTGGCGCTCCGAACAGCGCGAAGATGCCGTCGCCGGTGGATTGCGCTACATAGCCGCCGTACCGATGGACTGCATCCATCATCAGCTTCAGCGCCGGATCGACGAGCGTGCGCGCCTGCTCGGGGTCGAGGTCCTCGATCAACTCCATCGAGCCCTTGATATCCGCGAACAACGCGGTCACAGTCTTGCGCTCGCCGTCGGCGGCCGCAGAAGCATCCATTCCCCCGGCTGAGATCCGGATCGCGAGTGCACTGCGGACGGGCGCCAGTGGCGGCGCGGCGATATTGGTCGGCGCGAGCGCGCCTCCACAATCTCCACAGAAGCTTTTGCCGGACGGATTGACCACCCCGCACTTCGGGCAACGGTTCGCGAGCGGCGTACCGCAATCACCGCAGAACTTCTTTCCGTCCGCGTTCTCACTCTCGCAGTTCGAGCAGCGCACTTCCCCCCTCCGTCGCCGTCTATCCCGCCAACTCTTCGAGTGGCGACTTGGCGTCCTTCAGGTCCGGGATGTCGAAGCCCTCGGTGAACCAGCCGTACTAGAAAGCTCGTCAAGCAGCGATTTGGCAGCTTTCAGGTCTTCCGTCACAAAGCCTTCGCTGAACCATCCGTAGATCTCCGCGAGCATCTGCCGGGCCTCGGCCTTCTTGCCCTGTTGCTTCCACAGTCGGCTCAAGCTTGTCACCGCCCTTAACTCGAACGACCTGGCTTCTTGTTGACGCGCAATCTCGATGGATTTCCGGAAACATTCTTCCGCTTCGGTCTGGACGCCAGGCTCCGCTTCGACGCCGGAACGTCGGAGGATTAGGTCCCCCTTCAATCGATGCAGTTCCGCTTCGTAGTAGCGCTCACCTGTTTTCCCCATTATTGCGATCGCCTCTGCCACAGCCGCCAGTCCTTCCTCGAAGCGTCCTGATGTCAAGCATGCCTCCGCCAGGAAACACAGAAAAAGCGGTCGGAACAAGCTGGAACCCGTGGCCAACATGGGCGTCCAAACCTCCGCGCATCAGTCGCAATTCCTTCTTCCGCTTGGCCCTGTTGGGCAAGTGCGTACCCTCGCTGAATAGTTGCCTGCGACAGGATGCTCCCAAATCCTTGCTCTCTGCAGACCGCGATCGCCGCCTCCGCTTTTTGCTGTACCGCTGGCCATTCCCTGCGAAGGAAAAGCGCTGCATCCACGTTCAATAAGGCAACTGCCAGGCTAAACGCGTGACGCTGTTTCTGCGCCAGGGCGAGTGCCTCCCCCAGCTTCTTTGAAGCCTGGTCTGGGTATCCAAGAACGGCCAAGAACCACGCCGCCCTTGCGAGGCAAAACACTCCGGGATCCAGCCCATAGATAAATGCATGAACGTGATGCGTCTGTGGGTCGTATAGGCTGATGGCCCGCTCCGTATGCTCCAAGCCAGGGATCAGCTTTCCTAAAAGAAACAGTGAATTTCCTTGCGCCAGGTGAGCTTCTACGAGAAGACCAGAGTCCTGCACGCTCTCGGCTAAGCTCACGAGTTGCTGTGCCAACTCAAATGCTGGCTGCAACTCTCCCCGTATGAGATGAAAGGATCGGAGCCCAAACAACACTGGAAAGAGCCGGGCGTCCTCGCCTGATTGCCGGCCCAATTGCAGCGCTCGCTTGTAGACGGCTCCGACCTCCGGGGCTCCGTTGCCCTTCGTCGCTATCAGAACCGGACCGAGCATCGTCTGCAGGGCCAGTTCCTGCCGATCACGCTGCGGACTATCCGGCAAAGTATTCAACAAATGCACTGCGGCAGTCAGGTGATTTATCGCCTCCGTGTTTGCGGATCGTTCGATAGCTTGTTGCGCGGCAAGTTCCAGGTATTCCAGTGCCTTCAAACTGTTTCCGCTGCAACTGTAGTGATGAGCCAAATCTCCGTAATGGTCTTCTAAGCGAGAATTGAAGAGCGCTTCGATCTGAGCTGCCGTACGTTCGTGCAATTCCTTGCGCCGTTCTACTAGTAACGAGCCGTAGGCCACTTCCTGCGTTAGCGCATGTTTAAAGATGTATTCGGTTTCGGGAAATGCCGGCTGCTCGTATACGAACTCGCCAAGTTGTAAGGCGGCGAGCATCCGTTCCAGTTCATCCTCGGGCCTTTGCATAACCTGCTTGATGAGCCCCAGCGGGAACTGTTTGCCGATCACCGCGAGCGTTTGCAAAAGCCCTTTCTCGGCGGAGGGCAGCCGGTCGATTCGCGAGGCGAGGATTCCCTGAACCGTAGGCGGGATGTGAATTTCGGACATCGAACGGGTGACCTTGACCGCCCCGTTGCGGACCAGTACCCCCTGATCGAAAAGCGCCCGTACGATCTCCTCGATGAAAAAGGGGTTGCCCTCGGTTTTTTCGATGATCAGGCGCTTTAGCGGCCGCAGTTCCACCGCATCGCTCATCAACGCTCTCCAGCAACTCCTCGGCGCTCTCGCGCCCCAGCGGATCGAGCCGCAATTGAGTATAGTACGTCTTACTGCCCCAGCCGTGTGAGTATTCGGGACGGTAATTCACCAGCATCAGGACCTTCGCGGTGCCGATCGATTCGGCGAGGAGATTCAGCAGGGCCTGCGTCTCTCCATCGATCCAGTGCAGGTCCTCGAAGATCACGATCAGCGGCTGGTTGAGGCTCTCGCGCAACAAAATCCGCTTGATGGCGTCCAGCGTGCGCCGACGCCGTAGGTCCGCGGCTATCTGCCCGAGTATCCCCGCTGTCTCCTCCACCCCGAGCAGGGCGAAGAGGTAGGGCAGAGTATCTTCCAGCGTCCGGTCGAGCATCAGTACCTTGCCGCCGATCTTCTCGCGCCGCCGCCGCTCGTCGTCCTCGGGAGTCAGGTCGAAGTAGTCTTTGAGCAGCTCGATAATCGGCAGATAGGCCGAGGCCTTGCCGTGCGAGACCGAAAAAGCTTCGAGCACCAGGCAACTGCTCTGCGCCACGGCTTTGAACTCGAACAACAGCCGCGACTTGCCCATCCCCGCCTCGCCCATCGCCGCCACCAGCTGCCCGTGCGCGCCCTTGGCTCGCTCGAGGGCCCGCTTCATTTCCTCGATCTCGCGGTCCCGGCCGACGAATCGCGACAGCCCCCGCCGCGTCGACATCTGCAGCCGCGTGCGCAGCGGACCCAGCCCGGTCAGCTCATAAACATTGACCGGCTCGCTCACCCCTTTGACCCGGGTCGGCCCCAACGACTTGAATGCGAAGTAACCTTCGACCAGTTTCTGCGTATGCTCGCTCACCGCGATCGATCCGGTCGGCGCGAGCGCCTGCATCCGCGCCGCCAAGCTGGTCGAATGCCCGATCGGAGTGTACTCGGTGCGATGCTCGCCGGTCTGAACCGAGCGCACCACCATCTCGCCGGTGTTCAGCCCGACGCGAATCTCGATCGGCGCGCGCCCTTCCTCGCGCAGCTTGCTGGCGTAGCGCTTGAGGTCCTCCTGCATCTTGAGCGACGCGAGCAGCGCCCGCTGCGGATGGTCTTCGTGCGCGACCGGCGCCCCGAACAACGCGAAGATGCCATCCCCGGTCGATTGCGCCACATAACCCTCGTAGCGATGCACCGCGTCCATCATCAGCTTGAGCGCGGGATCGACCAGCCGGCGCGCTTCCTCAGGGTCGAGGTCCTCGATCAGCTCCATCGAGCCCTTGATGTCGGCGAACAGCGCGGTCACCGTCTTGCGTTCGCCGTCCAAACCCTCTGCTGTCTGCCGCTCAGGAGTGACTTCGACGCGTGGAGTTTTCGCAGCGGCGGCAGGAGTGGGCGATGAGGCCGGCGCCCCTGCTTCCAGAGCTTTTCCGCACTTTCGACAGAAATTAGCGTCAGTGGGATTGGCGGTGCCGCAGGAAAAGCAGCCGACCTCGACCTTCGCCCCGCACTTCATGCAGAACAGTGCGTCTGGCGGGTTGTCGTGGTTGCATTTCGCGCAGAGCACCTTCGTTTCCCGTGTTATCAGCGCCAGTGCACTATCTCGATAAGCGCGCCCGAGAAACAAGGGTCTACTACGTGGGCAGGCCAGCGCCTACCCTGGCCGCTCAGTGCTCGGCCAATCCCCATTGGACGAAGCAGGAAAATCCGGCCACCCATGCTCGCGGCGCTTGTCCAGCTAGGGCGGAAAAATTGTGAGCAACCGCGAGCTATGGTGCCCGGCGGATCACTTCACATCTACTTCCATGCGCATCCAGGGATGGATGCAACATTCGAAGAGATGCTTGCCCTTCGAAAGGCCCGTGATATCGAGGTGGCTACCCTGAAGGATTCGCGTCCTCGCCACCGCGATGTTTTTGAAGCCACCCGAGCACTCCGGAATGACGCTTGTCGCGCTGCCAGGGTTGAGCTGCGGTATGAATCCGTTACCGAACGCTTTCACCTCCGTAAAGGTGTGGGGCTCACCGCCTTGGTCGACCACGGAAAGAATGGTCCCCCGCTTTATCGTCAACTTGTCGGGTTCGAAGTCCCAGCCAGGATCGGGAGTTCCAGCCTCCGCCAATGCAAATAGTTCGGATAGCGTGGTAAACGCTCCAAGCGTGACGTTCCGGCAAAAGTCAGGGCCCGCCGCCGTCGGCACGTTGAAGGTGGCCGGATCGCATTCGTCCAAGGCTACCACCTGGGCGAGGCTGTGATTTTTCTTGCGCGATCGCGGGATTCGCGCCAGCGAACATCAGGCAGCCGGCGAGCAAACCCATTATTATAGTAATTTTCATCTCATTCTCGCCTCCCTTGTCGATCAAATTTCGTTCGGTTTTCCGCGCATACTCTGGATGCCTTTAGACTCACGTGAAATTGGCGACCTGTTCAGTCAATCTCCTTTGTCGCACGATTGTGCGTCTGCTTGCGTTCTGTGCGAGTATCCCAGCCAACCGAGCGCGAAGTCCTGATCGAACTCGAACATTTCTCTGACAACTTGCGCCCCATCTGACCGCTCGGAGGAGCTCAGCAGAGATGGCGGCAGAACAGGCACTCCGCTTCGGTCCCTATCGGCTCGACGCCTCGGAGGAACAGGTCCGGCGGGGCCAAGCTGGTGAAGCTCACTCCAAAGAGCTTCTCCGTTCTGCGCTACCTCGCGGAACGCCCGAACACCTGGTCACCAAAGAGGAACTGTTCAGGGCGCTGTGGCCGCATACGGCGGTCAGCGATGCGGCATTGATCGAGATGCATTCGCGAGATTCGGGAGGCGCTCACCGACGATGCGCGATCGCCCCAGTACATCGAGTACCGCGCACCGGCGTGGGTTTCGCTTCGTCGCCGCTGCCGCCCCCGGCCGAGGTGCGCCGAGCCGAATCCCGCGAACGCCAAGACAAAGTATGCGAAGAGTGGAGGCGTTAACATCGCGTATCAGGTCTTCGGCGACGGCCCGGTCGACCTGGTGATGGTGCCCGGGTGGACCTCGAACGTGGAATGGCTGGTGGGAGCTACCCGCCTCGCCGGCCTTCTATGAACGCCTCGCGACCTTCTGCCGCCTGTATCATCTTCGACAAGCGGGGAACCGGCATGTCGGACCCATTTCCCCTCGACCAACCGCCCACGCTCGAGCAGCGGATGGACGACGTGCGAGCGGTCATGGACGCGGTGGGCTTCAAACGCGCGGTATCTGTTCGGATATTCCGAGGGGGGCCCGATGTCCCTCTTGTTTGCCGCCACCTACCCGGAGCGGACAGTCGCACTCGTCCTGCACGGGACGTTCGCCAAGCAGGAATGGCATGACACCTTTGCCGCGCGGCTCGCCGAGACGCCCGAACAACTGGAGGCGTTGGTCGAAGAGCGATGGGCCGAGGGCTGGCCCGGTCTCGATGTATGGGCGCCGACCTTCGCGGGCAACGAAGAGAATCGACAGGCGTTCGCCCGCTTCATGCGGCAGGCGGCGAGCCCCGCGACCGCCGCGGCGATTCTACGGATGTCGTGGCAGATCGACGTGCGGCCCATCTTGCCCGCGATCCATGTGCCGACCTTGATTCTCCACCGCCGCGAAGAGCGAGCGTTCGGCGTGGGGCATGCGCGATATCTCGCCGATCATATTCCTGAGGCGAAGTACGTCGAGATGCCCGGTCTGGATCATCTTCTGTACGCTGGTGATCACGAGGCGATCGCAGAGACGGTCGAGGAATTCCTAACCGGTGCTCGACATGCCCGCAAGGCCGGCCTTCTCGCGACGGTGTTGCTCATCGACGTCGTGGATTCGGCGGGACGAGCCGGCGCGCTCGGCGACCGCGCCTGGCGAAATCTCCTCGAGCGCCACCAGGCGCTGGTGCGGAGGGAAGTAAGCCGTTTTCGTGGACGCGAGGCGGCAGGCGATCGCTGCGTGGCGACGTTCGACGGCCCGATCCGGGCGCTTCGCTGCGCGCTGAGGCTGCGTGAAGTCCTTGCGGAATCAAGACTCCAAATCCGCGCCGGTGTACACACCGGAGAATGCGAATTCCAAAACGATCGGCTGAACGGGACTACGGTTCGCATCGCGGCCCAGATTCTCGCCGAAGCGGCGCCAGGCGAGATCTGGGTGTCGGGTACCACGAAGGATTTGGTACCCGGCTCGAGAATCGAGTTCGAGGATCGAGGACTACACGTCTTAGGCGACATCCCTCGACAATGGCCTTTGTTCATCGTGAAATCGACGGACGACGAGGCGACCCGTCGATCACGGTCTCTTCCTCCTTCGCGCTTGGAAGCCAAATCGACGCGGGGCCTAGTGTGACCGAGGCCACGATCAAAGGCGCTCTCTGCGGAGCGAATAAACCCGCCGATGGGGAGACACAATGTCGAACTCGGCTCAATCGTTGTCCGACGAACGGCTGGTTTCAGGAGTCCATCTGGTAGGCAGTATCCCGCTCGCCGATGCCGACCAAGTGTTTCGGCGAGTGACTGCGGATCTTGGCGATCGGCTAAGACGCATCCCTGATGGCGAGACGGGTCCGCGAGCGGACTGGATCATCTGGCAGTATCCCATCCTCAGTTCGCGGCCGGAATTCGAGATCTGCCCACCGGGGCCGGACCATTATCGGGCGCTGCCGAGGCTGCGGCTTGGTGAAGGCGTCTCGGCCGCGGATATTGCCTTCGAGCGGCTCGGCTACGCGCAGACGGCGATCGCGTCCTACCGCCTGTTCGCGACGCTGAAGCGCGACGGAATAGTCCCGGGGCATTGCCGGTTCCAGGTATCGCTGCCCACTCCGCTCGCGCCGATCAGCGCCTTCGTCGCGAGCGAGGCCCAAAGCGCCGTCGAGCCAATCTATGAAGCCCGCATGCTGGAAGAGGTGGCGCTTATCATACAAGCGATCCCCTCCGATCAACTGGCTATTCAATGGGACACGAATGTCGAGTTTGCGATGCTCGAGGGCTCGGTGCCCGCATGGTTCGACGACGTGCGCGCGGGCATCATGGAACGCCTGCTGCGGCTGAGCCGCCGCGTGCCGCCCGCGGTCGAACTGGGTTATCACCTGTGCTACGGCGATGGGCGCCATCGCCACACCGCCGCGAAAGACGCGCGCAAGCTGGTTGAGATCGCGAACGCGCTGGCGGCCAGCCTGGACCGGCCGCTCAACTGGCTGCACATGCCAGTGCCGGTCAACGCCGGTGAGTCCTACTTCTCGCCGATGGCCGCGTTGATGCTGCGTGCGGAAACCGAGCTTTACCTCGGAGTAATCGATCCGTCGGACGGACTCGAGGGCGCGTTGCGGCGAATCAGGATGGCGCGGTCCGTGGTTGACGGATTCGGCGCCGCCACCGTATGCGGATGGGGCCGGCAGCCGGAGCGGATCGTTCCTGACCTGCTCAAGCTGCACGCCGATGTCGCGCAGCCGGTGGTCTCGTCCTCGGATCAGCACGCGTCATTCGTGTGGCCGAGCGGCTTCGATCGGATTCCTGACGAAGATTGGACTCACCAGCCGGTGGACCGTTTCGGCCTGGCCTACGACAAGGTGGAGCGTCACAGTTGGTATCGCAACCTCGATCCGATCGTCGAGGAACTAGCCGGCAATCTGAAAGACGGCGACATCATGGTGGATTACTCGGGCGGAACCGGAATCCTCCTCGATCGTCTCAAGTTGAGAATTTTCGACCGCCCGGCCGGTATCCTTATCGCGGACAGTTCCCCGCGCTTTTTGCGCGTCGCGCATGAGAAGTTCGCCGCCGACCCACGCGTTGCTTTTCGGCTCCTGCGCTTCCTGAAGGAGCACAAGCGCGTGCAGCGAATCGACGAAGTGTTGAGCCCGCCGCTGCTTCAGCGCGGAGTCGACACGATCGCCTGCACCAATGCGGTCCATCTCTACACCGACCTGGAGGAAACCGCTTCCGCATGGGCTTCCGTCCTGCGGCCCGGTGGCAAGTTGTTCATCAATTCCGGAAATATCCGCAATCCCCGCGCCAAGCCAAATCAGTGGATCCTCGATGAAACGGTGTGGGTCATAAATGATCTGGCGGAGGGAATCGTGCGGAGCGATCCCCGCTATGCAGCGTATCGAGCGGTTCTCGATGACGGTGAGCGCATGGAAGCGCACAGCGCGTTTAGAAATCGCGTGTTCGTCGAACCGCGGCGGCTCGATTTTTACCTGAACACGCTCAGAAGCGCCGGCTTTCAGATCGAGGGAGTGACCGAGCACAATATCCGCGCCCGCGTCGACGACTGGTACGAATTTTTGACCGCATACCATGACGCGGTGCTCGGATGGGCCGGCGGAAATGAGAAAGTCGACGGACGGGCGCCCACTGCGGAAGCGATCGCGGACCGGCTCTCATTGATTCGGCAGGCGATAGATACGCTGTTCGGCGGCCGCACGGAGTTCGACGCCTGCTGGACCTATATCAACTGCACGCGTTAACAGAGGGATGCGTGTGCTTTTGGCTGGAAACGCGGACGGGCCGTTCACGATACCGCCGCTGCGGCCAGGGGCCGCTTAGGGTCTGCGCTTCCTTTTTGAACGGGACGCAATCCGGCGGATATACTTGCGCCGGTGAACTCTGAATCGCTGCCGCCATCGCGAAGGGCGAACGAGGCCGCCGACCCCGCCGCCGCGCGAAGCGATCGTGCCGCGCGCCCCAAGGTCGCCGTCGACACGGTGGTGTTCGCGGTCGAGGGCGGCCGGCTCAAGACCTATCTCGTGCAGTTGCGCCGCGGCGCGGTCCGTGGGCGATGGGCCTTCGCCGGCGGCCTGGTGCGGATGGGCGAGATGCTCGACGAGGCGGCGCATCGCGAGCTTTTCGCCTCGACCGGCATCCGCGAGGCCTACCTGGAGCAGCTTTTCACCTTCGGCGATCCCTCGCGCGACCCGCGCGCCCACGTCGTTTCGGTGGCCTACATGGCGTTGATCGCGGACGCGCGCAGTGCCGCGGCGCCGGGCGGCAAGTACCAGGACGGGCGTTGGTTCGAGGTTTCGGCGCTGCCCGCGCTTGCGTATGATCATCAACAGATGGCGCAGTATGCGCTCGGAAGGCTCAAGGCGAAGCTCGAGTACACCAATATCGCGTGTAATTTGCTGCCTGAGACCTTCACCTTCGCGGAACTGGAGGCGCTGTATGCGATGATCCTCAAGCGGCCGATCGACCGGCGCAACTTTCGCCGGCGGATTCTCTCGATGGGAATCCTGCGCCGATTGCCGGCCACGCGCCGCGGCGCCCATCGCCCGGCCGCGCTCTACAGTTTCATGCGGCGCGACCCGCAAGTCGTGGAAATGCTATAGTAATCCGAGTGATCGGGTGAGCATCATGCCCAAGACCAAAAAACCGCCAACCGGCGGTAAACAAAGCAAGCGAAGCAAGCGAACCTGGATAGTCGCGGCCGTGGCCGCCGTGGCGGTCCTCTCGATAGGCGCGGTCGCGTGGACGATGCGCTCGGCGGCTGATCCGGCGGCCGCAACCGCCAAGGGCGAGCGCGCCGACGCTCGATCCCGCGCGCTTCTTCGGGGCGGCGCGCCAGGCCTACGAAGTCGCGGAGAAAAATCCGGCGCTGCTCGCGCAGCTTCACTGCTACTGCGGATGCGACAAGGAAATGGGGCATCAAAACCTGCTCGACTGCTATCGCGACGAGCACGGTTCGCATTGCCCGATCTGCACCAGCGAAGCGCTCGAGGCCGCCAAGCTCGCCGACGAGGGGCTCCCGGTCGAACAGATCCGCCGCGTTCTGCGCGAACATTACGCGCAAGGGAACTGACGTTTGACAGATCTGGTCTCGGCTTACATCCAGCACTTCACTTACCTTGGACTGCTGGTGGTCCTGATATTGTGCGGGATGGGCCTGCCTATACCCGAGGACGTGGCGCTGCTGGCGGGCGGTTTCCTGGTGCATCGCGGAGTCATCCAGTACCCGATAACGCTGCTGGTCGCGCTGGTGGGCGTGGTCGCGGGCGACAACTTGCTGTTCTTCCTGGGCCGACGTTTTGGCACCGGGCTGGTCAAGTACCTCGGTTATCGGGCGGCCGCGCTCGCAACGCCAGATCGATTGGCTCAAGAGTTTCATGGAGCGCCACGGCCATCGGGCGATCCTGTACGCGCGCTTCGTCGCCGGCCTGCGCGCGCTGGTCTATCTGACCGCCGGCTCGTTCGGCGTGAACCCGCTGCGCTTCTTTCTGTATGACCTGGCCGGCGCGGTCATCTCGGTGCCGATAGTAGTCACGCTCGGCTACCTCTTCGGCGGCCAGATCGAAGTGGTGCTGGGATATATCGGCGGGGTCGAAAAGCTGGTGTGGCTGGTGGTGGCGCTCTCACTCGGCGTTATCGCGATGCGGATGCTGATGTTCACGCGCGAACATGGGGGAACCCCGACCTAGCCGATACGAGTTGCGCTCGCACGCCGCTCGCGTATGTCTTTTTTTCGGCCGGACGAACCGCATCTGTAAAGCGGATCCGAAATTATTTATAGAAACTATTTGTCTCGAAATCACTTATATCGAATTTATTTACGATGGCATTCAGACTTCCGGCGCTTAATCTCAAAGCCAAACTTATGGCCCTGATGGTGGTGCTGCTGGGGCTGACCCTCGGCGCCGAATTGCTGGTCAGCCTCAACACCCAAAACCGCATCGTCGAGGCCACCCAGGACAACGTCAAGGAACTCGCGAGCGCGATCCAGATCAGCGTGCAGGAGCTGACCTCGGTCGGCACGTTCGATCGCGATCGCCTGCAGAACTACGTCAACTCGCTCCACAACAACGGGCTCGAAGTCTCGATCGCGTCGAGCAAGGACCTGATCATCAACAGCTCCAATCCGGCGCTGATCGGCGAGGCGATCAACCGCGGCGCCGTCCACGTCGTGGCGGCGCAGACGGCGGTGCATGGGGCCGCCGACCCGCTCCCCGTGCCGGCCTTCACGGTAGGTCCGGCCGGCGAGCAGACCGTCTACCTGATTCCGGTCGAAGTCGAGGACCACCTGCTCGGCTACGTCCAGGTGGTGGCCGATTTCGCCGACTTCGCCCGCCCGCTCGAGGAGCATCGCATCCACCTGTTGACGGTCGCGCTGGCGATCTTCGCGATCGGGTTGGTCTTCTCCTACGTGCTCGCCGATCGCTACGTCGAGCCGATCCACGCGGTCGCCGCCGCCGCACAAAACATCGCCGCCCGCGGCCTTGAACCGGTACCCGAGGCGCATCGACGCGACGAGATCGGATTGCTCACGCGCAGCTTCAACGAGATGGTCGACCAGTTGCGCCGTGCGCGCGAGCGCGAGGCCGAGCTCAACCGGCTCGAGCGCTTTACCGCGCTCGGCCAGCTGGCCGGCGCATTGGCGCACGAGATCAAGAATCCGCTGAATTTCATCAGCCTGGCGATCGACCAGCTGCGTGCGCGCTACGCGCCACAGCAGCAAAACGACCAGGACAACTATCGCCGCCAGCTCGCAATCATGAAGGACGAGGTACATCGCCTCTCCGAGCTGATCCAGAGCTTCCTGAACTATGGCCGCCCGATCGAGGTCCATCCCGCGCCCAGCGACGTGCGCGCGTTGGTCGGCAACGTGCTGGAGTTGTCGGACTCCAAGCTGCGCAGCCAATCGATCCAGGCGCTCCAGCAAGGCGCCGAGGCGCCGGTCATACTAAACGTCGACGCCGAGAAGCTTCACGCTTGTTTCATCAACGTGGTGGCGAATGCGATCCAAGCGATGCCCGAGGGTGGAGAACTCAAAGTCGCGTTCAGGCGCGACGGCGACAACGAGGTGATCACTTTCTCCGACACCGGCGCGGGCATCGACCCCGAGGTCGCGAGCCACGTCTTCGAGCCGTTCTTCACCACCAAGCGCGAAGGCATCGGCCTGGGCCTGTTCTTCTCGCGCGCGATCGTCGAACGCCACGGCGGCACGATCAGGATCGGCTCCAACCCGGCCGGACGCGGCACCACGGTGACTTTCATCCTGCCGCTCGGCGCACTAGGTAGACATACATGAGCCAACCGTCGGTATTGGTGGTCGAGGACAACGACCTGGAGCGGCAGATAACCGCCGACACTCTGCGCGAGGAAGGCTTCCTGGTCGACGAGGCGCCCAATGGCATGCGCGCGATGGAGCAGCTCGCGCTCGGCAGCTTCGACGTGGTGCTGACCGACCTGATGATGCCCGGGATGACGGGCGAAGAGTTGCTCGCCGCGGTGCGTCAGACTTATCCGGGCAGCCAGGTGGTATTACTGACCGCGCACGGCACGATCGAGAGCGCGGTGAAGGCGACCAAGAGCGGCGCTTTTGAATACCTGACCAAGCCGACCGACCGCGAGAAGCTGGTGATGACGGTCGGCAAGGCGGCCGAGTTCGCGAGCCTCACGCAGGAGAACATCCTGTTGCGCACGCGGCTTGAGGGGAAATTCCAGGTCGAGGGCATTATCGGGCAGCATCCCGCGATCGAGGACGTGATCCGCGTGGTGCGCAAGGTTGCGCCGTCTTATTCGACGGTGTTGATCCAGGGCGAAAGCGGCACCGGCAAGGAGGTCATCGCGCGCGCGATCCACAAACTGTCGCCGCGCGGGACGCGCCAGTTCGTGGCGATCAACTGCTCGGCGATTCCCGACAGCCTGATCGAAAACGAACTGTTCGGCCACGAGCGCGGAGCCTTTACCGGAGCCAACGAGCGCAAGATCGGGCTTATCGAGAGCGCCGACAAGTCGACACTGTTCCTCGACGAGATCGCCGACCTCAACATCGGCCTGCAGGCCAAGATTCTGCGCGTGCTGCAGGAGCGCGAGCTGCGCCGCGTGGGCGGCAACGAATCGATCCGGGTTGACGTGCGCCTGGTCGCCGCCACCAACCGCGACCTGTCCGAGGAAGTCGCCCAGGGACGCTTTCGCGAAGACCTCTACTACCGCATCAACGTCGTCACCATCACGCTGCCGCCGCTGCGCGATCGCCGCTCGGACATCCCGCTGCTGGCTGAGAACGCGCTCAAGAACCGTTTCGCCCATTTGGCGCAAAATCGGGTCAAAGAGATCAGCCGCGAAGCGATGGAAGTGCTGCTCGACTATCCGTGGCCGGGCAACGTGCGTCAGCTCGAATCGGCGATCGAACGCGCGCTGCTGCTCTGCGAAGGCGACCGCATTATGCCCAAGGATCTGCCGCAGGAGGTGCTGGCGCGCAAGATGCCCGCACGCGGCGTCGAGCGGCCGCGCTCAGAACGTTTCGAGATGCCCGCCGAGGGTATCAACTTCGAGAATCTCGAGCGCGACCTGATTCTGCAAGCGATGGAACGTGCGGAATGGGTAATCGCCAAGGCGGCCAAGATGCTCGGGATGAGCTATCGCACCCTGCAGTACCGCCTGGACAAATTCGGGATCAAGAAACCCGACGGGCGCGCGCAGCCGGCCGACGCCAAAGCATAAGCGCCGCGCCATTCTCAAGTCCCGGTCGCGAGCAGCGAGGGCGTGGGCAGGTAAACCCAGCATCGGAGCGCCGCGCCGTCGGCGCTCGTGACTTCGACTTTCACTCGCGTATACAGCCGTGGCACTTCCTCGTAATGATCGAGCACCGCGAAATCGCGCTCGCCAAGTCCGCTCAGCACCAGGCCCGGGGTCTCGACGCCCGCGCGCTCGACAATATAAAAGTAGCGGCCGCGCCGGCGCTCGTAGCCTTCAAACCGGGCCGGTGCCGCGGCGACTTCGCGCCCGAGCAGCGCGGCGCGATGCGCCGCATCAAGCAACGAGCCGTAAACGAACAGTGCTCCGTCGCTATCCGGATCCGGCGTGCTCATCGCAATTTCCTCCCGCGCGGCGCCGCGAAGCGGTTGCCGCACCGCGCGGCTTCACTTACGCTCGGCGTTGGCCGCGGCTAAACGATGGTTCAAGCTTTCAAGCGTTTCCTCGAACAGCTCGGCGACATCGGTCTGCTGACTCGCGAATGCGTCCGCCAGGCGCTCCGCCGCCCGTTCGAGGGCGGTTTGCTGGTCGAACAACTCGACAGCGTGGGCGTGCGCTCGCTCAACGTCGTCAATCTTACCGCAATTTTTACCGGGATGGTGCTCGCGCTGCAGATGGGACAGTTCCTCGCACGCTTCGGCGCCAAGATTTATATCAGCCGTATCATGGGGCTGTCGCTGTTCCGCGAGATGGGTCCGGTGCTGACCGCGCTGATGATCGGCGCGCGCGTAGGCGCCGGCATCACGGCCGAGCTCGGCAGCATGAAGGTGACCGAGCAGATCGACGCGATGCGCGCGCTGGCGACCAGCCCGGTCAAGAAGCTCGTGGTACCGCGGGTGCTGGCGACGGTGCTGATGCTGCCGGTGCTGACCGTCATCTCGGACGCGGTCGGGCTGGTCGGCGGGCTGCTGATCGCGGTCACCCAGCTCGGCCTGGGCGCGGGCTATTTCTTCTCCTCGATGGTGCAGAACACGCGCCTGGGCGATCTCACGAGTGGCCTGGGCAAGGCGGTGTTCTTCGGTTTCCTCATCTCGATCATCGCGTGCAGCAAAGGTCTTGGCGCGACCGGCGGCGCCGACGGTGTGGGACGCGCGACGACCTCGGCGGTGGTGGCGGCGTCGATCGGCGTGCTGGTGTCGGATTTCTTTTTGACCAAGTTGTTCATGGCGCTCGGATGAAAGACGAGGCGCGTCCGTACATCAGCGTGCGCGGGCTGTACAAGAGCTTCAACGGCAAACCTGTCCTGCAGGGCGTCGATTTCGACGTCCACGAGGGCGAGACGCTGGTGGTGTTAGGCGGCAGCGGCGAAGGCAAGAGCGTGATCCTGCGCCACTTAAACGGCCTGATCGCGCCCGACCGCGGCGAGGTCTGGATCGAAGGGCGCTCGCTCAGCGGGCTGGATGAAAACCAGCTCTACGACGTGCGCCGGAAAGTGGCGATGGTCTTTCAGCTCGGCGCGCTGTTCGACTCGCAGACGGTGTACGGCAATATCAGCTATCCACTGCGCGAGCACGTCACGCTTAGCGAGCCGCAGATCGCCGCGCGCGTCGCCGAATTGCTCGCGATGGTCGATCTGAAGGGCACCGAACGGCTTTATCCGGCGGAGTTGTCGGGCGGAATGAAGAAGCGCGTCGCGCTGGCGCGAGCGATCGCGCTGGAGCCGCGCGCGGTGCTCTACGACGAGCCGACCACGGGACTCGATCCGATCGTCACCGTCCACATCAATGGGCTGATCCGCGGCCTGCAGCGGCGGCTTGGCTTTACTTCGGTGGTGGTGACGCACGATCTCAAAAGCGCATTCACGGTGGGCGACCGTTTCGCCCTGCTCGATCACGGGCGCATACGTTTTTCAGGGACCGCGCAGGAAGTACGCAACACGCGCGACGAATTGATGCAGGAGTTTCTCAAGGCCGCGTTCTGAACCGGCGCGCGGCACGCTATCAGGGAGATTTCAAACCATGGCGGAACAACAAGGCGGTCATGCAGTGCGCGTGGGGATCGTGATGGTGCTCGGCATCGCGATCCTCGCGGGCGCGATCTTTTCGATCGGCGGAGGGTTACGATGGCTCGGCGGCACCGAGGAGCTGACGGCGCGTTTCCAGCGCGTCAACGGGCTGCAAGTCGGAGCGCCGGTGCATCTCTCGGGCGTGAACATCGGCTCGGTCGCCTCGATTCAGTTTCCGCCCGACCAGCGCGCCAACTACGTCGTCGTGCGCCTCAGCATAGAAGCCAACGCGGTTGAGCGCGTGCGCACCGACTCGGTAGCCAAAATCGAATCGCTGGGGTTGTTGGGCGACAAGTTCCTGCTCCTGACGGCGGGCTCGCCCGACGCGCCCTCTGTGGGTCCGAATGCATTGCTGAAGAGTCAGGATCCGTTCAACTATCAGTCGCTACTGCAGACCCGCGGCACCGGCGACCTGGTCGCCAACGTAATCGCGATCTCGAACTCGATGCGTCAGTTGCTCGATTCGGCCAACGAGGGTCACGGAATCCTGGCTGAGCTTATCAGGGGCCCCTCCAACCCGCAGGAAAAGACGCTCACCCTGGCTTCGATGAGAGAGACGCTGGACAACCTGCAGAAACTAACCGACAAACTTGAGCTCGCGGTAGATCGCGTCAATCGCGGCCAGGGCGTGATCGGCGCGATGCTGAGTCCGCAGAACAACGGCAAGCAAGTGGTGGAGAATATCAGCAGCGCGGCGGAGTCGATGCGCACGGCCTCGGCACGCCTCGATCAGACTTCGTTTCAGCTTCACGACCTGGTGGCGCGGATGAACACTGCCAACGGCCTGCTACCGCAATTGATGGAAGACCAGAGGTACGCAGGCCAGGTGATGAGCAACCTGCGCCGCTCCTCGGACGACATGCGCGAGGTGCTCGACAAGATCAACGGGCGGCAAGGCACGCTCGGGCTGTTGATCAACGATCCGTCGCTCTACGACAAGACTACTAACCTGGTGAGTGCGAACGGATGGGGCTTCTCGCTGTTCAGGGGCGTCTACAGCGTGTCGCATCCGTTCGGCACCACGGCCTCGCCGAGCTATGTGCCACCGCCGGCCGAGCCGATGAATTACAGCCCGGCAGTCGGCAGCGCCCCGCCCGCAGCCGGCGCGACGAATCCCGCGCCGACAGCCGCGCCACAACCGAACCCATAATTATGGATGTGGCGTGATATTTGGAGGGCCGCTCACGAGCGGCCCCTACATTGGAACGGCGGATTCTTGTAGGGGCCCGTTCGTGAACGGCCCTCTAAGATCGTGTTGGGCGCGATGCGTGTAGTTGAGCCGAACCTTCATGACGCGCCAGTGGCGCGCGCTTGCGTGGTCAGCAGCGATTTCCCTAGGCGATTTCTTCGTCCGCGTATTTCGCGAACGAGGCGAGGCTGCGAAGTTTTCCTTTTGCCGCTTGCGCCAGGCCTTCGCGAACGCGCCTGAGCGCGACCGGATTGCGGTAAAGCCAAACCTCCCGCGCTGGCGCCCGGACGGCGCTCGGGGTACGCCGGATCATTTCGCAGGGTCCGGCTTCTTCAGACCCAGACGCTCGTAGTACTTCGCCGGCACCTTCGAGCGATCTTTATAGATGATGAAGTTGCAGTGCTCCTTGCCGAGCTCGTGCGCCGGCTCGACCACGACGAACGGCGCGCCGTGGGCTTCGATGTCCTGGCGCTCCATCACCGGCTCGTGCGCGCAGTAAACTGGAAAGCTGTCGCGTCCGTAGGTGAGGAACTGCTTGCCCTTGACCGTCAACATAGCGTCGGGGCCTTCGTATTTGCCCTCGAGCACCAACCGCCCGCCGCTTCCGCACGGACGCATCTGAATGACGACTTTCTCGTCGTCCTCCTCGATGTGCATCGGCTGGAGATGGCCGCGCAGCCCGGCGGCGAACATCTTGACCCGCGCACGCACGTCCTGCGGCATCTTGTCCAGGCTGGGTCCCCACCACGCCTTCACGCCCTCGTCCATCGCCTCCTCGAGCGCCTTGTCGCCGAAGCGCCGGCCGACGAAGCTGAGCGTCGCGGCGGTCCAGTTGCGGTAGAGGTCGTGCATGCTGAGGAACTCGTTGTACATCCGGCGCGCGAGTTTCTTGGCGCCTTCGCGATCGCCGCGATCGATGCTTTCGACCAGCCGGTCGACCGTGAGTTTTTCCATCTCGGCTATTTCTTCGTTGCTGAGTATCCGCTCGGCCATCGCTGATTCCTCCCGTCGTATGCCAATCGTGGATTGTCTGGCCCGAAACTAGCGCAATTGTATCGAAGTGGCGAAGCGCGCGACGCCGGCATCAGGCGCCGTGCGGTCTCAACCCCGCGGCGACGCGAGACCTCGCTCGCCCGAGCGCGCTCTTTCCGTTGGCAAGTGAAAAGCGGCTGCGCTATAGTCCGTCCGTTTTGACTTGTTTCACTTGCCGTTTTAACTCGCCGCTTTGGCTCGCGCCGGAAACGCCGCGCGAGGCGCCAGCCCCGATTGCGATCGCGGGCGATGGCGCCAGATTCGCCCGGATTGAAATGCGGCTTATATGAGTATCTTATTGAGAAGTAGCGGCGCTTATCGTATGGTGGCGCAGGCCGAGGTCTGAAACAGCCGTGGAAACGTCTTCGCACGATGTTCTTCTGGTCGGCGGCGGCGGCGCCGCTTTGCGCGCCGCGATCGCCGTGTCCGAAATCAATCCCAAGCTAAGCGTCGCGGTGGTCTCCAAGGTCTACCCGATGCGCAGCCATACCGTCTCCGCCGAGGGCGGCGCCGCCGGCGTGATCGCCGAGGACGACACGTACGACGAGCACGCGTACGACACCATCTCGGGCGGTGACTGGCTGAGCGACCAGGATTGCGTCGAGATCTTCGTCCACGAAGCTCCCAAAGAACTGCTGCGGCTGGAGAACTGGGGATGTCCGTGGAGCCGGCGCGACGACGGCAAAATCGCGGTGCGCCCGTTCGGCGGGATGAAGAAGATGCGCACGTGGTTCGCCGCCGACAAGACCGGCTTCCATATGCTGCACACGCTCTTCCAGACCTCTCTGCGCTATCCGGTCACGCGCTACGACGAGACCTTCGTCACCAAGCTTATGGTCGAGGATGGCCGCGTCTGCGGGGTGGTCGCGATCGAGCTCAAAACCGGCAAGGTCCGCGTGATCACGGCCAAGGCGGTGATTATCTGCACCGGCGGATGCGGCCGCGTGTTCCCCTACACCACCAACGCCAACATCTGCACCGGCGACGGGATGGCGCTCGCCTACGAGGCCGGCGCGCCGCTCAAGGACATGGAGATGGTGCAGTACCATCCGACCGGCCTGCCCTTTACCGGCATCCTGATAACCGAGGCGTCGCGCGCCGAGGGCGGATTGCTCGTCAACAAGGACGGCTACCGCTATTTGCAGGACTACAACCTGGGCAAGCCGCAGAAGGAGCCGGTGCTGCGCACGATGGAGCTCGGCCCACGCGATCGCCTCTCGCAGGCCTTCGTCAAGGAGATGGAGAAGGGGCGCACGATCAAAGGCCCCTACGGCGACGTGGTCCATCTCGATCTGCGCCATCTGGGCGAGGAAAAAATCAACGCCAAGCTCCCGATGGTGCGCGAGCTGTGCGTGAAATACGAGAACATCGATCCGGTCCATGAGATGATCCCGGTGCGCCCGGTGCAGCACTACATGATGGGCGGCGTTCATACCGACACCAGCGGCGCGACTCCGCTCAAGGGACTCTATGCCGCGGGCGAGGCCGCCTGCGTGAGCCTCAACGGCTCAAACCGGCTGGGCTCGAACTCGCTTGGCGAGCTGCTGGTGTTCGGCGCGCGCGCCGGACGGGCCGCGGCCGAGTACGCGAGCCAGACGGCGATGCCGTCGGCGAACCCGGTGCTAGCGCTGGGCGCGGACGAGGAGCGGCGAATCGAAAGCGAGTACCTGCGCAAGACCGGGGGGAGCGAGAAAATTTCGGCGCTGCGCGAAGCGATGCAGCATACGATGGAAGCCGGCGCGGGCATCTACCGCACGCGCGTCTCGCTGGCCGAGGCGGCGGACAAGATCGCCGAGATGCAGGAGCGCTACCGGACGATCTCGATGGAGGATCACAGCCTCGCCTTCAACACGCAGTTGATCGCGGCGCTGGAGCTGGGCTTCCTGCTCGACGTCGCCGAGACCATCCTGCAATGCGCCTTGCAGCGCGAGGAATCGCGCGGCGCCCATCAGCGGATCGATTTCCCCGAGCGCGACGACACGAAATTCCTCGCGCATTCGATGGTGTCGAGGGGCAAGAACGGGCGGCCCGAGGTCTCCTATCTGCCGGTAACGATCACGCGCTGGCCGCCGGGCAAGCGGGTATACGGAGAGCAAACGACCGATGGCGGACACGATAGTCATTGAGGTGGCGCGGTACTCGCCCGAGACCGACGCCGAGCCGCACTTTCAAAAGTACGAGGTTCCGCTGCGCGGGGACTGGATGGTCCTCGACGCGCTGAACTATATCAAGGACCGGCTCGACGGCTCGCTCACTTACCGCTGGTCGTGCCGGATGGGTATCTGCGGAAGCTGCGGTATGGTGGTCAACGGCTACGAGCGGCTGACCTGCGAGACTCTGCTCGCACAGTTTGCGCCGGGACCGGTGCGAGTCGAGCCGCTGCGCCATTTCCCGATCGCGCGCGACCTCGTGATCGATATGACCGACTTTCTCGAGAAGCTGACCCGGGTCAAGCCGTGGATCATACGCAAGGACAAGACGCCGCCGCCGCGCGAATATATCCAGACTCCCGAGCAGCTCGCCACCTACAAGCAATACAGCAACTGTATCAATTGCATGCTGTGCTACTCGGCCTGCCCGGTTTACGGAATCGATCCGCATTTCATCGGCCCGGCCGCGCTCGCACTGGCCGAACGCTACAACCTCGACTCGCGCGACCAGGGCGCCAGTGAGCGGCTCGACATCCTCTCGCAACACGACGGCATCTGGGACTGCACGGTGATCGGCGAATGTTCGGAGGTCTGCCCCAAGGAGGTTGACCCGTCGCTGGCGATCCAGGAATTCAAGCTCACCGCCACCAAGGAATGGTACAAATCATTCCTGATGCCGTGGGGAGGCAAGTGACCGATGGCCTCGTTTCCGCAATTTCAGCCCCGCGAGTATCGCCCTTCGTTTTCCAACTGGTGGTGGCTCGGACGGCGCAACTACCTGATCTTCATCCTGCGCGAATTCTCCAGCGTCTTCGTCGCCTACTTCCTGGTCGTGACACTGGAGCAGGTTTGCGCGCTGACGCGCGGCCCCGAAGCGTACGCGGCATTCCAGGCGCACATGCGGCATCCGCTGATGATCCTGCTCAACATCATCGCGCTCGCCTTCCTCGTGCTGCACACCATCACCTGGTCCAAGCTGGTGCCCAAAGCGTTCTATCCGCGCCGCCACGGCCATCCTCTCCCTGAGATGACGACCGCGCTGCCGAGCTACATCCTATGGGCTATCGCCACGATAGTGGTGGCGGCCTTTATCCTGGGGGCCTGAGATGACCAAGCGCGCCAACGAGCCCGCGGTATGGTTCCTGTTCGGCACGGGCGGCTTCATCGCGGGCTACCTGCTGCCGGTGCACATCCTGTTCTTCGGCATCCTGTTCCCGCTCGGGATCTTCACCGACCCGGGTTACGAGGCGACGCTTCATCTGTTCGAGCATCCGCTCGCGCGCATATACCTGGTGGTGCTGTGCTTCTTCGGATTCTTTCACGCCGCGCATCGGCTGCGCCTGACGCTGGTCGATTTTCTGCGGATCAAGCATCTGGAGAACGGGCTCGGCCTGGTGCTGTATTCGTTGGCGCTGATCGGCACGGTGTACGCGATCTACCTGGCGAGCATCGTTTAAGCGCGGCCGCCATTACGGCGTACGGCTCACACGCTGCCGAGGGCGCGCGTGAAGTCATCCAACAGATCGCGCCAGTGCTCAGTCCCCATTGAAATCCGCACCAGGTTGTCAGTGATGCCGGCCGTCGCCAATTCCGCTGGACTGAGCTCGCTGTGCGTCGTGGTTTTCGGATGACAAGCGAGGGTCTCGACGCCCCCCAAGCTGACGGCGTTCTTTCCGATAGTCAGATTGCGGAGAAAATCGAACGCTCCCCTCTTTCCGCCTTCGAGTTCGAGCGACAGCAGCGAGCCTGGATAGTCAGTCTGTTTATCTCGAATCCTGATCTGTTCGGCGTCCTTGAACAGCGATGGATACAAAACCCGTTTCACCCGCGGGTGTTCCACCAGATGTTCAGCGATTCTCTGCGCGTTCTTGCTCTGCCGGTTCATCCGCAAAGCCACCGTCGAGAGCCGCGAGTTGAGCATCCAGCATTCATCGGGCTGAAGAATGTTGCCGAGCATCGCGCGCTGGCCGCGAAGGCTCTGGACAAGTTCCGGTTCAGCCGCCGCCACCACGCCCGCGAGCAGGTCGCTGAATCCGCCGAGGAACTTCGTTGCTGAGTAGATAACCAGGTCGGCGCCGTGATCGATGGGATGCTGAAACGTCGGACCGAGAAGCGTGTTGTCCACTGCGAGTAGCGGACGCCGGGGATGCCGCCGGACGGCGGAAGCAGCGGCATCGAGATCGGTCATGGTGAGCGTCGGATTAGAGGGCGTCTCGATCAACACGAGCCGGACATTATCGGTGTGGGCAATCGCGTCGGTAAGCGCCCGCGTGTCGCCTGCTGCCACGGGCTGCGCCGTGAATCCCAGCGGCTCAAAAACCTGGTGAATCAGGTGTTGCGTTCCACCATAGAGAGGCTGGGTGTATATCAGCGAGCTGCCGCGTTCGAGATATCCGATCAGGACCGTGAAGATCGCCGCCATCCCCGAATTGAACACCGCTGCTGCGACGGCGCCACGTTCCAGCGGCACGAACTGATCCTCCAGAATCTCGGCATTAGGATGATTCAGTCGGGCATAGATCAGGTCCGGGCTCTCTTCGGCGGTCGGCTGGATTCGCCCAAGGACGATACCGAAGGAGCGCTCGGCGGCCTCGGGACTCGAGAAGACGTAGGTCGAGCTGCGATACACTGGAGGTCTGGCCGATCCGACCGACAACTGCGGATCGAATCCCTTGGTCAGGACCGCTGTTTCCGGCCTGACCCGGTACGAAATCTTTCCCATGACGCGTCCTCCTTCTAAGGATCACTCTACTCCGGTGGACGCATTCAGACCTCTGAATCTGACGACAAAAGTAGCTGGCGTATTCCGGCGTCAACGGCCCTTGGTCTCTGGCACGCCGATGCCCGCCAGAAAATCGGTGCGCGCCTTCATCGCGTCCTCCGCGACGGCCTTGTTGTAGGCGTTCATCGTGGTGCGCGCGTCCTCGGTGCACATCACGTCGCGCATCTCGGCGCGTTCGATATAAAGTCCCTCGGCCAGCGGCAGATCGGCGCCCAGATAGACCGCGCGCTTGATCGCGGCGACCGAGCGCGGCGGCCGCTTGGCCAGCGTCCGCGCCCATCCCATCGCGAACGCCATCAGCGTGTCCGGCGCGAGCACCCGATTCACCATCCCCATCCGCTCGGCGTCGCGCGGCGAATAGACGTTGCCGAACAGCATCACCTCGAGCGCTTTGCCCCGCCCAATGAGGCGCGGCAGGCGCTGCGTTCCGCTGCCGCCCGGCAGGATGCCGAGCACCGCCTCGGGCAGGCCAATCTGGTATGGACCGTCGGCCGCGAGGCGGAAGTCGCACGCCAGCGAAAGCTCGTAGCCGCCGCCCATGCAGTCGCCGTTGATCGCCGCAATCACCGCCTTGGGCATCAGCATGATCCGGTCCAGCATCCGATGGTACCCAAGCTCCATCTCGGGAAACACGCGGGCGCACTCGGCGGGATCGGCCGCCATCTGCGCCAGCTCGTCGACGCTATAGTGCGTGATGAACTTGCCGTCGATTCCGCCGGTCAGGATGATGGCGCGGAGCTCAGCGTCGGCCTCGGCCTTGCCGATAAGCTCGAGCAGCTCGGCGGCGCCCGGACCGACAAAGTAGTTCATCGGCGGATTGCGATAGGTCCAAACCTCAACGGTATCGTGGCGCTCGACGGACCAATGTTTCATGGCGAACCTCCTGGCCGCTGGCCTAGCTTGCGCGCGCTTCGGCTGTCAAGGCGATTGGGAGTAGAGTGAGAGCATCGTCCAGGCTCTGCCCGATCGGAAGGCCCACGGCGAAGGAAATCATGAAAGTTGATATCGACCTCAAGGCCGGCTTCCTGCAGAACCTCAAGCGCGAGGTGCTGGCGCAGCTCACGCCCGAAGAGCGCGCGGTGATCGAGGTTTCGACCGGCGAGATGGGCAACAAGCCCGATGCGGTCAAACTCGGATGGCTCAAGATGCGCACCAAGGAGGGCTGGACCAAGCAGCGCTACACGCGCGCGCTCGACCGCGTGATGACGCGGCTTAAGGAACTGGTCGCGGCGGAATCGGCGAAGAAGGAATAGCGCGCTGGAATCAAAAAGGGCCGTTTCCCGAAGGCTCCCTAGGGACGGATCCGATACAGTGAGAGGGGGGAACCTTCAGACGATCGGTTCGCGACCGAATTGGAATTTTTGGATAATCCTAAGCGAGAACCTAATTTTCTCCAACTACTCAGGCACCCGCGGCTGCTCCGCAGCTGTGTAGCACACGAACGTCCTGGTTTGCGGAAGGCCTGCATCATGCGCGGGGTAACAGGCAAATCGCGCGTTCAGATCGCCCTCGTAGGAAGGCGCTTTCTGCTTGCCGGAAAATTTCCCCACAAAAGGCGCGACGTTGCGCTCAACGGTCACAGCGTTATTGGGCTGACCCGAACTCTGCTGCCGTCTTGAGCTCCCGCCGCCGCCCAAAAGCTGCCCCAGACCTCCAAGCCCCTGAGCACGATTGACCAAGCCACGCGACCAGGAAAATCATGACGCCAATCGTTGCGACCGCGCCGGATTTCCTTAACCCGCTATTATTTACCTTGCCCGTTTCCGGATCCTCCTCGCCCGTGCCACTAAGACGAAACTGACGGGGCGACGGTTACATTCGTTCGGATAAAATTCATAGCTTCGCGGTTCCGTGAGAGGCCCACCACCCGACTCCGATTTGCGTCGCCGACGACGTGCGCCGCCGGGCCCATCGCTGCCTTTTAACGAATCAGGAATTCCATAGCCGCGCGCTCGAAGCGAGCGCGCTGGCTTCGACCCTCACCGCCCGCCGCAACGGCGGGCCGCCTCTCCCAAGACGGGGAGAGGCATTAAGAACGCTCAAGTGTTACGGTTCGATGCGGGCGACGCGGCGCTTGCCGACTTCGAGAATACGATGCTGGCCAGGGACGAAATGGAAATTGATGTCGGTGACGGTCTGGCGGTCGACGCGTACCGCGCCCTGCCCCACCAGCCGGCGCGCCTCGTTGGTCGAGGCGGCGAAGCCGAGCTGCTTTAATAACTCGCAGATCCAGAGTTCCGCGGCGATGCGAAATACCGGCACGTCCTGCGGCACTTCGCGGCGCTGAAACTTGCTCTCGAAGTACTCCCGCGCGTCGCTGGCGGCGTCGCTATCGTGATACTCGGCGACGATCTCTGTGGCGAGCCGCTTCTTGGATTCCATCGGATGCGCGTTGCCGGAGCGGATCGCCGCCAGATCGGCGGGAGCGACGTCGGTCAGCAGCTCGAAGTAACGCGGCATCATCCGATCCGGAATCGACATCAGCTTGCCGAACATGTCGCGCGGCGCGTCGGTCAGCCCGACCGCGTTGCCGTAGGACTTCGACATCTTGCGCACGCCGTCGAGTCCCTCGAGTAGCGGCATGGTCATGACGACCTGCGGCGGCTGGTTAAACGCGCGCTGCAGCTCACGCGCGACCAGCATGTTGAATTTCTGATCGGTGCCGCCGAGTTCGACGTCGGCGCGCAGCGCGACCGAATCGTAGCCCTGGACCAGCGGATAGAGCAGTTCGTGCAGGAACAGCGGCTGCTGCTCGGCGAGGCGCTTCTCGAAGTCGTCGCGCTCGAGCATCCGCGCCACGCTCAGCTTGGCGGCGATCTCGATCAGGCCGCGGACGTCGAGCTTGTCCATCCATTCGCTGTTGAAGCGGACCTCGGTGAGCGCGGGATCGAGGATTTTCGAGACCTGGCGCTGATAGGTCTCGGCGTTGGCGACGATCTGCTCGCGCGTGAGCGGCTTGCGCGTCTCGGAGCGCCCGGTCGGATCGCCAATCATCGCGGTGAAGTCGCCGACCAGGAAGATCACGGTATGGCCGCGGCGCTGGAAGTCGCGCAGTTTCTTTAGCGTTACGGAATGGCCCAGGTGAAGGTCGGGCGCGGTCGGATCCATCCCGAGCTTGACCCGCAGCGGCGCCCTTCGCGAAGCTTCGCCGCCAGCTCCTCGCCCGAGATGACTTCGGTGGCGTTGCGCCCCAGCTCCTGCGCCTGCTCTTTCGCGTCGCTCTCTTCCAACACCTTGCGCTCAGTGCATCAATTGCGTCAGGCCGCTGGGATTCTGGAACTTCGAGATGTTGTCATACTGCGGCGAGTAGCGGTCGGCCCACAAATCCTCGCCGTTGGCGTCAGCGGTGAAGATGTGCGTGGCGTGCTGATCCTGGAGGTTCCAGTACTGTTCGATGATCCCCCCGCCGAAGTACTGCTGCCCCCACTCCGGATGGAGCCGGTCCTCGCGCGCGCGCAGCCCAATATTCACCACCTTCCACAGTGCCATGTTGGAATCGTACAGGTCCTCGTGCACGTTGGCGAAGTAGGCTTGGGCGGTGTACATGATGCGCTTGCCGTAGCAGTAGCCCGAGCGCATCGACTCGATCCGGCGCACGTCGGTCACCCACACCGGCACCACCTCCCATTTGCCCCACGACGGCTTCGCCCAGCCGAGCGGCATATCGTAGTTGTCGGGAAACTTGCCCATCGCAGTGGTCATGTCGACCAGCGCGAGAATATTCTGCTCACGCAGGAACTGACCCTCGAACATTGAAGCGCCGCCGTTCCATCCCACCCGCTGATCGTCGTGCGTGGCGTCGCTGTCGAACAGCGGCGCGCATCGAGCCGAAGTCGAAAGCCGCATCGCCTGGCGCAGCGCCGGAATGAAAACGTAGTCGTCGGGGAGCCGGGTCACATCCTGCCAGAACAGCGTCAGGTCGGCCGAGTACTTCGCCTCCTCCGGCACCTCGACCATCAGCCATTCGCCGTACCACGCTCCCGTCGAACCGGGCTCGGTGTGCGAGATGCCGGGGTACCAGTTGTAGGCAAGCTGGCGATAATTGTAATCGACGCGAGTGCAGGCCTTGCTGCCGAACTTGTCCATCGTGCAGAACGACGACGGCGTCCCCGAATCGGGCATGCCGACGTAGAGATGGCCGCCGGGACGGAAGGTGACGTCGGCCGCGATCTCGGTCCCCTTGTCGGGGCCCGACGGATGCGGAAACGGAACGCCCGAGACATAGTTCTCCAGCTTGTAAGCGCCGTTGGGCAGCTTGAGAAAGCGGGTCTGCACCGAGTACTTCTCCACCGCGTCCCAAAACGGCTTGGGCAGCGGATGGATCGTCGTCGGACCCACGTCCATCTCGACGTCAGGCGGCATCTTCCAATCGACGCTGCCGTCAAACAGCGCAATCATCCCGTCGGGCATGAAGGCCTTGAATTGCTGCCAGTTCTTCAAGGTGATTTTGGTGCCGGCCGGGATGGCGTTCTCCACCGCCCCGACCGATGCCACGCTGAGAAAGCAGAGCGCGAGGCCGATGATTCCAGGCAACAGCTTCCGAATGCCGCTCATCTCGAGGTCCCTCCCTGTTCCAACGAGGAAACTCACGCTTCCTGCGTGCGATTACACACGGTCGAGCACGATTACCAGGAATACGATCGGCAAGTACAAGAGCGAAGCGAACATCACGCTGCGCGCTGCCGCGGCGGCATTCGGGTTGCGCGCGAGGCGCAGCCCAAAAGTCAGCATCATCGCGCCCAGCGCCAGTGCGACCGCCAGCGAGATCCATCCGGCGAAGCCCAGCAACGTGGGCAGCGTGCCCGCCGCGATGAGCGCCAGACAATCGAGCAGGATCACCTTGTCCACTGGATTACCGCGTCCGCCCGCGAGCGGCAGCATGCTGATTCCCGCGCGCGCGTAGTCGCTTTGGTAAAGCCGCGCAATCGAGAGCGAATGCGGAAGCTGCCACAGGCACATGATGAGGAACAGGATGAAAGGCTCCAGCCCTAGCCTGCCGCTGGCCGCGGCCCATCCCGCAACCGGCGGCAGCGCTCCGGGCACCGCGCCGACGGCATGGCAAATCCACGAAACCCGCTTGAGCGGCGTGTAAGCGAACAGGTAGAGCAGCGCGATCGTGGCGGTCACCGCGGCGGCCAGAAAATTCGTCGCTGCCCACAGCCAGGCGCATCCGGCGACCGTCGCGACGAGGCCGAACACCAGCGCCTCGGGCGGGCTCAGGCGTCCCTCGGGCAGTGGGCGATGCTGCGTGCGGAGCATCAGCGCGTCGATGCGGCGCTCGAAGTACTGATTGAGCGCGAGCGTGCCGCCGGCGGCGAGCGCGGTGCCGAACAGAGTATTCAGCGCAAGCCACAGATCGAAGCGCTCGGCGCTGCCGAGATAGAAGCCGACCAGCGTGGTCAGCAGAACCATCGCGAGCACGCGCGGCTTGGTCAGCTCGAGATAGGCCGCGGCGCGCTTGCGCGCGCCGCTCGCCGATGCGAGCGCGACGGCTTCGGCGCTCATGCGCCCACCTCGTGCCGCGCCGACGCGCCCAACCGAGGCGCTCGCGCTCGCGCGCTCTCAGAGGCGCCGGCGGCGCGCGCCGCGTGCTCGAGATCGCCATGCGCGCAAGGTCAGCGCTAGGCAGGTTGCGAGCACCGCCGCGCCCACCGCGACGTGCGAGGTCGTCGGGACGACCGCGCGGCGGCTCAGAACCGTCGCCGCGCCGAGCCCTATCTGCATCGCGAGCAGCACCAGCAACCCCAGCGCCGCGCGCCGCAACGACGGCTCATCACGATATTCCCGCAGCGTGCGCGCGACCGTCCATAGCACCATCGCCGTGACCACCACCGCACCGCATCGATGGGCAAAGTTGACCGCGATCGGCAGCGAGAACATCGGCGGCACCAGGCGGCCGAAGGCGAGCGGGAAGTCGGGAATCGCGAGGCCAGCGTGCATGTGCCGCATCAGCGCGCCGATAATTATCTGGAAGTAGATGATCGACGTGGTCGCGGCCGCCAGCGGCGTCAGAGACGCCCGACCGTGCGAGCGTGCCACCGGCGCCATCGCCTGCCAACCCGGACTGGTGAACAACGCTATTGCGACCATCAGGCAAAAGAATGCCTGCCCGGTCATCGCGTGTGCGACCGCGAACGTCAGGGGCAGATTCAAAAGCACGGTTATCCCGCCGAGCACGGCCTGCACGACCACCAGGGCGACGGCCGCGAGCGCTGTGTACCGGACCCACGCGCGCCGCTCGGCTATCCAGACCCACAGCGCGAGGGTTAGGGTGAGAATCGAGACCGTGCCGGCGATCGCGCGATGGCCCCACTCGAAAAGCACTCCCGCCCCCCACTGTTGTGGGATCAGACGGCCGGCGTCGAGCGGCCACGACGGCACCGCCATCGCGGATCCGGTCGATGTCACCAATCCTCCGGCGAAAACCAGGACGAAGGTCGCGGCGGCGGCGAAAATAGCGAAACGATGGAGCGCCACCAACGACGCGGAAGCGCGCGGCAACTCGGGTGAAGCTTGAAAATCGGATCGTGTGGTCTGTGAGAACGCGCTCACGTTTATTCCGTACCCGTCCGCACGGGTCTTTGTCGAACTCCGCGACAAGACCTCACGTCAAGTCCTCATGTCATTAGAATCGCGAACAATGCTCTGCTCGAAAAACAACTCGGGCTAACGCACGATATCAGCCCAAGCGGACCGTTGCCAAGATTGCTCGATTATTCCGCGCCTGGCTCGGCAGTGCCACCTTCGGGCATTTTCCGCGGGCCTCAGGCCACTCGCACGGTACCGCTCGCCGACTGCGAAGCCTCCGGGGCCTGGAGCGGTTCGACGTCACGCGCCACGAACGCCGGCCGCATGATCGAGAAGATCGACGGCACCAGGGTTATCGCCGCCAGCCAGTGCGTGAGCATCAGCAGCGCCAGCAACAGCGCCATCTCAGCCGAGAAGCGCAGGCTCGACATCCAGTACCACGGCAACACCCCGCCGACGAGCGTCGTGGCCGTGAACGTGACCGCCATCCCCGAGGTGTTGATCGCGCGTTTGATCGCGCCGTCGTAGTCGTGAAGCCGTCCGTACTCGCGCTTGATACGGTCCACCACGTACAGGATGTAATCGACGCCGATACCCATCCCGACCGCGGTCACCGGCAAAGTGTTGATATTGATCCCAACGCCCTTCAACCCGATGTAGAGAAAGCTCACGACGCCGGCCGCGATGAGCGTCATCAGCACCATCGCGCCCGCGGTCAACGAGGCGTAGCTCAACGCCACTAGCGTAAAGACCACAGCCAGGATGAGCAGCGTGCTGACGCGGTCGGAATAGGCAATCTCGTCGTTGAGCGCCGCGGTCAAGCCGATACTGCCGCCGGCGAGCACGAATTTCACGTGAGGCATCGGATGGGCCGCGATAAACTTGTTGGCGCGGGTCAGCGCCTCGAGCACGGTCGAGCCCTCGATGTCCCAGTAGTAAACGACGAACTGGCCGTAGCGCGCCTGGTAGTCCATGTACTGAAAGATGATCGTCGGCGACGGCGCCGAGGACTGGTACATGAAGAGCATCTGGCCGATGCCCTTGAGATCGCGCGGATACACCTCCCATACCGGATCGTTGTAGTGAAAGAGGCTGTGCAGGCGCCGCACCAGGGTTGTGGTGTAGCGGCTGCCGCTCGCCTGCGGTTGCGCGAGCATGTAGTGGCTGAAGTCGTCGAGCAGGGCGAGCAGCTTCGGATCCTTCATCGCGTTGGCGTGGTCGCCTTGAAGGTAGATCACCAACTCGTTGGAGCCGCCGTAAGAGCGATTGATGTGGCGCGAGGAGACGTTGAAGTCGGAGTCCTGCCATAGCAGCGGCGATCCCGGCTCTGTGTACCCGATGGGCAACTTGACCGCCTGCTGAATCCCCAGCACCACGACCACCGCGGCGATCCCGAACACCACCCATCTTCCGCGCCGGCTCGTACAGCTCTCGCCCACCCAGTGCAGGCCCGACGCCATCCAGTGCGGGACGTAGTGCTTGGTGATTTTCGGCGTCGGCAGGATATCGAGCAGCAGCGGCACCAGGATCAGGATGGTGAAGATGTTGGAGAAGCCCCAGAAGCTCGCGAAGAAGGCGACCTTGCGCACCAGCGGGATGGTGGCGACGCCCAGCACCAGGATGCCCGCAGCGTCGGCGAGAATGCCGATCGCGCCGGGTAAAAACAGCTCGTCCATCGAGTCGCGCACGGCCTGATGGCGGTCGCCGGTGCGCTCGAGCTCCTCGAAATAGCGCTCGAGCAACTGCACGCCGTGGCTCGCGGCCCGCGCGGTCACCAGCAATGGAATCACCAGCACCAGGACGTCGAGGTTGTAGCCGAGCAGTCCGAGAAAGCCGAGCCCCCAGATGACCTGCGCCGCCGCCCCGACCATCGGCAGCAGCACGCCATAGGCGCGGCGAAAATAGAGCACCAGCGACAGCACTATAAACAGTCCGGTGACGCTGAAAATTTCCGCCAGCTCGCCCTTGTAGTACCAGCACCAGGCCTTCAGCACTGGCTCGCCGGTGGCGTACATGACCGTGTTGTCGTCTTCGACGGCGTGCTTGATTCCGGCCAGGCGCCGATGCATCTCGCCATAGTCGACCTGGCCCTCGTTGAACCCGGCCGTGACTATTGCGCTCGTGGCGTCGGCCGAAACCAGGACGCCATAAGCGAGGCTGTGCAGAACGTCATACTTCAGGCGCGCGAGGTCGGCGCTGGAGGTCGGAATCTGCTCGGGCAACAGCGGCCGCGAAATGATCAGCCCGCCGCTGGTCGCGACTACCTTGCGCGCGTTGGTGCCGGTGATGGAGTTGATCAGGTCGTGATCGACGCCGTCCATCAGATCGAGTTGCTGATGGATGAAGCGAATCTTGTTCAGAGTTTTGTTGGTAAAAATGTCGCCGCGTTTGACCTGCAACTCCACCGTCATCACGTTGGCGGTGCCGAAGATCTCCCGGAAGTGGTTGTAGGCCGCGACGTAAGGATGGGCTTGCGGCAGGAGGTCGCTGAACTTGCTGTACATCCGCACCGCGATCGCCTGGTAGGCGAAGAAGACCGTGAACACCGCGAGGAAGGCGAGCGAAAACCAGCGATGCCTAAGCGTCAGCCGGACAATCGAATGAACCAGACGTTCAACCATCGAAATCCTGTGGCGGAAAAGGCCCTCGGCGCACCGTCGCGAGGTTTTCCATCTCAGGATGCGAGCGGGGGACCGAGGCCAGTCAATCGAGGCACCATATCAACCCCGGCTAAACCTCGCCAGCGGCGGGCTGTCGCTTGCGCGACAATTCAAAGTTCATGTCAAAGCAATGCCCGTCAGGTTTGGCGCGACACCTTGCTTTGCGATAGTAAACTCGATTGCCAGACGCACTGCGTGGAGGTTGAGCGGGTGAACCATTTCGCGACTCTGGCCGAGCTTTTCACCGCGCAGGCGGACAGGCTCGGCGATCGGGCCTTCTTGCGAGACAAGACCGGCAAGGCTTGGCGCGACCACTCCTGGAATGACATCGCCGACGAGGCCGCGCGCCTGCGCGCCGGCCTGCTTGGACTTGGATTGGAGCGCGGCGATCGAATCGCAATCCTGTCGGAAAATTGTCCGCGCTGGGTGGTGGTCGATCAGGCTGCGCTCGGGATGGGCGCTGTGGTCGTGCCCCTATACACCACCGCCGGCGTTGAGGAGACCCGCCACATCCTCGCCGATTCGGCCACGAGCCTGGTCGCGGTCAACGGCGATGCGGCGGTGACGAAGATCCTGGAGATTTCGAGCGATTTACCCGACCTCCAGGGTATCATTCAGATGACCCCTTCCCAGGGCGCGCCGCCGTCATACGGCGGGAGGGGAAAGCTCAGAATTCTCACTTTCTCGCAGATGACCGCCCATCCCGCTGAGCCGCCGATGGAGGGCTCGCGCCAGGACCTGGCGACGCTCATCTACACCTCGGGCACCACGGGGCCATCCAAGGGCGCGATGCTCACGCATGGCAACCTGCTGGCCAATAGCGAATCGTCGCAGGCCGCGCTCGATCTCAACGAGCAGGACATGACGCTGTCGTTCCTCCCGATCGCGCATTCGTTCGAGCGCTCCGCCGGCTACTACACGGTGGTGCTCGCGGGCGGCACGATTTCCTACGCCGAGGGGCTGGGTCAAATCGCGCAGAATCTGCTCGAAGTGAATCCGACTATCGTGCTCACCGTGCCGCGAGTGCTGGAGGCCGTTTACGCGCGCGTGATGCGCACGGTGGAGGCGGGCTCGGGTATGCGGCGTTCGCTCTTCAAAGCTGCGGTCGCCACTGGAGCGCACGCGGCGGTGTACCGGCACGAGGGCCAGTCAGTGCCCGTCCGCCTGGCGGCCCCGATGGCGCTGTTTCGCAATGTGGTGTTCGCGCGCATCCGCGCAATCTTTGGCAACCGGCTGCGTTATTTAATCTCGGGTGGCGCGCCGCTGCCGCGCGACATCTTCCGCTTTCTGGCCGCCGCCGAGGTTCCGATCGTCGAGGGTTACGGGCTGACCGAGGCCTCGCCGGTGGTCTCGGTGAACCTGCACGGACATACCAGGATGGGCACCGTGGGCCGCGCGATCAGAGACGTCGAGGTCCGCACCGCGCAAGACGGCGAATTGCTGGTGCGCGGGCCCAATGTGATGGCGGGTTACTACAAGATGGAGACCGAGACGCGGGAGGCGATCGACCCCGATGGGTGGCTCCATACCGGCGACATCGCGCGCATCGATCACGACGGCTATATCACCATCACCGACCGCAAGAAGGAAATTATCGTACTGTCGGGCGGCAAGAACGTCTCGCCCGCCAACCTGGAGAACCGGCTGAACTCCGACCCGGCGATCGCGCAGGCTTGCGTGATCGGCGATCGGCGCAAGCACCTGGCCGCCCTGCTGGTGCCTGATTTCGAGTACCTGGCCGCCCAGCCCGAGTTCAAACTGATAGCGATGCGCCCGCCCGAGCAGGCCGTCGCCGACCCGGCGCTACGCGCTTTCTATCATGCCCGCATACGCGAGCTTAACAAGGGACTGTCGGACGTCGAGACGATCGTGGCGTTCGCGCTGCTGGCGCGCCCCTTCAGCCAGGACAACGGCGAGCTTACGCCGACGCTCAAGCTGCGCCGCAAGGTCGTGATGGAACACTATCGAGACGTGATCGAATCCTTGTACGGAACGGAAACGGGACGCGCATAATCGAATAGATAGTCACTCGCCCAGGTAGTAATCGACCGTCGAGACCAGGCGCAGTTTCTTTTCGATCGAAGAGCGCTCCTCGGCCGGGTTGGGCGTTTCCCCGTCGCGGCTCAACACCTGGAAGACGCCCTCGCTGGCGCGCCGAATCGCGCCGAGATGGCTGTTGGAGTCAGTGGCGAACTGCTGCGCCAGGGCACGCGCGCTCTTGGTCGCCTGCGCCAGCATCGCGGGCCGGATGTCGCCCAGGCGGGTGAACAGGTAGGCCGGGTTGGCGGCGGCGCTTTCGATCGGCCGCCCGTCCAGTACGACGCCCTGCCGAATCAGCTCGCCGGTCGTCTGGCTCGCCGCACGCACCGCGTCGACTTTGGTGGTGCGAATCTCGTAGCCCGCGGTTACTACATAGCGCCGCGCGGCCTCGACGTTGGGCGGCCCCATCAGCGCAGCGAATGCGAACTGGTCATTGACCCGCGTCGGCAGAGGTTCGATTTCGCGATCGATGAAGCCGGACTTGTCGATGAAGGCGCGGACGAGCTCGCGGTCGCGCTCGCTGACGGTGCTGACTGCGCTGATATCGGAGCCGGTCGCACTGAAGATCAAGGTCCATACGGCGAGGTCGGCTTTGACATTGCGTTCGGCCAGCCCCTTGACGCTGACGTAGCGCTCGGCGCGTCGTCCCTGGAAGAAACCCTGGCCGACAAAGTAGCCGCCCAATGCCGCCCCGGCGCCGACCAGCAGGCCGAGAATTACCGCGGCAGGAAACGAGATCGACCCGCGTTCCATCTTGCTCGCGCGGATCAGTGCTGCGAGTTCTCGTCGCTCTCGAGCGCGAGGATCGTGTGGATCGTAACCAGGCGCTTGACCATGTAGGAGCGTTTCCCGCGCGGGGTCTGGACCTCGATGTCATCCTGCTCGGCCTTGCCGATCAGCGCCCGTCCCAGCGGCGAGGAGAGCGAGATACGGTTGGCGCCTCCGTCGACCTCCTCCGGCACCACGATCTCATATTCGACGGTGACGCTTTCGTCGAGGTCTTCGAGCTCGACCCGGCTGCCCAGGCCGACCGTGTCGCGCGGAATCGAGTCGAGGTTGATCCGCGCAAGCTCCGAGACGCGCTCCTCGAGATTGGCCAGGCGCGCGCGCAGGAATTCCTGGCGCTGCTTGGCCATCGCCCACTCGGCGTTCTCCGAAAGATCGCCATGTGCGCGCGCGCGTTCCAACTCCTTGGGCAACTCCACGGTCAGCTCGCGCTTGAGATTGTCCATGTCCTTGCGCAGCCGCTTGACTACTGGAAGTTCAGCCATTGCTCTCCTGAAAACGCGACATCCGACTACTTAATCCAGCTAACCATAGAATCTTTTCAAGTGGCCCAAGCGGCGCCGAGCGCGCGCGGCTAGTCCGCCACGATCGACGTCAGACTGCGATTGACCCCCGGCACGCTCTGGATTTTCTGCACCACCAATTCGCCGAGCGATGAAACGTCGCTCGCCTCGGCCACCGCGATGATGTCATGCGGGCCGGTGACCGCGTGGGCGCTGGAGATGCCCGCCACGTTGCGCAGCTTGGTTGCGACTTCCCTCGCCTTCCCCGGCGAGGTATCGACGAGGATGAACGCTTTGACCGACATCTGCTGTTCCTCCTTGAATTAATCTGCTGGCGAATTTGCCCAGGCCAACCTTTCACCGATCGCGCGGCGGCCAAACCAGCTAGCGTGCCACCGGCGGAATTGCGACGCCCTGTTCGGTGTACATGTAAAAGCCGCGGCCGGCCTTGCGCCCCAAATAGCCGGCATCGACGTATTTCTTGAGCAGCGGGCACGGGCGGTACTTGTCGTCGCCGAACGTGCGATGCATCACCTCCATGATCGCGAGACAGGTGTCGAGCCCGATGAGGTCCGCCAACTCCAGCGGACCCATCGGCTGATTGGTGCCGAGCTTCATCGCGATATCGATATCGCTGACTCCGCCCACCCCCTCGTACATCGTGTAGATGGCCTCGTTGATCATCGGCAGCAGGACCCGGTTGACGATGAAGCCGGGGAAGTCCTCGGCGGTCATCGTGTTCTTGCCCAGCCGCTCGGCCAGCGTGCGAGTCTGCTCGAAGGTCTCCTGCGAGGTCGCGAGCCCGCGGATTATCTCGACCAGCTTCATCGCCGGCACCGGGTTCATGAAGTGCATCCCGATAAAGCGCGGGGCGCGGCTGGTGCGCGCGGCCATCCGCGTGATCGAAATCGACGAAGTGTTGGAGGCGAAAATGATCTCGGGCGGGCAGACCTTGTCGAGCTTCTGGAACAGCGCGATCTTGGCGTCTTCATTTTCGACCACCGCCTCGATCACGAAATCGACGTCGCGGAAGTCCTCCAGCCGCGCCGTAGGCTTGATGCGGCCGAGAACGCGCTCGCATTCCTCGGGTTTGAGTCGGCCGCGCTTGACCATCCGATCGAGGTCGCGTCCGATATTCTCCACCCCGCGCCGGCACAGTTCCTCGCTGACGTCGTGGATCAGGACCTCGAGGCCCGCCTGCCCCGCCACCTCGGCGACTCCGCCGCCCATCTGCCCCGAGCCCACGATGCCCAGTCTGCTAACCGCCATCAATTCCTCTCCGTCGATGCACGCGTCGATTCAAATCGAAACTCGAAACTCCTGCGCGGCACATTTCCAGTCAAGTTCCCAACCAAGATTCCAATCAAGACATCCATCAAGTTATCTCGGGCGGTTTGTCACCGGCTCGCCAGGTACCCTCGCCGCCGCCCGCACGCATCGAGCCACGTACCCGGCGCACGTCCTCGGGCGACTGCCGCCCGGGCATCCCCAGCCCCCGCATCAGTACGTTGGTCAACTCCGAGGTCAAACGGTCGCGCAGCGTCGGCTCCCCGCCCACCTGCGCGTCGAGCACCCGATCCACCTGCTCGCGCGTCAGTCCCTCGGCAGCGAAAATATCCACCAGGCCGACCAATCCCACCGTGCCGCCGGCCCGCTCGACGATGCTGATGACCTTGCCGCAGACCGGGCAGGTCCGGCGAATCAGTCCGGCCCATCGCCGGCAATAGAGGCAGCGCATGCGCTGGTTTCAGCCGACCTCCCATAGCTCCGAAAGCGAAAGCGGGCGCGCGCGCCTGCCACAGGCCCGCTGCCCCGCTCTGATTTTGAAAGTACACCGGCCCATGAACTGCGGCAAGCCGCTTTTTCCAAGGACGCGCGACGACGTTGCCTTGACATCGCAATCGCGGGCGTAATATTCTTAATTGAGAATGGTTCTCAATTACAGAAAGGCGCTCGTCTAAGGAATCTCAAGTTGCCCACCGTCTTACCTTACTTTTTGTATTCCCTGGGCATCCTGGTGCGCGAGGGCTCGGAAGCCTTGCTGGTCGTCGTTGCGCTGCTTGCCGCGGTGCGCGAGGCCGGACAGGAGCGACGCGCGCGCGATATCTACGCCGGCGCCTTGCTCGCAATTGGAGTCAGCCTTGTGCTCGCGTGGGCTGTCAACCACCTTATTGCTGACGACACCAGCGACACGCTCGAGGGCATTTTCCAGTTGCTCGCCGCGGCGACGCTCTTTTACGTCAGTTCCTGGCTGACCGCGCGCGGCCAGAGCGACCGCTGGCGCCACTTCCTGCACGACAAGGTCGAAGCGTCGCGCGACATCGCCGGGCCGTCAATCGCGCTCGGACTGACGGCGTTTTTGGCCGTGATGCGCGAGGGCGCCGAAACCATAGTCTTCTTCCAGGCGCTGCTCGGCGGAGCGACTGAAACCGTCGAGCGTCATGCGGTGATGGCGGGATTGCTGGCGGGCGCGGTAGCACTGGGCGTAATTTTCCTGGTCCTGCGCAAGGCGGCGTTTCGCATCCCGCTCGGCTCGTTCTTCACCGCGACCTCAGTGCTGCTCTACGGACTGGCGGTGATTTTCGTCGGCCAGGGAATTTCGAGCTTCCAGGAATCAGGCGTAATGCGCGCGACTTTCGTCGATCACGTGCCGACTATCCAGGCGCTGGGACTCTTTCCAACCGTGCAAACGCTCGCGGCGCAGGGCGTGATGCTGGGACTCGCGGCGCTTGCGTTGTTCGCGCCGGCTCGGCCCGCGCAGACGCAAACGCGACGATGCGCCGGCGGCGGCTGACGGCAAGGTCAGCTCGCGTATCGCGCAGCCTCTCCCGCGTTAGTTCGAATTTCTCACCGCTCTGCGGCGCCTGTTGCCCGCGCATCGCGAAAGCTGTTACGCAGTTGTTCCTGAGGAATGCGCGCGATGCCGCCACTTGCCGACGATCCGGCCCCTAACGATCCGGCCTCTAACGATCTTGCCCAAACGACGGCCAGCGAAACCACAGGGTCTAATCCCGCGCCCGAGCCGTCGCCGCCACCGCAACGCGGCGTAGTCGAATTTATATGGGGTGCCACGGCGACGGCGTTGGCGGTTTTCTACACCGCGGCCCTCGCGCCGTGCGCCGCGCTGGTCGGCCTGCTCGGCTATCCGCATCTGGCCACACCGATCAGCCGTCTGTGGGGATGGCTTATCGTGCACACCAGCGGCGTCAAGGTCGAGATCGACGGACTCGAGCATCTCGCCGGCCTGAAATCTTACGTGCTGGTCTGCAACCATCAAAGCTTCTTCGACATCTTTGCGATCTGTGCCTGGATGCCGGGGGAGCCGCGCTTCGTGGCGAAACAGGAGCTGGGGAAAATCCCGGTGCTGGGATTGGCGATGCGCCGTTCGGGGCACATCATGATCGACCGCGCAAAGGGCGGTCAGGCAATCCGCAAGGCGCTCAAGATCGCGCGGGAGGGTTTTTCGATCGTGGTTTTCGCCGAGGGCACGCGCTTCAGCGACAACCGGGTACATCCGTTCAACGACGGCGCGGCGTGGCTCGGGATCGCGACGCGGCAAAAATGCGTGCCGATGGCGGTCAGCGGAACGGCCAGCTTTTTTCCGCGTGGCGCGCGAATCGTGCGGCCGGGGCGGCGGATGCGCATGGCGATTGGGCCGCCGATCGATACCACGGAACTGCGCGGCGCCGACCGCGAGGCGCTGACGCGCCAACTCGAAGCGAGCGTGCGCGCGCTCTTTCGTACTGAAGTGTAGGGAGGGCGCGCAAGATTGTCGCATACGCTGACGACGCAGGAATCGGTAGAGGTAAAAATCAATGGCAGGCAAAGTGAAAGCGATCCCGGACGGCTATCATACCGTCACGCCGTACTTCACCGTTAGAGACGCTGCCCGCGCGGTGGAGTTCTACAAGCGCGCATTTGGCGCCGTCGAACTGATGCGGATGGCCGAGCCCGACGGAAAAATCCGGCACGCCGAAATCAGGATTGGAGACTCGCCAATCATGCTCGGCGATGAGTTCCCGGAATTCCCCGAAATGCGCAGTTGCCAGGCTCTTGGCGGCTCTCCGGTCAGCGTCTATCTCTACGTTGAAGACGTCGATGCGCTGTTCAATCGGGCGGTCGCCGCGGGCGCGAACGTGCGCACTCCCGTCAAGGATGAATTTTATGGCGATCGCGTCGGGGCGGTCGAGGATCCGTTCGGCCTCGCTTGGTTCATCGCGACGCACAAGGAAGATGTCGCGCCCGAGGAGATCGCCAGGCGCGCATCTGCCGCCGGTGTTAGATGATTCTGCGCTCAGGCTTTGCGGTCGAAGATGAACAGCGGGACCTGGTTCGCGATCTTCGGATCGAGCGCGAGCACCCGGCGTCCATGATCGATCTTCGGCGCCGGAGGCTCGATACCCGCGTTCCTTAGTGCCGCCGCGACCTGCGCGACGTCGTCCGCCTCCAGCCAAAGCCCCGAAAGCCCCTCGCCGATAGCGGCGATCGCCTGCGCCGCCGCGGCGCCCGCGACCAGCCGGATTTCCGCACCGCCCACCCTGAGCGTCGCGCTGTCGCCGCTGGAACCGGGCGTCAATTCGAAGCCGAAGTTCTCGCGGTAGGTCTTTACCGCGTCTGCAAGATCGGTGGTCGCAACTTCGAGCGTATCGAACCGTTTCAGCAGTGCCATCGCTTCACTTTCACCCGTCTTTTCAGGATTCTCAGCGCCACAGGATCATTCCTTCGCGGGCGCCATCGTGAAGTCGACCGTCGCTGTTTTGCCCGGCTCGACCGTCACCTTCCGCGTTTGTGTCCCGAGCTTTTCCTGCCACACCTCGAGCGTGTACTTCCCCGGCGGAACGTCCTTGATCATAAACTTGCCGCTGCCGTCAGTCACCGCATAGTACGGATTGCCGGCCACGAACCACCATCCATGCATCCAGTTGTGCGCGTCGCAGCTCACGCCGATCAATTCCGGATATTTGAGCGGCGGGGTCACGATCACGTGCTTGAACGGCGGCTGCGCCATGTCGAGCGCGGGGTTGCGTTTGGACTCGGTGCGGACGCTGTGCAGGATGCCGTCGGAGTTGACGATAGCGACCGTGCTGCCCGCAGGAAAGGCGAGCACGTGCGGCCTGTACTGGCAGCCCTTCTGATCGAATTTTACATCCTTGAGCGGAACCAGCGGAACGCCCTTGGCGATGTCGGCGAGGCTCACGACGGCGTTGGCGATACCGCCGCCGGCGTCCACGATCAGGCTTTCGTCATAGAGTGGCGCGGCGCCGCATACTTCGCGGTCCTTGCTGACTTCGATCGGCTTGCGCGCGGGCGGCGCACCGGCGAATTTGACCGTGCCGGCGATAGTACCGCCGTCCTTGACGTTCTCGGCCTGGTAGGCGCGGGCGCGCGCCGCGAGCGTCAGCGATGCGATGGTTATGAATGCGGCCGCGGCAGTGCGAGCGATGACTACGAGGCGGGGCCAGTGGCGCAAAAGCTGCCTCTAATGTCGACCGCTAGGCCGCCAGCTTGGTGGCGATCACGACGCGATGGAACGAGAAGCGCGCGATACGTTCGTTGCGCTCGACGCTGATCTTGTGGCCGTCGAGCACGTCGCGTACGAGTAGCCGCGTGGTCCATCCGAGATGTCTGGTCAGCGGATTGGCGATCCATACCAGCGAGTAGAGCAGCGGATTTTCGCTCGCGAAATGGTTGATGAGGACAATCTTGCCGCCCGGCTTACACACTCGCAACATCTCCTGCATCATGCGCAGCGGATCCGGTACCACCGACATCACATGAAAGGTCGTCACCCAATCGAAGCTGTTGTCCGGAAACTCGAGGTTGAGCGCGTCGCCCTGGCGGACATCAATATGGCCCCAGCCGTTCTCGCGGGTCTTCTTGACCGCGTGCGCAAGCATGTCGCCGGAGGGATCGATGCCCACGACCTTGACGTAGGGCGGATAGGCGTCGAGCGAAATGCCGGTGCCCACGCCGACTTCGAGCACCTGCTGCCCCGGCCGCAGATTGAGCTGCTCGATTGTCTCGTGTTCGTGGTCGACGAAAATTCGTCCGAAGGTGTGGTCGTAAAAACGCGCCAAGTCGGAATAGACGCGGCTCTGATGCGGTTCGCCCATCGCTAGTAAACCTCAACCCTCTCTGCGGATTACGCCGCCGCGGTTACGGCGCGCGCATCGCGACCCCCCAAAACTTTCTATCCCGGCGCTAGGCTGCCGCGTTGATGCCCCGCGTCTGGCGTTTGAAGGAGGCGATGTCGCGTTTGCGAAAACGCCACTGACGTCCCTTCTTGAACGCGGGCAGAATACTGCGGCGTGCGAATTCGTTGACCGTGTCGGGGCTCAGATCGAGCAGAAAAGCCACTTCCCGTGAGTTCAAAAGCACGTCGTCTTTGTCTGCCATGGTCGTGCTCTAAAGCTCGCGGTTTTTAATATGAACCCTTCGATCAAGTCAAGGCATTGTGGCAAAACGCCATCCGTCGCGCCATCGTGGAACGACGACCGGGGTCCGGCATCCTGTCGCAAGGCTTCTGTGCCGCAATTAACCTATCATAGCATCTATTAGACGCTTATAGCATTCAGTCGGCGCATCGAGATCAGGTAATCGTACCACGCCCGCGTCACTACGAAGCACGAGAACACGCCGGTCAGCACGCCCACGCAGAGCGTGACCGCGAAGCCTTTGACCGGCCCGGTGCCAAATTGGAACAGGATCAGGCCCGCGACGAAGGTCGAGATGTTGGAGTCGCGAATCGCGGACCACGCGCGTTCGTAGCCGAGGCGGACCGCCTCGCGCGGCGTTTTGCCCCCGCGCAACTCCTCGCGCATCCGTTCATTGACCAGCACGTTGGCGTCGACCGACATTCCGAGCGTCAACACGATCCCGGCGATTCCGGGCAGCGTCAGCGTCGCCTGCATCGCCGCCATCACGCAGATGAGCAGCAGGATGTTGAGCGAGAGTCCAAAGTCGGCGAGCAAGCCGGCTCCGCTGTAGTACACGGCCATGAAGGTCAGCACTACCAGCGCGCCGACCACGAACGATCGCTCGCCCTGGCGGATCGAGTCGCGCCCCAGCGACGGTCCGACTGTGCGTTCTTCGATAATCTCCACCGGCGCCGGCAGCGCGCCCGAGCGCAGCACGATCGCCAGTTCGTGCGCCTCGTCATAGGTGAAGTTGCCGGTTATCTGCACGTGGCCGCCGGGAATCGGCTCTCTGATGACCGGAGCAGAGTAAACGACGTTGTCGAGCACGATCGCGATCTTGCGGCCCACGTTGGCCGCCGTGATCGCGCCGAAAATTTGCGCGCCGCGCTGGTCGAGGTCGACGGTGACATACGGACCTTCAAGCTGCCCGCCGGGACGCACGCGCGCGTCGGTGATGGTGTCGCCGGTGAGCAGTACGGCGGACTCGACCAGGTAGGGCTCACGGCCGCCACGGCTGGCGGGGCCGTAAAGGATTTCATCACCTGGCGGCGGGCCGTCGCGCAATGCGTCGGAGACCGAATGACTATCGTCGACCAGCTTGAACTGCAGCACGCCGGTCTTGCCGATCAGCTCCTTGGCGCGCTCGGGGTCCTGGATACCGGGGAGCTGCACCAGAATCTCGTCGGTGCCCTCCTGGGCGATCGTGGTCTCGCGAACTCCAAGCTGGTCGATTCGGTTGCGGATGGTCTCGAGCGCCTGCTCCATCGCATTGCGCCGTACCTGTTCTAACTCCATCGGCCGATAGGTCATCCGGTAGGTCGGTCCGGTGTCACCGGAGTTGGGCGCAAGCCCGATGACCATGTCGGAAAAAAGCTTGCTCGCGAGATCGAGAAAGGCCGTCCGCTCGTCCGCACTCGCCAAGGTCACCAGCACTGCACCCGAAGGATCGACGGTGACGCTCTTAAAGTCGAGCTTGTTCTGCTTCATCTGCTGCTTGATGTCGTCGGCGACGCGGCGCAACTGGGTTTTGACCGCCTCGTCGAGTTTGACCTCGAGCAAAAGATGCGTGCCGCCCTGGAGGTCGAGCCCCAACTGGATTTTCGGTGTCGGGATGGTGCTCGTCCACCAATCGGGCAGCGCGCCGGTGACGCTGGGCAGCAGGATCAGCACCGCCAGCACGGTCAATATCCCGGCCAGATAGAGCCGGGTGCGGCCGCTGCCGCCGGTGAAGTGCAGCCACAAAAAAGCGCCCGCTACCGCGAGCAGGATGATTATCGGGATGAAATCGGCGTTTGCGTTAGCGTTTTCCACTTTTCACTTTTCCACTTTTCCAATTGAATTCGGCGAAGCTTTTGTGCGGCGAAGCTTTTGATCCCGAATGGGCGCCCGTATTACTCCGCCTTCTGATTCTTTCCCACCGGAGGCTTGCCGTAGCTGGAGAGCGCGGTTATCTGGCTGCGCTCGACCCGCACGCGCACGTTTGGCGCGATCTCCAGGACCACCACTTTGTCGCCGATCTCATTGATCCGCCCCAAAAGCCCGCCCGTGGTCACCACTTCGTCGTTGCGCTTGAGTTTGGCGAGCATGTCGCGATGCTCGCGCGCCTTGGTGGTTTGCGGGCGCAAAAAGAACCAGTAGAAGGCGAGGATCAGGAGCGAGAACGGCACTCCCGGCCCATACAGCAGTTGATCGATAAGCGTCGGCTGGCCTGCCGCCGAAGGAGCGGCCGCGCTTTGCGCCCACGCGATTCCTTCAAAAAACATCGGTCACTTTTACCTTTTACTTCGTGCTCCGCGTACCTTTTAGTCTCGCTCCGCGCCCTGGCCGCCACCCAGTCGCGCCAGCGTCCCGGCCGCGAACTCCCGGTAGGTGCGAGATGCGATAGCAGCTTGCATCCCGGCCATCAAGCGGGCGTAGAAATAGAGATTATGTTCCGTTAGCGCGCGCGCCGCCAGAATCTCGCCGGAAATATATAGATGGCGCAGGTACGCCCGGCTGAGTCTGGTGCACGTGCGGCATCCGCATCCCTCCTCGAGCGGCCGCGGGTCGCGTGCGTGCACGGATTGCTTGATCGAGATGCGCCCGTCGCTGGTGTAGGCACTGCCATTGCGCGCGTTGCGCGTCGGCAACACGCAATCGAACAGGTCGTAGCCCATTCCCACGGCGGCGACGAGATCCTCGGGCGTGCCGACGCCCATCAGGTAGCGCGGGCGCTCCGCCGGCAGCACGGTCGCGCTCAGCGCGGCCATCTCGAGCATCTGCTCTTTGGGCTCACCGACCGCAAGCCCGCCCGCCGCGAAGCCGTCGAACGGCAATGCGGTTATTTGCGCGGCACTCCGCCGCCTGAGTTCAGGATAAACGCCGCCTTGGATTATCCCGAACAGCGCCTGAGGCGAGCTGCGCCGCGCGCCGACGCATCGCTCAGCCCATCGCGCCGTCAGTTCCAGCGAGGCCTCGGCCCGCGCGCGCTCGGCCGGATACGGCGTGCACTCATCGAGCGCCATCATCAGGTCCGAGCCGATTCGCTCCTGGATTTCGACCGCGCGCTCCGGCGTCAGCATGAACTCGGAGCCGTCGAGGTGCGAGCGAAAACGAATTCCGTCGGGACCCACTTCATTTAGTTTGGCGAGGCTCATCGCCTGAAAGCCGCCGGAGTCGGTCAGCACCGCGCCGTCAAATCCCATGAAGCGCCCCACCCCGCCGAGTTCCTCGATAAGCTCGGCGCCGGGGCGGAGCGCGAGATGATACGTGTTGGCGAGCACCAGCCGATAACCCAACTGCCACAGCTCATCGGGCGCCATCGCCTTGACCGCCGCGCGCGTGCCAACCGGCATGAAAGCCGGCGTCGCGACTTCACCGTGCGCGGTCGCGAGGCGGCCGATGCGCGCGTCGCCATCACGCGCGAGGACCTCGAAACCGAACGCCAGCGCAGCGGTCTCATGATAGTTCGGCATTTTCCCGCTCACAGGATCAACATCGCGTCGCCATAGCTCAGGAAGCGGTAGCGATGGCGCATCGCCTCGCGATAGGCGTCGAGAATCTCCTCGCGCCCCGCAAACGCCATCACCATCGCGAGCACCGTCGAGCGCGGCATGTGAAAGTTGGTCACCATCGCGTCGATCGCGCGGAAACGGAAACCCGGAGAGATGAAAAGTCCCGTCGCGCCCTCGGTGTCGCCGGTGATGGCGTGGGATTCGAGCGCGCGCACGCTGCTGGTGCCGACCGCGATCACTCGTCCGCCAGTGCGCCGCGCCAGCGCGAGCGCCGCAAGGGTGGCGGGAGCGATCGTATACCACTCGGCTTCCATCGTGTGCGCTTCGACCAGGGGCGCACGCAGCGGCGTAAATGTACCCGGCCCGATATGCAGCGTTACGAAAGCCGTGCGCACGCCGGCCGCGGCAAGCTTGGCCAAAAGCTCGCGCGTGAAGTGGAGTCCAGCCGTCGGCGCTGCCACCGCGCCCGGTTGTGCAGCGAAGACGGTCTGGTAATCGTCGCGGTCGGACGGCCGCGGCTCGCGATGAATATAATGCGGGAGGGCCAGGGCGCCGGCGCTCGCCAGGATGGCCTCGATCGGCACCGAATCGTCGCTCATGACCAACGGGCGGCCCGGACGCTGATAGCCAGTAATACGGAGCGCGCGGCCGTCGTCGAGGACGAGCCGCGTGCCCTCGCGGAGTCCGCGATGGCCCCGTATCAACGCGAGCCACGCGCCCGGCGGCTCGTCGACCGGACGCACCATCAGCAGTTCGATCGCGCCGCCGGTCGGCTTGCGCACGAAGAGGCGGGCCGGGAACACCCGCGTATCGTTGAGCACGAGCAAGTCGCCGTCGCGCAGAAAATCGCCGAGCTTGTAGAAGCGCGAATGCTCGATCGTGCCGCCGCGCCGGTCGAGCACCATCAGGCGCGCGTCGTCGCGGCGCTCCAGTGGCTCCTGCGCGACCAGTTCGGGCGGCAAATTGTAGTCGAGTTCCGTTAGACGCATTCCGAGGGCGCGGCCAATTGCGCCGGCGCCAACAAATCAAAATATCATCGGCAGCGCGACGTCGATATGCTGGGGGCTGCCTGAAGAAGAGCCGTTCACGAACGCCCTCTTCCTGCGCTGCCCGCGAGCGCCTACGCGATACGCAGAACGATCTTGCCGAAATGCTCGCTCGCCGCCATCATGCGATGCGCCTCGGCCACGTTCGACATCGGCACGACCTTGTAAATCGGCGGGCGCAGGCGGCCGGCTTCGAGCGCGGCACCGAAACGCTTGAGCAGCGCGGCGATGATCTGCGCTTTCTCCTTTTCTGAACGGGTGCGCAACGTCGAGCCGATCACTTTGAGATGCCGCCGCAGAACCGCGGTCAGATCGATCTCCGTGCGCGCGCCCTTCATCAGACCGATCAACACCAGCCGCCCGCTGTGCGCGAGCGCTTCGAGGTTCGGAGCCAGGTAGGCCGCGCCGATACTGTCGAGGATGACGTCGGCGCCGCGTCCGTTGGTGGCGGTCTTGACCGCTGCGGGAAATGGCCCCGAGTTGTAATTGATCGCGACGTCGGCGCCGAGCTTGAGGCACTGCTCACACTTGGCGTCGCTACCCGCGGTTACGATCGAGCGCACGCCGGCCTCCTTGCACAGCAGGATCGACGCCGTGCCGACGCCGCTGCCGCCGCCGTGCACCAGCACCGAGTCACCGGGCTTCGCCTCGGCTAACATGAAGATGTTGAGGAAGGCGGTTATGAAAACTTCGGGAAACGCCGCGCCCTCCTCGTCGCTCATCGCAGCCGGGATTTTCATCGCCGAGCCGCTGTCCACCGCGGCCAGTTCCGCGTAGCCGCCGCCCGCCAGCAAAGCCATCGCACGCTCGCCGACGCGCCATCCGCTGACTCCCGCTCCGATAGCCGCGACCTCGCCCGCGCATTCCATGCCGATGATTTCCGAGGCGCCCGGCGGAGGAGGATAAAAGCCCTGACGCTGCATCAGGTCGGCGCGGTTGACTCCCGCGTACTTCACCCGGATCAGCAACTGGCCCGGCCCGGCCTTGGGATCGGGAACCTCGCCAATTTTGAGCACGCTCTCGTCGCCGGGTTTTTCGCAGACTACCGCCTTCATCGCTGGAACATCCTCCATCGTGCGCCGGCGCGAGGCCCGCGCGCCGCCACAAACGGGGAGAGGGTCCGCGCTGGACCCTCTCCGAAAACGAAACCGCGAACGCCGCGAGCTAGATCTTGTAATCGATAATCGTAACGCCGACGTTCTGGAAGTTAGTCATCTCCTCGAGAATTTTCGAGGCGCCGTCCAGCCCGACCGTGCCGGTGATCATCGCCTTGGGATTGAGCTTCTTGGCCTCGACCATCTGGAGCATCCCGGGATAACGCGTCGATTGCATCCCGAGCGTGCCGACGATTTGCAGTTCCATCAGCACCATTTTATCGATCGGCACCGCGATCTCACCCTTCTCGGCCTGCGTCGTAAGCCCGATCTGGAGATGGCGTCCCTGCTTGCGCAGGCTGTTGATCGAGTTGCGGCAGGTGGCAGCGACGCCCAGCGCGTCGACCGAGACATGCGCGCCGCCCTTGGTGATGTCCACGATCTCCGCCGCCGGATCGCCGGCCTTGGCGTTTACGATATGGCTCGCACCGACCTCTTTCGCCAATTCAAGCTTGCGTCCGTCGAGATCGACCGCGATAACGTTGGCGCCGATCGAGGACGCGATCTGAATCGCCGCAAGTCCGATTCCGCCGCAGCCGTGCACCGCGACCCATTCGCCCGGCCGCACTTGCGCGCGGTCGACGATTCCGTGATACGAAGTCATGAAGCGGCATCCCAGCGACGCCCCTTCGAGAAAGCCCACCGCGTCAGGCATACGGACCAGGTTGAGGTCGGCGAACGGGATCCCGACGTACGAACCATAGCCGCCATAATAGGTGACTCCCGGGATCAGCGGGGTGTTGCAGATGTTGGAGTGGCCGCTGCGGCAATACTCGCAGGTGCCGTCGCCCTGGCTGAATGGGACCAGGACGCGGTCACCCTTTTTGAAGTCCTTGACCTCTTTGCCGGTTTCCTCGACCACGCCGCAGAACTCGTGCCCCATAACCATCGGCATCGTCGGCGTAAGTCCGACCCACGTCCAATCGCCCGACCACAGATGCCAGTCGGAGCGGCAGATACCCTCCGCGGCGGTCTTGAGAATCGCGCCATTGGGAGGACACTCCGGATCGGGCATGTCCCTGACAACCAGCGGTTTGCGAACGCCTTCCATTACGGCAGCTTTCATCTTGTCCTCCTTGAAGCGAATCCTGCGTGCGGTCAACCTTTCGTATAGCGCCGCGTCTCGTGACTGGCAAACTGTTTCGGATCACGCCGCCAGCGCCGCGAGCGTGCGCTCGTAGCCGGCGAGGTCGGGCGCATCGACTTCTACGCGATGCAGGTCGGCGCCCGCCTCGGCCTCAGCAGCAAGTCGCTCGCGCGCGCCGGCGATGTCGCCGGCGTAGCCCATCTCGTCCATCAACCGGCGCGAGACCGCCTCGGTCCCGGCCTTCGAGCCGCCCGCCGCCCACGCCTCGCGAATCCTGCGCACGTCGTCGCCGAAGCCGAATCGCGTGAGCTGCTCGCCATAGAAGGTGCCCATCCGCGCGACATAGAACGACAGCGTGCCAGCCTGGCCGGCGCGCGCGCGATCTGGATTGTTGGTCACATGAATCGTGCTCGGCGATTTCACCGCGACGGATTTGGGATCGCGCCCGGCACTCGCCGCCACCGCGCGGAAATCTGCGATCGATTCCTTGAGCCGCCCGAGCGGAATCATCACCGGCAGCCATCCGTCGGCCTTTTGCGCGGTGAACTCGACGCTCTTTTGGTTGAGCGACGCGATCCAGATCGGGATGTGCTTGCGCGGCGGCTCGAAACGAAGCGTGAACCCGCGCTTGAGCTTGAACAGCTTGCCGTCGTAGTTGAGCGGCTGACCGGCCATTAGCAGGTTGATGATATCGACGTACTCGCGCATCCGGGTGAGCGGCGGATTGAACGTGACGCCATGGAAGTGCTCGATCACCTGCGGTCCGCTGGTGCCAAGCCCGATGATCATGCGTCCGCCGCTCAGTTCGTCGAGCGTCGCGAAATGCTGCGCGAGCGCGCCCGGCGTGCGCGAGTAGGTGTTGACGATTCCGGTTGCCAGGCCGATGCGCCGCGTGTGCTCGGCGAGCAGCGTCAGGCTGGTGAAAGCGTCGCGGCCCCACGCCTCGGCGACCCAGATCGAATGTGCGCCGGCCTCGTCGGCGGCGCGGGCGCGCTCGATCATTCCCTTGAAGTCCGGCTTGCCCTGCCAGTTGACGCCGAGTGCAATTTTATAGCCCATTTTTCACCTACTCTTCGATGCGGCTATTCCTTCTAGCGCCATGCCGCCGAGACTGTCGAGCGCGAAGCGCTCGAACGCACGCGCGTGAAAAACAAATCGTTCACGAAGGCATAATCCGCAGGCAAAACGGCTAGGTTTCGCGCACTTTTCGCAGACGCCCGTACAGGGTAAACTGATGATGTGGATGATGCGGGGCGGAGCGGCGCTTAAGCCGTGTCTCACCGTATGTCTTGATAGGTCTTGCGTGTCGACCAACAACGAAGCTGAAAACAAGTCTGCGGCCGCGGCCAAAGCTGCCGCCGGCGAAGACAAGCTCGCCGGGCGCAGGGTCGTCGTCGATTTCAGCCTGTTGCGCCGCTACGGCGGGCGCAACTTCCGCGACCTCGGCGGCCATCCCACCGCCGAAGGCAAGCGCGTACGAAGCAACATGATCTTTCGCTCGGCCCATCTGGCCGAGGTTCCCGAGGAAAGCCCGATAAGGTCGGCGGGGCTCCGCACCGTGGTCACGCTCCAGAGCCGCACCGAGATTTCGATCCTCGGGCCGCCGCACGCCGACGTGTTGCGCGAGGTGCGATGGGAGCATATCCCGATCGGCGATCGATGGTTTCGTGAGCGCGAGCCGATAAGCCTGATCCCCGGCCGCGAGCATCATTCGATTCTTCACGACTTTCGCGAGGACTGGCGGACGTTCTTCAACATCCTGGCCGAGCGCGATGTCTATCCTCTGCTCTTTCATTGCTCCGCCGGGCGTGACCGCACCGGGGTGGGCGCGGCGATGCTGCTCGAATTGTTAGGCGTGAGCCGCGAGCGGATCGTCGCCGACTTCCTCGAGAGCAATGTGGTGTTTCCCAAAATGCCGCTGGCGGCGGCGCAACTCGAGCCGGTGTTCGAACTGATCGACGAGTCCGGCGGCATCGAGGCCTTCATGAGCGAAGGTATCGGGCTGGATCGCGCCGATCTGGCGGCGATCCGCGAAGATCTTCTCGAAGAATTGCTCGAAGATCCCGCGACGTCCGACGACACGTCCGATCGCGACGAAGAATAGCGACTATTTATTTTTCCACTGCGGGGCGCGCTTCTCGGCGAAGGCGAGCGCGCCCTCGCGCGCATCGTCGGTGCCCTGCAGCCACTTGTATAGCTCGCGCTCGAGCTTGAGTCCGTCGGCGAGCGGCAAGTCGAGTCCGCGCATCGCCGCCTGCTTGATCCGCTGCACCGCGAGCGGCGCGCTCTTGCAGATTTCGGTCGCGATTTCCTCGGACTTCGCCATCAGCCGGCTCATCGGCACCACGTGGTCGACCAATCCCAGGCGCAGCGCCTCTTCAGCGCCGATACGATTGCCGGTGTAAAGCATCTCGAGCGCGCGGCCGAGCGGAATCAGCCGCGGCAGGCGCTGCGTGCCGCCGCCGCCGGGAAGCCATCCGAGACGGACCTCGCCGAGTCCGAACTGCGCATGATCGGCGGCCACCCGGATGTCGCAGCAGAGCGCCTGTTCCAGCCCACCCCCATTGGCGTGGCCGTTGATCGCCGCGATGATCGGTTTGGTCAGCTCGAACATCACCGGATACGGCGCGTCGAGCAGTTCCTCGTTGGGCCGCTCGACGTAGTTGGACTTGATATCGCTGCCGGCGCAAAACGCGCGCTCGCCGGCGCCGGTAAAGATCGCGACGCGCAGAGCAGGATCCTCGCCGAACTCGCGCCAGATTTGCGAAAGCCGCCCATATGTTTCGAAGTCGCAGGCGTTGAGCCGCTCGGGGCGATTGATCGTGACGTAGGCGATCGGTCCCTTCTTTTCGAATAGCACTTTCATCGGAGGATCCTCCCTTGCTCCCCCCTCTTTAGCATCAGTTGCGATTTTTGCGATGCCGCACGGTGACTCAGAAACGCAGAAAGGCCGCTCCCGAGCGGCCCCTACACTGGCACTCGGACAGGAAACCCCTAAGCGGGCAGATAGCCGTCGCGCAGAAGAGACTTCGCGATGATCATGCGCTGCACCTCGCTGGTGCCCTCGCCGATTTCCGCCAGCTTCGCGTCACGCATGAATCGCTCGACCGGGAATTCCGCCATGTAGCCGTAGCCGCCGTGGATTTGCACCGCCTTGATTGTCGTCCACATCGCGGTCTCCGAGGCGAACAGCTTGGCCATCGCGGCCTCGCGCCCGAACGGCTTGCCCTTGTCCTTGAGCTCCGCGGCACGGCACATCAGCACCCACGAGGCGTCGATGCGCGTCGCCATGTCGGCCAGCATCCATTGGATCGCCTGGAAATCCGCGATCCGCTGGCCGAACTGCTTGCGCTCCTTGGCGTAGGCGGTTGCCTCTTCGAACGCGCCGCGTGCGATTCCGGCGGCGAAGCCCGCGATTCCAATCCGGCCGCCCTCCAGCACCTTGAGCGTCTGGCTATAGCCCTCGCCTATCTCGCCGATCAGATTGCGCGCCGGCACGGTGACGTTGTCGAAAATCACCTCGGCGGTGTCCGAGGCGCGTAGCCCAAGCTTTTCGATTCGCCGTCCGTTTGAGAGTCCGGACGTGCCGCGCTCGACGATGAAGGCCGAGACGCCGGAGCGCTTCTTCTCCGCGTCCGTCACCGCCATCACGACGTAAACGTCGGCAACGGTGCCGTTGGTGATGAACATCTTCGCGCCGTTGATAACGAAGTTGTCGCCCTTGCGCACCGCCCGGGTCTGCATCGCGGCCGCATCGGAGCCCGAACCGGGTTCGGTGAGGCACCATGCGCCCAGTTTTTTCGCCGCGACCATCTCGGGCAGGTAGTGCGCGCGATGCTCCTCGGCGGCGAACAGATTGATGTGGCCGCTGGAGAGCGACATGTGCGCCGCGCAGGTCAACCCAACCGACGCGTCGTAGCGCGACAGTCCCTCGACCACCAGCGCCTGGCTTAGCGTGTCGGCGGCGCCGCCGCCGAAGCGCTCGGGAAACGAGATGCCGAGGAAGCCGAGCTCGCCGAGATGGCCGATCACCTCGCGCGGGAAGATTTCCTCTTTGTCCCACTTTGCCGAGTTGGGCTTGATCTCGCGCTCGGCGAACTGGCGCAGCGTGTCGCGAATCGTGCGTTGCTCGTCGCTAAGCTCGAAGTTCATCGCAGAAATTCCAACATGGTCATTCGCGCGGCTGCACGCTCTCGCGGAGCCATTTGACGATATCCTCGGTCGAGGCGCCGGGGGTGAAGACCTCTTTGACGCCCAACTCGCGCAACTTTTTGGCGTCATCTTCGGGAATGATTCCGCCGCCAAAGACCGCGATGTCGCCGGCGCCACGTTCCTTCAGGAGCCTCATCACTTCCGGGAACAGCGTCATGTGAGCGCCCGACAGGATGCTCAGCCCAACCGCGTCGACGTCTTCCTGCACTGCGGCCTCTGCGATCATCTCGGGCGTCTGATGCAGCCCCGTGTAGATCACCTCGAAGCCGCCGTCACGCAGGGCGCGCGCGATTATCTTCGCGCCGCGGTCATGTCCGTCGAGCCCGGGCTTCGCGACCAGAATTCTGAGCCGTTTCTCCGCCACGTTAGATCCAACCTGGGTCAGTGTAGATGCCGAACTCCGAGCGGAACACGTCACAAACTTCGCCGACCGTGCCGTCGCGCCGCACTGCCTCGCAAATCGGCTCCATCAGGTTCTCGCCCGAGCGGCAGGCCTCGGCGACGCGGGCGAGCGACTCGCGCACGGCGACCGAATTGCGCTCGCGCTTCATCTTGCGCACCCGCTGAATCTGCATCTCCTCCATCGCGGGGTCGATCCTGAGCGTCTCGATCTTTATCTCCTCCGGGATGGTGTACTTGTTGACGCCGACCACGGTCTTGATGCCCTGTTCGAGCTGGCGCTGATAGTTGAACGCCGCCTCCGCGATCTCGCGCTGCGGATAGCCGGTTTCGATCGCCTTGACCATGCCGCCCATCTCATCGATACGGCGGATGTAGTCCATCGCGTCGCGCTCCATCCGATCGGTGAGCGCCTCGACCGCATAGCTGCCGCCGAGCGGATCGATAGTATTGGTGACGCCGGTTTCCTCCGCGATCAACTGCTGCGTGCGCAACGCCACCATCACCGCCTGTTCGGTAGGCAGGGCCAGCGTTTCATCCATCGAGTTGGTATGCAGCGATTGCACTCCGCCCATCACGCCGGCCAACGCCTGGATCGCGACGCGCACGACGTTGTTGACCGGCTGCTGCGCGGTGAGCGAAACACCGGCGGTCTGCGCATGCGTGCGCAGCATCATCGAGCGCGGATTTTTCGCGCCGAAGCGCTCCTTCATGATCCGCGCCCACATGCGGCGCGCCGCGCGCAACTTGGCGACCTCCTCGAGAAAATCGTTGTGCAGGTCCCAGAAGAACGACAGGCGCGGCGCGAATTCGTCGACGTCGAGGCCACGCTTGACCCCTTCTTCGACGTAGCAAATGCCGTCGGCGATAGTGAACGCGAGCTCCTGCACCGCGGTCGAGCCGGCTTCGCGGATGTGGTAGCCGGAGATCGAGACCGCGTGCCAGCGGGGCACTTTTTTCGCGCAGAACTCGATCATGTCGGTCACGATCCTGATCGAGGGCCGCGGCGGGCTGATCCATTCCTTCTGCGCGATGAACTCCTTGAGCATGTCGTTCTGGATCGTGCCGGCGACTTTGTTCCACGGCACGCCCTGGCGCTCGGCAACCACGAGATACATCGCCAGCAGCACCGAGGCCGAGCAGTTGATCGTCATCGAGGTCGAGACCTTGTCGAGCGGGATGCGATCGAACAGGCGCGCCATGTCATGGACCGAGGATACCGAAACGCCCTCGCGGCCGACCTCGCCGCGCGCGCGCTCGTGGTCGGCGTCGTAGCCCATCAGGCCCGGCATGTCGAACGCGGTCGAAAGGCCGTCCTGCCCTTGCGCGAGCAGGAAGTGGAAGCGGCGGTTGGTGTCCTCGGCGAGGCCGAAACCCGCGAACTGGCGCATCGTCCACAGCCGCCCGCGGTACATCGACTCGTACACGCCGCGCGTGTACGGAAACTCGCCCGGGTTGCCGAGCGCGTTCTCGTAGTCGTCCTTTACGTCCTCGGGCGTATAGAGCGGCTCGATCTCCAGGTCGGAGACGGTCGAAAAGCGCACCGGCCGCTCCTGTCCTTTCTTATAAGTGCTATCCAGCCATTCGCGTTTGGTGCTCACGCCTGTTTCACCGGTCCTCAAGTACGTGGCTCGAAATAATCAGCCGTTGAATCTCCGAAGTGCCTTCGTAAATCTCCGTGATCTTGGCGTCACGGAAGTAACGCTCGACCTTGAATTCCTTGGTGTAGCCGTAGCCGCCGTGGATCTGAATCGCCTCGGTCGCCGCCTTCATCGCGGTCTCGGCTGCAAAGAGCTTTGCCATCGCCGATTGCGTCGTGCAAGGCTGGCCGGCGTCCTTGAGCGTGGCCGCGCGATGCGTCAGCAGTCGGGCCGCGTCGATCTCGACCGCCATGTCGGCGAGCTTCCATTGAATCGCCTGGTAGCTCGCGATCGGCTTGCCGAAGCTCTTACGTTCCTGGGAGTAGCGCAACGACGCCTCGAGCGACGCGCGCGCGATTCCGATCGCCTGCGAGGCGATTCCAATCCGGCCGCCGTCGAGCGTCTTCATCGCGACCTTGAAGCCGTCGCCCTCTTTGCCGATCAGGTTGGTGGCCGGCACGCGCAGGTCGCTGAACGCGAGTTGCGCGCTATGCGAGCCGCGAATTCCCATCTTCTCTTCGATCCGCACCACCTGGTAGCCGGGATCCGAGGTCTCGGCGATGAAGGCGCTGATGCCGCGATGGCCCTGCGAGGGATCGGTGTTGGCGAAAACGATCGCCACTCCAGCCTCGGGCCCGTTGGTGATGAAATTCTTGGTCCCGTTGATTACGTAGCTGTCGCCGTCCCGAACGGCGCGAGTGCGCTGGCCCGCGGCGTCGGAGCCGGCTTGCGGCTCGGTCAGCGCGAAACATCCGATCCATTCAGCCGCCGCCATTTTCGGCAGGTAGCGCTTGCGTTGATCTTCGTTACCCAGGCCGAGAATCGGCCATGACGCGAGCGAGGAATGCGCCGAAAGAATAACCGCCGTCGAGGAACATTCGACCCCCAGCTCCTCGATCACCAGCGAGTAGCTGATGTGATCCAGGCCGGCGCCGCCGTACTGCTCGGGGATGAAGATGCCCATCATGCCGAGCCGTCCCAGTTCGGCGACGGCCTCGGCGGGAAAGCTATGGTTGCGGTCGACTTCGACGCCGACCGTGCTCAGGCGCTCGCGGGCGAAGCGGCGCGCCGTGTCACGCGCCGCGCGCTGAGCTTCGTTGAGTTCCAAATCCATCACTATCCAAGACCATCGCTAACCGTCATCCGGGTTCGCGCCGGGCCCGGCCGGGCACCCTCTCGTTATCTTAGTAGACCGCGAGCATCGATAGAAACTCGCCAAGCGGGCCGCGATCGGACTGTTTGGGGCCTGGTTTCTTTCATTCACAGCTATTTGTGCGGCCCGCTGCACCCTATTTGTGCTGCCACTTGGGGTCGCGTTTCTGCACGAACGCGCGTGTGCCCTCGACCCGGTCCTCGCTGGCGAAAGTCAGTCCAAAGGCCTCCTGCTCGAACCGCAACCCGGCGTCTTCCTCCATCGTGAACGACGCGCGCAGCGCGGCCTTGGCCTGCCGCAGTGCGACGGCCGACTTCGAGGCCAGCCGCTCGGCAAGCTTGCGCGCGGTCGGCATCAATTCGTCGGGCGCGACCACCTGGTTCACCAACCCGAGCGCCAGCGCCGTTTTTGCGTCGAACATGTCGCCTGTCATCACGAACTCGCGGGCGCGGGCGTGGCCGATTCGATGCGGCAGTCGCTGCGTGCCGCCGAAGCCTGGAATGAGCGCGAGGTTTATCTCGGGCTGGCCGAAGCGCGCCTTCTCGCTGGCGATTATCAGGTCGCACGCCATCGCCAGTTCCAATCCGCCGCCGAGCGCGAAGCCATTGACCGCGGCGATGACCGGGATCGGCAGGTCTTCGAAACTTTGCATCACGCGATGGCCCATCCGCGAGAACTCCAGTCCCTCGCCGGGAGCCATCTCGGACATCGCGGCGATATCCGCGCCCGCGACGAAGGCGCGGTCGCCCGCGCCGGTTACGATCAGTATGCGCACGGCGGAATCGCGGCGGACCTCGCCCAGCACGTGCGCGATATCCTCCAGCACGACGCGGTTGAGCGCATTTAGCGCGGCGGGCCGGTTTACAGTCAGCGTCGCCACGGCGGCCTTGTCGAATGTGATCTCCCTGAGCTCCACCAGACTTTCCTCCTCGCCGTTCGTGCGGCCTCCGGGACGCGCGCCGTCGGGCGTTTTCGTCGAAGATTTCTAACCGGCGCGACGCGTCCGCCCGATCAACCAGACTTTCGCGCGGACTATTGCGCGGCCTGTGGCGGCGCGCCAAGCTTCTCGCGCACCATCCAGAGCCGATCGCCGCCCCAGAAAATCTCGCCGTCGACGACGAAGGTCGGCACGCCGAATACGCCGATTTCCTCGGCCTGGCGGCAAATCCGGTCGTGGGCGATACGGCCGTCGCCGTCGAGGAAATCAAAGAAGCCCGCGACCGGCGCGCCGGCCTCCGAAAGAACCGCTCGAATCGCTTCGCGGTCTTCGATATCCAGCGCGCGTTTCCAGAAGCGCTCGAAGACCAGATCGTTGTACTTGCGAAAGACGTCGTGGCGCTCGGCGTAGAGCATTCCGATCGCGGCAATCGACGAATCGAAAATTTTCTGCGGGCCGCGCACGGTCAGGCCGCGGCGATTGGCCAGGCGGCGCGCGTCCATGTAGCTGTAGCGGATACGGCGCCACTGATGGGCGTTGCGGCCTTCGACGGTGCCGAGGAATTCCGGGATCTCGAGCGTATAGTGCAGCCAATCGAGCCGCACGTCGAACTCGCGCTCCAACTCCCAGGCCCGATCCTTGACCAGGTAGGCGTAAGGGCTTTTGTAGTCTATATAGACGCTGACGACGCGGACGGCCATGCGCCGAGCTTAGGGCGGAACGCTCGGCCGTGCAACGCGCGCCTCCGCTTTCGCCAGCCCTTCGCGCGTGAACTCCATCACCATCAAAGCGGGGACGCCGGTGTCGCCTGAAGGCTCCGACGGCGAAGGCGCGGCGAGCTTGCGCGGGAAGGGAAAATAGATACCGGTCGAATCGGGCCCGTACTGCGCGATCAGCGGCTGCAAAGCCTCGTACGAGCCTTCGACGCCGATCGCCACGCGGCCCGGATGCCATTGGCCGAGCGCCCATTGCACCTGGAACATCCTGTTCGGGTTGAGCGTGGGAAAGGCGGGGCCGCCAAACCATCGTGGCGCCGTGCTCAATACCTGCGGTTTGTGCGCATCAAGCGTCGCGAGGTCTCCGCCGCCGGCAACGTATCTCTCGGCGGCGCCGAGCAGCACTTCAAATCGCGCCCGCGCATAGCGCTGCTGCATCTCGAGCGCGGTGACTTGCAGATACGGCGCGAGCCGCTCGGGCGGAATGCGATAGAGCGTCACGCCACCGACGTCGAGCGGCTGCACTCCGAGCGTGGAAAGCAGATCGCGGAGCGCCGCTCGATCCTGGTCGGAGGGCGGGGTACGCACCCAGGTCGCGGCCGTCGGACGGCCGTTCTCGCTTTTGCTGAGCCAGTATTTCTGTGGGCCCACGATTATCGCAGCGACCTGCTCGTGCGCGAGCAGCGCCTTGAGTTGGTCGCCCGCGTCCGGGACGCCGGCGACGTCGTAAAGCGCCGCCATGATCGGCCAGCGCGCGTAGTCGGGCGGAGCCAGCGGCGAAAGTCCGATATATCCGCCGGCCAGCCGAAAATACATGTCGGTGGCCAGTTGCCACTGCATACCGTCGCCGTAGATCGGATTCGGCAGAGTCATCACGATCTCATCGGGTGCCAGGTATTGCCGATAAAGACCGGCCGAGAAGAAAGGCGGGATATCGAACGGGGCTTTCCAGAATCGCGCCGACAGATTGGGCAACATGAACGGCACCAGCGCCACGCCCAATACCCACTTGTGCGACGGGCGCACGTCGGCCGCGGCGAGCCACAGCGCGACAATTATCGCGAGCGCGAGAAACGCATACGCCATCAGACGGATCGGCACTATCTTGTTGAGCAGCGGAAACTGAAGAAGCAAGGTCCAGGGAGCGGCGATCGTCGGATGTCCGGCGACCACGACACGCGAACCCAAAGCAAGCACGCAGAGGATGAGGAGCAGCTCAATCAGAATCCGCCCCACCGGCTCGCGAAATCGCGCCCGCGCGAACAAGACGGCGATCACGATCAACGGCAACGCGAGATAGGAAGTGGTCTCCGTCAAACTCGCCATGTATGTGCTCGCGATCGCAGCGATCGGCGACGGCCGTCCCAATTCATTGACCGCGGTGGGGATCACAAAACTCAGCAGGTCAGCACCGAACAGGACCGGGTCAAGAACTGATCCGCGCGCATGGGCGAAGGCGAACATGTAGTACAGGTAAGGAGAGAGTAGGGCCACGGCGACTGCGTAGCCCGCCAGTACTGGCCTCATCAGGGCACGCAAGATTGCGACGAACATCGCCCGCGGTGAGCGCCAACCCCAGCAAGAGCGCCAGCGCGCCGATGAAGCTCGCGCTCGCCGCGATCTCCGGAAAAAGCAGGAATTGCGCGGCGATCAAAATACCCAGTCCCGCCACGAAGCCGCCGACGGCGATTTCACCGCGCAGCCGGCGCAGCACCAGCCACAGCGCCAACGGAACCGGGAAGATCAATGCATCGTTCAAATGCGTGCGCAGGGAACATGTGATGTACGCGGAAAACCCGAACACCCACCCGCCGGCTATCGCTGGCCAGTAGCTACGCGTAATCCAGCGGCACAGAACAAACGCCGCCCATCCCGCCAGCGCTGGTGCGAGCAAACACAGGAGATTAAACGCGACCACAGGTCCCATCGACCGGGTGAGCGGCAAAGCCGCCCAAGCCGCGAGCGCCGCGGTGGTCGTCCAGGCTAGGTTAGCGCCGACCGGTGCGAACAGCACTTTGGTCAGGAACGGATTGACGCGATGAGCGATTGCATACGCCCACCACGCCATCGACCAAATCATCTGCGGCGGGTCAGGACCGCGGCCTACGTACCAGGTCGAAAAGTGGCCTATCAGTCCTCGCCCGAAAAAGAAAAAAGAAAGCGTTAGATATAAGAGAACGGCGCCAAGCGCTTCGCGGTCGAGCGCGCGCGGATTGGCGTTCGCGTCAGACATCGGTGCGGGCGCGGCCGGCGAGCAGGAAAGCTTCCTTTGTCCGCGCGAAGCCTTCCATTCGAATCCCCCCGCTCCTCCCCCTCAACCAGAAAAACTGCACGCCCCTCAACCAGAAAACTGCACGAAAAACTGGGGCGCAGGATAGCACGGCGGAATTCCCCCCGCCATCCATAGTTCAAATTCTGATCTTACTTGGCAAGCGCTTTTGCGTCGGCATATACTCTGCGACCAACTGGAACCATCGTGTCCTCCCCGCAGCCGAATCCCCACTCCTCCAATAGTGAACTCCAGGCGGAATTTCCGTCCCTCCTTCCACTGACAATTCTAGTGCCGGTCTTCAACGATTGGGCGGCGGCGGCGCTTCTCGTCGAGCGGATCGATTCCGTTTTCGGCGAATATGCGTTAAGCGGTCGTCTCCTGTTTATTGACGACGGTTCTCTCGATTCAGTGCCAGAGCAATTTCCAAAGATTCCGCCGCGCCATTTACAACAGATCCAGAGCGTGGAATTGAGAACCAACCTCGGACATCAGCGCGCCCTGTGTGTCGGCCTGGTTCACCTGGCGCAAAGCGACTTGACCGGTCCTGTCGTGATTATGGACGCCGACGGCGAAGATGCTCCCTCCGACATACCTCGCCTGCTGGAGAAGTTCATCGGCGAAAACAAGCGCAAAGTGATCTTTGCCGCCAGAGGCCTGCGTGCGGAGGGGTTGCTGTTCAAGTTTTTCTACAAGCTCTATCGGACGATCCATCGCCTGGCGGTCGGATTCGATCCTCGATTTGGTAACTTCAGCGTTTTGCCCGCCTCGATCCTGGAACGGCTGGTCGTCAGTTCCGATCTCTGGAACCACTATGCCGCCGCCGTGGTCAAGATGAAATTACCGTACGCGACGGTTCCGATAGACCGCTCGAGACGCTTCGTCGGCGAGTCCAAGATGGGATTCGTCGGGCTGGTCGTTCACGGTCTGAGCGCGATGTCGGTATTCGGCGACACGGTAGGAGTGCGCCTGCTTATTTTATGCGGGCTTGCCGGGCTTCTGACCATCGCTTTTATAATCGCCGCGTTGGTCGTCAAATTGACCACGGATCTCGCTATTCCGGGGTGGGCTACATACGTAACTGGATTACTACTTTTGATCCTTTCTCAATTGGCCGTGCTTTCCCTGGTATTCATTTTCGTTGCTCTATACAGTCGTGGACAATCCAGCTTTATACCCATCCGAGATTGCCCAATCTATATAGCCAGAGTACGCACTGTCTTCACCAGACATGGCTGATTTCGCTTATGTGGGCAGCGAGCTGGACCTATTTGCCTGTGCGACGACGTGGAAGTCGTATGTGCGTTCGCATCTCCAACCGTATTTGTCAGGCGACATTTTAGAGGTTGGCGCGGGAATAGGCGCCGCTACCGCGACCTTCAACGACGGCACGCAACGGCGATGGGTCTGCCTGGAGCCCGATCGCGCCCTGGCGGAACGGATCAAGCCGGGGCTACCGCCCAAACTGACCAATTGCGAAATTGTCGCAGGCACACTGTCCGATCTGGGCCCCGATCAGCAATTCGACGGTATCCTCTATATGGATGTCCTGGAACATATCGAAGCCGACGGCGCCGAACTCGCCCGCGCAGCGGGGCATTTGAAGCCTGACGGCGTTCTGGCGATACTGTCTCCGGCACTTCCGTGGCTATTCACACCATTCGATAAAGCTATTGGCCATTATCGCCGCTACACAAAGAATTCTCTGCGTTCGATCGCGCCCCGAGATTTGCACGAGACAAAATGTATATATCTCGACTCGGTCGGACTTTTGGCGTCGCTGGGAAATAAACTGTTTCTGCGCTCGCCCATCCCGAGTGAAACTCAGATCCGCTTCTGGGACCGCTTCATGGTGCCGATATCCAAGTTCGCGGATCGCGCCCTGGGCCACGCAATAGGCAGATCGATTTTGATGGTTTGGCGTAAAGATAAATAGGGCTCAGCGCGAAAACGCCGCGCGGGCCGCCATCAAACGCGGCCGCTTAGTACTCCGGCTTGAAGTCGAAGTGATGGTACGCCTCGATGTACCGCACGGTGCGGGTTTTCGAGCGCATCATCACACTGTTGGTGCGCGCGCCGCCTGAGAAAAACCGCACTCCGAAGAGATAGTCGCCGGTCGTCACCCCCGTCGCGGCGAACATCACGTTGTCGCCGGCCAGCTCTTCGAGCGGAAAGCGCCGCTTGAGGTCCAGGATGCCGCAGCTCAGGCACGCCTCGGCCTCCTGCTGATTGCGCGGCGCGAAACGCGCCTGCATCTCGCCGCCCGCCGAACGTATCGCCGCCCCCGCAAGCACGCCTTGATGCGCACCGCCGGTGCCGATCAGCAAATCGATTTCGCTCTCCGGGCGCGTGGTGGCCACCGCCGCGGCCAGGTCGCCGGCCGAAAGCAGCTTGATTCCCGCGCCGGCGCGGCGGACCTCGGCAATCAAATTTTCGTGGCGGGGGCGATCGAGGATCGCGACGCGCAAGTCTTCGACGTAAACCTGCTTGGCCTCGGCCAGGGCCTTCAAATTGTCGGTGGGTGAGCGGTCGATATCGATCACGCCGCGGCCGAGCGGACCGCAGGCGATTTTGTCCATGTACGTATCGGGACAGATGAGCACTTTCCCGCGCTCCGCCAGTGCGATGCACGAGAGCGCGTTGGGACTGCCCGACGCCGCGATGTGCGGTCCTTCGAGCGCGTCGAGGGCGACGTCGACCTCCGGGCCCGCGCCGGTGCCGACGATTTCACCGCTGTATAGCTGGTCGGTCGAGCCCTGCTCGCCTTCGCCGATTACGATTTTGCCGTCGAAAGCGATCGAGTTGAGCGCCTTGCGCATCGCGTCGCAAGCGGCGCGGTCGGCGGCCCGTTCATCGCCCCTGCCGATAAAGCGCGCCACGGCCAACGCCGCCGCTTCAGTGGCGCGAACAACTTCCAAGGCGAGATTTCGCTCCATCGTCGGGCGGGCCTCCCATCAGCCAGCTTCTGCATCGAGGCGCTAGCGCGTCTTGAGCAGCGATTCGATCAGCCGGTAACCATCCATCACCGCAACGCCCGTGCGGGCGGCGTCGGCCTCCGTATAGCGCCGCGTGGCAGCGCCTGTGCCACTTGCCGCGCCGAGCATAGCAAAGGGTACCGGTTCATTCGAGTGCGTTTTCAGTTTGCACGGTGTCGCGTGGTCGGGCATCAGCAGGATGCGAAAATCGCCGAGCGCCGGCAACTCGCGCAACAGCGGACCGATGATCAGCTCGTCGATACGCTCGATCGCCTCGCGCTTCAGATCCGCGCGCCCCATGTGACCCGCTTCGTCGGGCGCCTCGATATGCAGCAGCAGGAAGTCGCGGCGCTCGAGCGACTTGAGTCCGTACCGAGCCTTGGCCGCGTAGTCGGTATCGAGGAAGCCGGTCGCGCCGGGAACCGTTATTCGTTCCAACCCCGCGAGCCTCCCCAGTCCGTTGACCAGGTCGACCGCCGAGATGACCGAGCCCTCGATGCCGAAGCGCTCCTTCAGCGTCGGCACCGCAGGACGCCTGCCCTGGCCCCAAAACCATACGGAAGTCGCGGCCGGCTTGCCCGCCGATATCCGCGCGCGGTTGACCGGATGCCCGTGCAGAATCGCCGCCGCGCGATCCATGATCGCGCGCAGGCGCTCGGCGCCCTCGCCCTCTGGCAGATGCGGTCCGGCCTGCTTGCCGGTGATGTCGTGCGGGGGCGTCAAATGAGTCGCGATTGGTCCGCCGTGCCAGACCATCAGATGGCGATAGCTGACGCCGTTATGGAATTCGATCCCGTCGCCGCTAAGCTGCGAGCGCAAGTCGGCGACGATCGCGGCCGCTTCCTCGGTCGTGATATGGCCCGACGTGAAGTCGTCCATCACGAGCGCGCCGTCCGCGCCCGGCTTGAGCGAGACCAGGTTCATCCGAAACACGACGTCGTCGGGCGCAAGCTCGATTCCCTGGCTCGCCGCCTCGATTGGCGCGCGTCCGGTGTGATAGCGCGCAGGGTCATAACCGAGCATCGTCATGGTGCCGACGTCGCTGCCCGAGGGCATGCCCGGCGGGATGGTCGCGACCAGGCCGAGTTCGCCGCGGGTCGCGAGCAGATCCATGTTGGGCTTGTTGGCCGCCTCCAGCGGAGTCTTGCCGCCGAGTTCGTCGCACGGCCAATCGGCCATGCCATCGCCGTGAATAATGATGTACTTCATTTTTTCACCAAGGATGGCGTAGCGCGCATCATCCGCCCTGCAGAATTTTCAGCACCTTGCCGACGTCGGGCTCGACCACGATCGCGTTGCTGAGATTCTTGAGTGCCGTGTCGGGGTCTTTGAGCCCGTGGCCCGTAAGCGTGCATACCACGATCGATCCCGGCCGAAGCCCGCCAGTAGCGGCGTACTTGAGCGCACCGGCCACCGAAGCCGCGGAGGCCGGCTCGGCGAAAATCCCCTGCGCCGCGATCAACCGGTACGCGGCAAGAATCTCCGCGTCGGTTACGAGGTCGATTATCCCGCCCGACTCGTCGCGCGCGGCCTCGGCGCTCTTCCAGCTCGCCGGATTGCCAATCTTGATCGCGGTCGCCACCGTATGCGGATCGTCGATCGGATGGCCCAGCACGATCGGCGCCGACTCGGCCGCCTGGTAGCCCATCATCTTTGGCAATCGCGACGAAAGCTCGTTGCTTTTATATTCCTTGTAGCCAGCCCAGTACGCGGTGATGTTACCGGCGTTGCCGACCGGCAAAAATTGATGCGTCGGCGCGTCGCCAAGCTGATCGCAAATCTCGAACGCCGCGGTCTTCTGGCCGGCGATACGATCGGGGTTGACGCTGTTGACCAAGCCGGATTGCCACCGGATCGCTCTCCGCAACGTCGCGCACGACCTTCAAGCAGATGTCGAAGTTGCCGATTATCTCGATCACCCCCGCACCATGCATCACGCTCTGCGAGAGCTTGCCCAGCGCCACCGCGCTCCTGGGAATCAGCACGAACGCGCGCATCCCGGCCCGCCCCGCATAGGCGGCCGCTGAGGCGGCAGTGTTGCCGGTCGAGGCGCAGATCGCGGTTCGTGCGCCCTCGCCCAGGGCCTTGCTCATCGCCACGGTCATCCCGCGGTCCTTGAACGAGCCGGTCGGGTTTGCGCCCTCAAACTTCAAGTAACACTTTATGTCATGACCCAGCCGCGAGGCGATCTCGAGGCTCTCGATAAGCGGCGTGTTGCCCTCGTTGAGCGTCACCACCGGCGTGCCGGCGTCGACCGGCAGGAAGCGGCGGTAATGCTCGATAAGCCCGGGCCATCGCGTCAGACGGGCCGGCGCGGAATCGTTTTGCTTCCCACGCGCCATCGCGTTAGAGCCGCTCCTCGATTCGGATGAAGGCTGGCGTGCCGCTCACCGTATCGAGGCGTTTGATCTGCGCCAGCGCGCGCTTGAGGTTGCGCTCGTGCGCCTCGTGCGTCCGCATGATCACCGGCACCGTACCCTCCACGCCGCGCCCTTGCTGAATTACCGACGCGATCGAGATTCCGTTGCGCCCGAGCACCGAGGCGATCGCGCCCAGCACGCCTGGCTTATCGCGCGCCTCGAAGCGTAGGTAGTATTCGCATAGCACGCCGTCCATCGGCTTGACACGGGCGCGCGCCATCGAGGCCATCGGATAGCCCAACGCATGCCCGCGAGCACCGGCGCCCGCGCTCCGCGCCCGCGCAATCTCGAGTACGTCCGCCATCACGGCGGTCGCCGTCGGCATTTGTCCGGCGCCCAGCCCGAAATACATCGTCGAGCCGAGCGCCTCGCCGTGGATATAGATGGCGTTGAACGCGCCGCCGACGCCGGCCAACAGATGGCGCGTCGGGATCATGGTGGGATGCACGCGGGCCTCGATCACGCCGTCGTCCTCCTTGGCGATCGCGAGCAGCTTGATAGTAAATCCAAGCTCGCGCGCGTAGGCGATATCGGCCTGCGTGATACGGCTGATGCCTTCGGTATAAACCTGCGGCGGCCTGAGCAGCGCTCCGAAGGCGAGCGTAACCAGCAGGCAGAGCTTGTGCGCGGCGTCGTAGCCCTCGATATCGAGGGCGGGATTCGCCTCCGCGAGGCCCGTGCGCTGAGCGTCGGCGAGCGCCTCGGAAAACTCGGCGCCCTGCTCGGTCATCATGGTAAGGATCGAGTTGCACGTCCCGTTGACGATTCCATAGACCGCGCGCTGGCGATCGCCGGCCAGCGCCTCACGCAGCGTACGGATGATCGGCACGCCGCCGCCGACGCTCGCCTCGAAACCGATCGCCATCCCGGCCTTCGCCGCGGCCGCGAAAATCCGCTCGCCATGTTCTGCCAGCAGCGCCTTGTTGGCGGTGACGACGTCTTTGCCCGCCTCTAGCGCCTTGAGGATCAGCGAGCGCGCGGGCTCGATTCCGCCGAACAACTCGACCACGATATCGACGTCGGGGCGCACGACCAGCGCGGCAGCGTCGCGCGTGATGAGTTTCGCGGTCAGCCCCAGCGCGGGAACGGGTCTAAGGCTGCGGTCGGCGACGCCGGCCAGCTCGAGCGGAGCGCCGAGCTTGCGCTCGTGCAGCGCGGCGTTGCGCCGCATCAGCTTGACCACGCCCTCGCCCACCGTGCCGCATCCGAGCAAGGCTACCCGTACCGGTTTCAACGGTGCTGTGAATCGCGCCAATCGGGGTGCGCTCTAGGAGCCGGCGGCCGCGACGCGCGGACGCATCCCGGCCGGCGTCATGCGCAATGCATGACGGATTCCGCGGACCGCCTGGCGAGTGCGATGCTCGTTCTCGATAAGCGCGAAGCGCACAAAGCCGTCGCCGTCGGCGCCGAAGCCGACGCCGGGCGACACCGCGACCTTGGCCTCGGCGAGCAGGAACTTGGCAAACTCAAGCGAGCCCATCTCGCGGAACGCCGGGGGGATCGGCGCCCACACGAACATCGTGGCGCGCGGCTTCTCGACCGGCCATCCCGCGCGGTTGAGCCCATCGACCAACACGTCGCGCCGGCTGCGATAGAGATTGGCGATTTCGCCGACGCACTCCTGCGGCCCATTGAGCGCGGCGATCGCCGCGACCTGCACCGGCGCGAACATCCCATAGTCGAAATACGATTTGAGCCTGCCGAGCGCGGCGATCATCTCGCGATTGCCGACCGCGAAGCCGACGCGCCATCCCGGCATGTTGTAGCTCTTGGAGAGCGTGAAAAACTCGACTCCGACCTCGCGCGCGCCCGCCACCTGCATCATCGAGGGCGCCTGGTAACCGTCGAAGCACAGGTCCGCGTAGGCGAAATCATGGACGACGAGGATTTCATTCTCGCGCGCGAACTCGACCACTCGCTTCATGAAGGCGAGGTCGACGGTCGCGGTGGTCGGGTTGTGCGGGAAATTCATCACCATCAGCTTGGGCCGCGGCCAGCATCGGTTGACCGCCGCCATCAGCGCGTCAAAAAAATCCTCGCCGCGGCTGATCGGCACGCCCTGGACCTGCGCGCCCGCGATGATGCATCCGTACTGATGAATCGGATAGGTCGGAGTCGGCGCGAGCACCACGTCGCCCTGGTCGAGGATCGCCAGCGCGAGGTGCGCGATCCCTTCCTTGGAACCGATCGTGACGATCGCTTCAGAGTCGGGATCAAGCTCGACGCCGTAGCGGCGGCGGTACCAATCCGTGATCGCCAGGCGCAGCTTGTAAACGCCGCGAGAGACGGAGTAGCGATGGTTCGGCGGCTTGGTCGCGGCCTCGACCAGCTTGGCCACGATATGCGCGGGCGTGGCGGCGTCGGGATTGCCCATGCCGAAGTCGATAATGTCCTCGCCCTCGCGCCGGGCCTTCAGACAGAGTTCGCCAATCGCGTTGAAGACGTAAGGTGGGAGCCGCTTTATTCTGGGGAAATCCATTGTGCGCCGTGCGAGCTTGCGGGCGCGGCCTGTCCGCACCCGGGACTTATTTTGTAACCGACGGCGCGCCCCGCCGCTAGTAGGGCTGCGCCTGCCCTCTTCCTGTCATCCCGAGCGAGTCTGCGAGTCGAGGGACCCCGGATTCTTAGGTACCGAGACTCTCGCGATGCTAGCCCAAAAGGATCGGGGTCCTTCGACTCGCGCAGCGCTCGCTCAGGATGACAAAAGAACCAGACACGCTTCGCTCACGAAGACCCCAAGAGGAGCGCGGAGGGCCTGTCACGAACGGCCCCTACAAGAAGATCGCTGATCGTTAAGAAATCGCTGACCGTTAGCGGCTGAGCGCATCCCAGTTGACGCAGTTGAACGGGGGCTGGCCCGCCAGGATACGGACGATGTTCGCGACAACTCCGCGCGCGATGCCGCGGTAGGAGACGTCTGTGACGCCGGCGACATGGGAGGTGGCGATGACGTCAGCGCGGCCGAGCAACGGCGAGGCGGGATCGAGCGGCTCCTGCTCGAACACATCCAGTCCGGCGCCGATCAAACGCCCCTCGGCGAGCGCGCGCAGCATCGCCTGAGTGCTGAGCAGACCGCCGCGCGCGGCGTTGATGATGCACGCCTTTGGCGGGAGCATCGCGAGCGCGGCCTCGTCGATAAGGTGGCGGGTCTGCTCGGTGAGCGGCACGCAAAGAAATAGATAATCGCTGCGGCGCAGCAATTCTGCGAGCCGCTCCGGCCCATCCACCCACTCCATCCCAAGGCGCTCGGCGAGCGCGGGCTCGGGTCGGCGCTGCAAGCCAATCAGTCGCATCCCGAACGGACGCAGCCGCGCCGCCAGCGCCTGCCCGATACCGCCCAGGCCGACGATTCCCGCCGTGCGGCCTATCAGCGCCCGCCCAAGCGGCGTGCCCCAGGTTCCTCCGGTGCGGATAGTTTCCTGCGCGAGCGGGAGCCGCCGGCTAAGCGCGATCGCCGCCATCACGCACCACTCCGCGACCGACTCCGCATTCCCGGTGCCCGGCGTGGGCACATTGGCGACCGCAATTTTGCGCTGCGTCGCCGCTGTAATATCGACGCCCTCGAGACCCGCGCCCCATTGCTGGATCAGGCGCAGGCCCTCGATCCGATCCATCAGCGCGCCGTCGATACGCGACATCGCCGGCAGCATCACGTCCGCGGCGTGACCTTTCGCGCGCAGCGTCGCCACTTCGATCTGGTCGAACTGGGCATTGGGCAGCGCCTCGATCAGGAATTGACGTACCGCGGCGAATCCGGTTCCGGCCATGACGACTCTGGGCGAAGGCATAACGATTTCCTGTTTCGGCGGCGCTATTTCGCCACGGCAAAGATTTTCAACGCTCCCAAACAGATGGGGCTATTCGCTTAATTCCTCGAGCAGCGCCTTGGCGTCCTTGAGGTCGGAGGTGTCGAAGCCCTCGGTGAACCAGCCGTAAATGTCGGCGAGCATCGCGCGTGCTTCGTCGCGGCGGCCCGCTATCGCGCAGCAACCGCGCGAGGCTGGTCGTCGCGCGCAGCTCCCACCATCGCGATTCCTGCCGCCGTGCGACTTCGATCGCTTTGCGCAAGCACGACTCGCCCTCGCTACTGCTCGCGCCGTCACGTGCGTAGAGCAGTTCGCCCTTCACTCGATAAAGCTCGGCCTCCTCCAATCGTTCACCAGAGCGCTCGATTCGCACTCGCTGCTCGTCGAGGATCGCGATCGCCTGGTCGATTCGCCCAAGCTTCTCGTAACCCTTCGCCAGCATCGCGGCCGTAAACGCCTGTCTGGGCACTCCGCCAATGAGGGCTAAACCCGGCGATCCCAGCCTCCATCTCGGCCACACCCCGCTCGATGTCGCCGAGCTCGGCTAGTGCCCATCCGTGAAGCCACCGTCCCCACTCCAGCCATTCAGGGAACCCGTGCTCCTCGCCGATTGCCATCGCCGCTTCGGCAATTTCGCACACGGTCTCCGGCTCACGCCGTACCTGATATAACCAGCCGACGGTAATCAGCACCATGCCGAGAGTGAAAGGCTGTTTGAGCATGCGAGCGCGTTCCAGCGATTCCTGCCCCAGCTTGAGCGCCTCTGAAATCCCACCCAGAAGATGAACAGCCTGGGCGGTATGTCCCAGAATTTCCGCCGGCAGATTGATCGGGAACGCTCCTTGAGATGCGGCCTCGAAACGCTCCCAACCATTCGCGTGACAGCCTGCGTGTCTCGTTCAGGTCGCCGCTGAAAAACGTGCTGAGTCCAATAATCCAATGTGCGGGTGCAAGAATTTCCTCCACACCAGACTGCTCGGCCAACTCGAGATGCCGGCTGCATGTTTCCCGGGCTCGTATAGGATCGCCCCGCGCGATGTAAAGAAGCGAGAGAAAGATCGACCCACGAAGCAGCGACACTGTGTCCCCCAGCCGCTCGCTGATCTCGCAGGTCCGAGTCAAGGCATGCTCGCGTTCGTGCGAACCGATTCCGTGCAACACCGTGGCCACCGCGCCCTCGGTGGCATGCAGCGCAAGCTCGACCCGCAGCCGGTCCGGTCCTTCGGGAAGGCGGCCGGCAAATGCGATGGCGGCCTTCAAGTCGGCCGCTGCCTCGGAATATGCCGATCGCTCGACCGCCTGCTCCGACGCCCGGCGCAGGTAATCGACGGCCTTTGCCACGTTATTGCTGCGGCTGTAATGATGCGCCAACTCGCTCAGATGGTCGTCCAACTGCTCGGCGAACATCGCCTCCAGCGCCTGGCCGGCGCGTTCGTGCAGCAGCTTGCGGCGCTCGGCCAGTAGCGAGTTGTAGGCCACCTCCTGAGTCAGCGCGTGCTTGAAGGTGTACTCGATATCGGGAAACGCGGGCTGCTCGTAGATGAACTCGCCGAGCTGAAGGTCCGTCAGCATCCGCTGCAGCTCATCGTCCTGTTTGCCGGCGACTCGCTTTACCAGGGCGAGCCGGAACTCCTTGCCCATCACGGCCAGGGTTTGCAGCAGCTCTTTCTCATCCGCCGGCAGACGGTCGATGCGCGAGGCCAGGATGCCCTGCACCGTTGGTGGGATTCTCAACTCGCCGAGCGTCTTGGTGAGCTTGACCGTTCCGTTGCGCACCAGCGCGCCCTCGTCGAGCAGAACCTGCACCGTTTCCTCCATGAAGAACGGATTGCCCTCAGTGCGCTCGATAATCATGCGCTTGAGCGGTCCAAGCTCGGTCCCGTCGCCGAGCAGCGTGGTTAGCATCTCCCCGGCGCTTTCCTTGCCCAGCGGATCGAGCCGCAACTGCGTATAGTAGGTCTTGTGGCCCCACTCGTGGCGATACTCGGGCCGGTAGTTGACCAGCAGCAGGATGCGGGCGGTGGCCAACGCGTCCGCCAGCAGATTCAGAAAGGCCTGCGTACCCGCATCGATCCAGTGCAGGTCCTCGAAGATCACGATCAATGGCTGGTTGAGACTCTCGCGAAGCAGCAGCCGCTTTACCGCCTCCAATGTCCGTCGCTGCCTGATCTGCGAATCCATCTGGCCAAGAGGATCGCCAGCATCACTTACGCCCATCAGCGAGAAAAGGTAAGCCAGCGTGTCTTCCAGAGTGCGGTCGAGCGCGAGCACTTTGCCGGTGATCTTCTCGCGCCGTTTGCGCTCGTCATCCTCCGTGGTGATCTCGAAATAATTCTTGAGCAGGTCGATCAACGGCAGATACGCGGAAGCCTTGCCATGGGAGACCGAAAACGCCTCCAACGCCAGGCATCCCCCGCCCGCGATCACCTTGAACTCGTAGATCAACCGGGACTTCCCCAGTCCCGCTTCGCCCATCGCCGCAACCATCTGCCCGCGCCCGCCCATGGCTCGCTCGAGCGCCCGCTTCATTTCCTCGATCTCGCGGTCCCGGCCGACGAATCGCGACAGCCCCCGCCGCGTCGACATCTGCAGCCGCGTGCGCAGCGGCCCCAACCCGGTAAGCTCGTAAACATTGACCGGCTCGCTCACCCCCTTGACCCGGGTCGGCCCCAAAGCTTTAAACGCAAAGTAGCCTTCGACCAGCTTCTGCGTATGCTCGCTCACCGCGATCGAGCCGGTCGGCGCGAGCGCCTGCATCCGCGCCGCCAGGCTGGTCGAATGCCCAATCGGAGTGTACTCAGTGCGATGCTCGCCGGTCTGGACCGAGCGCACCACCATCTCGCCCGTGTTCACACCGACGCGAATCTCGATCGGCGCGCGCCCCTCCTCGCGCAGCTTGCTTGCGTAGCGCTTGATGTCCTCCTGCATCTTGAGCGACGCCAGCAGGGCCCGCTGCGTATGATCCTCGTGCGCGACCGGCGCCCCGAACAGCGCGAAGATGCCATCGCCGGTGGATTGCACCACATAGCCCTCGTAGCGATGCGCCGCTTCGCTCATCAGCTTGAGCGCGGGATCGACCAGGCGGCGCGCCTCCTCCGGGTCGAGGTCCTCGATCAACTCCATCGAGCCCTTGATATCGGCGAACAGCGCGGTGACGGTCTTACGCTCGCCCTCCGGTATGTCGGAGGTATCCCGCTCTGCCGGCGTTATATGGATCTCGGGAGCGGCGGGCTTTGTCGCCGGCGGCTTGGCTGAAACGGCTTGCCCCTTCCCGGCCAGTGCTGCTCCGCATTCACCGCAGAACTTTTCCGCCGGCTCGTTTTCGGCACCACACGATGCGCATCGAGCATTTAGGGGCGCGCCGCACTCGGCACAAAATTTCCTCCCGTCGCGATTTTCCGTGGCGCACTTCGCACAACGCATTCTAGCTCCTCATCTCCTCGAGTAAGCCTTGGCGTCCTTCAGGTCGGCGGTGTCGAAGCCCTCGGTGAACCAGTTGTAGATGTCGGCGAGCATCGCGCGCGCCTCGTCGCGACGTGCCTTGCGTTGTCGAGCAGCCGCGCGAGGCTCGTCGTCGCGCGCAGCTCCCAGCGATTTCGCAGCCTGGCGGCGCGCGACTTCGATGGCGGTGCGGAAGCAGCGCTCGGCCTCCACGGCCGTTCGCGCCGTCCTGCATCAGCAACAACTCGCCCTTGACCCGATAAAGCTCTGCCTCGTACAATCCGCTCTCCAGTGCGCTCCATCAGCCCCAAACCTTCGGCGAGCAGCTCGAGCGCCCACGTCAATGCGCCCTCGCTCCTGGCGCAAGCTTCGGCGAGACAGCGCGAACCATCAGCGGCGCGCGGCAAACCCCGTGCTGCCGACTCGGTGAGCCGCGCGGCGCATCTCGGCGATGCCCTCTCTCCATGTCGCCATGCTCGGCGAGCGCCCAACCGCGCGCCGATCGTCCCGCATGCCAGCTCGAATCGGGAAGCCCGTGTTCGCTCGCCGATTGCCATCGCCGCCTCGGCACGCTCCTGCGCACCATACGCGGCTCGCGCAGGTACATGTGAAGCAGCCGCGGTCAAGCTCAGCAGCGTTGGCAAGCGAGCGCCGGTCGAGATATGCGCCTGGGCCGAAGCGAGCGCCTCACGGCTCCACTTAAGCGCCTGGTCCGCATAACCGAAGTGCCCACAGAGCCCAAGCACCAAATGTACGCGGTAGAATGCGCCGACAGATAAGCGGAACTGCCCCAATCGAAGCGAGGCTCGGCTCGCTTCCAGATGGTCGCGGGCGGCCTGCGCGAACTCGCTCAGTCAGCCACGAAACGCGTGCTCAGCTCGTTCATCCGAGCAGCCATTCAGCTTGGCCGACTCGCCGGCGTTGCTCGGCCAAGCTGAGATGCAGTTGCTCTCCCAAGCTCGCGTGCGGTCTCTAGCTGCAATCTAAGTACGATAGCCATATCTAAGCCCTGAAGCACGGCGAAAAGCTCGTGTCCCTCGCCCACCAACGTACAGATCTCGCAGCGCGCTCGACAGGCACGCTCACGTTCCTGTGAACCCATTCCATTCGGTCCATGTCAGCGACTCTGCGAGCGATAGCTGTAGTTCCAGCTCCCGCCGCGCACGCTCGCGGTCGTCCGGAAGTCTGTTGAGCAGTTCCAGTCCGTTGGTGAAGTTGACCGACTGCTTCGGCATATGCCGAACGTTGCGCAGCCTGCTCCACGCCACGGCTGCAAGTAATCAACGGCCTTTGCCGATGTTCTTGCTGTGGCTGTAATGATGCGCCAGTTCGTTCAAGATGATCGTCCAGCTGCTCGGCGAAGAGCGCCTCCAGCCCCTGGCCGGCGCGTTCGTGCAGCAGCTTGCGGCGCTCGACCAGTAGCGAGTTGTAGGCCACCTCCTGAGTCAGCGCGTGCTTGAAGGTGTACTCGATATCGCCGAAACGCCGGCTGCTCGTAGATGAACTCGCCCAGCTGCAAGGTCCTTCAGCATCCGCTGCAGCTCATCGTCCTGTTTTCCTGCGACTCGCTCGTACCAGGCGAGCCGGAACTCCTTGCCCATCACGGCCAGCGTTTGCAGCAGCTCTTTCTCATCCGCCGGCAAACGGTCGATGCGCGAGGCCAGGATGCCCTGCACCGTTGGTGGGATCTTCAACTCGCCGAGCGTCTTGGTGAGCTTCACCGTTCCGTTGCGCACCAGCGCGCCCTCGTCGAGCAGAACCTGCACCGTTTCCTCCATGAAGAACGGATTGCCCTCAGTGCTCTCGATAATCATGCGCTTGAGCGGTCCGAGCTCGGTCCCGTCGCCGAGCAGCGTGGTTAGCATCTCCCCGGCGCTTTCCTTGCCCAGCGGATCGAGCCGCAACTGCGTATAGTAGGTCTTGCTGGCCCCACTCGTGGCGATACTCGGGCCGGTAGTTGACCAGCAGCAAGATGCGGGCGGTGGCCAATCGCGTCCGCCAGCAGATTCAGAAAGGCCTGCGTACCCGCATCGATCCAGTGCAGGTCCTCGAAGATCACGATCAATGGCTGGTTGAGCGACTCTCGCGAAGCAGCAGCCGCTTTACCGCCTCCAATGTCCGTCGCTGCCTGATCTGCGAATCCATCTGGCCAAGAGGATCGCCAGCATCACTTACGCCCATCAGCGAGAAAAGGTAAGCCAGCGTGTCTTCCAGAGTGCGGTCGAGCGCGAGCACTTTGCCGGTGATCTTCTCGCGCCGTTTGCGCTCGTCATCCTCCGTGGTGATCTCGAAATAATTCTTGAGCAGGTCGATCAACGGCAGATACGCGGAAGCCTTGCCATGGGAGACCGAAAACGCCTCCAACGCCAGGCATCCACCGCCCGCGATCACCTTGAACTCGTAGATCAGCCGGGACTTCCCCAGTCCCGCTTCGCCCATTGCCGCGACCACCTGCCCGCGCCCGCCCATCGCCCGCTCCAGCGCCCGCTTCATTTCCTCGATCTCGCGGTCCCGGCCGACGAATCGCGACAGCCCCCGCCGCGTCGACATCTGCAGCCGCGTGCGCAGCGGCCCCAACCCGGTAAGCTCGTAAACATTGACCGGCTCGCTCACCCCCTTGACCCGGGTCGGCCCCAAACGCTTTAAACGCAAAGTACCCTTCGACCAACTTCTGCGTATGCTCGCTCACCGCGATCGAGCCGGTCGGCGCGAGCGCCTGCATCCGCGCCGCCAGGCTGGTCGAATGCCCAATCGGAGTGTACTCAGTGCGATGCTCGCCGGTCTGGACCGAGCGCACCACCATCTCGCCCGTGTTCACACCGACGCGAATCTCGATCGGCGCGCGCCCCTCCTCGCGCAGCTTGCTTGCGTAGCGCTTGATGTCCTCCTGCATCTTGAGCGACGCCAGCAGTGCCCGCTGCGTATGATCCTCGTGCGCGACCGGCGCCCCGAATAACGCGAAGATGCCATCTCCGGTGGATTGCACCACATAGCCCTCGTAGCGATGCGCCGCTTCGCTCATCAGCTTGAGCGCGGGATCGACCAGGCGGCGCGCCTCCTCCGGATCGAGATCCTCGATCAACTCCATCGAGCCCTTGATATCGGCGAACAGCGCGGTGACGGTCTTACGCTCGCCCTCAGGTATGTCGGAGGTACCCCGCTCTGCCGGCGTGATGCGAATCATCGGGAGCGGCCGGCTTTGCCGCCGGCGGCTCGGCGGAAACGGCTTGCCCCTTCCCGGCCAGTGCTGCGCCGCATTCACCGCAGAACTTTTCCGTTGGCTCGTTCTCGGCGCCACACGATGCGCATCGGGCATTCAGGGGTGCGCCGCACTCGGCACAAAATTTCCTCCCGTCGCGATTTTCCGTGGCGCACTTCGCACAACGCATGAAATCATCCCCCGCAGGCGGCGTCACTCGTATATCACCGACTGTATGACAGGGACCAGCAGGACTTACGAAATCGCAGGTGCGGCCGCGAGCGGTGCGCTCACGTGGCGAATCGCCCAGAAGCAAGGCGCCGCCGCGAGCAGGATCAGCGCACCCATCTCCCACGCCGCCGGGATTCCGAAAACGTCGGCAACGCGTCCGCCGGCGAGCAGTCCAAGCGACCCGCCCATGGTTGAAAAGGTACTGTTGAAGCTCAGCAGCGTCGCGCGATCGTCGGCCTCGACATGTTCGTTGAACCAGCTCTGTGAGAGAGGCTGCATCGCGCCGGCGCAGAGGTTCATCACGAACAGGCTTATGAGCGCGACGGTTGGCCGATGAGCCATCGCGCCGCCCACGAAGAGCAGCGCGCTCGCGCCGGCGACGAGCGCGGCGAGCCGCGCGCCACGGTCTCGCGCCTCGACTCCGGTGCGCACCACCGCCTCGGCGCCGATCATCCGCGCGACCGTGAACAGGCAGTAGAGCCATCCGACGATCCAGATTCCAACTCCGTAGCGGTCGTTGAAAAGCTGCGGCCATTCCAGCCAGTATGGCGCCCAGGCCGCGAACGTCAGCGCGCTCGCGCTGCTGAGCATCAGCACCGTGCGGCTGTGGAAGCCCTGCCGCAGACCGGTCATGACGCGCGCCGCCACCTGCGCGTACAAGCCCTCGAGCCTGATTCGCGGCGCGCCCGCGCGATACGCTTGCTCGCGATGATCCTCGCGCATCAGGTAGATCGCGGCCATGCCGGCCATCGCAAAGCCGGCAGCACCCAGCATCCACGGGAGCGCGATGTTGAAGTCGGCAACGTAGGCGCCGATTATCGCGGCGCCCATGAAGCCGAAGTTGGTCAGTTGCGAAATGCGCGAGAAGAGCCGGTCCTTAATCCCATGAAAGCCGGCCGCGTCCAGCGCATCGACGCCCCACGCGTCGATCGCACCGTTGCACAACGTCGTGCCAATCCCGTCGATAGACTCGGCGATCACGAAAACCAGGAAATGATGCGCGAAGAAATAGACCGTGAAGGCGGCGGCTCGCGTCGCGCAGCCCAGGACGAACGAGCGCCGGCGGCCCATCGCGTCGGCGAATGCGCCGGTCGGCACGTCAGTCAGGAACATCACCACGAAGTAGCACGCCAGCACACTGTTGATTTCGAACTGGTCGAGGCCGCGCGAACGCAGAAACAACGGATAGACACCGTATAGAAAGCCGCCGGCGAACGCGTACCCCCACCACATCGCGTAGTAGCGCCGCGTGATCTCGCGTAGCGCCGCGCCGTTTCTGCCGCTTTGGCTAACGGCGGCCACCGGCGCGTCCTCGGCATTTCGCTGCCCGACTGACATACTTTAGACTCTCGAAGGGCTCCCCCGTGTGGAGCAATCGGCCATCCGGAAGTTGCCGCGAGAATCGACCAGTTTACGCCGACGAAGTGCGAATACCTACACCAAAATCCGATGCTGAGCGGCTCGTGCGCGCACCTGAGCCCGAGCCGGGCCGGCTGGTGCGCGCCTGGCGCTTTGTCAGCGTCGCCTGGGTCGCGGCAAATATCTATGCCGGCTACAAATCGATCCAACTATGGTCGCGGATCGTCGGCGACGCGCGAAAAGAGGAACGCTATCGGCGCCAGGACGGTCGCGCGGCGCGCGCGCTCTATCGCTCTGCGGTACGGCTGCAGGGGATGCTCATCAAGGCCTGCCAGTTCATCGCCACGCGCGCCGACGTGCTGCCCGACGCCTGGGTCAACACACTCTCCGGCTTGCACGACCATGTGCCGCCGCGTCCATTCGCGGCGATTCGCGAGCGGGTCGAGCACGAACTCGGCCGCCCGCTCGACGACGTCTTCGCCGAGTTCGATCCGCAGCCGCTCGCCTCGGCCTCGCTCGCGCAGGTTCACGCCGCGCGGCTGCACGACGGCCGCCGATGCGCCGTGAAGGTCCAGTATCCGGGCATCGAGGGCATCGTGCGCGCCGATCTCCGCAATCTCGCCGTCATTCTGCGCGTGCTAGCGTGGTTCGAACACGACTTCGACTTCCGCGTCCTGATGCGCGAGGCGTTCAAATACATCCCGATGGAGCTCGATTTCGAGCACGAAGCCGACAACTGCGAAACCATCGCGCGCAACCTCGCCGCGCGCGCCGACGTCGTGGTGCCGCGCGTATATCGCGAATTCAGCACGCGCCGCGTGCTCGTGATGGAACTGATCGAGGGGATCAAGATAACCGACGTCGCGGCGCTGGAGCGGGCCGGGATCGACAAGCAGGCGGTGGCGCAGAAGCTGATGGAGGTGTTCTGCGAGCAGGTGCTGCGCGACGGCTTTTTTCATGCCGACCCGCATCCGGGCAACGTGATGGTACAGCCGGGGCCGCGCCTGGTGCTGCTCGACTTCGGCCTGGCCAAAGATTTTCCGCCGCGCTTTCGCGACGGCATCGTGCGCCTGACGTTTTCAATCCTGACCGTGGATAACGCGGGTATCGCGGCCGCGTTCGAGCAACTCGGCTTTCGCACTCGCGACGGTTCGCCCGAGACCCTGATAACGCTCGCCAACCTGCTCCTGGGCAATACGATTCGACGCGGCCGCGCCTACGCCGACAAGCAATTGATCGAGGAATTTTCCGAAGAGCTGCCGCGCGCGCTCAGGGTCAATCCGATCGTCGAAGTTCCAGCCGACGTGCTGCTGGTGACGCGCGTGATGGGCCTGCTGAGCGGACTCGGCAAGACGCTCGATTCGCGGGTCGATCTTTTCGCGACCATCATGCCGTACGCGCAGCGGCTGCTCGCGCCCGCAGCGGGCGCCGCGAGCGCCGCCGACTGACGCGCGCCGCCGCAGCTGCGGGGCCGATTACCGAAAAGCGCGATCTCGGCTAGGGCAATGCGGCGACGGCCTCGATCTCGATGAGCAGACCGTCGACCGCCAGCGCTGCCACGCCGATGAGCGTCGACGCGGGTGGATTCTCTTTGGGAAAGAATTCGCGGCGCATGTCGTTAATCGCGCGGTAGTCGTCCTGCTTGTAGTTGACGACGTAGGTGTTCATCTTGATCACGTCGGCGAGCGAGGCGCCGGCGCCCTTGAGCGCCGCGACCAGGTTCTCGGCCGCCTTGTGCGCCTGCACCTTCAGATCACCCTTGCCCACGATCTGGCCGTCCTTGTCGATCGCCACCTGGCCCGAAACGAAAAGCATCCGGCCGCCCTGCAGCGCGACGACATGAGTGTAGCCGCGCGGCGTATGAATCGTGTCGGGATTGATAAACTTCTTTTCCATCGTCGGTCTCCTTCTCGGGTCTCCTAGTCGGCGTCAGAACTTCGAGTACCAGGGCGAACGATGCGGATCCTGGAGCTCGAAGTTGATTTGGAAGCCGCGCAGCAGCGTGCCCTGCTCATGCTCGAGCGAAAGCCGGGCGTCCTCGAGGTCGACCTCGGCCTGCACCTGGTTGCCCTGCGCCGAGATCAACTGCTCCTGGAACTGCAGCAGGTCGTGCGTGGTCGCCATCCCGACCTTGAAGCGGATCTCCTCGTCGTGCAGCGATTGCGCGGCATAGTAGGTCGCCTCGCGGGTCGCCTGCACACGTTTCTGATCGGCCTCCAGGTTGGCAAGCGCGGTCTGCACCGCCACCACCGCGGTTGATATCGACGCCCGGTACTGCATCCGGAGCGACTCGTACTGTACGCGAGTCTGCGCGAGCACCGAGCGCGCGGCCGCGTTGTCGATCGGATATTCGAAGTTCAGCACCGCGGCGTAATTGTAGAAGCTGGTGCCGAACAGACGGTTGAGCGCGTCACCATAGACTCCGCCGAACTGCAGCTTGGTGCCGGATCCGGGCACCCGCGGCACTGCCGCGCAGTTACCGCTGAGGATACTGGCGATGTTGCGGATGCAAGGCGTTGTCCCAGCGGTCGAGGTGAGCCCAAACTGCGCACCCAGATTGAGCTGCGGCAGGGTCTGATTCTCAGAGAACTTCACCTGCATCAGCGCGCCGCGGATCCCCTCGCGCATCGCCTCCAGCGAAGGCCGAAACTGGATCGCGGTCTCCAGCGCAACTTCCTCGTTGGGGTTCGTCTCGCGCGCCGGATTGGGCTTGTCGGTGGGCTCGATCTCCTGCGGCACAAAGGTCGACGACGGATTCATCATCACGTCCTGCCGCAGGGCCGCGCGCGCGGCCCGCTGCGTCGCCTGGGCGGTGTAGACATTGGCCGCGGAGGTGGCTTCGGCCGATTGCGCCTCCTGCAGATCGATCGGAGCAAGGGTCCCGACCTGCAACGAGATTCGGTTCTGGCGCACCAGGTCGCTGTTCAGGCGGAGCGCATACTCGGCCACCTGCAGATTCTCTTCGGCCTGCACCACGTTCCAGTAATCGGTGCCGATCCGCAGCACGAAGTCCTCGATGGTCTGCTCCATGTTCCACTGCGACTCCTTCTGCGAGGACTCAGCAATCCGCACGTTGAGGGTGGCGAAGTTCCAGCCGAAGTTGCGCAGCAGCGGTTGAGAGATCGAGAGTGCAAGCTGCGGGGTGTATGACGGGTTGATCGCAGCGAAAGTCGAATTGGAAAATGCTCGTTCGTTGTCGAAGGTGATACCGAACGTGCCGTTGGTCAGCGCGGAGACTTTGTTAAGTCCGAAGTCCCAATCATAGAGCTTGTTGGTGAACGCGCGGCTGCCGGCGACCTGGAATGGCGAGGTAACGGGCACCACGCTCTTCATGATGTCGCCCTCGGCGGTCAGCGCAGGATCGAACGTGGCGTTGGCGACCTTTACCGCCTCTTCGCTGGCCAGCGGATCGAGTTCGGCGACTTTCACGTTGGGATTGTTCGAAAGCCCGATGTATACCGCCTGCTTGAGCGAGAGACCGCGTACTGTATCGTCGCGCGAGCCCAGGTAGGACTGGCTGATGATGCTCTCCGGCGGCACCCGCTCGGTCGGCGACACCTGGGTAGCGAAAGTTCCGGGCAGCGACAGCACTGAGGCGCCGTGCTCAAAGGGCGCGGTCTGACTGGAGGGCGTATTGAGATCGGGCGGGGGGGCCGCCGGCACCGGGATGACTTGTTGGTTGCGCGGGGTGGCGATGGGCGGCAGCTTGGGAACGCCGACCGCCAGGCCCGAGGAGGGCGGAGGCGGAGCGGCCGGCGGCATCGGCGCCGTCTGCGCGAGCAGAGCAGGTGCTTCGCCCGCCAACATGGGCAGCATCAGGATCACGAGCATGGCAAAAATCTTGCGCAGCATTTGGGTCCGGGACCTCCTTAGACTAAGCCTGAAAGACTTCACACAAAGACGAAACCGCGGGTTGGTGCGTTTCGTAAATCAGGTGCATCGAGCGAAGAAACGTACAGGGCACTTTTGCCCAAACGCGCCGCGCTTGCAACGCACGTCCGGCTTCCGGATCATAGCGGCTCATCGGATGAGAATGTTTTCGCGATGAGAATTTTGTCGACACCGATACGAGGCGCGCGCTTCGCGATCGCGATGATGCTCGGGCTCGCCGCGATCGCCAGCATGGCCCGCGCGCAGGTGCCCGTGCCACCGCCCGCCCCGCCGCCGCTGACACAGCCTTCGGTACCGATCTTGCCCGGCGCGCCATCGCAACTGACCAGCGTACCCGGCGTCGTCGCGACGCCGTTGCTCACCCCCGCACCGATTCCAACCGCACTACCGACTCCGGGCCCGCGGCTCTTCAACTGCAGTTGCTTCACCACCACTTCGGGCACGCAATGGTCGGGCACGGTGACCGCGTCCAGTTATAGCGCGGCACGCTCGGCCGCTTCCGGCGCCTGTTTCAGCTACATAACAAGCGCGCCGCAGTCACCGTTCATCCCGCCCGGACAATCTCCCGGGCTTCAGAACGCCAATTCCGGCCCTACCGGATCGTCCAGCACAACGTCGGGCACATCTTCGAGTACGGGGCTGCCGCCCGGCATTGGAGCGTCCAGGTCACCGGCCGCAGCGCTGTTAAACTCGCCGTCGCTCACCGGGCAAACCCAGTGCAACGTCTGCGCCTGCAACTGACGCCGCGCGTCCCTATTCGACGTCGTCGTTGGCCGTCGGCTGCGAGCTTTGATGCGGCTTCGCGTTGCCGTTCTGGCCGCCTGACTTGTACTTGTAGCCCTCGTAGGCGAGGCTCGGGATCGCAAGCCATAGACAGCCGCTGCATCCCGCGCTTATCGCGAACAGCGCCAGGGCCGCCACCACTACGGTCAGTCTCGAATGATCTCCGCTCGAGCGATCTCTACGCTTCATCCGCACACCATCCCCACTCCGCTCCGCCGTGTCGGCGGCCGCATCCGCTATAGAGTTCCGCCCTGGCCCTGGGGCTGGGCGCCGTTGGGCGGCATGCCGGTTTGCTGCTTGTTCTGATTGCTCTGATTGGTCTGGTCGTTTGATGATTGCGATGACTGCGACGCCGGCGACGGCTGAGCCGCCGGCTGGCTATTGGCGGCCTGCGGATAGGTGGTGCTCGGGCCAGCCATCGCTGGAACTATTGTGTACAGACAGCCGCCGCACACCGTCGCCGCCAGCATCGCGGCTCCCGCGATCGCTACCGACATCCAATTGTTCTTGCAATTGTTCTTGCCACTCTTGCCGTCATTGCGCTTGCAGTTCCGCTGTTTCATCGTGTCTCCCCCTCTTCGCCGAGCAACGCGTTTTCGCCCGGCGCAACTATTAGTCTCGAATCCGCTTCTGTTCACCGATCATCGCCGCTCTCCCGCGGCGCGCAGTCCCAAATGCTCCTCGATCGCGCGCAGGCGGCGCATCGCCGCCGGCAGCCGCGGCACGATCGCAGCCATCCGCCGCCAGATACGCACGTCGACCGCCGGCGTACCGCCAACCGTCGCATCGTCGGCAAGATCGTGCGGGATTCCCGACTGCGCGACGACGCGCACGCGGTCGCCGATTTGCGCATGATCGGCCACTCCCACCTGTCCTCCGAACTGACACCAGCGTCCCACCTTGACCGAGCCCGAGAGGCCGACCTGCGCCGAGAAGCGCGAGTATTCGCCGACCTCGCAGTTGTGGCCAATGTGCACGTGGTTATCGAGCTTGGCGCCGCGCCGGATCACCGTCGCGCCCATCGTGGCGCGGTCGATCGTGGCCATCGCGCCGATTTCCACTTCGTCTTCGATCGCGACCGAGCCGACCTGCGGAATCCTGACCAGCGTGCCCGCATGCTCGACGAAGCCGAAGCCCTCGGCGCCGATCACCGCGCCGTTGAGAATCGTCACGCGGTCGCCGATCGTCACGTTCTCACGAATCGAGACGCCGCTATGACAGACCAGGCCTTCGCCCGCGCGCACGCCGGGATAGATCGTGACGTGGGGATGGAGCACCGCGCCGCGGCCGATCGTCACGTCCGCGCCAATCACGCAGTAAGCGCCGACCGAGGCGCCCTCGCCCAGCTTCGCGCCGGGCGCGATACGCGCGGTCGGATCGATTCCCGCCGCTGGCCGGTATGGCGGAAAAAAAATCTCCAGCACGCGCGCGAAATCGGAATAAGGATTGTCGCTTATCAGCACCGCGCAGGGCGCGTCGCCGGCGAACTCCGCGGGCACGATAGCGCAGGCGGCGGTGGTGTTGCGCAGCGCTTCGACGTACTTTTGCGCGGCGACGAAAATGATCGTCCCTGGCGCGGCGGCTTCCAGCGGCGCCGGCGAGACGATCTCGATCTCGCCGCTGCCGTGCAGCTTCAAACCCAGCCGGGATGCGAGTTCATTGAGTTTCATATCGGCTCCATCGCCGCCCGTACCGACCATGCGTGAGCGGGCGATAAGAAGCGTAGCGGGTTTTTCACCGCAACGCTCGTTTCGCCCCAGCGGCCGGCTTTGAGAGGCGGATGAAGCAATCAGGCGAAAATTCCGTACGCTTCCAGGGCGCCCGCGACCTCTTCGGCCGCGATATCGCGCAGGCAGTTGTAGTGTCCGAAGCGGCAGGTCCGCGCCAGGCAAGGGCTGCATTCCAGGCCGCGGTAGATGACCGTGGAATGCGGGCCCAGCGGGCCCGTGCGCATCGGATTGGTCGAGCCGAAGACCGCCACGGTCGGCACTCCAAGCGCGCCCGCCAGATGCATGCAGCCCGAGTCGTTGCCGGCAAAGCCGTGGCATAGCGAGAGCAGCGCGATCAGTTCGCCCACCGTGGTCTCGGCGGCCGCGATGAGCGCGCCGCTTTTGCATTGCGCGGCGATCTGCTCGCACTGCGGACGATCATCGATTCCGCCCACCAGCACGCACTCCGCGCCGTGGCGCTCGGCCAGGAGGTCGGCGAGCGCCGCATAGCGCTCAACCGGCCATTCCTTCGCCGGCCCGTAAGCCGCGACCGGTGCGAGCGCGATCAACGGCCGCTCGGGCCGCGCGCGGCGGTTGACGAGCCATGCGCGCATCTTGTCGCGGCTCTGCACGTTCACGTCGAGGTGATAGGCCTCGGCGGCTCCCCTGGCGCCGACCGTTTCGGCAACCATCGTCAGCCAGTGATACACCTGGTGGGCGCTTTCGACGTCGGCGCGCGGCACGGCCTTGTGCGACAGCATGAAACCGCGGCGGTCGGCGTCGTAACCGGCGCGCCGCTGCACCCCGGCCAGCAGCATCCACATCGCCGACTGGAAGCTGTTGGGAAAAATCACCGCGAGATCGAAGTGGCCCGCGCGAATCCGTTTGACGATCGAAAGCTGGTCGCGCAGGCCGAGAAGGCCGCCGCGCAGCCGGTAGGGAATCACCTCGTTCACCCACATCGCGCCGTCGAAAAAACTTGCCAACTCGTGGCGCACCAGCACCGCCAGATGCGCGCCGGGGAACGTGTCGTGGATCGCATGCAGCGCGGGCCCGCTCATCACCAGGTCGCCGAGCCAGTTGACCGTCTTGACGATGATGCGATGTGGCTTCGGCGAAGGCAGCGGACGCAGATTCGGCAGGGGCGGGAGCGGCGCGCCCTCGCGCGACCACTCTGCCTCCAGCGCCGGCGGCAGCATCGAATCAGGATCGGCGGTGTCGAATAGCTGCGGCTTCCTCGTCGCCATCGTCGGGTTCACTAAATGCGCGAGCCTCGGCGCGCAACCGCCGCGCCACGACCCGCCCGTCTCTGGCGCGCTAGCTGGTCAGCGCCTCGATCAGACGCTCGACGATCGCATCGGCCTTCGCGCGCATCTCGTCGTCGGTCGCGTCCTGGATCGGATGCGGAACGAAGATGCGGCGCACGTCGGGCAATCCGAGCGCGCGCGCCTGCGCCTCAGCCGCATCGACGAACGTCGAGGACGCCACCACCACCGAGGGCTTGCCGTTCACTTCAAACCATACTGAGTCGTGCACACTGCACGTTGTACACGACCCTCAATCGGCGAGCGCTTCGATAACGAAGTCGCTCTCCGCGGCGATCCTGCGCCGCAAGTCATCAGGCGCCGGCTTGGCGAACGTTGGTTTGCGGTACCGCTTGAGCGCAAGGCCGGGCACGCGCTCAGCGAGCCGCTGCTCGATTCGGTCGAGCAGGATGTCGCCACGTGGCTTGACGATGTCGAGCAGCGCCACCACGCCGCTTAGATGTTGCGGGCGCGACGCGAGGGTGCGGCTGAGCGGCACGCGCTCGTCGGTCGGGTCGACAATTTTGGTCGCTTGGGTCATTCGGATCTTGGCACCTCCTCGATCTTACGGCTCACGCTTATCGAGCCCATCGGCCCGCTGAACCATCCGCCAAACGCGCTCGAAAACTTGCCGGCCTCACCGCCGGCCACGATGATATTGATATTCTCGGGCTTGCGGAACTTGGGGATGCGCTGCTCGAGCTGGTCCGCGGAAGGGTTGGCCAGGCCGAACTGCTTAAGCGCCATTCCCTCGCCGGCGTTGGCGTCGGGCAACAATTCGCGAATCGGCCGCGCGCTCGCCTCCTGGATTCGATTGCGCACCTGCGCCTTGCTCCAGCCGTCGCGCTTGATCGTATCGGCATGCTCGGGCGAGATGACGAGCAGGACTTCGCCGTAGCCGTGCAGCTTGGGATGCCAGCAGCTCTCGAGCGCCATTCCGAGGCTGCCTGCTAGCGCATGAGCGGTGCGCGAGAGCTGGTCGACGATCAGGCGCGGCCCCGGTTCCAGGGCGAAGACCGTCACCACGCTGTCCTCGCGGCGAAAGCCGCGCTCGACGTGCAGAGGCTCCCACGGGCTCCGCTCCTCCCATTCGGGATAGCAGGCGGTGTATTTGCCCGGGCCGCCGAGCGCGGTGCGTTCGATCTCGCCCGGCCGCGCACCGCCGACGTTGCGTAGTGCGAGCTTGACCGCGCGCCCGATAGTCGCGTTGGCGCGATTCCCGGAACCCAGCGCGCCGACTTTCATGTTCATCGCGAGCCGATGACGGATTGGACCGTTGACCACGATCGTCGGCGTCGCGCCAGCCGTCGTCGCCATCACGCCGTGGATATTGAACTCGTCCGTACAGACCGCTTCGAGCACCGCGAGCACCACCGGCAAGTACTCTGGCCTGCATCCCGCCATCACGGCGTTGGCGGCGACCTTCTCGATCGTGAGCGGCGCGAGATTCGGCGGCACGCTCGCTATCACTTCCTGCGGATCGCGCCGCGTTCCGGCGAGCATTCGCATCACGCGCTCGGGCGTAGGCGGAACCACCGGCAGACCGTCGGTCAGTCCGCGCTCGAACATGAATTCGAACGGGTCCTCGTCGGCGCCAAGCTCGATCTGACGGGCGCGCAGGCGCGAGCCGGACGCCTCGGCGGCGAGCCGCTCGGCCACGCCCGGCTCGACCGACTTCGAGCCGCATCCGGGACGCGATTTCGGGTAAGCGGTCCAATCGATGTGCGGGTCGATTTGCGGTTGAGGTCCGCCAGCCAGATGCGCCGCCTGGGAAAGCACGCTTTGCCAGTCGGACTTGTCGAAGCCCTCGAAACGGCGCAACTCAGCGCCGCGGGCGTCGGCGAGAACGATCGTCGGAACGATCTCGACGTTGTAGGCGTAAGAGATTTTCAGATCCGAATCGTCGAGCATCGGCGCGGTAAGATTGTGCCGCTCGATGAGGAGCGCGTTGCCCGCCGCGTCTTGGCCCATCACGACTACATCGATTTCATCGCGCAACGCCTGCGACACCGCTTCGATCAGCGGCATCGTCATGTCGCAGGTCGGGCAATCCTCCTTGACGAAGCACAGCAGCGCGGGCCGCTCGCCGGGAAATGAGTGCGCCCGGCGATGCTGATCGATGAGCGAAAAGCTCGGCAAGGAATCCGCCATTTCAATCCACCGTGCGCGCGCTCCTAATGCTTGCCCACTACGAAAGCGCAACTGGTCGTGCCGCTGCCGCCGATATTGAGCATCGCAAAGCGCTCGGCGCCCTCGACCTGGTAATCACCCGCGGTTCCGGTCACCTGGCGATAGCAATCGAGCATCTGGCGCACGCCGGTGCCGCCGACGGGATGTCCGACGCCGATAAGCCCTCCGCTGGGATTCATCGGTATCTTGCCGCCCATCTCGATCGCGCCTTCCTCAATCGCCTTCCACGACTCGCCCGGCTTGGTGATGCCGAAGTGGTCGATCGCCATGTACTCGGAGGTTGTGAAGCAATCGTGGGTCTCGATGCCAGAAACCTGCGTGACGCCTGAGAGGCCGGCACGGCGAAACGCGTCGAGAATCGCCTCGCGCGTATGCGGGAGCACGTAGGTGTCCTCGCGGCTTTCGGCAATCTTCTTGTCGAATTCGATCGGCGCAGTGTGATGGCCCCAGCCGAGGATGCGCGGAAGGTCATCCAGTTTCAGGTTGCGCCGCTTCGCGTAGTCAGCGGCGAATTTCTCCGAGGCCAGGAACACCACCGCCGTGCCGTCGGTCACCTGCGAGCAATCGCGCACCTTGATGCGGCCCGCGATTGGCTGGTCGAACTTTTTCGCCTGCTGCGGGTCGCTTTCGGCCTGCGGCCAGCCGCGCGTCTGCGCGAGCGGGTTGCGCCGGGCGTTGGAGAAATTGATCGACGAGATGCGAGCCAAATATTCGTCCTTGAGCCCGTAGCGCCTGTCGTATTCGTCGCCCAGGCGCCCAAACAGCGCCGGGAAGGGATAAGGAACTCCCTTGCACTCGCGCTCGTACCATCCCGCGGTGCCGAGGAAATCGCCGCCGGTCGCGGAATCGACGGTCTTCATCTGCTCCAGGCCGACCACGGCGGCGAGGTCGTAACGGCCGGCTTCGATATCGGCCGAGGCGGCGAGGATGGCGATCGAACCAGAGGCGCAGGCGGCCTCATGACGCGAAGTCGGGATACCGAAGAAATGCGGGTCGACCTCGAGAAAGAAGGCGTTGAGCTGGCCCTGCTTGCCGTAGAGTTCGGCGGCAAAGTTGCCGACGTGCGCGGTCTGGATTTCGCGCGGCTCGATTCGCGCTTGTTGCATCCCGGCGTTAACCGTCTCGCGCATCACTGCGGAAAAATGCTTGCCCTCCTTGTTCCAGTTGCGGGCGAAGTCGCTCTGCGCGCCACCGAGGATATAAACGTTCTCTGATTTGGCCATCGTGAATCTCCTTGCTGAATCGCGCTGCGCATCGGAGCGCGCCGCTCGCAAAACGGCCGCGTTATACAAACCGCGCTATCCAAACACAGTGCGCGCACAACTCATTCGTTCTCCAATCTAGGCTAGCGCACCCTCTGCCTTTTGCGCCACCCGAGCGGAATTTGCGCGGATGGCGGCGGCTTTGCCGTAAGCGCCGCACGATGCCTATAATGCCGCTAACACGAAAGCGAGACTCGGGCATCTCGAAGGGAGCGGGCAATGAAACGGATATCGCTTAAGGCATTCGCCGCGATGATGTTGATTGGCGTTCTGGGCACAGGCGGCTATGTATTGGCCAGCCGCAACCTCGATCCGCCGGCCTGCTGCCAGAGCAAGCAAGCGTGCTGCCCATCGCAATCGTGTTGTAAAGGCGGCAGCCACGGCGGCCAGTGCCCACTGATGCATCGGCACGCCTAGAAAGGGCGCTCGGCACACATTTTAGACGCTCTCCACAGGCCGGTTTCTATCTGTTGATAACCCTGTCGACGGTCTGTGGATAAGCGCTTGTAGCTCGCGCTGCGCTCAGCACAGTGCTATCCAAAAACCGGCTACGCCAATCTCGTACGTCTGCTAACTCCATGGAACTAAAGAGAATTTGAGGACTGCGGCGAATCAGCTCGACCGACAATCCTGCACAATCATAGTCTCGTTGCCTACGGTTCAAACCACTCGCGGCCGTCGGCGCGAATCAGATCCTCGGCCGCTTTGGGTCCCCAGGATCCAGCAGCGTAGGGCTCCATCGGAATCCCTGAGTTCCTCTGCCACTGATCGAGAATCACCTGCACGAATTCCCACGAGCGCTGGACGAAACTCGAGTCGAGGAACAGGGTATGGTCGCCCGCCATCACGTCGAGCAGCAGCCGCTCATAGGCGTCGGGCGAGGCGCCACCAAACTCCGCCGCATAATGGAGATCCATCCGCACCGGTTGAATCGAAAGGTCCAGGCCGGGCCGCTTCGCCAGCACCTCGAGCGAGAAGCCCTCGTCGGGCTGGATGCGGATCGTAAGCACGTCGGGCGGCAAAGAGACGTGGCGGTTGAACAGAATCTCGGGGACTCGCTTGAACTGCACGAAAATGGCGCTCGCGCGCCGCGGCAGACGCTTGCCCGTGCGCAGGTAGAACGGCACGCCCGCCCATCGCCAGTTGTCGACCATCGCCTTTAGCGCGACGAAAGTCTCGGTGCGCGAGGTCTCGCGGATGCCCTCCTCCTGAAGATAGCCGGGGACGCGCTTGCCGTCGAGCTCGCCCGCGGTGTACTGGCCGCGCACCACGAGCTTGCGCACGTCGCCGGGCTCGATCGGCCGCAGCGAGCGGATCACGTTGACCTTGGCGTCGCGCACCGCGTCGGCGGCGAGCGACACCGGCGGCTCCATCCCGGTCAGCGAGAGCACTTGCAGCATGTGGTTCTGCACCATGTCGCGCAGCGCGCCGGCGCCGTCGTAGTACATCGCGCGCGTGCCCACGCCTTCCTCCTCGGCGACGGTTATCTGCACGTGATCGACGCGGCGGTTGTTCCAGAAGTCCTCGAAGATGCTGTTGGCAAACCGCAGCACCATCAGGTTCTGCACCGTCTCCTTCCCGAGATAGTGGTCGATGCGGAAGATCTGGCTCTCGTCGAAATACTTGCTCATCTCGCTGATGATGTGCAGCGCGCTGTGCAGGTCGTGGCCGATCGGCTTCTCGACTACGACACGGGTGAAATTCGGGGCATCGGGCGGCGCGATCAGTCCAGCGGCGTGGAGCTTCTCAACCGTCTCGATAATCGCCTCGGGCGGCACGGAAAGGTAGTAGATGCGGTTGGGCGGCAGGCCGTGCGCCTTTTCGATTTCCTCCAGGCGGCTCTTGAGCCGCGCGAAGCCATCGGGGCGATCCAACCCTGAGAGATAGTCGAGGTTCTGCGCGAAGCGGCGCCAGGATTCCTCATCGATCTTCAGCCGCGAGTAGCGCTCGGCCGCCTCGCGCACCTTGGTGCGAAATGCCTCGACTGACATCTCGCGGCGCGCGAAGCCCAGGATTGCGCTCTTGGGCGGTGTCGCTTGCTGGCCGCAATGCTCGAGGTTGTAGAGCGCGGGCAAGAGCTTGCGCGCCGCCAGATCGCCCGAGGCGCCAAAGATCACGATCGTGCAGGGGGGAACCGGATGCGTTTCCGCGATAGTCCAAATCTTGCTCATAAATTCATTCCTTCGGTTGAATCGTGACCATCCTCTACGGACCTTTCAGTTTGACCGTCCTTAGCCCCATGCTAACCTTGAGTGCTGGTGCAACGAAACAGTGCGCGATCGGATGAATCAAATCATGACAGGAACCCAGGCATGAGCGACGCGGTCGCGGTAAACTCGCGTGAATCGACTGAACGATCATTGAGCAAATGGATGCCCGTGCTGGTGTGGGCGATCGTTATCTTCAGCTTTTCGACTTCATATTTCTCGGCTGAAAACACTTCGAAATTCATCGACCCGATGCTGCGCTTCCTGATGCCGGGAGCGTCGGCGGCGACGATCGCGCTCTGCCACGCCTTCGTGCGCAAGGCGGCGCACTTCACCAACTACGCGATCCTGTTCTGGTTGCTGGTGAGCGGGCCGATGCGCGCGCGCCCCTACCTCGCCTTTGGACTATGCGTGCTCTACGCGCTGGCCGACGAAGGCCATCAGATGTTCGTGCCGAACCGCGGGCCGTCGCTCTATGACGTTGCGCTGGACTCCACCGGCGCGCTGTTCAGCCGTTTTCTGCACGCGGCCGTGATCGAAATCGCCTAAGTCCCTGCATCCTCCAGTGACGCCGTGATGCGATCGACGCGGCCATAGAACTCACGCAGTCGCGGCAGCTCGTGCGGAATTTTGAGCACGCCCGTCAGCGCGAGGAAATGTAACTGCCCATACAACGCGAAGTCGGCCAGCCCGGGACCACCGAGCAAAAACGCGCCGTGCTCGAGCGCCATCTCGAACGGCTCCAGCACCTCGCGCACGCGGACCATGTTGGCTTCGTGCTCGCGCTCCATCCGATCGCAGAATCCCGCGCCGTACTTGCGGTCGCGAATGAAGCGAAACATCGCGAGGCGGTCGGCGCCCTGGCGCGCGAAGTATTTCTCTTCGTCGGGCAGCGCGGCAAAAAACAGCGCCTCCTCGACCTGGCTGTCGATATGCCGCGTGAGCGCGAGGTGCAGGCCGCGGCTCCGCGCAGGCAGAATCGTCGGCTCGGGACACAGCTCCTCCAGTCGCATCGCGATACGGTCGGAGTCGACGACTGTCTCGTTACTCTCGCCGTCGCCCTCGCTCTGGACCTGCTCGAGCCTCAGTGCCGGGACCATGATCTGGCCCGAGGCCGCGATCAATTCCTTGCGCTCGACGTAGTCGACCTCGACGACCTGGTAGTCGAGGCCCTTGTAGTCGAGAATCTTGCGCACCTTGGAGCAGAACGGGCTGGTTGCGAACTGGTAGAGCGTGGCCTTCATTTTTGATTGTCCCGTTTGTTTGTCCCGTCGAATTTGTCCCGCGGTCCTGCGCGGGCGCGATCAGTGTTTGAGCATCTGCGCCATCGTGGCGGCGTTCATCACGCCGAAATTGCTATAGCAGTTATTGAAGATGACGCTCGCGCGGCGCACCCCGGTAAGCGACTTCAACCGCTCGGCCCACGGTGCCAGTTCGGCTTCCGCATAGAGATACTTGAAACGTTCGGCGGCGCCGCCATCGCGCTTGTACCAGTTCTCGCGGCCGCGGCCATGGAAGCGCACGTAGGCCTCGGAACCGGTGACCGCGAATACCGACTCGACGGTTGCGGGCGGCGTGTCGATCGAGACGAAGGTAAGTCCGTGGCGTTCAAGAAAGCGCATCGTCTCGGCCCGCTGCGCGCCCAACAGCCAGCTATTGTGGCGAAACTCGATCGCGATCGCCGCACCCGGCATCCGCTGCTTCAGCTCGGCGATATAGTCGAGGTTGGAGGGGCGCGCGGTGAAGTACGGCGGAAACTGAAAAAGCAGATGGCCGAGCTTGCCGGCAGCGCGGAGCGGCTCAAGCGCGCTCCAGAACATCCCGAACGCCATCTCCAACACCTCGCGCGGCGGATGACGCAGGCGCGCCGCCGCGCGCTGATCGACCGGCAGCATCGTCTTCACCGCGGCCGGCAGCCGGGTCGCGTCGACCGGATGCTGGGTCAGCATCGCGAAAGCTTTGATGTTGAAAACGAAGCCGGGCGGCGTGCGTTCGGCCCATAGCTCGGCGTTGCGTTCGGAAACCAGCGCGTAATAGGTGGCGTCAACCTCAACCGTGTTGAATTGCTCGGCGTAAAAGCGCAGACGATCCTCGGCGGTCTTGAGTGCGCGCGGATAGAAGACGTCCGACTTAACCAGCGTCGGATCGGTCCACGAGGCGGTGCCGACCAGGAATTGCGGCCGCGGCGGCATACCGGGCCGAGACTAGCACAGACCAGACTGACACGGCGGCGACGCGCGAGCGATGTAGACCTTACGGCTGTCTCGCACCCGAAACGCGCCGCTTCGCCGTCAGGCGAACATGTTCACCGCTTCGAGGCCTTGTCCGAGGGTCGACTTGAAAACCTCGAACAGCTTGTCGATGTCCCAAGGGCCGACGCTGAAGATCGCGCGGTCCATCTTCATGTGCGTGTAGCGCGTGATCCGGTAGCCCGACGCGCCGAAGCACTGCCCCGTCACGTCGGCCGCCTGGTCGCTGGCGAGATAGACGATTATCGGCGCGACGTTGGCTGGATCGCGCGGCGTACCCTCGGCGCTCTCGCTCACCGCGAGACCGCTGACCCCGGGCATCCGGCCCGCCGGAATCGAGTCCGTCATCCGGGTCGCCGCGCCGGGCATGATCGCGTTGACGGTAATGCCGTACTTCTGCAGCGAGGCCGCGCAGCTATAGGTGAGTCCCAGGATTCCGGCCTTGGCCGCGGCGTAGTTGGGCTGGCCCGGGCTGCCGAGTGCGGAGTTCGACGAAAAGTTGATGATGCGGCCGCTCTTGCGCTCGCGCATATGGGCGCTCGCCGGGCGAATCGTGCAATAGTGGCCCTTGAGATGAACGCGGATGACGTCGTCCCACTCCTGCTCGCTCATGTTGAAGATCATCCGGTCGCGCAGGATGCCTGCGACGTTGACCAGGATGTCGAGCTGGCCGAACTCCTTGATCGCCTGGTTGACCAGCCCTTCGCCGCCCGCCACGGTCGCGATATCCATGTGATTGGAAACCGCCCGGCCGCCCGCCGCCACGATCTCCTTGACCACGTCGTCGGCCGGCGAGACGGTTTCCTTCTGTCCCGCGAGGCTCACGCCGAGATCGTTTACGACCACGGCCGCGCCCTGAGCGGCCAGCGTCCGCGCCACCCCGCGGCCGATTCCGCGTCCACCGCCGGTTACGGCTGCAACTTTACCGTCGAGCTTGCCCATCGCTATGCCTCGATTTTATTTTCAGAAAACTGAATCCGCTTATAGCGCAAATCTTCGTTGTCGGAACAGTCCCGCGCGCCGCGCGGTGAAGTGCCAGAGCGATGGCCTCAGGATGGTTTCGGGCCTCCAGCAGCCCGCGGGAATAGCTTCTAGTCGGCCAGCTCGACCTCGGTCATCACGCCGACCGGCGTGAAGCGCGCGATCTTTCCCGTGGGCTCGGTGAAGTAGAGATTGCCGTCGGCGCCGCTGGTGATGAAAGCGGGGATGGCGGTTTCGGGCAGAAAGAAGGCGGTTATCGGAGCGCCGGGACGAAGACGGCAGATCGCATGCGACTTGGGCACGGTGATCCAGATAGTTCCCTCGCCGCCGGCGACGATGTCGAGCGCGGGGCCATTGACCGGCAACACCAACTCGGACATTTGCCCCTGCGGCGTGATCCTGCCGATCCGGCTGGCCGCGAGCTCGGTGAAATAGACATCGCCGTCGCCGCCCACCGCGACGCCGTTGGGATGGCTATGCGGGACCGGCAGCGTGTATTCGGTTATCACGGGCTGGTCGGCGTTTTGCGCCAGTGTGATTCGGCCGATCCGATTGCCTGAGTTTTCGGCGAACCACAGGCTGCCGTCGGCGGCGGCGACGATCCCTGCCGGCCCACCGCCCAGCGGCAGCGGAAACTCCATGAAGCCGTGATTCCCGGGAGAGGAACGGTCGGCCCCGGGCGGAACGAAGATCGCGATCTGGTCGGCGGCGTGCTCGGTGAACCAGATGGAGCCGTCGCGAGCGGCCGCGATACCGGCGGGCCCGCTCCTGGGCGTCGGCACGAAGTAGTAGTCCGCCTTGCTGTTGTCGGGAAAGATGCGTCCGATACGGCCGCCCTGGGGATCGGTGAACCACACTGCACCGTCGCGCGCGATAGTCAGACGCTCAGGAAAGCCGTCCTGGTCCAGTTCCACTTGCTTGAACGTGCCGCTGAGCTCCATCAACCCCAGCATCGGAGCGCTGTACTCGGTGAACCAGACACCGCCGGCGCCGGCCGCGATCGCGTATGGAGCGTGGATGCCTCCGCGAATGGACGAGGGATGGGCAAAGGCGGGCGTGGTGGTGGCGCGGCCGGCCTCGACCCGGTTGCCAAACTGATTCATCGCGGCCTGCGGCGGCGCCGCGCCGCAGCCAGAGGTGCCGAGCGTGATGAATGCCCAGAAGACCAGCGCGCCCGCGGCCACAAGGGATGTACCAGCGGTGTTCGTGTAATGACTAATGATTCAAGTCTCGTCGACGGCGAACCAGTACGCTGACAGGTAACCCGTCATCACCGCAACTGTCTTGCTCTCTCCCACCAATACCACGAACACGATCGGAAGCCGCGGATCGAGTAAGAGCAAGCCGCCGAATGCAAACACGCTCAGAAAGTAGCTCAGCATCGCAGCCCATATCGCGCGCTCACTGACCCGGTTGCGCGCCCCCGCCGAAGCGATCAAAGCGAACGGAACGAACAACAGAGTATTGTAGTTCAACCATGAGACGGGCAGAACCTCGATCGACGTAACTACCCATAGAGCGAACAGGCGCCAATCGCGATCGGGACCAGCGCCGCGCTTGAGCGTGGCCTTCAAGGTGAACGCCATAAAAGCCAGGGAAGCGCCGTAGCCCAAAGCGCGGCCGAAGCGATCGCCGGCGGGTCCGAGATGCCATCCGTTGAGATATAGGCACAGGCGCCAAAGAAGCGATGCGGGCGCGGTGTTCCAGCCCAATTTGTACAGTTCGCGATCTCCGCCGGCCGCCGCAAGACCCAGCGGAAAATCGATAAGAGCGTGCCATCCCATCAGGGCCGCACACACTACAAGTCCAATCGCACCACCCATGGCCACGAAAGCGAGCGCGCGCCACCTGCGCGTGAGCAACAGGTAAAGACCCATCAGAGCCGGATAGCCGCGCAGAAGGGTCAACGCCGCCAGCATCAGGCCGGCGAGTCCGTCGCGTCCTCTCGCAAGCCATCGGACACTCAACGCCAGCCCCAGTATCACGAGCACCTGGCTCTGCGCGGTCAGGAAGAGATCGATGAGCGGTGGATAGATCAGGGCCAGAGCGATCATCACGCAGGCATCCACTGGCCGGATGCCAGTTCCAGGGCCCAACAACAGGTAGAAGGACGCTAGCAGCGCCGCAAAATTAATCGCGATCCAGGTCCAGTAAGCGCGGGTAAGCGGCAACGCTCCCAGCGTTTTCAGACAGAGTAAAAAGGCGGGCGTCTCCGGTATGATCTCATCGTGCTTGAAGGTTTTGGTATGTAATCCAAGCTGTGCGCCGACCGGTACCAGAGAGGTGTGATAAGGATTCTGCCCCTGCCGCATGATCGTTGCGGCGGCGTAGTAGTCGGCGAAGTCTTCCTCGTGAATTCGACCGGGTAGTGCCGAATACACTCTGTAGACCTGGATCAGCGCGGCCAGAGAGAGAAATACCACCATCAGGGGATGGCGCAGGATCGCGAGGATTCCATCGATGGAGAGAGGCGGCCGATGCGCGGCACTGGCCTTAGGCGTTATAGGACGCGGGTAGTCTGCACGCGGGTAGTCCTTCGCGGGCTCCGCGTGTGGCTCTGCGACGCTCATCGACTCTCCCCCCATTCCCCACCTCGCGTGGACACACCGCCGCCACGCACTCAGGCCGAGCGATCAGTCAATCTCGAGCGATCGATCAAGCGCCGCGCGTCCTCCCGGACGGGGCCACCCCGATGGAACCCCTAGGCCGAAACCGCGGCGGCGCCCGGCTTAGCGCCTGCCCGGCGCTCAGCGAGGTACCACTGGATGGTCCGCCGCAGTCCTTCCTCGAAATCGGTGGAGGCCCTGAAATTGAATTCGCGCTCGGCGCGCGAGATGTCCAGGCAGCGGCGCGGCTGGCCGTCGGGCTTGCTCGGATCCCATACGATCTCGCCGCGAAAGCCAGTCAGGCGCGCGACCAGGGTAACCAGGTCGCGAATGGTTATCTCGCGGCCGGCTCCCAGGTTGACCGGTTCGGCGCCGTTGTAGTGCCGCGCGGCGAGCACGATCGCGCGCGCGCAGTCTTCAACGTAGAGAAATTCGCGGCTGGCCGAGCCGGTGCCCCAGACCTCGATTCGCGACGCGCCGCCTTCGATCGCGTCCACGCACTTTTTGATCAGTGCCGGGATCACGTGCGAGCGGGCGGGATCGAAGGTATCGCGCGGGCCGTAGAGGTTGACCGGCAGCAGGTAAATCGCGTTGAAGCCGTATTGCTGGCGATAGGCCTGCGCCTGCACCAGTAGCATCTTCTTGGCCAGCCCATAAGGCGCGTTGGTCTCTTCGGGATAACCGATCCAGAGGTCGTCTTCGCGAAACGGCACCGGGGTGAACTTGGGATAGGCGCATACGGTACCGACGGCGACGAATTTCTCGACTCCGCCCAGGCGCGCCTGCTCCATCAACTCGACGCCCATGATGAGATTTTCATAGAAGAAGCGCCCGGCGTTCTCGCGATTGGCGCCGATCCCGCCGACCACGGCCGCGAGATGAATAATCGTCTGCGGCCGCGCGTCGCGCATCAGGCTCTCAATCGCGCGCGGTTGGCGCAGGTCGTACTCGCTCGAACGCGGCGCGGTGATATTGCGAAATCCGGCGCGCGCCAACTCCTCGATCACGAAGCTGCCGAGGAACCCCGCACCGCCGGTGACCAGGATGCGCGTGTCCTGGGATGCTTCCGCCTTCCGATTTGCCATTCCTTACCGCCCTCCCGCATTGTCGCCAACTCCGAACCGGCTTCGACGCCCGCCGGTCAAGGTCAGGCGCCCGGTAAATTCGCTAGCCGATATAAATCTTTTATAGGAATGCGGCCCGGGCCTGAAGGGTCCGGCCACGCATAAATTCTCATACGAATTTCAACCGCCTCAGCGCGAAACCGAACATCCGCAGCAGCAAAAGCCCATGCCGCCAGCGCTGGATATTGGTCTGGCCGTAAGTTCGATCATGATAGCGCACCGGCATATCGACGATCTTGAGGTCAAGCTTGGCCGCGCCGAAGATGAGGTCGAAGTCGCCGAACGGATCGAAGTCGCCGAAGTAGGCGCGATTGGCGGCGATCGTATCGTAGTCGGCCCGGCTCAGCACCTTGGTCCCGCATAGTGTGTCCTTGACGTTCTGGCCGAGCAGCCAGGAGAAGCCGAGGCTGAAAAACTTGTTCCCGAGGAAATTCAGAAAGCGCATCGCCTGCTTCTCCATCGGGTAGACGAAGCGGACGCCGTTGATGAATTCGCCGCGGCCCGAACGCAGGGCGCGATAAAAGCGCGGCAAATCCTCGGGCGCAACCGTCAGGTCCGCGTCGAGGATCATCAGCACCCCGCCCCTGGCCTCTGCAAAACCCAGGCGTACCGCGTCGCCCTTGCCCGCGCCGCTTTGCCGCAACAGTTGCATGCGGCGCTCCGGATGGCGCGCGATTGCCGCTTCGATCGCTGCGTAAGTGTCGTCGCGCGAATGGCCTTCGACAAAAACGATCTCGGTGCCGGCGCCCATCTCGGGCACGCGCTGCACCACGTTCTCGATATTGCCGGCCTCATTGCGGGCCGGGACGATCACGCTTACCACCGGCTCGGGCTCGGGGCCGCGCGCCTCGGTCGCGGCTTCCGGTGCGAGGCGGGCGACGATGAAATTGGTGAGCGCCAGATGCCGAAAGGGCCAGAGTTTCACCACGTAGCGATTGAAAAGCGGCGCAAGCAGCGGCAGCGCGAGCGGCAGGAGCACCTCCTGCCACTGGCGAACGACCTCGAAGCCGCCAAGCGCCAGCATGTTGTCGAGATCCGCCAGCGTCAGCCAGTTCTGGTTCAAGGCCGAATTGGCCAGGTTCATACGCCCGGCCATCCTGAGCGGCAGCTCCCACATCCGGCTGTAAGTGTTGATGATCACGCGAGTCGCCGGCGTGCATACCGACGCGACCCGCTCGATCGTCGTTTGCACATCCCAAAGATCGTTAATCAGGTCAGAAAGGATGATGTAGTCAAACCTGGTATTCAGGCTGAGCTGATCGATGTCGCCCTGCACGAAGCGGAGTTGCGGATGGTTTCGCGCGGCCCGCTTGAGCATCTCCGGCGCAAAATCGACGCCGACGCCCATCGAGGGCTCGAGCGCCGCGAGCAGATCACCGGTGCCACAGCCGAGTTCCAGTACCCGGCTCCCCGCCGGCACGAGGTAACGGTAAACCTCCGCAAGCCGCCGATAGTAGGCGGCACTGGCCGGTTTGCGGACGTAACCGTTCCAGAACCTGATGCGCTCCGCGCGATAACGCGCGGCCGCCAATGCTTCCCCGTTGGTCGCGCGCGGCGCCGCACCATCGGTCTCAACCACTGAATTCTGCTGTAGCGCCTCCATATTACCTGTGCGTGTTCCGCTCGCCTCCGGCCGCCGCGCCCTCGCGCGGCGGCTTAGTCTTGCTATGCCGACGCCGGTCGAAAGTTCCGGCTGTCCGTCCAGCCTTGATTTAGTTGCAAACGATTCCGGTTAACATGCCATCAACTGGCTCGCAATGCGATCCAGCAGCGGGCGGTCGAGTCCGTTTACGATCGGACGATCGTCAGACCGCAGTGCGAGCCGGTTGTACCTCGTCGATCGAATCCGCCGAACCTGAATCCGCCGCTTGCGAGGCCGTCGACTGCGACAGCTGCTGAACCGCAGCGGGATCGACAGCGAACCAATAGAGCGAGAGATAGGCGAGCAGCCCCACCGGCGAAGCGCCGACCCGCCACACCAGGGCGTCCGGATGCAACGCGAGTTCGGGCGAATGCATGTCGACCAGGGTGAAATAGAGCCATGCGAGGGTGTAGCACGCGACTCCGGCCCACAGCGCGCGCGCGCTGGTCCGGTTGTTGGCCGCGGCCGCGCTCAGCTTCACCATCGGAATCGTGAGGAGTACCAGGTAGTAAAACCATGAAGTCGGCGAGACGAGGATAGCGGTCATGATCCACAGGCTGAACAAGCGGCCGTCAGGATCGTCACGCGAAGGTCTCGCGACTGTAGCTTTGACGGTCAAGCCAAGGAGCGCCAGTTCGGCCGCCCACGAGGCGGCTCTTCTCGCCCAATCGAGCGTCACTCCGAGATGAACGCCGAAGAAATACCAGAACATCCGCGACACCGTCGTTGGGATTGCTATATTGCCCGGCAACGCCTGCGCCCATTGCTGGGTCAGATAGCCGGAAGCAAGGAGAAAGCTGATGGAGTGGCCTACTCCCACCAGCGCAACGGTCACCAGCCCTCCGGCGATCAGCCCGACCATCGTGTACGCAAGAACGCGCCATCGCTTCATCAGGATCAGATAGCCAACCATCAGCAGCGGAAAAACGCGTAGCAGGCTTGCGAAGGCCAGGATCAGTCCGGCCGATGCGTCCTTTCCGCGCTCCATCCATCGCAGCATCAGCACGAACATCAGAAGGACCAGCATTTTGTTCTGGCCCCAGACCAGGTGATCGATCACCGGCGGAAAAAGGATCGTCAGAGCGGCGATCGCCAGGGCGACATCGCGATCGAGACCCGGAGTCCAGCAAAAAAGCAGAAATAACGCGAGCAAAAACGAGAACCCGTTGAGCGCGGTCCAGACATAAAATCCGGGCCGCGGCGCCAGCAGCGTCACCGGCACGAAGCACATCACGAAGGTCGGCGGATCGGTCGCGTGATTGATCTTGTCCAGCTCGAACCCGAGCGAGCGCGCAAGCGGCGTCAGGTCAGTGGTGTAGGGATTCATCCCCTGACGCATCGCCAGCGCCGAACTGTAATAGATGCTGTAGTCCCATTTTCGGGCGCGGCTGGGCAGCGCGGCGATCAGTACCACCAGGCCGATTACAACCGCCGTCCACAACGGTACCAGCATCGCCGCGCGAAGCAGCAGGCTGCGCTCGGATGTCACGGGTGTGGAGATCCTGTGATCAGTCGATACGACGGCTCGATTCCCCCTTCGCGATTCCACGCGTTTGCCGATTCGCCCGGGCCACGCAGACCCAGGTCGGCCTTGAGCGGCCAGTCCGGAAGATCATTACGTTACACGGGCAAGAGACGCAATCAGGCGCTGCGGCACGACGTAAGATGGTTTGGAGCGGCTTATCTGCCGGCCTGGATGGCCATCGCACGCAATTGGGCGACCCGCGCCGACGACGCGGGGTCGTGGCCGATGTCTTCGATCGCATGCGGCAACCGCCACGACCAGTTCGCGGGTCCGACGGTGCCGGGGAGGTTTATCCGCTCGCGCCATCCAAAAAGATCCTGCATCGGGATGATCACCATCCGCGACGGCGACGCATACAGCGCCGCCAGCATCGCGTCGCGCATCTGCTCGAAACCTGATGCGCGCATTGCGTGTCGCCGCGGTGCAGGCATCAGCAGCGCGAGCATGCGCGCGCGTTCGTCCGCCGGCGCGGTGTCCCACCATTCGGCCAGCGTATCGGTGTCATGGGTGCTGGTCGTGGCGAGCGAGATTTCGGGATAATCCGCAGGCGAGACGAACGCCTCGGCAGGTGTGCCGTCGTTGATTTTCTCCCAGCGCATCACTTTGTAACCCGGCACGCCGAGCGCGCTCAGCGAGGCCCGGACGAAGGGCGGTATCACGCCAAGGTCCTCGGCAACCACGATCGTCGTGCCCGCCTCCTCGAGTATCGCGCCGAGCACCGCTTCGCCCAGCGCGCGCTGCTCAGGCTCCGCCGCCGGCGAGAACCCGCCTTTGGCCCCGGGCACCAGGCCGAATGAAAAGGTCCGGTAGAGCCCGACCACATGATCGATCCGGATGAAATCGTAAAGCTCGCGTGCGTGACGGATCCGTTTTCTCAGCAACGCGAATCCGTCCGCGCGAATCCGATCCCATCGCGGCGAGGGCAGACCCCATTTCTGCCCCTCCGGATTGAAGGCGTCGGGCGGCGCACCCACAGTGCGATTGAAATCGAACAATTCCTGGTTGGCCCATACTTCGGCGCTGTCGTGCGCCGGCGAAAACGCCAGGTCACCGCCGAGCATCACGCCGCGCGCACGCGCGTGGGCGTGAACTTCCGTCCATTGGCGATGCGCCAGGAATTGCCAATACATGTACTTGTCGATCGCCGGCGCGAGTTCGGCTTTCGCGCGATCGAGCGCAGCGGTTTCGCGCCGGCGCAGCTCGTCGGGCCAGTCCTCCCATGGCGCGAGATCGAAGCGATCCTTCAGCGCGCGAAAGAGCGCATAATCGTCGAGCCATCCGCGATGGCGCGCGGCGAAGTCCGTGACAACCGCGCGCTCGTCGCCGCGCGCCGTGAAATGGCGAAACGCGGCCTCGAGCAATTCGAGCCGCGCGGCGCGGATCGTCAAGCGATCGCTGAGTGGCACGTGCGCGAGTTCGCGGCGCACCCGCTCCACGTCGCCAGGAATGACGCCCGCGAGTCCGTCGAGTCCGATATATATCGGATCGATCGCAAACACGCTGAGCGCGCTGTAAGGACTGGCCTCGCCGGGCGAGGTTTCGTCGATTGGCAGGAGCAGGATCGCGCGATCGCCCATCGACGATACGAGGCCAGTCATGGCGTCGAGCGCGGCGATGTCGCCGATTCCCGCGTCGCTGCGCGTGCGCAACGAAAACAGCGGCACCATCACGCCGGCGAGGCGCTCAATTGCGGGTCGCGGATTCATGATGCAGGAAAAAGATCTTTCAGATCACGTAGCCCCCGTTGGGGCTGATCACCTGGCCGACCATAAACGACGAATCCTCGCAGGCAAGGTATAGCGCCGCGGCCGCGATGTCGCGTGGCTCACCGAAACGGCCCGCGGGCGTCCTCGCCATCACTACCTGGCGCAGCTCGGGCGAGAGCGGCGCGGTCATCGGGGTTTCGATGAAACCGGGCGCGATACAGTTGACCAGGATACCGTGGCGGACGACCTCGCGCGCCACGCACTTGGTGAATGAGATTATTCCACCCTTGGCCGCGCCGTAATCGGCCGCCAGCTCGATTCCGGTGAGCCCGACGATCGAACCCAGGTTGATAATGCGGCCGGATTGTTTCGCGATCATCACCTTGAGCGCCTCGCGCGTGCAGTAGAAAGTCGCATCGAGATGCGTCGGCGATCATCTTGTGCCAGTCCTCGTCGGTCTTGTCGACGGTGGGCGTCGCCTCGCTGCCGGGGCGCACACGTCCGATGCCGGCGTTGTTGACCAGGACGTCTATCGTGCCAAACGCTGCCACGAAATCGGCGAATATCTTTTTGACCGCCGCGCTGTCCGTGACGTCGGCGACCAGCCGCACCGCGCGCCCTCCCGCGCGTTCAATCTCGGTCACTACGTTTTGCGCCGTCTCGGGCCGCAGATCGTTGACGCCGATTTTTGCGCCCTCGCGCGTGAACACGAGCGCCATCTCACGCCCCAGCCCCGAGCCCGCGCCGGTTATCAGCACCGCCTTGTCTTTGAGTTTCATCGCCGTCTCCGCCTCGCCTTCACTTCTTCCCGGCCACGCCTTCCTTGAGCTGGCGCTTCCAATCCAGGCGCCGCGCTTCGGCGCCCGCCTCCTCGGCTTCCTTTATCATCCCCTTCTTCTGGTAGAACATGCTCAGGTTGGTGAACGCGAGGATGTCTTCGGGCTCCTGCGCGATATATTTTTTGGTTAGCTCGATCGCGGTGTCGAGGTCGCCCTTGGCCTGGTAGCACATCACCATCCCGTGCAGGGCGTCGGTGTAGCGCGGGTCCTGCTCGAGTGCGCTCTGGTACATCGCGATCGCCTCGTCGTACTTACCGTCGGCGTAAAGATCGATCGCCTCGTCGTAAAGCTCCTCCTTGTCGGGCATCCTCAACCTCCATGCTTGATTGCGCTTGCGCACGGCCATTCCTGCCGTCCGCGCCGCTCATATATACTACAGATATCAGCGCCCCCTCACCGCCGGAACAGCGCAATCGCAGGGGGCGTCAACCGCGGCGCCAACGATGTACAGCGAAGAAGAAGTCTACGAAGTGCTGCGCGAGTGCTACGACCCCGAAATGCCGGTCAATATCGTTGACCTCGGACTGGTCTACCACGTTGACGTCAAAGGCGGCGTGATCACGGTCGAGATGACGCTGACGGCGCCGGGATGCTCGATGGGCGCGATGATCGCGAGCGAGATCCAGGACAAGCTGCTTGGCATCCCAGGCTGCGAAGAGGCCAACGTCGAGATGGTGTGGGATCCGCCGTGGACGCCGCACATGATGAGTCCCACGGCGCGCAAGACGCTCGGCCTCGACGACGATTGAGCGCGCAGCGTCCGCGCATTACGAGTGCGTTCTTAATTGCCTCGCCCGATGGGAGAGGCCGCCGGCCGTTGCGGACGGCGGGTGAGGGACCAAATTCAGCGCGGTCGTTTTGAGCGTGCGATTCGGAATATCTTCACTTGATCTAATCACGTAAGAGGCGCCCAAACTGATTTTGCCTGTGGGCTGACGTGGATGTACAAGCTTCCGTGAAAAAGATCTCGACCCCCACCCTACCCTCCCCCAAGACATCCATGTGTGGGGAGGGACAGAGAGTCGCAGCGCCTGTTTGTGCCCGGCGTTGCAGGGCGCTCGGCCTCGACGACGATTGAGCGCACCACTTCCGCGCGTCTAGCGCCCGGCTTCTGCACGTCTAGCGCTCAGGATCTATCAACACCCCTGGGTTCAATATCGCGTGTGGGTCGAGCGCGCGCTTGGCCGCTTTCAGAGCTCGCGCGAAACCCTCGGGCCGCTGACGGTCGTACCATGGGCGATGGTCGCGGCCGACCGCGTGATGATGCGTGATCGTGCCGCCGAGCTTCACGATCACTTCCGACACCGCCTGCTTGATTTCGTCCCACTGCTCCAGCTCGGATCCCCGCTTGCCCGGCGCGAGGATCGTGTAGTACGGCGCGGGTCCGTCGGGATAGGCGTGGGTGAACCGGCAGGTCATCGTGCCCTTGCCGCAGATGCGCCGGATGGCGTCGGTGCCGGTCTCCATCAGTTGCGCGTGATAGTTGGCGAAGCGATCCCAGGTGATCGCGGTCTCGAATGTGTCGTTCACGATTCCCATCGAGATCAACACATCGCGCGTGTACGGGGCCTTGATGAACGCTTCGCGCCACGCACCGGCGGCGCCCTCGTGCGTGGCCGCGGCGTCAGTGCGGGTGCGTCCCGCGCCCTCGGGAATCTTTCCGCCCAGCTCGGCGCAGATCTCAAGCGCACGCTTCATCCACGGCTCCAACTCGTGATCGGCCGACTCAAAGGCCAGCACCAGCACCGCCGCCTCGCCCTGGTTGGCGCCGGCGTTGGCCGCCTCGCCCGGGTCGAGAAGGCGGCAGTTGGCCGGATAGAGCCCGGCCTGCGCGATCGCGCGCACCGCATTGGCTCCGGCAATAAAATCAGGAAACGCGACGGAGGCGCCGGCACGAAACTTCGGCCGGTCCTGCAGGCGCATCCAGGCTTCGGTGATGATGCCCAGGATGCCTTCCGAGCCGATGAACATGCGGTCGGGGCTCGGCCCGGCGCCCGAACCCGGCAGGCGACGCGACTCGACCACGCCGGTCGGCGTCAGCACGCGAACCGACTCCACGAAATCGTCGATATGCGTGTAGAGCGTCGCGAAATGTCCCCCCGAGCGCGTTGCGATCCATCCGCCGAGCGTGGAGAACTCGAAGGACTGCGGGAAATGGCGCAGCGTGAGCTTGTGGGGACGCAACTGGTCCTCGAGCGACGGACCGAGCACGCCGCCCTGGATACGCGCCGCTCGCGAGGCGCGGTCGACCTCGAGCACGCGGTCGAGCCGGGTCATATCGACCGACACTGAGCCGCGCCAATCGCCCTCCGCAGGCGGCTCGACCCCGCCCACCACGCTCGAGCCGCCGCCGTAAGGCGTCAACTCGATACGCTCCTTGTCGCACCACTCCAGCACGCGGGTAAGCTCGGCCTCGTCGCGAGGAAAGGCGACTGCGTCGAACGGATTGGGATAGTAACGGCGAAACGCGCGCACTACGTCGCGATAGCCGCGCCCATAACTGTGGCTCGCGCGGTCGTAGATGCTGGTTGAGAAGATGGTGGCGAGCGTGTCGGGCGGCTTTACCCTCGGCGCGCGCAGATTGAGTTCGTCTTCGCGCGGCGGCGGCGTAATCGTCAACGGACCCAGGCCGAAGCGCTTCGCGACTCGCTCTCCGATATGCTTTTGCTGCTCCGCATTCGGATGCTGATCCTCGTAGCCCCATCCCCAGAACTTGCGCTTGCGCTGCTCCGCCATCGCGTTATCGTCCTCCGCTGCTCGTGAGGCAACAATTGTGCAACCGCCTACCCTTGGGAGGCAAACCGAATCGACAGCGCACGCACGGCTTGCACGGCGCGCGGCCGGGTCGTATCTCTCGAAGACACCGTATCTCTCGAAGACATGATGCAGCGGAATTTAAAGCCGAGGAACAATAACCATGAGCGACGCATCAATCTCGCCCGCCGATTCCAATCCACGCAAGCACCTCGATGCCGCCGGCGTCGAGATGGCCTACGTCGACGTCGGCACGGGCGACCCCATCGTCTTTCTGCACGGCAATCCGACCTCGTCCTATCTCTGGCGCAACATCATCCCGCACCTGGCGCCGAATGCGCGATGCCTCGCGCCGGACCTCGTCGGGATGGGCGATTCGGGCAAGGCGCCCGATGGTTCGTACCGGCTTGCGGATCATGTCAGCTACCTCGACGCGTGGTTCGCCGCGCTCGGCCTCGCAAGCGAAAAAGTGACGCTGGTGGTTCACGATTGGGGATCGGCGTTAGGTTTTCATTGGGCGCGGCGCAACTCCGCCGCGGTCAAGGGAATCGCCTACATGGAAGCGATCGTGCGGCCGCTTCAATGGAGCGAGTTCAACGAGCAGGCGCGCCCGCTGTTCCAGGCGATGCGCTCGCCAGCCGGCGAAGACCTCATTTTGCAGCGCAACAGTTTCGTCGAGCGCATCCTGCCCGGGAGCGTGATGCGCAAGCTCGCCGATGCCGAGATGGAGACGTATCGCCGCCCGTTCCTTGCGCCGGGCGAGTCGCGCCGTCCGATGCTCACCTGGCCGCGGCAGATTCCGCTCGACGGCGAGCCGGCCGACGTAGTCGCACTGGTCAACGAATACGCCGCGTGGCTATCCCAGAGCCCCGTGCCGAAGCTCTTCATCAACGCCGAGCCGGGCGCGATCCTGATTGGCGCGCCGCGCGAGTTTTGCCGCCGTTGGCCCAACCAGCGCGAGGTCACGGTCAAGGGTATTCACTTTGTCCAGGAGGATTCGCCGCACGAGATTGGAGCGGCGATCGCCGGATGGTATCGCACGCTCTAAGGACGCTCGCGCCGGTTGCGCGAAACCGGCGCGGTTGATCTAATTGCGGATAGAATCGGCGCAAAGTTTGCGCCAGGTTCATGCAAGGTTTACGCGAGATCGACGCAAGATCTACGAGAGAACCGGAGGAAACCAATGGCCGACTATTCGACGCTGCTCTTCGACGTCCGCAATAACGTCGCCTACGTCACGCTCAACCGGCCCGAAGCCGCCAACGCGCTCAACGCCGAACTCGCGCACGACCTGATGGAAGTATCGCTGCGCTGCGAGGAAGACCCCAGCGTTCGCGCCGTGCTGATAAACGCGGCGGGCAAGCTCTTCTGCGCCGGCGGCGACCTCAAGAGCTTCGCCGCGCAGCCCAAAGAGATGCTGCCCACCTACTTCAAGAAGGTCACCTTTTCTCTGCACAAGGCGATTTCACGCTTCAACCGGATGAAGGCGCCGGTGGTGATGGCGATTCAAGGCGCGGCCGGCGGTGCCGGGATGAGTCTCGCCTGTGCGGGCGATATCGTGATAGCGGCGGAGTCGGCAAAGTTCACGATGGCGTATACGCGGGCGGGGCTCACGCCCGATGGATCCTCGACCTACTTCCTGCCGCGCATCGTGGGCCTAAGGCGGGCGATGGACCTGGCGCTCACCAACCGTGTGCTCTCGGCGCGCGAGGCCCACGAGATGGGAATCGTGACCCGCGTGGTGCCTGACGCTGAGCTGATGGCGACCGCCGAGGGGCTGGCGAAGGGCTTCGCCCAGGGGCCGACGCGCGCCTACTTGGGCGTCAAGCGCCTGTTTGCCGAGAGCGCGACCCGGACGCTCGAAGATCAGATGGAGCTGGAGACCGAGTGGATCGCCGACATGGGCCGCACCGCCGACGGCTCCGAGGGGATCGCGGCGTTTCTGGAAAAGCGCCCGCCCAAATTCAAAGGCGAGTAACGCCGTACCGTAGCATCAAAAACAAACCGGCCAGTGTCCGCATGATGTCGAACGAGGCGGAGGGGTACCTTGACGTGAACCAGGACGGCTTCAGCGGCTCCCATGGCTCGACCGCGCCGGTCGCTTATGGCGCATCGTAGCCGCCACCGCTAGTATTCACGCAGTTACCGACATCAGCAAAAAGGCTTGATGGCCACAAAACCGAAGAAGCAGGAAGCCACCCTTCTCCGAAGATTCATCGAAGAGCTCTATAGCCGTGGCGTCGTAAGCGGAGAGGACGGAAGCCAACGTCCCATTTTCCCCGATGGCGTCACGCCCGACCGCGGCGCGTTTATCAGGGATATCTGCATTTCAGAAGGCGCTACCCGCACGGTGGAGATCGGGATGGCGTCGGGGCTATCTACTCTTTTTATCCTCGAAGCCCTCCTCGAAAATGGTGCAGGGATCGGGGCGCATCTCGTGATCGACCCTTATGAATCTATCGAATACCACGGTGCGGGTCGAAGAAATGTCAGGGACGCCGGCCTCGAGGAATTCGTCGAGATCAAAGAAGAGGCCTCTGAGCTCTTCCTGTCCGAACTCATACGGCAGAAGCGAAATTTCGATTTCGCTTTCATTGACGGCAGCCATCTTTTTGACAACGTGTTCGTCGACCTGGTCCTCGTTCACCAATTGCTCAAGCCCGGAGGCATAGTCGTATTCGACGATACCTTCGCCGACGCGGTCTATCTCACCTGCCGGTATGCCGAGCTGAATTATGGATATACGCCCGTCGCAAATCACCATAGCGGCGATGGCCTGAGGCCCTTGCCTGAAGGAAGACGTCCGACCATGCGTGCGCTTCGCAAGCCGCTCACGGAGACCAAGCGAGGTACGTTTCACTTTGTTCCATTCTTTCTTGAGCTTGTCAGGCAAGAGCACGATGCTGCTGGGGTTTGGCACCATAACGACCTGACTGCAGCTACCGGGGCTCCGCGGCCGGGAGCTAACAGCGCAACGACCAGCTACTCTTTCAACAGCTCCGGTCACGTCTTCTTCGTGGACGCGAACGACCATCTGCACGAACTGTGGTACGACCCGACTCAGGGTCCCGGCTGGAATCACAACGATCTCACTTCGCCCACCGGACTTTCGCCGGCCGCCGGGACCGCATTGACCAGCTACTCTCTGGGCAGCTCCGGCCACGTCTTCTTCGTGGACGCGAGCAACCATCTGCAGGAACTATGGTATGACCCGGCCCAGGGTCCGGACTGGAATCATAACGACCTCACGGCCTCCACCGGGATTGCGCCCGCCGCCGGGACCGCATTGACCGGATATACTCTGGGCAGCTCCGGTCATGTTTTCTTCGTGGATGAGAGTAACCACCTGCACGAGTTTCGGTACGATCCGGCTAAGGGTCCCGGATGGAATCACAGCGACCTCACCGCCTCGACCAAGCTTCTGCCAGCCGCCGGGACCGCATTGACTAGCTATACTCTGGCCGGCTCCGGCCACGTCGTCTTCATTGATACGAGTAACCACTTGCATGAACTGCGATACGATCCGGCTAAGCGTCCGGACTGGAATCACAACGACCTCACCGCTTCCACCAGGCTTCTACCGGCCATCGGGACCGCATTGACCAGTTACACTCTGGGCAGCTCCGGTCATGTTTTCTTCATGGATACGAGCAATCATTTGCACGAACTGCGGCATGACCCAGCGGACGGTCCGGATTGGAGTCACAACGACCTCACCCGTTCCGCTGAGCTTGTGCCGGCCGCCGGGACCGCATTGACCAGCTACACACTCGGCAACTCCGGCCATGTCTTCTTAGTGGATACGAGCGATCATTTGCACGAGTTGTGGTACGACCCGGCCCAAGGGGCAGGTGACGGCTGGAATCATCGAGACCTCACAGCCCTTGCCGGACCTCTCGCGGCAGCGAGAACCGCACTGACCAGCTATACGATGGGCAGCTCCGGCCATGTGCTGTTCATTGACGATCAGCCTGACCTGTCCGAACTCTATTTGTGAAAACAACTCCCGAATTGGCGATCTAGTAGACTCCGACAGCTAAACAAGCGATCAAGAGAATGGACTGCTATATAGTATTCACGAAGAGCCAACACGGTCATCATGCGCACGTTATAGTAACTCACGATCCGTGTTTTGCGACTCCAGAAGAACGATTCGACCAATTAGGGCCGTTGCAAATTGAATCAGACCTTAGCCATGCCGAGGTTGGCCAAAGAATAGCCGAAGCCATGAGCCACTGGCTTGCTCAACCAGCAAATGCAAAGTACCTGGAACGGAGCGCCAGACCAGTCGCCGTGTTTCACGATGGATATGCGGACGAGCTGATGATCACGTCAGTCGTACCCCGGCATGTAGTGGATTGTATTGCCGCAGCGCTCTACAATCCCGCCAATCCCCGCGAATTACCATGCAAGGCATATACGCTCGATCCGCTGGTCGCGGCTCGCTTATGCCGGTGAATAATGAGGTGGCAGGAACTCGAACACAGCTCGCCGAGATCGCTATCGCTTTAGCGTCAGCAACTGTTGCTCCTTAATCGCCTCTACAGCTTTTTCGACAACAGTCTTAACGGCTCTCTCAAGGCTTTGCAGGTCTCCGACCGCCGTGTCCGGGAAAGTCAGATCGATGCGGGCCTCGTTGACGGCAATACCGTTTTGCGGATTCCGGACTTGAAGGTTGAATTCAATTCGCGCCATTTGATTTCTCTTTATATTTAAAAAACGATTCGGCTCGGTCTCTCGACGAAGAAATAGTTCCAATGAGTTTGGACTTCGGTCCGACGCAGGAATTTTCCGCTCAGTGCACGAGCCGCCGACAGGGGCAAAAATGTACGCAGCCATCGTGAAGTGGAGCGCACCCGCGAGGTGGAAGGCCCGTACTTCAGCGCGCATTTAAACGCGTGTCTGGCGCGCTCCTTATTGCCCAGACGCAGCGCCTTCGCGGCTTCGAAATTCCACGCATGCATGAATTTCGCCGACATCTCCCTGATCAGTCCTTCGCCGGAGACGCCATAGTGCTCCTTCACCAGCTGCATAAAGATTTTGTAGCCGCCCGCATATTTCAGCATCCGCTCCAGGGCCGGTGTAGTGCGATAAATCGCCAGCGGTTCGTCCACGAATTCGAACTCGCCCTGCTCGCGCATTCGTAGCCAGAGATATGGGTCTTCAAACCCGGGCGCCGTGAACTTATCACTAAATCCTCCGCAGTTCAGGCACGCATTACGCCTCATCACCGCGGCGCTGGGCAGAATGGGCCAATACGTTGTCAAGAGTTCCTGAAGCGAGGGAGCATGCGCAAACCAATCGTCTATGAAGCATAGGTCCAAGGCATGTCCCTTATCGTCCACGGGTATTACATCGGAAAACGCGAGTACCGACGCCGGGGCTGATTCGAGCCGCCCCACCATCGTGCAGATCATATCCGGCAGCAATGCGTCGTCGGCATCAAGAAACGACACGTATGCGGCATCCGAGGCCGCGGTTGCTCCGGCATTGCGGGCGGCCGATGGACCTTGGCGCTTTTGCCGAATCACTTTTATCCTGTCGGCGTACCCATTCAGTATCTGCCGGGTTTCGTCCGTGGAGCCGTCGTCGATCACGATGACCTCCGGAGGAGCCGGCCGCTGGACAAGTGCGCTTTCAATCGCACGCCGTATTGTGGAAGCCCCGTTGAAAACGGGTATCACCAGAGCAACCCGCGGACTCAACATTTGGCGAATCCCCCGAAAATCCCCACCCGTCAGCCCTTGAGCGCCGCGGCCAGATTCGCGCCCTCGCGCTTGCGAAACGCCACCGCCACGCGCAGCCGCTCGAGATGCTGGTCGATTATCTTGCCGCCGAGCCTTACCCGATGAGCCTGGAAAAACTCGTGCACCTCGGCCTCGCGCTCGAGCAGCCCGACGACCGCCTCGCACATCCGGGGCAGCGCGGCGTCGGGAAACTTGCGAATCATCTCCTCCCAGTGCTTCTTCACGAAGTCCCACGCCTCGTACCGGCAGACGGTGTTGAGCAGCAACGCATGCATCAGGTAGGGCGCGTTCTGGGTGCGCACCTCGCCATTCAGCGTCATCTCCATCGTCTCGCGCAAAAGCTCGAGACGGCGGAAGCTGGCAAGCGAAAACAGATAGCGCTGCTCCTCTTGCGGGGTTCGCGCCGACTTAAAGTGTTGCTTGAACTCTTCGTAGCGCGAGCGATCGCCGGCGTAAGCCAGGATTGCGATCACCGCCGGCACCAGGTCGCGGTCCACCGAGGACGGATCCTTGAGGTAGCGCGCATAGAGCTCGGCCGCGCGCCGCTGGACCTCACCGTCGTCGCCGAGCGTGCCCATCGAGCCCCACAGCGTGCCGCGCAACTGGCGCACCAGTTCGTCCTCGTCTGGACGCGGGTCCCATCCCAGGCGCGCCGCCGCGCCGCTGACGATGTCGCGCACCGCCGCGGCCAGCATGGGACGCTCGGCGTCGTTGACGATCATGTCCAGATACGCCAACGGCGAAAGCATCGCACGCCACACATTGAGGTCGCTCTCGTCGCGCATCGCGCGCAGCATGGCGAGGAATTCCTTAAGCGGCAACATCCCGGCAACCGTCGCAGCCCACGAATCGCTCACCAGCGCGTAGCGCTCCACCGCCTTGAGCTCGCCCAGGTTGCGGCCCAGCGCCGCGAGCAAATCCGCCGCGTAGCGCACGCGGAAAAACCCGTGGCCGCCTTCATTGAGCAGCGCCCATTCCACGCGTGCGCCCAAATCGAGCGTCGCCTCGCGGCCGCCGAGCAGCAACCGATGGGTCGTGACGCCCTTTTCGGTCTTCGCCCGCACCATCACCGGCACCTGCCAGAGCTGATCGTGCCCGGCGGTGGTGGCGTTTTCGCCGAGATAAAAAAAGCGCCGCTGGCGCACCGTCAGCGAGCGGCCGTCGGCTCCCAGAGCCGCTTCAACGATCGGAAAGCCGGGTTGGAAAATCCACGAGTCCATCAACTTGCGCACCGGCTCGTCGGAAGCCTGCTCGAGCGCGTCCCACAGGTCGCCGGTCTCGGCGTTGGCGTACTGATGCTTGCGCAGGTAGGCCGCGATGCCGGTGCGGAAGCGCTCCGCGCCCAGATACTGCTCGAGCATCCTCAGCACCGAAGCGCCCTTCTCGTAGGTCAGCACGTCGAACATCGCGCGCGCGTCCTCGGGGCTCAGCACGGTGAACTCGATCGGCCGCGTACTGCTCAGTCCGTCGATCGCCATCGCCGCCGTGCGCGAGACCGAGAAACTCTCCCAGCGCTTCCACTTCGGCTTCCAGGCGTCGACGGCGAGCATCTCCATGAAGGTGGCGAACGCCTCGTTGAGCCAGATGCCGTTCCACCATTTCATCGTGACCAGGTCGCCGAACCACATGTGCGCGTTCTCGTGCGCAACGACGTCGGCCACGCGCTCGAGTTCGGCGCGCGAGGCACTCTTTTCGTCGATCAGCAAAGCGGTCTCGCGGAACGTTATCGCGCCCAGGTTCTCCATCGCGCCCGACGCGAAGTCGGGAATCGCGATCAGGTCGAGCTTGTCGCCCGGATAGGGCAACCCGTAATAGTTGGCGAACCACTTGAGCGAGAACGCGCCGATCTCGCGCGCCCATGCGGTCAACGCGCGCTTGCCCGGCACGTGCGCGATGCGCAGTGGAGTCCCGGCGTCGACAGGCTCGGTCGCCTCGAACTCGCCCACGATAAAGGCGAGCAGGTAGGTCGACATCTTGATCGTCTCCTTGTAGACGATCGCCTTTTTGCCGCCGCCAAGGCTGCGCTCGCTCTCGACCCCGGCGTTGGAAAACGCGCTCAGGCCTTCGTCGATCACGAGGCGCACCTTGAAGCTCGCCTTCAGCGCCGGCTCGTCCCAACACGGGATCGCGCGGCGCGCGTCGGTCGCCTCGAACTGAGTGCTGGCGACCAGATGCATATTGCCCTGCGCGTCCTTGTAGGTGCTGCGATAGAAGCCGTGCAGCTTGTCGTTGAGGATGCCGCGAAAGGCGATGCGCAGCGTCCACTCGCCGGGCTCCAACGCGCGATCGAACGTCAGGCGCGCGCGCTCGTGCGCAGGCTCAAGCGCCGCCTTGCCGGCGATGATGGCGCTGCCGCGCTCGGCGCTGACCCGGTCAATCTCGAGCTCGAGCGCATTGAGGACCACGTCGGTGGTCGCAGTGATGACGCGCACCGTCACGTTCTCCTCGCCGGCGAACGTGAACGCGCGGAGGTCGGGCGTGAGGCTAATTTCGTAGCGCTCCGGCACCACGTTCGACGGGAGCCTGTATTCGGAAGCCTTGTCGGCGGCGAGCGGAGCGCCTTCCTGGTCCATCATTGGTATAGCCTTCCTGGGTATAGCCTTCCTGGATATATCAGTCCTGCGTTACTGACGTTTGAGCTTTGAATTGGCGAGCCCGGCTCTGCGCCGCGCGGCGTTGCGAGTTAGAGTACCGTGCGGCGCGCCAGCGGCCAATCGCATTGACGATCATTATCCCCGCGCGCCTGAAGGGGCTCGGGGTTGATCGAGCGCGCGCGCGAGTTCGGCGAAATTCGTCAGGCGTGCGCCCGCGTGAGTAAGCGCGAGCGGCAATAGCGGGCTGGTCAGGATTTCGACTTCGCGCTGCGCCGCCGCGGGCGGTGGCGTGCCACCGATATCGGCCGCGGGATGGCTATAAATCTCGGTCAGGCCCGGGCGGAGCCGCGCGATAACGTCGAGCAGATAGCGCTCGCTCAGGTTGCCGCTCTGATGGAGCCCGAAGAGCCAGTCGGTGGATTTGATTCCGCGCTCGGTCATCTTTCGCCGCGCCCGCCTGGAGAGCGCGTGAAAAATAACCGCCTCGACCAACTTGCGCGGTGCGTTGTCGCGCGCGAGCGCGAGCGTCGTAAACACCGGCTCGCGTGGCAGCCGGATGCACGGCACGCGGTATTCCGCGGCCAGGTCGAGCAGGATGTCGTTGATCACCGGATGCACATGGAAATTCAAATGGCCGTCGATGTGGTTGAGATAGCCGACCAGTTTGAGGTGGAGCTCGATCTGCGCGCGGCACTCGTCCGCGATGCTGCTGCGCAGGCGGCGGTTGAAAAAATAGCGCATCCCGCCCTTCACCGGGTTTTCGACGAAGCGGCCGGCGCTGTCGACCAGCCCGCCCAGCCGCGCGGGCGGCAACACGCTTTGTCCCTTGCACACGACGAGATGAAGGCCGACGTCGAGGTCGGGACATTCGCGTGCCGCCGCAGCCGCCGCGTCGCGCGCCGGCGCCGCGACCATCAGGCTCGCCCCGCGCAACACGCCCTGGCGATAAGCCCGCAGGATACCGGTGTTGACCTCGGCGGAAGCGCCAAAATCGTCGGCGGTGAAGATGACGGACTTCGCTTCCGTCATCGACCCGGTCGCGCGCGCACAATCCGCCGCGCTTGTGGCACAATCCTATTGACGCGCGCCCCCACGGGCGCAATTTTGCTAGCAAGCGCGGCGCGGCTCAAGCTGAGACCCCGGTGATCCTGATCTTTTACGCATTCGCGCGGGAGGCCGCCGCTTTCAAGCGCCGCCTTGAGAGCCGCACCGCGCTCGGAATCGACGGGCTGCGAGGTTTTCGTGGCCGACTCGGATCCGCGGAAATCGTCGGCATCGCAACCGGGCTGGGAATACGCCGGGCCGCCGATACGGCGCGCCGCGCGATGCGATCGTTTGCATCGCCAAAACTATCGCCAAGTCCGTCGCCAAATCTCACGCCAAATTTATCGCCAACTCTTTCGACAGACCTCGTGATTGCAACCGGCCTCGCGGGAGCGCTCAGCGAAGAGCTGCGACCCGGCGACCTGGTGCTCGCCGACCGCCTCATTCTAGACGGGGAGGATGCCGAGTCCGCGCGGAGAACGATCGCGATTCCGCCCGCCGATCTCGCGCGCTTCCAGGCCGCGCTCGAGACAGCGTCGGCTCTCGTTCACAACCGGAACGATCCTGACCGCGGCGCGGATTCTCAAAGACGGCGCCGCCAAGCGCGACGCCCGGACCAGAACCGGCGCGCTCGCGGTCGACATGGAAAGCGCCGCCGTCGCGGCCGAGGCCCATCGATGCGGCCTGCGCTTCGCGTGCGTGCGCGCGGTACTCGACACCGTCGACGAGGAAATCGTGGGCGCGGAACTGGCGGGGCCGGACGGCGAGGTGCGGCCGCTCGCGGCCGCGAGCTTCGTGCTGCGCAATCCCGCGGCGGTCGTCGGACTCGCACGCATGATGCGTAGCCTCAATCGCGCGACAGCGGCGCTGGCCGCCGCGCTCGAAGCGCTGAGCCGGCCGGAAACCTGACCAGGCTCGGCGTCACGCGGCGCCGCGCCGTTTGACGAGCGTTCGCGGCGCGGCCGCGCTCCACACCGCAAGCGCTTGCTCGAAGGGAAAGTCCGCCAGATGGCGCTCGACGGCGGCAGCGTCGCCCCAGCACTCGGCGCGCGTCATGATATGGAGCGCCAACGCCAGCAGCGGAAGGAAGATAAAAATTCCCGCCCAGCCGATTTCACGCGCGCCGATACGAAACAGCATCACGATTGCGAAGCCGACCATTCCGGCGTACAACCCCGGTCCCCAAAGCGCGCGCGACGGCGCCGCCGGCACTGCGCCCATCGGCTTGCTGCCGCCGCGATTGAGCCGGCGATCGAGCCACTGGAAAATCGCCACGGCTACCGCCGCGACGAAATACCATCCGAGATAGTTGCTGATCGGTACGCCGAAATGCGGCCCCGGCGGGTCGTACCAGAAAACTTTGCCGAGGAACCAGCGCTCGCCGAGCACGCTTAGCGGATCGGCCACCATGTCGATCATCACCATGAACAGCGCCGCCATCAGCCAGACTCGCGGCGAGCTTCTGAGCTCCCACGTGTCGAGCGTCCGCAGGTCAAACCCGCGCCGGTAAAGCGGCGCGCTCAGCGCCAGCGCGAGCGTGTAGCTCGCAAAGGAAAGAAAGGTGAACGAGAGCGAGTCCATTAAGGGAACGCCGGCGACCCAGATTTCGCGGCCGCGCGTCGCCTGGACGTAATGATAGAGCCCGAACGGAAAGCCGTTGCGCACCGAGCTCCATTCGCAAGCCCATGCCACCGCGTACGTCAGCACCGTGAACAGAACCGTCGTGCGCAAGCCGAAATTGACGATCGCGATCGCCAGGTAGAATCCCAGGAACACGAACACATACGGCCGCAGAGCGATTGTCGAAAACAGCAGATGCATCGCCGGCCCCGGTTCCACCTCAGGCCGGACGCCGAAACTGACGCCCGTGCGGCGCCCTCTGCACAGCGCCGATTGAATGAAAGAACTCGATCGCGCGCGCAAGCGCGTCATCGATCGGGCGCGGCGCGTATCCCAGCGCCGCGCGCGCTTTGGAGGAATCGAAGAACATCCGCTTGCGCGCCATCCGAACCTCGGTCAGGCTCGCGCGCGGTGCGCGCCGGGTGATCGTACGCGCAACCGCCTCGGCGCCGAGCGCGAACGTCCACGCGACCGCGTACGGAACGCGAATCCGGGGCGCGCTCAGGCCGGACAGTTTTGCCAGGCGGCCGAGCATTTCTTCCAGCGACAGGTTTTCGCCGCCCAGAATATATTTCTCGCCGATCACGCCGCGCTCGGCGGCGAGCAGATGCCCCGCCGCGGCGTCTTCGACGTCGACCAGATTGAGCCCGGTGTCCATGAAGGCCGGCATTCGGCGATTCAAGAAATCGACGATTATGCGTCCGGTCGGCGTCGGCTTGTAGTCGTTGGGGCCGACGGGCGTGGACGGATTGACGATCACGACCGGCACACCCTCGCGCGCCGCCTTGAGCGCCTCCTGCTCGGCCAGGAATTTCGATCGCTTGTAAGGTCCCACCATGTCGCCGAGCGAAACCGGCGAGTCCTCGCGCCCGGATTCGCCGTGCGGGATGCCGATAGCGCCGACCGTGCTGGTGTGGACCACGCGGCGAACCTTGGCGCGATGCGCCGCTGCCAGGACGTTGCGAGTCCCCTCGACGTTGGAGGCGTACATCGGCGCCGAATCGAGCACCCAGAGCCGGTAATCCGCAGCGACGTGGTAGACCTCGTCGCATCCGCGCGTCGCCTCTTCCACCGCGGCAACATCGCGCAGGTCGCCCCACGCATACTCGCACGACAAACCCTCAAGCGCGCGCAAGTCGGCGCCCTTGCGTACCATCGCGCGCACCGCGGTCCCGCGCGCGAGCAACGCCCGCACCACGTAGCATCCTACGAAGCCGTTGGCGCCCGTAACCAGTGCGATTCGCGAAGCCATACGCGCTCAGGCCGGAGGCACCGACTCGCCTACGCGCGCGGCGATAGCGGCGGCGGCGGCATGCCCCGACGCAACGGCGCTCTCGATCGTTGCCGGCAAGCCGGTCTGAATCCAGTCGCCGGCAAGAAAAAAGTTTGCGATCGGCGTCGGCACAGTCGGCCGCAAACGGTCGCACTCGGGCGACGGCGCCATGGTGGCCTGCTTCTCCTTGAGCACCAGGGCCTTGAGCAGGCGCGCGTCGCGGGAGGCCGGAATCATCGTGTTCAAATCGCCGGTCACCAGGTCGAGCAACTCTTCGTTGCCGGCGTCGACCAGCTTGCGCGCGCCGCTGATGACAAAACTCAAATAGCCGTTGGCGCGCTCGCCGTTGTCGACAAATATGCGACGCTTGTTGAATAGCCATTGCGTGGTCGTGCCGACGAAGCCGACAAATGGAGCGTCGGTGATTTCGCGGTCGAACCAGGCATGGACGCAGACAATCGGCGACGAAGTAATCTCGCCCAGGTGTGCGAAAAACGGATCTGCGCCCGCCCCTTCTGGCAGAAGTCGCACAAGCTGGGCGGGCGGAACCGCGGCAATAAAGTTCGCAGCCTGCAAACGGCGTCCGTCGCGCAGGCGCACGCCCTTGATTTTGCCTTCGCCCCCGAACTCCAGGACCTCGACGACCGCGCGAGTCTCGACCAGGCCGCCGCTTGCCTCGATCATCCGCACGGAACCGGGACAGTAGAGATCGCTTAGCCCGACCTTGGCGTAGACAAAAGCGGAATCGGAGCGGCGCGAGAAAAACGCGCGCTTTAGCACTTCGGCCAGCAGAGCCGCCGAGGCAAGTTCGGGATCCTCGTTGAGCGTCGCGATCGCAATCGGATACCAGAAGCAGTGCCGCGCCCTTTCCCCCTGCCCCAGCACGTCCATCAGCGTCTTGACGGTCGTCCGGCCCAGGCGCGCGCGGTCGCGGCGATGCATCCGCAGCATCCGAAGCCCCGCGATCATCGCGCTCAGCCGCTCGCGCGGCGTTAGCAGCCGGTAGCGCAGCAGCGCGGCGGTCATGTGGAGAGGGCCCGGCAGATGCGCGGTCTTGAGCACGCCGGCGCGCCCGTCGCGTTCGAGCATCTCGATTGCGAGATCAGGATGAAACACCAACTGGCCGCTGGCGCCGATACGATCGAGGAACTTGAGCGTCTCGGCGTAGCATCCCATCAGCACGTGCTGGCCGTTGTCGACGAAGTCACCGGTCTCTGTGTCGGCGAACGAATAGGCGCGGCCGCCCAGGGCCGGTTTGCGTTCGAGCACCGCGACGCGAAAGCCGCGGTTGGCGAGCGCAACTGCGGCGCTCAGCCCGGCGAATCCGCCGCCGATCACGACGACGTCGCGCTGATCGAGCATCGCGGGCTAGTTCCTCGCCCGCAGCCGCGTGCCGGCCCATGTGCGGCCGACCAGATAGAGCTTGCGCGGGGTGGAAATACGATAGCGCCGGCCGACGACGCCGCAACCCTTGCTCGCGATACGCTCGAGCAGCGCGTGATAAATGGAGCGCATCGCTTCCGCACACAGCATCGCGGCGCGGTCCTCGGCCGCAAGCGCCTGCTCCGCTTGCGCGTAAAACGAACGTGCTCGCTCGACCTCGTACTCCAGCAGGCGACGAAGCTCCAGCGTGTCGGCGCCGCGCAGGATTTCGTCCTCGGTCACGCCGAAGCGCGCGAGATCCTCAAGCGGCAGATAGATACGGCCGCGGCCGGCGTCTTCGCTCAAGTCGCGGATGATGTTGGTGAGCTGGAATGCGATGCCGAGACTTTCTGCGTACTGGCGGGTGCGCGGATTGCGATAGCCGAAAATTTCGATACACACGAGACCGACCGCCGAGGCAACGCGGTAGCAGTACAGGCGAAGGTCCTCGAAGGTCGCGTACCGAGTACGCTCCAGGTCCATCTCGACGCCGTCGATTATCTCCTCGAAGTAGCGGCGCGGGATCGCGAAGCGGCGCACGTTGTGGGCGAGCGCGCGGGAGATCGGATGAGTCGGCGAGCCGTTGAACACGCGTTCGAGTTCCTCGCGCCAGCGGATGAGCAGTTCGACCGGCTTGCCCACCGAGTCGTCATCGGCGATATCGTCGACGAAGCGGCAAAATGCGTAGACCGAGTACAGCGCGTGGCGGCGCTCCGCCGGCAGCAGCATGAAGGCGTAGTAAAAGTTGGACGAGGAGCGGCGCGTGATCGACGCGCACCGTGCGTAATCTTTTCGCAGCGCCGCATCAGCTTCAGGCAGCGGCGCAAACGCGACGCTCTCAGGTTTCAAGCCGCCCCCGCAGCGCCCGCCATCCCAGGCGCAGGTAGTCCAGTTTGCCGAGCGAAGGGCGGCGATGGAAAACGTCACAATCCGCCCGCTCGATCGCACGCAGGATCGCCAACCCACCGCCAGCGAATATCATGATGTCGCGCGAGAGTCTTTTATCGACGATCGCGGAGAGCGCCGCACCCGCCATCAATAATTTGCGCGCGCTGGCGACCTCGTGCCGCATCAGCTCCACGAAGTTCGAGTTCGCATTGTGCACGCGCAGGTCTTCGAGGCTCACGCCGAATCGCGCCATATCCTGACGCGGCAGATAGACGCGCTCCTTTTTGAGATCGACGCCGACGTCCTGCCAGAAATTGGCGAGTTGAAGTCCGCTGCACACCTGGTCGGAGAGACGCTGGCGCTCGGCGTCGCGATAGCCGAACAGGTAGAGCACGAGGCGGCCGACGGGGTTGGCCGAGTAACGCGAGTAGTTGAGCAGATCGTCGAGCGTCTCAAAGCCGCGAAAGTCGAGATCGGAGCGAAACGCGTGCAGCAGGTCGGCGAATGGCTCGCGCGGAATATCGAAACGTCGCACGGTGTCGGCCAGCGCGACGAATACCGGATGGCTCGGCCGACCGGCGTAAGCAAGGTCGAGTTCGCGTTCCCATTGGTCGAGCTTGCCGGCGTCCCGATCCTCGTCGGCAAAGTCATCGGCCATGCGCGCGTAAGCGTAGATCGCATGCACGTGCTTGCGCATCGCTCGCGGCATCAGCCACGACGCGACGGTGAAATTTTCGTAGTGCGAGCGCGCCACACGCGCGCAGTACTCGTAGGCTTGAGCGAGCGCCGCGGCGTCGGCCTCAAGGGCCGGCGGCGGCGCGGCAGCGGCGCGCGCCTCCGCCGCTAACGCGGAACCTGGATTGTTGGCGCCCTCGGCCTTCACGTCAGAGACTCGCGGCAGGTGCGTGTCCGATCAGCTCTTGAGCCTGGGCGCGCGCCCATCCGTCGACTTCGTACAAATCCTCCAGGGTGCGCGCGGAGCAGTTCTTGTGCCGCGTCATCACGGTCTCGATATGGCGCGGGATGTCGGCGAAACGCGCGCGCCCGCCCAAAAAGGCCGCGACCATTTCCTCGTTGGCGGCGTTGAGGCAGGCCGCCATCGTGCCGCCAGCTTCGAGCGCCTGGTACGCAAGCCGCAGGCACGGAAAGCGCGCCGGATCCGGCTCTTCGAAAGTCAGGTTGCCGCGCTCGACCAGTGAGAGCGATTTCAGATGGTCGAGCGGCAGGCGGTCGGGGAACGCCAGCGCGTAGGCGACCGGGATCGCCATGTCCGGCTCGGCCATCTCGGCGATCACCGAGCCGTCGATCATTTCGACCATCGAATGGATGACGCTTTGCGGATGGATGACGACCGCGATGCGCTCGGCGGGAAGATCGAACAGCCAGTGCGCTTCGATCACTTCGAGCCCCTTGTTCATCAGGGTCGCAGAATCGATCGTGATCTTGTTGCCCATCCGCCAGGTGGGATGGTTGAGCGCCTCGGCCACGGTGATCGACGCGAAACGATCGGGCGCGAGCCGAAGAAACGGACCGCCCGACGCGGTCAGGATGATGCGCTTGAGCGAGGCGCGGCCGCGCCCCTCCAGGCACTGGAAAATCGCGTTGTGCTCGCTGTCGACGGGGAGCAGGCGCACGCCGCGCTCGCGCACCGCGGCGGTCATCATCTCGCCCGCGATCACCAGCACTTCCTTGTTGGCGAACGCGATGTCCTTGCCGGCCGCGATAGCTGCGAGAGTCGGACCGAGTCCGAGCGCACCGACCAGCGCCGAGACAACGATCTCGGCCGCCGGATGAGTCGCCGTGGCGACCGCGCCCTCGGTTCCGTGATGAATCTCGGTCTTGATTTCGGTCTTGCACGACGAGCCCAGCCGGCGCTTGAGTTCGCTCGCCAGTTCGGCCGTGGCGACCGAGACCAGTTCAGGGCGATGACGCTCGATTTGGCTGACAAAGAGATCGAGATTGCGCCCCGCCGCCATCGCCACCACGCGGAAACGGTCGCGAAAGCGATCCACCACGTCGAGCGTGGTGACGCCGACCGAGCCCGTGGAGCCGAGAATTGCGATCGACTTCACGCCTGCCTCTTGAGCTTCAGTGCGCGGCGAGTTCCGTCATCCGCTTGCGCAGGCGCCCGAGCGCCATCAGCGGAAAGTAGTGCGCATAAAGATAGTAGCGCAGATAAAAATGATTCGGGAAGCCGGTGCCTGTGAACTCGGTCTCCTCCCAGTCGCCGGTTTCGCGCTGCCGCTCCAGGAGCCATTGCAAGCCGCGCATCAGATGCGGACCGATACCGTCCTCGCCGGCCAGCAATCCGATCATCGCCCACGCGGTTTGCGACGGCGTGCTGGTGCCGCGCCCGCGCCAGGCCGGGTCCTTGTCGCTGAGACAGCTCTCGCCCCATCCGCCGTCCTCGTTCTGCTTCGACTTGAGCCAGGCGACCGAGCGCTGAATCCAGGGCTCGCTCGGGCTGACGCCGATCGCGCGCAATCCCGAAAGCGCCGCGCTGGTGCCGTAGATATAGTTGACTCCCCAGCGCCCCCACCACGAGCCGTCATCCTCCTGCTCGCGCTTCAGCCACTCGATCGCGCGGCGCGCGACCGCATGATCGGCGCGGTAGCCGACCGCCGCCATCATCTCGAGCACGCGGCCGGTCAGGTCGGGGCAAGTCGGGTCGGTAGCCGCCTCGGTATCCGCGGCAAAAGTCGCGTAGTTGAACCAGGTCGCCTTGTTGTCGACATCGAAAGCGGCGAAGCCGCCGTCTTTCGATTGCATGCCCATCACCCAGTTGGTGCCGCGGCGGATTGCATGATCGCGCGCGGCGGCATCGTCGGCGGCGGAATCCGCGAGCACCATCAGGATGACGGCGGCGTCGTCGACGTCGGGGTACCAATCGTTGAAAAACTCGAACGCCCATCCGCCGGGTTCCAGGTCGGGCCGTTTAATCGACCAGTCGCCGGGCTTGAGAATCTGATGAGCGATTAGCCACTTCGAGGCGTCGCGCAGCGCCGGATGCTCGGCCTGAAGGCCCGAATCGATCAGCGCCTTGGCGGCGAGCGCGGTATCCCAGTTGGGCGAAACGCAGGGCTGGAACAGAATCGAGTCGCCCTGATCCCAGATGAGCTCGTGCGTCGCGTCGAGCGCCTTTTTGATCACCGGATGGTCGTTGCGATAGCCGAGCCCTTTGAGTGCCATCGTGCTGAGCAAATAGCAGGGCTGGATTCCGCCCCACGATCCGTTGGCGTCCTGATGGTCGAGCAGCCAGCGCTCGGCGCGGGCCACGGCGTCGCTGCGCAAGCGCTTTAGATGATGGCGGTCGTATAAACGCAGAAGCCGGTCGGCGAAGTTGAAGAACTTGCGCGGCGACCACCAGTGCGGCGGACGCGGCAGCTCGAACTTGGTGAAATGCGGCGGCTGGATATAAAGCTCGAGCACGCCCTCGCGCCAATCGATCTCGACGATCGGACGCCCCGCCCGCAGCAGCATCAGCGGGACCAACGTGCCGCGCGCCCATGAAGAAAGCTCGTAGATGTTAACCGGCAGCCAGCTGGGCGTGAGCATCCATTCCACCGGCAGAGCGGTCGTGCAATCCCACGGCACCTGGTTCATGGCCGCGAGATAAAAGCGCGCGAGCGTGCCCGAGCGGGCGATTCCGCCGCGCGCGAGGATCCATCGGCGCGCCTGCATCATCTGCTCGTCGCCGGCGCGGAACCCCGTTAGCTTGAGCGCGAAATAAGCTTCGATCGAGGTCGAAAGATCGCCCTCGCCGCCGGGAAACAAATTCCAACTTCCGTCGGGCTGCTGCAGGTCGAGCAGATGGCGCTTGAGCTTGGCGTCCTTCTCGGGATCGCTGACGCCCATGAAGCGGTTGAAGATGATGTACTCGGCGTTCATCTCGGCGTTGGCCTCGAGCGCCGCCTGCCAATAGCCTTCCGGATGCTGCAGCGCAAGCAGTGCGCGCTGGGAACGGTCGATGCTGGAGTGGAGTTTCGCAGCGGACTCGTCGTGCGGGACAGACGTGACGAACGTCGCATCAAGAGCTCTGCCGTTGGCGATTTCGATAGCTTCACTCATAGGATTTCGAGATTCCTGCTGGTTATTCGGTCGGAGCGCTGGATTCGGACTCTCCCCAACACCCTCCCCACCTCGCGCGGCCATCGCTCACGGAATGACCGCGCACTTCAACACCGTGCCACGTTCGAGCAGCTCAAAGACTTCGGCGATATCCGCGAGCGGGCGATGCGCATTGATGATCCGGCCGGCGCCGAGGCGGCCATCCGCGAGCAACTCATAAGCGCGGCGCACGTCGCGCGGACGAAAATGAAACGGAGCGATCAACGTGAGATTGTCGTAGTGCATACGGCGCGTGTCGATCTCGAGCGCGGTGCCCGCCGGACATCCGCCGAAGAACACCACCCGGCCGCCGCGCCGCACACGCGCGAACGCGTCACGCCATCCCGTCGACCTGCCCGGTGCACTCGATCACCAGGTCGGGCCCGAAGCCGCAGTTGAGCCGCGCAACTTCGGCCGCGGGGTCGCCCGTGGCGATGTCGATCACGCGATCGGCGCCGAGCTGTCCCGCCCATTCGAGGCGATCCGCGCCGCGACCGGCGACCGCGATTTCGTGCACTCCGGCCGCACGGAGCGCCAGCATGTGGAGCAGGCCAAAGGCGCCTGCGCCGACTATCAGCACGCTCTCGGCGGGCTCGGGCCGCGCGAGCTCCTGTGCATGGACGACGCAGGAAAGCGGTTCGAGCAGCGCGGCCTCTTCGAAAGCCAGCGCGGCGGGCTTGCGAAAGGCGTTGTGCGCGACCACATGAGCCGGCAGCAGCAGAAAATCCGCATACGCCCCCATCACCATCTTTTCCATCGCCTGCGCACAGAGATTTTCCTGTCCGCGCCGGCAATAAAAGCACGCACCGCAGGGCGCGGTCGGCGCCGCCATCAGCTCGTCGCCCACCTTGAACGCGGTCACGCCCTCGCCCACCTCGGCCACGACGCCCGCAAACTCGTGGCCGAACGGCGTGGGCAGACGCCACACCGGATGGCCGCGGCGATAGGTCTTGAGATCGGTGCCGCAACTGAGCGCGCATTTGACGCGCAGCAGAAGCTCGCCGGGGCCGGGGCGCGGCGGCGTGAAATCGCAAAGGCGCAGATCTCCCGGCGCGAACAGCACCGCCTGGCGCGCATGATTCGGCGCCGGCGCGACCGCCGCGGAGAAATTTTCAGCCGCGGTTGGCTTCACAGTCTGCGCTCCACGGCGAAACTCGCCAGCGCCCTCAACGGTTCGGCGCGATGGTCGAACCCGTCGAGCGCGTGATGCGCGCGGCGCTCGAGATCCCGCGCCAACTGCCACGATTTGTCCAGCCCGATAAGGCCGGGATAGGTGTTCTTGCCGTGCACGACGTCCTTGCCCGTGCGCTTGCCCATCTGCTCGGTCGAGGCCTCGACGTCGAGGATATCGTCGATCACCTGGAAGGCGAGTCCGAGCGCGCGCGCGTAAGCCTCCAGCGCCTCGAGTTGCGCCTGGGTGGCGCCGCCCAGACGGGCACCGCCGCGCACCGCGGCGATAAACAGTGCGCCGGTTTTTCTGCGATGCAGATATTCCAGCTCCTCGATCGTCATCGTGCGGCCTTCACCGAGGAGATCGATCGCCTGCCCCGCCACCATCCCGGCCGAGCCCGCCGCCTCCGCCAGTTCCACGACCGTCGCGAGGAGCGCCGCGGGCGGCACGGCGGCGGACGCCGCGCCGGATTTGGCGAGCATCGAGAACGCGTCGGTCAGCAGCGCGTCGCCGGCCAGCGTGGCGATCGCTTCGCCGTAAATCTTGTGATTGGTCGGCCGGCCGCGGCGCAAATCGTCGTCGTCCATGCACGGCAGGTCGTCGTGGATAAGCGAGTAGGTATGAATCATCTCGATCGCGCACGCGAATCCCATCGCGGCCTCAAGCCCACCGCCCACCGCTTCGCACGCGGCCAGCGCGAGCACCGGACGCAGCCGCTTACCGCCCGCGAGCAGGCTGTAGCGCATCGCCTCGAAGAGACGCCCGGCCGGAACGCCGCGCTCGACGACCGCGTCGGCGAGCGCTCGCTCGACGATCGCCGCGCGTTCGCGCAGGTAGCGCTCGATTTCCAGCGGCGCGCCGCCGCTCGCGCGCTGGCGTCCGTCGGACGACACGGCTCGCGAATTTATCTCTGCCGCGGCCGCGCCTTTCAGCGCGCGCGGATGATCGCGTTTGGCTTCTGCCATCAAGCTGCCGTCGCATCCACCAAGAGCCCCGTGCGGAGTAGCGTCCGCGCGCACGACGCGGGGCAAGCGCGGGCGCCCACACCGGGAAGCATCCCGGTCAGGACATGTAGTGGCGCACCATCCGCCACGAATCCTTCAGATTCTCCCCAAACTGCAGTGCCACGGTGCCCTCGAAGCCGGAGTGCAGCTTGCAATCACGGCATCGAATGTCCTGCTTGGTGCGGTAGTATTCCCAATCGGTCGCCTCGTGCATCTGGCTGAAGGTTTTGTAATGGCCGTTGGTGATCAGGTAGCACGGGCCCTTCCATCCCTGCGGATTGCGCGTCACCGTGGTCCACGGGCTGCACAGCAAGTCGCGCTCGCCGACCAGGTAGTCGAGATAGATTGGGGTATTGATGATCTTGTAGTCCTCGGCGAGCTTGCGCACGCGCTTGAACTTCGCCGGCATCTCCTCGCGCTTGAGGTAGATGTCGTCGTTGGTCAGCACCTGGTAGTGATAGCCGGGCGTGAGCAGCATCCCGTCGACGCCGAGCGCGCCGAGCATCTTGACCAGTTCCTCGATTTCCTCCGCGCCGGTCTCGCGGAAGATGGTCGAGTTGGTCTGCACGCGATAGCCCTTCTCCTTGAGCAGCTTGATCATCCGCACGCAGGTGTCGAACACCCCGTCGCGGTCGACCACGCGGTCGTGGGTCTCGCGCATGCCGTCGATATGGACGTTGAAGCACAGATAAGGGCTGGGCTCAACCTGGCGGATGAACCGTTCGAGCAGGAGCGCGTTGGTGCAGATCTGCACGTGGCGCTGGCGCTCGATCAGTCCCTTGGTGAGCGGCACGATATGCTTGTACATCAGCGGTTCGCCACCGCAGATTGAGACGATCGGCGCGTCGGCTTCATCGGCCGCGCTGAGCGCCTCCTCCAGCGGCATCTGATCACGGATCGTGTCCTTGTATTCCACGATCCGGCCGCATCCGATACAGGCAAGGTTGCACGCGTGCAGCGGCTCCAGCATCAGCACCAGGGGGAAGTATTTTTCGCCCGCGCGCCGTTTGCGGCGCATGTAGCGGCCAAGATCCAGCATCAGTTTCAGCGGTACTCGCATTTTGATGGTTTCTCCCAGTCGTGGTCCTGAAAAGCAGGGGGTTAAGCGACGGCTTTGCCGCCCTCGGAGGAGCGTTTTGCGGAATCGCGGAACAGCCATTCCTCGAGCATCGTGACCGCCCCGCCCAAGTCGTCGGCCGTGCCGCCCGCAAACAGGAAGCCTATAAGCGAACCGTTAAGCGCCGACACCATGAAGCCGGCGGCGGCCTCGGGCGCGATGTCGCGCGAGCAAAGATTCTTGTCCTGGGCACGGCGAACGATATCGATCATGAGTGCGCGATAGCCGTCGTACAGTTTCATCACCTGCGTGGCCAACTCGTCGGGGACCTTTTCGCCATGCAGCAGCTGGCCGAGGAAAAAACGCACGGAGGGAGCATTGTCGCGTACAAAGAGCAGGTAGGACTCCACCAGCCTGCGCAACTGCGCGCGTTCGTCCAGCGCCCCGACCTCCTCGGCAAAGTCGATAAAATACGGCTCCAGCAACCGGTTGAGGACCGCGAGGAACAGTTCCTCTTTGGTCTTGAAATGCCAGAAAATCAGCGCTTTGCTGACCTTCGCATCGCGCGCCACCTCGGACATCGAAGTCTCGTGAAAGCCACGGCGGGCGAATAGGCGGATACCCGCCTTGAGGATCTCATCCCGCGAATCCTGAGGTTTTTCCTGCGAACTCGAACGCGACTCAGACGCCATATACTCCGGCGGATGCGCCCTGGCTGTCTCTCATCGCCCGCGCCGGACCTTCTCAGCCGTGCGTACGGAGGAGCCTTCGGCGGGCCTCAAAATATGGCCCCCAGCACTCGCTAACCTACCGGTCAATGAGCACTTTATAGGCCGATTGCCTAAAGTCAATAGGGGCTGACGAGCTGAAGTAACAGGCAGTTCACACGATCTTAACCTGGCTGCCGCCCTGCCGGCTCGATTCCTGCGCGCCCAAGGTCAGCGCCAGCGCGGCATGCGCCTCCGCAAGGTTTTCCGTAGCCGATGCCGACTCGATCCCGTCCTCTATGCTCTCATGGACCGCACGTTCGAAGTCGGCGGCCGTCCCGGCGAACCAGGCTGAGTGGTAGGAATCGTCGGGCTCGGGCGTCGGAGACACATCTTCCGACTTTCCGGACCGCGCGGTCAGCGTCACGCGGTCGCCGTCGATCTCGAGCGCCGCCTCGCTGCCATAGAGCATCGCGCGCGTGCGCCTGACCGGTGAGCGCCAACTCAGATGAGCCGAAGCGATCCTGTCGCCGGGAAAAATCACCCTGAGGTCGGCTACGTCCTCGACCGGCGCCGCTTGAGCGACGCCCATGAAGGCCGAGATTGCGGCCGGGTCAAGGCCGCCCATCAGCCATCGCATCAGGTAGAACACATGCCATCCGTGATCGACCAGGATTCCGCCGCCGCTCGCCGTGCCCAGCCGCCATCTTCCGCTCGCGCCGAGGCCGACGCCGGCCGGCGCCGTGCGCAAGCGGTCGAGCGCGATGTAGCGAATCTCGCCGAGCCGCCCGGCCATGACGAGGTCGTGCGCGAGCCGGTAGGTGGCGGCGTGCTTCCAGTTGTGCACGCACATCAAAACGCGGTTACGGCTCGACGCGGCGGCGCGCAGGGATTCGAATTCGTCGTGCGCGAGGCATAGCGGCTTCTCGACCAGCACGTGCGCGCCGGCCGCGAGCGCCATCCGAGCGGTCGCCGCGTGATAGGCGGGCGGGCTCGCGACGTCGACGAAGTCCAGCCGCTCGCCGTCGAGCATCAGTTCGAGGTCGTCGTAGACGCGGATGTTCGGGATGAGACGCATCGCATGATGGCGCCGCTCGGAGACCGGGTCGTGAATCGCGACGATATTGACCTCGGGACGCGTACGCCATCCGGCAAGATGCGCTTGCGCCGCAACCTCGCCGAAGCCTGAAATCGCGCCGCGCAGTATCATCCTGGCGCCAGCGCGTTGCTCTTGATTGGCTCCCCTGTCACTCAGATATAGACCTTCAAACGTATACCTTGGCGAGCCGCTCGAGTTCCGGGGCGTATTTGTCCGGCCCGAGCGCGCCCGCGACCAGCGCGATCACGAACCGGCCGACGCCGAGCCCCGCGTACCGGCCGAGTTCGTCCTGGGCCTTGGCGCGTTCGTCGCCGACCGAGCCCATCACGGTCAAGTCCAGCCTGGCGTAGTCGCTGCCGGCCTTGTGGCACTCCTCGCGCAACTGCGCGGTCGCCTGTTTCATCTCCTCGACGGTGATGCGAATCGGACACCATCCGTCGCCCCACTTGGCAACTCGTTTGAGCGCGTTCTTGTCGCGGCTGCCGAGCAACACCGGCGGCCCGGCCGGCTGCGCGGGGCGCGGATAGGATCGGATCGCGGGAAACTTGACGTACTTTCCCTCGAACGACGCTTCGCCCTTGGTCCACAGCGCGCGCATCGCGGCGACGTACTCGGCGGTCTGCGTCCAGCGATGCGGAAAGTCGCCACCGAGCAGCTCGGTTTCCTCGCGCAGCCATCCGGCCCCGATTCCGAAGATGAAGCGGCCGCCCGAGAAGTTGTCCAGGCTGCCGATCTGCTTGGCCAGGATCATCGGGTTGTGCTCGGGCACCAGGCAGATGCCGGTGGCGAGCTTCAGTTTTTTGGTCGCAGCGGCGGCCATGCTGAGCGCGACGAACTGATCGCCCATGTGGGAGTAGACCGGCGGAATTGGCCCGCCCTGCGGGAACGGCGTCTTGGGATTGGCGGGCAAAATCGGATGCTCGGGCACCCACATCGATTCGAAACCCAACGCCTCGGCGGCGCGGCAAAAGTCGGCCGGGTTGGCGGTGTCCTCGGTAAACGGCATCAGCAGTCCGATTTTCATGCTGTCATCTCCTTGCGTTTATCAGATGAAAGACGCCATAGAGCGCTGTGCTCAAGGCCGATTTCTGTCAAAAAGCAGCCACGAATGCCAGCCCGTGAATCCAATCCGAACGCCTATCGGAATTCACGCGTCGAAAATCGGCGAACAACCAAATCAGAATCTTCGGAGCACTTCGGTTGCCAGATAAATTGCAGACATCCCCATGGCTGTGGCCACGCCGACCCATGGCGAATCGTGCTCTCTCGCCTCGGGCAGGAGGTCCGAGGCTCCGATGTAAAGAAACGAGCCGGCGAAAAAAGCGAGCAGCCACGGCAGGAGTCCGTCCAGATTTATGACGAGCGCGGTAGCGGCGCCCAGAACCGGCGCGATCATGTCCGCCGCGAGCCAGGACATCGCACGCGTGCGCGGACTGCCATGGGCCAGGACGACGGTCACCGTGTTCAGGCCATCGCTCAGATCGTGCGCGATTATTCCCAGAGCGATCAGCAATCCTATTTTCGCGCTGGTTTGAAAGCCCACTCCGATAGCGACGCCGTCGAGAAAACTGTGAAAGGTCAATCCGGCCGCGGACAGCGTGCCAAGTTCCTGCTCGTGCGCGGTCGCGGTGTGGACGTGTTCACGAGAGCGATGGAGCGCCGTGTAGCGCTCCAGCCCGAAGAAGGCCAGGAATCCTGCCGCCGCGAATGGCATGTATGAGGACCCGCCCTCCAGCGCAAAGACCTCGGGCAGTATGTCGAACAGCGCCACGGCCATTACGGCGCCAGCACTGAACCCGAGCAGGAGGTGAAGGCGATCGCGAAACCGTAGCGCCGCCATTCCGCCAAGCCCGGTCGAGATCAGCGTCGCCGAGGCCAGGACTATCGGCATGACCTGCATCCGGTCGGTCACTGTACTTCATACGCGAGCTTCATCAAGACACTGAAATAGAAGGCCTTCCGCTCATTGAACGCTTACAGGGATTCGCACGTCGAAGGCTGAGTCGATCGCCACTCCACCCTTCATCGCAGGAAAAAAACGCCACTGCTGCAGAGTGGTCAGCAGAATCTGATTGAGCCGCGGATCCGCGGTCGGCTTCGCCAGCGTCACTTTCACATTTCCGTCGTAAGAAACCTCGAAGTGCGCCACCGCTTCCGCCTCAAAGGCGACCTCGCGCAAGTCGTCCGGAATCTTCGGCACCGGTGAATAGATCGCCCGCGCGCCAAGGCTGTCGCTGCCGAGTCCCGACCCGCCGCCTTTCTCCTCCGGCGCGCCACTGCTCTCGGCACCGCCGCCCGTCGGCGCGGTCTTGGTGCTCGCGCTCGATTCCGCGGGTGCTTCTTTTCGCGTCCCGGCGAACGACGGCGGAGCTTCCGGGATTATCAGCTTGTGCGGATGCACCGGCGCTTTGCGCCGGACCTCGACGTGGGGCTTGGGCTTGGGTGGCGCCGGCGCGACCGGATGCGGCACTGCCGCCGGGCCGCCCTGAAGACCGGCAGCCGGGGGCAACTCGACGATCCGCGCTTCGATCGGCTTCAGTTCCGGCAACGGCGGCGCCGTCTGTTTGAGCACCATCGCGAAGCCAAGCAGTACCCCGGCCCAGATTGCAATTGATAGCGGCGCGATCCAGGCCAGCCGCCGCCAGGGTTCATCCAGGAATGGCGAAGCTGTTTGAACCGCATCGTTCATTCGCGCTTGACCGCGATCAGAAAATGCTCCACCCCTGCCCGGCGCGCCTGGAGCATCGCCTCCACCACAATACCTTCGGGCGCGGCACCGTCCGCGTTGACCACCACTCCCTTATCCGCTCCCTGCAGCATGCTCTTCAGCGTAAATGCCAGCGTCGGTAGCGTGGTCGGAGTCTTGTCGAGAAAGATCTTGCTATCCTTGGTAATAGTCAGTGCGACCGGCTCCTTGTGCTGGAGGTTGGGAGCATCGCCCTGCGGAAGATTTACTGTGATCGAGTTGAGACTCTGCATCGACAGCGACGCCAGCATGAACGTCACCAGCAGGAAGAACATCACGTCGATCATCGGGATGATCTCGATTCGGCCGCGCCGATAACCTCGTCCCTTGCGCAGCTTCATCGCTTGACCCTCCCCTCGCGCGGCGCGAGCGGGGTGACGCTGGCGATCGCCTCCTTTTCTCCGGTTTCCTCGTCCAGGCGGATATGGTCAATCAGCCGCGACCCCAGGCGTTCCAGGTGATCGAGCGCTTGCGACTGCGTGCGCGCGAAGAAGTTGAATCCGAACAATGCGAAGAGCGCGATCAGAAGGCCCAGTGCCGTCGATATCAGCGCCTGCGCCACGCCCGAAGTCACCTGCGTTGGCGCGACCAGTCCCGACCCACCGATTACCTTGAAGGCCTGCATCATGCCGGTGATAGTTCCGAGCAGGCCCAACAATGGCGCCGCGGTAACCACCGTTTCGAGTATCCACAAGCCGCGGCTCAGGCTCTTCTCGATATCGCCCGCTTCGTCGCCGGCGCGCGATTCGACCCACCACGCGGGCTTGTTGCGATTATCGCTAATCACCTCGAAGAACCGCCGGTAGACATTCACCGGCGCTAGCGCCGCCAGTTGGCGGTCCAGTTCATCCCAGGCAAAGCCGTAGGTCTCGACCAACTCGGCCAGCGAACTCGGCAGTCGAAGGGATCGGTAGTAAGCCACCGCCCGATCGAGAATGATCAGCACGGCGATAATTCCGAGCAACAAGAGCGGATATATGATCATGCCGCCGTATTGCAGCTCACTCCAAGCACTGCTCAGTTCATGCATTGCTAAATCCTCGCGTGTATTCTCGGCTCCGGAACGGCGGGCGTCTTTCGGCTCTTCACGTTTTCACTTTTCACTCCTTCAACTTTCGCCGGTTTCACTGTATGGCGGTTCGGCTGAAGGAAGGAAGGTCCCACTTTATTCCGCCGTAGAACGCGCGGCGCGGACCGAATTGCGGTGCGAAGACGCCGATCCCTGTTCCGTTACGAATCTCGTACGTACGATCGTTGAGATTGACTACCGCAGCGCGCACTTCCATCGCGCCAGCATTGGGCAGGACGAAGCGCTTGCGGATACCGGCGTCGATCTGGATGTAGTACGGCAGGTTGCCGGTGTTGGCGAAGCCGGCTCTGAGCCCACTCCCGTAGATTCCATCGATACTGAACGTGAACCCCTGCCATCTGTAGACGGCGCCGGCCGAGGCGGAGAAGGTCTGGTCGTGATCCAGGAAGATATAGTGAGTTTTGATGAAAGCGAGTTCGTCCGGCGCGAAATTGAATTGCCCGGATTCGACCTGAGTGCCCTGCGCGACGCTGTAGTCGAAGTTCTCGTACAGATACAGGTTTTCGTGAGTGTACGAGCCCGTTTGTTCGACGCCGTAGACGCGGCCTTTCGCGTAGTTGAAGGTTTGAAAGATAAGGGCGGGGCCGAACTGTCCCTCGTCGATCAGGTCACGGGCCTTTTTGTAGTACGAATCTATTCCTAAGTTGAGTCCCGGAATCACTTGCTGGGTTATACCGGCATCGAAATAGTGATCGCGCTCGACGGTCGGGTTGCCATTGCCCATGCTAGGTGTTGCGCCTGTGGTGTTGGCAAATTTCGCGATGTCGCTTACCGAAACGAGTTCCGTCGGCGGCGGCGTGAAATACCGGGCATAGGCAGCGTGGAGCGTGGTGCCCTTGAAGAGGCTATACACCGCACCCACCCGCGGACTCGCCTGGTCCGCCCGCGTCAGCCCGTCGTACAGGTCAAAGCGCACGCCATAGTTGATCGTGAGCTTCTCGACTGGCTTCCATTCGTCCTGCGCATAGACGCTATAGATCCAGGTCTGGAGCGCCTTGTTGTCGACGATCGAAATCGGAAGATTGGAAGGAGTGCCATTGACGATGGGGAAGGTCGCCTCGTGATTGTCGATTTCCGCGCGCTCGGAATCGAAGAATGCGCCGAGACGAAACGTATGTGATGCGAATGCCCTGTAGGTCGCATCGGCCTGAATGCCGTTTCCCCAATCGCTTCGGAACACCCTGGAAGCGGCGCCATTGATAGATCAGGTCGCCGTCGAAATCCGGGTAGAACGATACCGTCGAATAGCGGCTGAACGGGCGCGATCTGATAGTCGAAGTTCGAGCCGATAGTCCCCTGCAGAGCGAATACTCCGAAGTAGTTCTGTTCGAACTGGTTTTCATCGATGCCCGCCGACGGATAGACCGGAACGCCCGATAGCGCAAAGACTTGAGGTTGGCCAGGATTCGCCCCGATCTGGAAATGGTTCACGTCCGAACCCGTTACCAGACTGAGCCGTGTGGTGGGGCTCAGAAAATACGAAAAATAACCGAACGCCTGGCCCTGGTAAGACTGGTCGTGAATCGGTGACGGCCCCGGAGTCGGCGGCTCGACACCGCGGGTGGTGCTGAGGTACTGGCCCGTCACGAAGTAGCTGAACTTGCCGATTGAACCGCCATACTCGAAGCTTGGCTGTATCGTCGAGCGCTGCCCACCGTAGAACTCGACATCGCCGCCGTTTTCCAGCAATCCGTCCTTGGTCTTGATGTCGATGACGCCGGCGGTGCGTAGTCCAAACTCGGCAGGTAGGGCGCCGGTCAGCAGGCTTATGCTTTGCGCAAAGCGCGGACTGATGCACCTGGCCGAAGCCGGTGATGCCTTCCGGCAACTGAACCCCGTTTATCCGGTACTGCAGGTTGGCATGGTCGCCGCGAACGTGGAGCTGGCCGAATGAATCCTGCACCACGCCGGGCGCCTGAAGCAGCACGTCGTTCAGCGCAGTATTATTGCCCTGAGGCAGGTCCTTGATCGCCTGCTCGCTGAAGCGATAGACGCTGCCTCCCGTCTCCGGCGACAGACTGTTGCGCGCCTTGTTGAGGCGCTGCGCCACCACCGCCATGCTAAGCGCGGCTTCCGACTGAAGCGCGAGCGTCAAGGGTTTTGCGCCCGATGCCGCGACGCTGACGATCGAGGTCGCGGGCTTGAAGGTCGCCTTCTTGGCGACGACCGCGTAGACGCCGGGCGCGACGTCGGCAAAAGTGAAGCGGCCCTCGGCGTCGCTTTTCGCTTTCGCGACGGTCTTGCCGGCGCTGTTCTGGAGTTCCACGTTGGCGCCCGCAAGCGGCCTGCCAAGTGCGTCGGTAACGGTTCCAGTGACGGTCTGCCGCGTCACCTTAGACGTCTGTGAACCTTCGGCAGACGAGACGAATATCAAGAATATCTGGATCAACAGGGTTGCCAGTCCCAGCACAAGCAGGGGTAAAGATCGCATCGCACACTCCTCCAGAGCAAAGCATCACGCCGCCGCGATTTCGCGCGCGCGGCACCGCGCGCGACCGAGGCCGCGCGCAATTGAGTACTGAGTTTTGCCAGAAACGGGGAGTTCAGACCGACGCGGGCGGAGCCCGGCCGAAGCGATGCGATCGATACGAAGAAAGCGGCTCCATCCTAGCCGCGCCAAGAGCGGTCACTTCGACCATGATCGGCGCCGCCGGATGAGGCGCGACGATCAATGCGGCCGGGCTATGGAAGCGGACGAGACAGAGCGCACAGAGGCCGTCGTCAACGCTGACGGCGGCATTGGTGACGTATTTCTGCTGGGAGGGGAGCGGATGGAAATGCGCAACACCAACCGTCTGCGCCAGAAGCAATATAGCTGCGGTGATACCGGCTATCCTGCTCATCCAGCGTCGACGATCTGTAGATGTTGGCTTCATCAAGTCATCGGGCAATTGTTGCGGTCCCCACCCGGCACAGAACAATCTGTCGGCTTTCGCCGCCTCGGTCAAGTTCAGCCTGCCGAGCGACATACAGGCGGTTCGAAAGACGCGCGATACGGCCTACAGCGGCTATTTCCAGCCGAAGAAATCGTGCGCCCAGATGAAGTGGCCGACGCCCGCCGCGCGCGACGCCGCGGCGTCGATTTCCTGATCGCCAACCATCGTCGAGCTCGCCATGTCCACGCCATACGTGGCGCCCAACTCGGTCAGCATCCCGCCTCTGGGCTTGCGGCAGGCGCATCGGTCGGCGTCGTCGTGCGGACAGATCTGCCATCCGGTCAGGATGTCGCCGAGCTGGCGGTCGAGCTCGCCAATCGCGGCCTCGACCTGCGCGAGGCTAAGCCGCCCGCGCGCGATCCCGGCTTGGTTGGTGACGACGAAGATCAGATGATCGCGTATTGGGCTTAGCTTCTCGGCCACGCCGGGCAGCAGCTCGACCACGATTTTTCCGTCGGGGCCCAGCGGAAGCTGGCGGGTGTCATCCATCTTCACCAGTGTCCCCGCCAGGTCGCAGAACAGTCCGCGATTTCCCGCATCCTCAGCCATCGTCCACTCTTTTCGGCTACGGAGCGTTGCGCCAGTCGAGATGGTCGCGGACGTGGGCGAAAACCTCGTCGAGAATCTCGATACCCGCTTCGGCCTGCTCGCGCGTGATGACCAGCGGCGGATTGATCCGCATGCGCGGAAAATAGCCCATCACCAGGAGGCCGCGCCTCAGCGCCTCCTTGAAGATGGCCTCGGTTATCGAACGCCCGAGCATCTCCTTGGTTTTGCGATCGCGCACCAGGTCGAGGCCTATCAGCAGGCCCTTGCCGCGCACATCGCCGATGAATTCGTATTTCTCTTTGAGCCGCATCAGGCGCTCGAGCATGAACGCGCCGACAACGGCGGAATTTTCGATCAGGCCTTCGCGCTTGATCGCGCGGAGCGTCTCGGCGACCGCCACCGCGGCCAGCGGATTGCCGCCGTAACTCGACGACGACGCGCTCGGCTTGCCAAACGGCTCGCTCTTTCCCAGCTCATCGCTGAGCAGTACGCCCGCGACCGGGAAGCCGGACCCCATCCCCTTGCCGATCGTCATGATGTCGGGCGCGACGCGGCTGTGCTCGATCCCCCACATCCGCCCGGTGCGCCCGAAGCCGGTGATCATTTCGTCCGCGATCACCAGCGCGCCATGCTCGTGCGCGAGTTCCTTTACCGCGGGCAGGTAATCGTCGGGCGGAATCACGTTACCCGCCGTCCCCTGCATCGGCTCGACCACTACGGCCGCCAGCGCACCCGCCGAGCCGTGCTTGAGTTGCTGACGCGCGAAGTCGACGCAGTACATCCCGCACTCGGGATATTCCAGCTTGAACGGGCATCGATAGCAGTCGGCATACGGGACCACGTACTGGCCGCCGGGCAGCGGGCCGTAGCCCTGCTTGGATTCGTCGCCGATAAGTCCGATCACGCCGCCGGTTTTGCCGTGGAAGCCGCCCCAGAAGCTCAGCACCTCGTGCCGTTTGGTTTTCGAGCGCGCGAGCCTGAGCGCCGCCTCAACCGCCTCGGCACCGCCGCTATATAGATGAGCGCGGTCGAGTCCAGCGGGCGCAGCCTCGGCGAGCATCCTGAACGCCTCGGCGCGCTCGGGCGTGGCGAAGGTGCCGACGATCAGCCGCGAGGCCTGATGCGCGAGCGCCTGCGCGAGCGCCGGATGGCCGTGGCCGAGACTCGCGACCGCGACGCCGGCAAAAAAATCGACGAACACGTTGCCGTCGACGTCGGTGAGCGTCGCGCCCTCGCCGTGATCGAACGCGACTCCGGCAAGCAGCGAGATACGCTGACGGCCGGGCGCGATATGGCTCTGCTCCTCGGCGAACAGCGCGCGCGATTTTGGTCCCGGAACTGGAGTGGTTATTTTAGGCTGAAGACCGGACCCGCGCGCGGATCGTACTTCGCTTCGCGGTCGCGGAACCGTTGACGGTCCTGGAATCAGTAACCGCCCTGGATCCATTGGCGGTTTTCGTTCCGTCTGCGACCTTCGGTCCCTCTACGACTTTCGGTCCGTCCACTATTTTCGGTCTGCCGGCCGTTCGCGGCGTCGGGGTTTGCGGTTTGCTCATGCTGCGGCCTGCCTGCGTCCTCGCGCCAAATTATGGCTTAGAAGCCCTGGCGCGGCCGGCGCGCGAGCATCAAGCAGCGCCGAGCAATCGCGCGGGCGGCGGCCTCGCGTACCCGGCTGAAGCTGGGCCAGTCGTTGAAGTCGATCATCATAAAGCGATCACCGTCGATCACCGCGTCGCCGCCCCAAGTCTCGAGACCGAGCGTGGCGGCGGCAGCCGCGGCGCTCCTGGCCAAATCGAGCCGCACTTGCTCGGATGACGTCTCCTTTTCGTCTTCTTCGTCGAGCGCGGCGAAGTACTCGCCGCCGCTGACGCCGTAAAACTTTACCACCCTGCCCTCGACCGCCTGCTGCACGTAGGCGATCGGCACTCCGCGCTGCGCCATCCCGGCCAGCGCCGAGCGCAGTGCGCCACGGTTTTCTACCCGCTGCACGTCCTCGGGCGCAAGTGCATGCAAGTCGCCGCGCTTGACGAACATCGGGGAATCGAGGTCCAGCACGCCGAGCGGCGTCAGGTCCGGCGGGCGCGAGCCGGTGCGGACCAGCGCGCCGCTCGGCACGGGCACGCCGGCGTGAACGAGGCCGGCGCACAGGAGATCGCGATAGCAGTTGCGGATAGCGAGCGCCGAGTTGATCGCGATCGCGCCCTGCTGCTCGAGCGCCACCAGGCGGCCGAGCGCGCGCTCACCCTGGCACATCGCGAGCACCAGATCGGCGCCCGCCGGCGGATCGTCGACCAGGCGCGCCGCGCTGATCGCGGAGATCTCAACGCCATGACGCTTGAGTTCGGCCAGCACCGCGTCGAGAATCGCGGCGTCGTGGTCGACCTTGCCCGGCGAGAACTCGGGCTCGCGATAAACCCCCAGCGCGCGCATCTTCAGCCCCCGCTTCCGTTGGGTTCACCGCGAGCGACCATCGCGCGCGCGGCGGCAAGATCGGCCGACTCGTCGACGTCGATCGTTGCCTCCAGTTCGACTGCGGCAAGGCGCATCCCACTCGCGACCGCCATCGCGAGCAACTTGCGCATCGCGTCGAGGCGCTCGGCGCGCGCGCGCGGCGCAAAATCGAAAATCGCCGCGGGCAAGTAATAGAAACCGGCCGTGACCATCGCGCTCTCGCGCTCGCCGAGCGCCACGATCGCGCCGTTAGGCGCGACCTCGGCGAACAGCGGCCGCTTGTCGCCGCGCCATCGTACCACCGCCAGTGCGCCGTCGAAGCGCGCCGCGCCGCTGCCGGCGGTAAGCTCCAGCGCGCGGCCGGCGAAGCGGCGCATTTCAGCCGCATCGACCACCGCGTCGACCGTGGCCAGCAGAAAATGCGGAGCGCCGCGCAAATGCTCGCCCAGCGTGAACAGCGATTCCATCGAACTTGGAGTATCGCGCGCCTGGACTTTCATCCATGGCGGAATCCGCACGGCGCGGGCCACGATAAAGCTGGCGGTCTCGGAGTTGATCAGTGCGACGACGGTTTCGGCACCTGCCTGGCGCAACATTCGCGCCTGCCGTACAAGCATCGTCTCGCCACCGAGCTCGACCAGCGGCTTAGGCAGATCATTCACCGCGCCGCGCAGCCGCTCGCCCCGGCCGGCGGCGATAATCGCGCCGGGAAGACCGGTTACCATTTCAGCCCCTTGAGCTCATCGAGCGTATCGATCGTATGGTCGGCCACGGCGGCCGCCTCGCGCGCCTGCGGATGCTCGCCCGCTCCCGCGTGTTGCGCCCGCAGCCAAATCGAGCGCATGCCGAGCTTGCGCGCAGGTGCGCAATCCTTGTGCAGTGAATCACCCACCATCGCGACCTGGTTGTGCGGCAGGTCGAGCACTTTGAGGGCGGCCGCGAAGATGCGCTCGTCGGGTTTGAAGACGCGCATGTGCTTGGAGTCGATCGCGACCTGGATAAGCTCGCGGATGCCGGCCTCGAACAGGACTACTTGAAGGTTGCCGTAAAAATTTGAAACCACACCGAGCTTGAAGTCGTGCGACAGCTCCTTGAGGAGCACTCGGCTGCGCGCGAGTCCTTCCGCCGACTCCTCGGCGAAACCGGACGCGATACGATCGGCCAGGTCATGACGTTCCTCGCCTAAGCCCACGAGATGCTCGCGAATGCTGTCGGGCCCGTGGCGATGGAGATGGTCGAACTGATGCGCGACTAGGAGCTTCACAAGCTCGCGCAAGCTGTGGCGATGAATCTCATCACCGGCCTGGTACGCCGTATTCGTGGCATGCGAATAGGCCACGTCCAGCTCGGCACGGGTAACCCGCATGCCGGCCGCATGGTAATGGCGCACGAAACGGTCCAGCCAATGATGTGGATGGTCGAGTGTGCCGCCGAAGTCGAATAGGATCGCCCGGGTCGGACTGGCCACCGCCCAAGCTTAGCAGCCATCGCAGTGAGGCTCTACAAATGAGACGGTTAAGAACTTGAATGAGCGCAGTTACGCGAAAGTTAAAAGTTTTGAACAGGCGCGTGACGAACGGTGGACGGAGGGCGGACAGACCGCACGGTCAGTGCATTGACTCAGCTCTCCAAATAGACTAAAAACCTTTGTTAAATAAGGCTTTCTTTGATTGATACAGCTTTAATCAACGTTCCGGCTCGCGCGGGCAACATGATCTTCGGGCGATCGCTGCTCGAGCGCCTGATTCTTATGTGTCAACGCGCGGGAGTGAAGCGATTCTTTATCGAGGCCGACGATCTCGACGCTAGCGGCTTGCGCGCCTCTTTGGGATCGTTCCGCGACCATCCCGAGATCAATTTCGTCGGCTCGTTCGTTCAAGTTCTTGAGCAACTGCCGGCCGACGCACCCTGTATCGCCCTAAGAGGAAACCTCGTGCTCGCGGCTTCGCAGTTGCGCGGGCTGCTCGCCAATCAGGCAGCCCGGCCCGGCGAGGTCGTCAGCGTCGAGAGCACCGACAGCGCGCGCGGCGGCAGTCTCACGGCAGGGCCGTTGGGCCGGCTGGTCGAAGGACCGGGCGCGATAGCCTCGCAGCTCAAGCCGAGCGGGCAGTTGCCCTTCGCGCTCGACGGGCGGCCGACGGACATCCGGGAGGCCGAACGCCGTCTCGCGCGCGAGTTGCGTCGCGAGAGCGCCGACACGGACGCGCTGATGGCGCGATGGGTCGACCGGCGGCTGTCGTGGCGAATCAGCCTGCGCCTCGCGCGCACCGCGATCACGCCCAACCAGGTGACCCTCGCTAACACGGCGCTGGGATTGCTGAGCGCCTGGCTGTTCAGCCTGCCGAGCTATTGGCCACGCCTGATTGCGGCGCTGATGTTCCTGGTCTCGGTGACCTTCGACGGCGTCGACGGCGAGCTGGCGCGGCTCAAGATGACCGAGTCGCGCTGGGGCGCGCGGCTTGACGTGATAACCGACAACCTGGTGCATGTCGCGATCTTCGCCGGTATCACGACTGGATGCTACCGGGCGAGCGGCAGCCGCGCTTACATCTACCTGCTCGCCATTTTGTTGGTCGGCTTCGGCCTGTGCGCGCTCACGACCTGGCGCGCGACACGCGTCAACGGTGAGCGGGCCGAGCAGTTCATCGCACAAGTTGAACGGGTGAGCGGCCGCGACTTCGCCTATCTGCTGGTCGTGCTGGCGCTGCTCGGCAGGATTAACTATTTCGCCTGGGGTACGGCATTTGGCACTTACGTCTTTGCCCTCGTGATGTGGTGGATGACCACCCATCGACACAACGGGCGAAGCAAGCTCGAACGGCGGCCCGCGCAAACGCAGCGCCGCCAGGAGGCAGTGTGAAGAAACCGCGGATCCTGCTGGTACAACCGACGACGATCCATCTGGACGGCACGCCGCATAAAACGCGCTGGCGCTTAATTATGGGTTTGATGATCCCGCTGTTGGCGGGACTGACGCCCGACGACTTCGAGGTGACGCTCTGCGATGAGCGGCTCGAAGAGATCGACTTCGACGCGGGCTGGGACCTGGTCGGCATGACCACCACCATCGGCGCCTCGCTGCGCGCCTACCAGCTCGGCGATGAGTTTCGCAAACGCGGCATCCCGGTCGTGATGGGCGGGTTCCATGCCACGCTCCAGACCGAGGAAGCGCTCAAGCACGCCGACGCTGTCGTCCAGGGCGAGGCCGACCTGGTCTGGGAGCCGCTGCTGCGCGACTGGCAAGACGGCAAGCTCAAGCGCATCTACAAGGCCGACAAGCTGCACGACCTGAAGAACCTGCCGCGTCCGCGCCACGAATTGCTTAAGCTCAACCGGTACCTGTTCAAGGCGGTGCCGGTGCAGGCGAGCCGCGGATGTCCGTATCGCTGCTCGTTCTGCGAAATCCCGGTCTTCTACGAGGGCAGCTATCGCACGCGTCCCATCGAGGACATCGTCGAGGAGATCAAGCAGGTCATCGCGGTCACCGGCTTTCACCGCTTCCAGTTCATCGACGACCAAATCACCGGCAAGCACAAGTTCGCGCGCGAACTGTTCCGCGCGCTGATTCCGCTCAACATCAAGTTCTCGTGCCTGTGGACCATCAACTCCAACCATGACGAGGATCTGCTCGATCTCGCGGCCCAGGCCGGTGTGTTCCACGTCAATATCGGAGTGGAATCGATAAGCCAGGACAGCCTGCTCTCGATGAGCAAGATCCAGAACCACACCAAGGACTACAAGAAACTGCTCAAGCGCCTGGAGCACTACGGAATTTACTACTCACTCAATTTCCTCTTCGGGCTGGAGGAGGACCAGCCGCAGATCTTCGACCAGACCCTCGCCTTCCTTCACGAGGTCAAGGCGCCCGAGGCGTTCTTCAACACGGTCACGCCGCGCAAGGGTACGCCGATGCGCACCAAGCTCGAGCAGGAAGGCCGCGTCATCATCCCCGACGCCGACATGTACACCAACAACTTCCGCTGCATGTTCGTGCCCGCGAAGCTTTCGCCGCAGCAGGTCGAAGAGGGCGTGTGGCGGTGCACCAAGGAGTTCTACTCGCTCAAGTCGATGTTCAAGCGCCTCCTGATGCCGCCGGGCAAGTTCACTTTGCAGGGGCTGACCGAGAATATGCTGTTCTGGTACGGTGCGAAGCGCCAGATCGATCCGGTTGACTATTACTAAGCCGGCAACGCTATAGTCAGTAATGCAACGGGGCGGGAGCGGATCCGATGATCCGCTCCCGCCCCGAGCTTTATCTAGTACTCCTCGTCAGCGACATAGCTGCCAATAGTCTGCACAAGATCAGGCGACCGGCGCGCCAGAATGATCCCATATACTATGGAGAGCACAAGCCCGACACCGGTCATCGCGGGAAACAGGTTAAATGGCGCGGGCTGTCCCGGCTGAACCAGGCCCCACAGTGGGAACAGCGTCAGAACCACACCAAGAAACGGGATGATCAGATGTTTCAGGTAATTGAACTCGGATTTGTGAAACCGGAGGATATAAACCGGCAACGCGACGGTGGTGACAAGATATACAATAAGAATAGGGATCGTCCCTAGCGACCCAGTGTCGCCAAAGATTTTGACCGGATCATGTTTCCAGCCAAACACCAGCGTAATCGCGAGCGCACTGAGAATAAACAGCCACATCGCGATGTGCGGCGTCTTGTGCCTTGGATGGATTTTGCCGAAAAATACCGGCAATAGACCCTCACGCCCGGCACTGAACAATATCCGCGCCTGAGAATTGGTCAGCCCAAGCAGGCAAGAGAATATGCTGGTCATGCCGGCCAGGTAGGCAATAATCAAAAGGCCGGCGCCCGAGCCTTTGAGAGCGTCGATGAACGGAATCGTGGAATCGCCGATTGCTTTGGCATCATTGTGAAAAGCAATTTCCGTAGCATAAGCAAGAAATACATAAACGACGCCGATCGTAAATGTGCCGATCACCAGGGCTCGCGGAATGTTCTTGCGGGGATTTTCGGTCTCTTCGGCCAAAGTGGCGGAATTTTCCCACCCGACGAATGCGTAGACCGCAAGCGGAAAGCCAAGCCCGACACCGGCCAAGCCGCCCGAGAGATTCGACGGCAGGAACGGCGCCCAGCCAAGCGACCCGCGATTGACGACGAGCATGACGACAGCCCCGACCAGCAGGAGCCCAAGCTCGAAATAAAAAAAGATTGCAGCCCAAATGGTCGAGATTTTTACCCCGCGCGCGACCAGAAAACCGCAAATGCCGGTCGCGGCAACACATAGCAATTGCCAATGTATATCGAGCCCAAGATAAAGCTTGAACGTATCGTGCGCCCATCCCCCGGACATGGCGACAATCGCCGCTGCCGCTATCGAATAGCCGACAACGGTGAACAACGATGCCGCGGCCCCGGCGCTGGGGCCGAAGGCCATGCCAATGAAGGTGACAAATGATCCGGTGCTCGGCCTGTATTTTGAGAATTCAGCGAGCGTGTTGCTGAGAAAGAGAATCGCCACCATCGCTACGATGATTGTCAGCGGTGCGGCAACCCCAGCGCCGACGACGATTAACCCGAAACCAAAATAGAAACTTACCGCCGGGGCAATATTTGCGAGCGTCGAGGCAACGATTTGAGGTAATCCCAGCGCATTGCGGCTAAGCCGATCCGCTTTCATCGATGCTAATTCGCATCGTTGCCCTTTGGGCAGTACTCCAAAGAGCCGGTAGGACTGCCGAGCGGGTGAACAAGATAAAGACAGTAGTCGGTATAGTGAAGGTTACCCCATTGATCCTCGTACCGGACGCATCCCATTACGTACAGATCCTTATCTCCCGTCACAATGTCATTGAAGTCCAACGGGCTGATAACTGGCCGAGATACCTCGGGTTCGTGATCGGTGTAATGGAAGGACCCATAACCGGAGGGAAACATCGGTCCGTAGTCATTAGTCAAATGAGACCTGCAATCGTATTGCGGCAGAGTCTTCTCCGTCCAGGCATTTACGTCCGCAGGCGGCGCGGCGGCAATTAAGGGCTGCAAATTCGTTGCCGCATGCAGGGCCGGCGAGTTGCCATAGTTTCGTAGGACAACTCCCATGTCGATTTTCCTCTCCGCGCTCAGCGTAAAATTCTCGCCGACGGCGTCAGTACTCAAGGTGTCTTCCGACAATCCACCTACCCCCACCCAAGGACGTTGAGCCAATTTCGCAGTACTGGTGTACTGGCAGGTCGCGAACATCACGCCAAAAATAAAAAGAATAAGAAGCGCATCCAATATTGCTCGCGGGGTGCGCCAATTTGCGGCCGCGATAACGGTATTGACCCAGTGGCTTTCACCGTACGGGCTAGCGTGCCTCGGCGGTTCGGCTTCTATCTGAGGCGGTTGCCGTTCCATGACGACTCGCGTGTCCTCCTCGTGGCTCTTTTCGACCTCGCTGCCGGTTGCCGGTGGGTTTGGATCGCGCGGTTCTTGCTCGCTCATCGCGCTCCCTTCGGGCTGATTTTCGGTGGCCCTTTTGATCTTGTCGACCGTCGCCTCGAACTCCACGTCTGTAGGTGACACTTCCGGCGTTTTGCGTCTCGATCGGGCGGGCGTTGGTGGATCGGTTTTTTTCGCCATGCATGCCTCTGGGCGAATAGAATCAGGCTCCGCGCCTCTCTTCGGTCGGGAATTCAGCCGTCAGTTCGGCGAGCGTCACGGCGAGAATCGATGCGAGGTATCGGACAACCGCCAAAAAAACGAGCCTACGCCACGATGTCGAGGGCTGCTGAAGAAGAACGCCACTTCGCGCGCCGCGGTCTCAGGCGCGTCCGAGCCGTGCGTCGCGTTCTTTTCGACATCCATGCCGAACTCTTTGCGAATGGTGCCGGGGGCCGCCTTGGCCGGATCCGTCGCACCCATCAGGTCGCGCCACTTCGCGATCGCGCCGTCGGCTTCCAACGCCATCACCACCACCGGTCCCGACGACATGTACTCGCAGAGCGAGCCGTAAAACGGCCGCGCCTTGTGCACCTCGTAAAACGCTTCAGCCTGCGCCCGCCCCAGGCGGATCAGGCGCATCGCACGAAGCTTAAGCCCGGCGCCCTCGATGCGTTTGATGATGTCGCCCGAAAGCCCACGCCCCACCGCGTCGGGCTTGATGATTGCCAATGTCCGTTCGATCGCCATCCACCTACTGCCGTTGTGATATGCGCCGGAACTCAAGCGTAGCTTTCAATTCTTGCGACCGTCGAGCGCGGCCTTCATGGTTGAGCCGAGATCGGCCGGGCTCATCGCGACGCTGATGCCGGCCGCCTTGAGCGCCGCAATCTTGTCGGCCGCACCGCCGTGCCCGCCCGAGATGATCGCTCCCGCGTGGCCCATCCGCCGTCCCTTCGGCGCGGTCTGCCCGGCGATAAACGCGACCACGGGCTTTTTGAAGTTCTGCTTGATGTACGCCGCGGCCTCTTCTTCGGCGGTGCCGCCGATCTCGCCGATGAAAATCACCGCGTCGGTGCCCGAGTCCTTGTTGAACAGTTCCAGCGCGTCGATCTGGTTGGTGCCGATTATCGGGTCGCCGCCGATCCCGACGCAGGTCGATTGCCCGATGCCGAGTTGGGTTAGCTGATGCACCGCCTCGTAGGTCAGCGTGCCCGAGCGCGAGATCACGCCGACGCGTCCGGGCTTGTGGATGTAGCCCGGCATGATGCCGATCTTGCACTCGCCGGGAGTGATCACACCGGGACAGTTGGGGCCGATCAATCGCGACTTGCTGTCCTTCAAGTAACGTTTGACTTTCACCATGTCCAGCACCGGGATGCCCTCGGTGATGCAGATGACGAGTTCAACTCCGGCGGCCACGGCCTCGAGGATCGCGTCGGCGGCAAATGGCGGCGGCACATAGATCACGGTCGCATTGGCGCCGGTCGCTTTGCGCGCCTGCTCGACGGTGTCGAAAATCGGGATGCCCTCGAAGTCGGTACCGCCCTTGCCCGGCACCACGCCGCCGACCATCTGCGTGCCGTACTCCCGGCAGGCGCGGGTGTGGAACTGGCCCGTGGAGCCGGTGATGCCCTGGGTGAGGACGCGGGTGTTTTTGTTTACCAGGATGCTCATCGAATCAATGTCCTATTTGCCGATCGACTCGACCGCGAGGCGCGCCGCGTCGGCCATGTCGTTGGCGGCGATCACCTTGATGCCCGACTCGGCGAGGATCTGCTTGCCCTCTTTGACGTTGGTCCCTTCCATGCGGACCACCAGCGGGATGCTGAGCTTGACCTCGCGGGCCGCGTCGACCACGCCGCGCGCCAGCACGTCGCATTGCATGATGCCGCCGAAGACGTTGATCAGCACCGCCTTGACGCGCGAGTCGGAGAGCAGGATGCGAAACGCGGCCGCGATCTTCTGCGCGTTGGCGCCGCCGCCGACGTCGAGAAAGTTGGCCGGCTCGGCGCCGTAGTATTTCACGATATCCATCGTCGCCATCGCGAGGCCCGCGCCATTGACCATGCATCCGATATTGCCGTCGAGATGCACGTAGCTCAGATCGTATTTGGCGGCCTCGGTCTCGGCAGGGTCCTCTTCGTTGGAGTCGCGCAGTTCGCGGATGTCGGGATGGCGGAACAGGCCGTTGTCGTCGAACGAAATTTTGGCGTCCAGACAAATCACGCGGCCGTCGGCCGTCACCACCAGCGGGTTGATCTCGATTAGCGACGCGTCGGTCTCGACGAACGCGCGGTAGAGCGACGCGAGCAGCGCGGCGAATTGGCCCACCTGCTTGTCCTTTAGCCCCAGCGCAAACGCGATCCGGCGCGCCTGGAACGGCGCCATCCCGAGCAACGGATCAATCGGGTCAGTGATAATCCTCTCGGGCGTCTTGGCCGCGACCTCTTCGATCTCCGTGCCGCCCTCGGTGCTCGCGATGACTCCGACCGCCGCGACTTTGCGATCGACCACCATGCCAAGGTAAAGCTCGCGCGCGACCTGGCTCGCCTCTTCGACGTAAACACGGCGCACTACCCGCCCCTCGGGACCGGTCTGATGCGTCACCAGCGGTTTGCCGAGCAGCCGGGCGGCGAAATCGCGCGCCTCCTCGGCCGAGCTTATTAGCTTGACGCCGCCTGCTTTGCCGCGCCCGCCGGCATGAATCTGCGCCTTGATTACAGCCTTGGGCTGGCCGAGCGCGCGAAAGGCGGCGGCGGCCTCCTCCGGCGTCGAGGCCGGCTGCCCCTTGGGCACCGGCACGCCGAAGCGGCCGAGCAACTGTTTAGCCTGGAACTCATGGATATTCATGCTTCACTGAACCTTCATGCTTCACTGAACCTTGGCATTTGGCGCGCGAGCGACGATTGGCACGACGCCGACAGTGCCTTAACCTGCGACCGCCTTGTCCATCGCTTCGACCAGTTCGCGCACGTGCGAGACGGAGTTGTCGAAGGCGGCCTTCTCGGCCGCGGTGAGCTGGATTTCGATCACCCGCTCGACGCCGCCAGCTCCGATCACCGCCGGCACGCCGGCATAAAGGCCCTTGGCGCCGTATTCGCCATCCAGGTAGACCGCGCACGGCAGCACTTCCTTGCGATCGAGGATGAAGGCCTCGACCATCTGGTAAACCGCCGCGCCCGCGGCGTAGTACGACGAGGTCTTCATCAGTTCAACGATCTCGCCGCCGCCGTTGCGCGTGCGTTTTTCGATCTCGTCGAGCCGCTTGGGCGCGATCATGCGCTCGATCGGCACGCCGCCGACGCTGGTATAGCTCCGCACCGGCACCATGTCGTCGCCATGGCCGCCGAGCACCATCGCCGAGACGCTCTCAACTGATACTTTAAGTTCCGCCGCGAGGAAGGTACGGTAGCGCGCCGAATCGAGCACCCCGGCCTGCCCGGCGACGCGATGCTTGGGAAAGCCGGTGACGCGCTTGATCTGCGTCACCATCGCGTCGAGCGGATTGGTCACCACGATCACGAACGCGTCGGGCGCGTGCTGCTTGATCGCGCCGCCGACCTGGTTCATTACGCCAGCGTTAATTTTCAGCAGATCGTCGCGGCTCATCCCGGGCTTGCGCGGCGATCCCGAGGTCACCACGCAGCAGTCGGCACCCTCGATAATCTTCATGTCGGTCGAGCCGCTGACGTTCACGTCGACGCCCAGCACCGGGGCGGACTCGAGCATGTCGAGCGCCTTGCCTTGCGGCAGGCCGTCGATGATGTCGAAGAGCGCGATGTCGCCCAGCCCGCGCAAAAAGCACAGGTGGGCACAGGTGGCACCGACGTTACCGGCGCCAATGAACGCGATTTTTCTACGCTTGATCACACTTTCACGGAAGGGCCGACGCCCTTCTCCTCCATCAGGCTGACTTATATATCCGCTATCGCCGAGAGCGCAAAAGTTTTATTAGCCGATGCGGCGCGGATCCCGCCCGCCGGCGAGCCGGCGGCAAATCGACAATCAAGTCTTGCAAGTCTTGGCCGCACGCGACCCCGAATCAATATCAGCCGCCGCCCGCCGTGTGAAGCCGCACGCGCTTCGGCCGCCTTTGGCCGTTTTGTGACCGGGGCCAAGCCGTGTTACACAAGCCTCGAAGCAAGCCCGAACGAAACTACCGGGAGGACGATTCACATGGCCGCCGATTTCATGGCCGCCGACTTAGAGGCCCGCGTAAGCGTGCTCGAATCCAGGGTGCAACAGCTGGTCGACACCGAGGCTATTCGCGATCTGCGCTTTCGCTATCACGAATACATCAACGAGGCGAAGTTCACCGAGATTGCGAGCCTCTTCACCGAGGACGGCGATCTGCTTTTCGGCCATCTTGGCAACGCCCATGGCCGCGAAGAGATCAACCGCTTCTTCGGCGGCCTGCTGGTCAAGCCCGACGCCGACGGCAAGAGCAAGCAGCCGCGGCTTTCGCGCGTGCGCCAGTTCATCCACAACCACGTGGTCGAAATCCACGGCGACCGTGCGACCGGCTTCTCCTACCTGGAGGCCAAGCCAGTGTACAACGGCGAGAGCTATGTGGTCGCAGCGCGTTACGACGACGAGTACGTGCGCCAAAACGGCCACTGGAAGTTCAAGAAGATGGTGCTGACGCCGTACTTCATGGTGCCGCTGAAGGAAGGCTGGGCGCAGGACGACCTGCTCAAGATGGGCCACTGACCCAGGCTCGAAAGCAAGAGGGGCAAGCAAGACGGGCAAGCAAGAGGGCCAAGATTGACGGCGACGTTGCGGTGGAGACGGCCGGGGCTCGCGGCGTTCGTCGCCGCGCTGGCGTTCGCCGCTATCGCGCCGATGCCTGGAGCGTTCGCGGCGCAGATCGAAGTCTGCTTCTCGCCGCCGCTGCCCGGCGGATGCGACCCCACCAGAGCTATCGAGAACGCGATACGGGCGGCGCGCAGATCGATCCTGATCCAGGCCTACGAGATCACGCCCGGCCCGCTGGTAACGTCGCTGGTCGAGGCGCATCGGCGCGGCGTGGACGTTCGCGCGATCGTTGACTACAAGCAGCTCACCGACCGCCGCAACCACGACGACGCATTCGCCGTCGAGCACCTTGGCGCCGCCGGAATTCCCGTGCTGGTCGACAAGCCGCCCGGCCTGATGCACGACAAGGTCATGATCATCGATGGCGAAGTCGTCGTCACCGGCAGCTTCAACTACACGTATTCCGCCGAGCATCGAAACGTCGAGAACCTGCTGGTGATTCGCGATCCCGCGCTGGCCGCGCAATATGTTCAACATTGGCGCAGCCGCGCGATCGAGTCGCGGCCGCTCCGCATGAGTGTCAGCGCAGGAGACGCACAGAATTCCGCGACTTCGATGGCGATGGATAGCGCTGCGCCGCCGCCCGCGCGCAACGGGCCAATCGTCGGCAACCGCCGCAGCCGTATTTATGAGTGGCCCGGATGCCCAGCCTACGACAAGGTCTCGGCCACCAATCGCGTCGAGTTTCTGAGCGCACAAGCCGCCGAGCAGGCCGGCTACCGCGCCGCCCGCAACTGCCGATAAATGCTGGCTCAGGAGCCGCGTTCAAGCCGAACGCGCAGCTGTCCAGTGGTTCTCAAAAAGGTCAGATGGTATTATTTAGAAATGTAGTGGACGCGCCTGCGGAAAATCCAAGGCGCGAGGAGAGTCATGGAGCGGACGTACATAGTGACGGCTTTTTGGGATGCCGAAGCCGGAATTTGGGTCGCGGAGAGCGACGATGTCCCAGGCCTCGCTACGGGTGCCGCTACCCTTGACGAACTGGTCGACAAGCTCAACGCGATGATCCCTGAGCTGCTGGAACTTAATTCGCACCTCACCGGCGTACCCGCACCGCGATTCGAAGTGCGCGCCACCAAGGACCGCGAGCGCCTCACCCTAGTCCACGCCTTCGCATAGCTCTGACCCAATCATTCCGTTGTCGAGCTACGGCTTCACCCCGGAGCTGAAAAGGCTTCTCAAGCAGGCTGCTTGCTCATTCGTCCGCCACGGAAGGGTCATCACGAAATTTGGTACAGCCCCATCTCTGACAGAAATTTCACCGTGGACAGTCACATCCCTTCACGCCATCTGGCTAATGCCGTACTGAGACAGGCCGGCCTGCCGAAACACTTTTAGTCGGCAGTCAGGCACACTCCAGTCGGAGCCGCGCGCATATAATTCGTTGCTCAGTGCGCCCAGGCCGCTTCCTGCGTCGGCGCCCACGGATAGACATGCACCATCCATCCGAAGACCTGCGGATAGAACCGTCCGCCCGCCGCGTCGCACGCCGCTTTGGTCGAAATCGAGCCGTTGAAACCAAACTTCGTCCAGTCGGCAGCCGCGCCCTGTCCCTTGGGCGGGAAACACAGGTTGACGTGCCGATGCCATCGCGCGACGCCCAGCGGTACGCGCTGGTCAAGCTTCGCTTCGCTGGTTCCGCGCGGCGCCGTGTACATCGCGCCGACCAACTCGTACCCGCCATTGGACGTTTTCCTATAGAGCAACGAGGTTGGCTCGGCGGGATCGAAGGTGAACGCCGCCTTCAGCCCATTCTGCCATCGCGTGAAGTGATAGACGTTCTGCGGGAGCTCCGGATGGAACGGCCTGAAGCCGGCGGCTTCGGCCACGTGATAGTCCTTGTACTTGATAAGCGCAGACCGCAGGTTCTTGACGATTTCGCGAGCCCGCTCGCGGTCGGCGTCGGTTGCCGGGCGAGTGTCGCTCCATGCCATGTGCGCCGACATCGTCGCGTGGTTAGCCATGCCGTCAGACATGTGCATCGACGACATCGCGCCGATGGCCCCGTCCTCGCGAGCGGTGTCCCTGCGCTGATCTGTTGTACTTGGTGTAACGGCCGCCGCATGCCGCGGCGCCATCGTGCTCGCTCCACCCTGCCCCATCGTGCCTGCCACGTCGCCGCCGCGACCCTGTGCTGCGGCGAGCGCCAGCAACACCATCGCGATCCCTGCCGCGTTGTGCAAAATCATCGTTCCGCCCCTTTGCTCGAATCACGAGCTATCCGCCACCACCTCCACCGCCAATGACTACGCACCCGCCCCTGCCGGGTTTCACAGTCTCTGCATGCGATCTACAAGGACTATTTGACTCCGCGTGGCGATTATGCGCTACGGGGGTCAAGGGCCATGGCTCGTGAAAACCACTGAACCAGAGCCCCACACCACCACCGGCGGTATCGTTGTGCCGGGCAACTACTAGTCAAATCGATGGATTGTCACGCGCGGAACCGCTTGACCCATGCAAAAGCGCCCGCAGGCGATGCCCGCGGGCGCTCTTTTTTTATGACCCGGAAGTTCGCGACGCGCCGAGCGCCGCCGCCATTCCGCATACTGGATACTACATATTGTCCACGATCGCCTTGCCGAACTCCGAGCACTTGAGCAGCTTCGCTCCGGTCATCAGGCGCTCGAAATCGTAAGTGACGGTCTTATTGGCGAGCGTCTTCTCCAGTCCGCGAACAATCCCGTCGGCCGCCTCCTGCCATCCCATGTGCTCGAGCATCATCACGCCCGACAGGATCACCGAGCCCGGGTTGACCTTGTCCTGGTTGGCGTACTTGGGCGCGGTGCCGTGAGTAGCCTCGAAAATCGCGTGGCCGGTCACGTAGTTGATGTTGGCGCCCGGCGCGATGCCCAGGCCGCCGACCTGTGCCGCCAGCGCGTCGGATAGGTAGTCGCCGTTGAGATTCATCGTCGCCACCACGTCGAAATCTTCGGGGCGCGTGAGCACTTGCTGGAGCGTGATGTCGGCGATGTTGTCCCGGACCAGGATTTGTCCCGGGGGCGGCTTGCCGTTGCAGTCGTCCCATCCGATCGCCTTGCCCTTGAACTCGCGCCGCGTGAGCTCGTAGCCCCAGTCGCGGAAGGCGCCCTCGGTGAACTTCATGATGTTGCCCTTGTGGACGAGGGTGACGCTCTTGCGTTTGTGCGCGATGGCGTAGTTGATCGCCGCGCGAATCAGGCGCTCGGAGCCCTCGCGCGAAATCGGCTTGATGCCGATGCCGGAGGTGTTGGGGAAACGAATCTTGGTGACCTTCATCTCCTCGAGCAGAAACTTGATGACCTTTTTCGCCTCGGGCGACTCGGCCTCCCACTCCACGCCGGCGTAGATGTCCTCGGTGTTCTCGCGGAAGATGACGGCGTCGAGCTTCTCGGGATTTTTCACCGGGCTCGGCGTGCCCTTGAAATAGCGCACGGGGCGCAGGCAGACGTAAAGGTCGAGCATCTGGCGCAGCGCGACATTGAGCGAGCGGATACCGCCGCCCACTGGCGTGGTCAACGGCCCTTTGATCCCAACCAGGTATTCCTTGAACGCCTCGACGGTCTCGTCGGGCAGCCAGGTGTTGAACTGGTTGAACGATTTCTCGCCCGCCCACACTTCCATCCACGCGATCTCGCGCTTGCCGCCATAAACCTTCTTGAGCGCGTTGTCGAAGACGTACTGCGAGGCGCGCCAGATGTCGGGGCCGGTGCCGTCGCCCTCGATGAACGGAATAATCGGCCGCGCCGGCACGTTCAGCTTGCCGTCCGACCCCATCGTGATCTTCTCGCCGTTGCTCGGAACCTTGATCGTCTTGAACGCCATCAGTGTTGACACCCGCCTGCTTGAGAATAATGTGCGCGCCACCCGCCTTCGTATCGAGGGCGGGTCACGCAATTCAAACCCAGATGATATAGCAAACGCCCGCCGTCGCAGGCAAAGCGGCCCGATGATTGGAGATTTCGACGCTAGCGTTCGATGATTTCGTCCCCAAGACTGACGCCTGTTTACGAAACCCGCGTCCCATTACGCGCCGATTCGTACAGTCGTGCAAACAGACGAATCATCGCGGCCAGCGCTCCACCCGCCAACACAAAAACGAAGGGGACAATCGCAGCGTTGTATCTCGACAGGAGATACTCCACCAAGGCCGTGGAAAAAATATAACCCGCCGGGGTCAGCGCAAATGCCAGGAAAGTTCCTCGTTCTTCCAGCAGCGGGACGAGCGGTATGCTCGCAAGCGCAATCCATGCGACGTATCTCCACGCCGCGTCGAAAGCCCTTTCTAGATGCACACGCCATAGCAGGCTGTTGACGCAGGCACCGAGCGGCGGCGGCGATTCCAGCTCGGCGTCGTACTCAAAGGGCGTCGAGGCATATGGCATGAAAGCAATAGGATCAAGGAAGTACTGAATCCAGGTTTGCTGAAGGGAGTAGCGGACGTATTTCCAGGGCGCTCGATGGATACTCTCGAGGGACGTTTGTCTCATCAGCGTTTCGATCTGGTCATCGGCTAGTCCCTTCTTCTTCAAAAGCGGTTGGATTTTCCAATGTGGAACACCGTATGGGTCGAGCGGCGCGATCGACTTCAGCAAATTGGAAGTTGCGGGAGCTTGCCTGTCCAATAGGTATTGGTCGGCAACCACTCGATTATAGAGGTGACGTCCCACTGAATTACTAAGCGCGAAGTTGTCTGATCTGATACCGAACCAGAGGATCGGCACGGCCAGCACGACCATGACAAGCGCGACGACCGCGCCGAATTTGCGGAGACCGGCCGCGCGAGGCTCGGCGCCCATCATGATCGCGAGTACCGACAAAACGCCGGCCGCCAACGGTACTACTCGGGCCAATGTGGCCCACGCCAGTAAGAAGCCGGCGAAGATTCCGTCACGAAGCCGCCCGGTCTCGCGATAGTTGAAGGCAAAATATAGTGTCCCTGCCATTCCAAAGAGCGCGACATTCTCCGACAGAATCCCCTGCGGCAGCACAAGCGTCGGCGCTGCGGCGCCGATTACCAAGGCGGTAGCGAAAGAGACTGTCGTCCCGGCTGAGCGCTCCAGCAGCCTGTAGCACCACCAGATTGTCGCGATCATCATAACGTGCTGAAGCATCGTGATGACCGAACCGGTGCAGCGTGCGCGATATGAGATAGGCAAGCCCGACCAGCATTGGGTAACCCGGCGGAAAGTATGCGGGCGCTCCCAGCAGGATGTTCGCTTTCAGCGTAGGCAGTTGTTTCAGGCTGTCCGTGAGTAGTCCGACAGGCTGCGTCGACCAAAAGAGAACGTGAAGCACAGCCAGATAGATCAAAAGCCAGACCTCGAGGCGCCGGCGGCTCGTCCACGGCTGAGTAACCGCGGCGAGTATCAAAAACGCGGCCAGCCACACGACCAATGACCAGTGAGGCCGAGGCGCCGGCGCGGGCAGGTCGACTGCCAAGAAACGCCTGTAGCGCCCGCCACGGTCGCAATCTTTCGATGTGTCTTGCCATATCGTGCCGTCGGGTCCGCTGATGCTCAGGTGTCCGCAATGGTTCAGACGGTCAAACAGGACGACCGCGCTCCTCGCGTTGAAAGAGATCGACGCGGGCTCCGTCGTGTTGGGATGGCTCAATGTCCGATCCCAGTAGCTTACCCAGTCGCCCTTTAATTCGGCGTCTTCACCGCGCAGCGCTTTACCGTCCACGAGGAGCCTCGTAACCAAAGTTCCGTTGTCGGGAACCTTTTTTGCCGATCCGGATACGACAATGGTGAAGCGCTGCACTCCCCCCGTGGCATAAGACGGAACTGCGCTGAGGCAGAGTGACGCAGACCAGGCCAGAAAAATCGCTGAGGCCGCAGTAAGGACAGCAATCGTCAAGGCGTTGAGCTGAGCCGGCTCGCTCCACGCCGAGGAGCGAAAGAACTCGGTCGGGTGCCTGACTAAATCTTTTCTGCTCGGCTCTGACATCAAAAAAACACCTGGATTGACGGTTCGACGACGCTCGGCTGCCATCCTTTCCGGCGTCCGCGAAACACTAGCTGAAAATTTAGCTTCGCACCGCAAGCACTTCGGCGCGCCGCGGACTTAGCGTCGACCGCACTCCGGCGCCGATCAACGCGCCAACTAACGTCTGACAGCGGCCATTGCTATAGTCCCAGCAAGCAAGCGCCGAGGTCTGGGGTTTCGGCGCGAAGAGAAAGCATCAGCACGCACACAGGGCCGGAGATAGGGTATGGATTTCAGCTTCACTGCCGAAGAGGAAGCGTTTCGCTCGCGACTGCGCAAATGGCTCGAGGAGACCTCGAGCGAACTGTTCGGGCGGCGCGGCGACGGGATGGGCGCTTCGACCGCCAGTCTGCTCGACGTCGGCGACGACGCGAAGTGGCAGGGACTGCGCGAGTATCACAAGCGGCTATACGAGGCCGGCTACGTCGCGTTGCACTGGCCGAAGGAATGGGGCGGCGGTGGTGCTTCGCTGATCGAGCAGGCGATCTACCAGGACGAAGTGCTGCGCCTGGGCCTGCCGCTTTACGGCGCCAACCAGCTCGCGATTGATCGCCTCGGCCCAACCATCATCCTGCTCGGCACCGAGCAGCAAAAGGAGCGCTACCTCGGCAAGATGCTGACCGGCGAGGAGATTCTGGTGCCAGGGCTACTCCGAGCCCAACTCCGGCTCCGACCTCGCGAGCCTGCAGACCCGCGCCGTGCTCGAGGGCGACTCGTTCGTGGTCAACGGCCAGAAGGTTTGGACGAGCCTCGCGCAGCGCGCGCACATGCAAGTGCTGCTGGTCCGCACCGACCCCGCCGCGCCCAAGCACAAGGGCATCTCGTATCTGCTGGTCGACATGAAAAGCCCCGGCATCACGGTCCGCCCGCTGATGCAGATAACCGGCGAGTCCGGATTCAACGAGGTCTTTTACGACAACGTCCGCGTGCCCAAGGAAAATCTGGTCGGCGAGATCAACCAGGGATGGCAGGTGTCGATCGCAACCCTGATGTGGGAGCGGGTCTCGGGCGGCACGCGCCATCCGGTCGAGCGCACGATCAACGAACTAATAGAACTGGCCAAAGCGATTGAGTTCGAGGGGATGCCCGCGTATCGGCATCCTTACATCCGCCAGAAGCTCTCGCAGTTCGGGATCGAGTCGCGCTGCCTTCGGCTAAGCCGCTATCGCGGCCTGACCGCGCAACTCAAGGGCAAGGTGCCGGGGCCTGAAAGTTCGTTCGGCAAGCTATTCGCGACCGAGCTGAATCTGCGCGTGGCGATGTTCGCCGACGAACTGCTTGGACCCTACGGAACGTTGATGAAGGAATCGATCGGCGCGGTCGAGGGCGGGCGATGGACGATGCGGACGCTGGCGGCGCGCGGATTGACCATCGCGGCCGGCTCGAGCGAAATTCAACACAACATCATCGGAGAACGAGTGCTGAAATTACCTAAGGGTTGACGAAAGCCTGAATTTTGTGCGGCACACGATTCCGGTGACTCGCTCGATCCCGCTTCGCAATGCGATCCTGCTGCCGCCGCTACGTCTCCCGAAAAGCTGCCGCTCGATGGCCGCGATCTTCTCAGGCAGTCACGTCGCGTCCAATCTTCTGGAACTGATCGAGGCATCCCGTCGAAAGAGCCATCGTTGTTAGGCGAAAACGTCGCTTTCGTCCACTGACCGCATCGCCGCACGAAAGCGGGGCGATTAATATTCTGGCATGACTAATCAGTGGCACACGGCGAAGGCCCGGCGAGTTTTACGAACCCTTCTCAGATCAGGTTGGACGATTAAAAGAAGCTTCGGGCTCACACAAGGTACTCTCGCGCCCCGGTTGGCCGGACTACGTGTTTGCGTTTCACGATGATAACGAGATTGGACCGCGGATGCTTGCGCGCATTGCCAAGCGGACCGGGCTGAAACCCGACGATCTGTGAACCAATCAGCGGCTAGGGCTTGGAAGAGTCGGCACGAAAGGAAATATCTGAAGCTTCAGATGGAGTCGCTTCGCCGTGCTCGATTCGATCTGCGATGACGCGGAGCGCTAGCGCCTGCACCGCGGCCAACGCTTGCTCGCGGCTTGCGCCGTACGCCATCACGCCCGGCAACTCCATGACCTCGGCGATCCAGCGCCCGTCGTCTTCTCTATCGAGCTCAATACGAACGACCATAACGGCAATATCGTAGCACGATGACGGTCCGTTCAACGATGGCTGTCGCAACAAAAGACCAGAACCAGGATTGGCGCGGCACACGGACGGCACTGCCCCACGCGGGCGATGCCGTCCGTGTGTGTTCAGCGTATTCTACGCTGCTCTCCAGGCGCTTGCCTGAAGTCCGCTTTTAAAAATGGTGTGAGCATCTTTTTCGAAACGATTGCAAATCCGCTTAATTTCCGTGCGCTCTTACGACGATCTCCGCAACTGTTGTACGTAAGACAGGAATTTTTGCTGCAGGCCGTTGTCGTCTTTCACCAGCATGATCACGTTGTTGTACTGCTGCGGTTCCATCCCCTGCGCCTTCACTGCCGCAAGCTTCTCCGACTCGCTCTCGTCCATCAGCTGCTGCTTTTTGGCCGTGTCGTTGGTGTTATTCATCTCCTGCTCAGCCTTAACCGAGATGTCCCTCACCTTCACGTATGCAGCCGCGGCGCGCTTTAACGTGGCGTCGTCCACCTTGCTCGGAGCGGTTTCGGAATTTTGAGCGTACGCAGTCTCCGGCGCGACGTTTCCATTCATCGTCTTCGCAGCTGCTGCAAAGGACGGCAGCGCCAGGGACATCCCTAGTATCGCTGCGCAAGTCCCGATCGCTTTTGGTTTAAACGTCATAAATCCTCCCTTTGACGAAGTGAATTCAACGGCCAAGGTCTGCATCCGGCCGCAGTTGTGACGGTTCCAAGATTCGTGCCGCCAAACGCCGCTTTTTTTGTCGTGCAGTGTCGACGGTTTTTCTCGAGTCGGAAAAGCGTTCACCATGAGCCGGAAAATCGTGGGTCAAGCTACCTGCACGTTTTACAAAACGCCGGCTGCGGGGTTTAAGCTCTTGTACGCGATCGAAATCGAGTACAACAAAAAAAGAGGAAGCAAAAACACGAGGCCGTCATGAACCAATCGATAATCCCCGCAATAACTCCCGCCGTTTGGGGGCCGCGCGGACGCGGCGCGGAAATCAGCTATACCATCGTCGATTCGCCGTTCGGCCGGATGCTGGTCGCGGTCACCGCGTGCGGCATCTGCGCGCTCTCCGTGCATCAATCCGACGAGTGGCAGCAGAGCGAACTGCGCCGCGATTTCCGCGAGGCCAAAATCATCCGCGACGACGCCGCGGCGTGCATGGCCGCGGAAGCCGTGCTGCGCTACCTGCGCGGCGAGACGGCGCGATGCGAAGTGCCGCTGGACGTCAGGGGCACGCCGTTTCAACTCAGCGTATGGCGCGAGCTATGCGCGATTCCCGAGGGCGCCACGCGCAGCTACGGCGAGATCGCGGCGCGCATCGGGCGACCGTCGGCGGCGCGCGCCGTGGGCCATGCCAATGGATCGAATCCAGTGTCGATTCTGATCCCGTGTCATCGCGCGATCGGCGCGAACGGCAAGCTCACGGGCTATCGATGGGGCCTGGAGACCAAAAAGAAGCTCCTCGCCTTCGAGCAGTCGCGCGCCGGCCATGCGATATTCCATCAGCCCAGCCAGCCGGGCTAATCTCTCTGCCATCCAGGTTCGGGAGAATCGCCGGGAGAACTGCCGGGAGAATTGCGATGGACATCAAGCTGCGGGAAGGCCGGCCGGAAGACGCGCGGGCGTGCGGAGTGATCGCTTACGAGGCGTTCAAGTCGGTCGCGGAGGAGCATAACTTCCCTCCCGACTTTCCCGATTCCGAGAACGCCGTTATGGTCCTCTCCTTCCTGCTTGCGAGTCCCAGCTTTCACAAAGTGGTCGCCGAACTCGACGGCCGCGTCGTCGGCAGCAATTTTCTCGACGAGCGCAATCCGATCGCCGGTATCGGGCCGATTACCGTCGACCCCGCGGTCCAGAACCGCGCCATCGGGCGGCGCCTGATGCAGGCGGTGATGGAACGCACCGCGGCGCGCCACTTTCCCGGCGTGCGGCTCGTGCAGTCGGCGTATCATTGCCGCTCGCTCAGCCTCTACACGAAGCTCGGCTTTGATTCGCGCGAGCCGCTGAGCGTTTTCCAGGGCGCGGCACTCAATCTCTCGATTCCTGGATATGCCGTGCGGCCGGCGCGCGAGAGCGACCTCGAGGAATGTGCCCGGCTGTGCATCCGCGTCCACGGGCATGACCGTACTGGTGAGATGCGCGACGCGCTCCGGCCGGGCCACGGCGCGATCATCGAACGCGCCGGACGCATCACGGGTTACACCTCCGCGATCGCTTTTTTCGGCCACGCCGTTGGTGAGACCAACGACGACATCAAGGCGCTCATCGGCGCGGCGGAGTCATTTGGCGGTCCGGGATTTCTCGTGCCGACGCGCAACGGCAACCTGATGCGCTGGTGCCTGAACAATGGGTTGCGGATCGTTCAACCGATGACCCTGATGACGGTCGGGCTATATAACGAGCCGACGGGCGCTTACCTTCCGTCGGTAATCTACTAGGACGTCCGTCTTTCAAAGAGGACCGTTCGCGTAAAGAGGACCGCTCGCGCGATCTCGTGCGGACGCACGACTAAATCAAGTTCCCTGGATCGGCGCGGCCCAGCGGCCAAAGATCGTCTCGGCGATTTTGCTGAGATCGGCCAGATGACGCGGCGCCGACGCGAGAATCTCGTCGCCGTCGATTCCGACCCGTTTCAGTCCCTCGCCAAACTCGCTCACCAGCGCCGCGACGATCCGCTGCGTCATCTCGGCATGAAACAGCAGTCCCCAGGCGTTCTCGCCGTAGCGAAACGCCTGCACCTCGGTCAGCTCCGACGAGGCGAGCGCGACCGCGCCGGCCGGAAGATCGAAGATGTCGCCGTGCCAGTGGCATGCAACGAACTGCTCGGGCAATCCTCGCAGCAGGCGGTCGTCCTTCGCCTCGGAACGGAGCGTTACCGGGTACCATCCGATTTCTTTGTGCGCGGCGCGCCGCACGTTGGCGCCGAGCGCCGCCGCCAGCAATTGACTTCCCAGGCACACGCCAAGTATTGGACGGCCCGCCTTGAGCGCGTTCTCGATCAATGCGATTTCGGCGCGCAGATAGGGGTAGCGATCGAGCTGGTAGACGGATTCGGGCCCGCCCATCACGATGAGCCCGCCTGCGCCCTTCATGTCGGCGGGAGCGGGATGGCCGTCGAAGACGCGCACGTATTGCCATGCTAGCGCGGCCGATTCCAGGGCATCGGCGACCGCGCCGAGGTTCTCGGCCGGATGATGTTGCAACACCCAAACTTTGGCCATCGCAGGTCACTCCTTGTCTCACGCTCAGCTTTGGATTCCCGGATTCGCCGCGTCAAGCGGCACAGCAGAAAGAGGCGGTTCTCGCAGACATTCAGAACTTTTTCGCTGCCTCGACCCCACACTGCCCTCCCCCAAGACACGAGACGCGGTGGAGGGACAAAGCAGCAACTCGCCAGCAGCACTACGGCAGCGCTTTGCGGGCGCGGGAAAATCCAAGTTGATGGGCTTGTGCGGACGGGTTACGCTCCAACTTAGGCGCCGGCACGAGCATCCGCCAGAGCGTGGAACAGTCCTATACGAGGCGCGCACGAGAGCCACATCGGAGGTTCCCCCCATGAGCATCATCGGCCTTCGCGAGCAGACCGTCCACGGCGCGAAAAGCATCGCGGATGCCACCGCGCGGCATCGATGGAACATCCCGGCCGACTACAATGTCGCCGTCGATTGTCTCGATCGCCATACCGACCTGCGCGACAAACCGGCGCTCTACTACGAGGATGACGAGGGCCGCGCCGAGACTTACACCTTCGGCAAGATCGGCGAGCTCAGCCGGCGGTTTGCCAACGCGATGGCGGGGCTGGGAATCAAGCGCGGCGACGTGGTCGCGGTGCATCTGCCGCAGCGTCCCGAGACCGCGATCGCCCACATGGGGCTCTATCGTATCGGCGCGATCGCGCTCCCGATATCCAAACTGTTCGGCCCCGACGCGCTCAAGTACCGGCTCAACAATAGCGCGGCCAAGGCGATCCTGCTCGAGCCGGAGAGCGTCGAGAAGCTCGAGCCGATCCGCAAGGACGTTCCCGAATTGCGCCACGTGATCATCGCGGGCGGCAACAAGGGCGGCCTCGCCTTTGACGATCTTGTCGCCAAGGGTTCCGATCGGTTCACGATGGGCCCCTCGCACGCCGAGGATCCGATCCTGTTGATGTATACTTCGGGCACCACCGGCGACCCCAAGGGCGTGTTGCACGTCGCACGCTACGTGCTGGGGCACAATGGGATCGACTACTCGTACAATTTCCTGCGCGGGGGCGATCTTTACTACAGCGCGGCCGATTGGGCCTGGGCGGGCGGCCTGCTCGACGGCCTGCTCGCGATTTGGCCGTACGGAATCCCGGTGCTCGCCTATCGGAGCAAGGCGCGCTTCGATCCCGACGTCACGTTGAGGCTGCTCGAGAAGTACGGTGCGACGGTCGGGCTCTATCCGCCGACCGCGCTAAAGTCGTTGCGCGAGGTCAAGAACCCGCGCGAGAAGTATCGCGAGCTTCGCCTGCGATGCATCGTGAGCGGCGCCGAGCCGGTCAGTCCCGAGCTCTCGCGATGGGTTGACGAGCAGCTCAAGGTCGAATTCAACCAGGCCTTCGGCCAGACCGAGGCCAACTACTTCATCGGCAACTGCACGGCGCTCGAAAAGGCCAGTCTCGAGCCGCTCGGCAAGGCCTACCCGGGCCACGTGGTCGCCGTGGTCGATCCGCTAACCGGCATACCGGTTAAAAACGGCGAGACCGGAGAAATCGCGATCCGTATCGACGACCCGGTGGTGATGAAGGAGTACTGGAAGAACCCGGGCGCGATGGCGGAGAAGTTCGTCAACGGATGGTGCATCAGCGGCGACAACGGCCACATGGACGACCAGGGCTATATCTATTTTCAGGGCCGCTCCGATGACGTGATTAAGACTTCGGGCTACAGGGTCGGCCCCGCCGAGGTCGAGGCCAAGATAATCGAGCATCCGGCGGTCGCCTCGTGCGCGGTGGTGGGAGTGCCGGACGAGCGGCGGGGCCAATCGATCAAAGCGTTCATCAAGCTGCTGCCGGGGCATCAGCCGTCCCAGCAGATGATCGACGAGATCCAGAAGCACGTGAAGACCCGGCTCGCGGCGCATGAGTATCCGCGCGAGTTCGAGTTCATGGACGAGTTTCCGGTGACGGTCACGGGCAAGATTCGCCGCCGCGACTTGCGCGAGCGCGAAATCCAGCGCCTGGCGATGCAGAAGAAGGCCCAATAGACAGACGGGCGGCCGCGCTGGATTGTGAACTCGTCCCCAGCGTTTGCTTCAAACCAAGCAACGCGGTAAGGAACCGGATCGCTTTATCTAATCGGCGAGAGGAGCACTATGGCAGCCAGCAAACCGGTACATTTCAGCGAGCTATTGAAGGACGCGCCCAAGAACTGGGGCCGTTTCGGACCCAATGACGAAATCGGCGCGCTCAACTTCCTGACCAGCGCCGAAGTGCTCCGCGGCATTCGCGCGGTCAAGCAGGGCAAGGTCTTCACGCTGGGCGTGCCGGTGGCGCGGCCGGGAGGCGACCCGCTCTATCCCTCGCGCTCGCAGCCGATTCGCACCAATGCGATGGACAAGGGCTTCTATATCGCCGGCAAGGCGCAGCCGTTCCCCGGCGGGATGGAGTACGCCGACGACGTGATCACGATGTATCTGCAAGGCACCACCCAGTACGATGCCCTGGGTCACGTCTGGCACGGTGACACGATCTACAACGGGTATGACGCCAAGACCACGATAGGCAGCCTGGCGAAGTGCTCGATCCAGCCGATCGCCGAGCACGGCGTGGTCGGACGCGGTGTGCTGATCGACGCGGCGCGCTTCAAGGGCAAGGACAGCCTGGACGCCGGCGAGCGAATCACGCTCGACGACATGCTTGCGGCGGCCAAGAAGCAGAACTCGCCGATCGAGAAGCACGACATCATCATCATCCACACCGGATGGCTCAAGCGCTTCTACGACAAGGGCGTCGAGGGCATCTTCCCCAAGGGCGTGTTCAACGAGCCTGGGCTCGGCTACAGCATCGAGCTGGCCAAGTGGTTTCACGAGATGGAGATTCCGTCGGTCGGCAGCGACACGATCGCCACCGAGCAGACCAATCATGAAGAGAGCGGCACGATGATCCCGCTGCACATGGCGCTGCTCCATTACCAGGGCGTGATCTTCAACGAAATCGACTGGACGCACGACCTCGCCGAGGACTGCGCCAAGGATGGCCAGTACACGTTCCTGTTCGTGGGCGCTCCGTTAAAGGTGGTCGGCGGAGCCGGTTCACCGGTCAACCCGATCGTAATAAAGTAGGACCATGAGCACAGCGAAAGACCCGCGCGGAATCGGCGCCCTCCGGGTTGTCGAATGCGGCCAGGGAGTATCGGCCGCCTTCGGCGCGAAGATGATCGCCGACCTGGGCGCGGAAGTTATCAAGGTCGAGCCGCCGGGAGGCGATCTGACGCGTCGTCGCGGCCCGTTTCCCAACGATAAGCCCGATCCGGAAAAGAGCGGGCTGTTCGTTTACCTCAACACCAACAAGCGCGCCGTCACGGCCGACCTTGGCAAGCCCGAGGGACGCGAGTTGCTCGGCCGCCTGCTCGAAAAGGCCGACATCCTGATTCACAACGTGCCGCCGTACGAGCGCGCGAATCAGGGCCTCGACAGCGCGGCGCTGTGCGCGAAGTATCCGGGGCTGATTGTCGCGTCGATCTCGATGTACGGCGACCGCGGCCCGCGCGCCAACTGGCGCGGCTACGAGCTGAACGCCTCGAACGCCGGCGGCTGGGCGTATCTCAGCCCCGGGGCGTCGCCCTACCCCGAATTGCCACCACTCAAGCCCTTCGGCGCGCAGTGCGATTTCCAGGGCGGCGCGCACGCCGCGCTGACTTCGCTGGCGGCGATGCGCTACAAGCTGCGCACAGGCAAGGGCCAGGCGATCGACGTCTGCGAGCAGGAAGCGATCGCGGCGATGCTCGAGATGAATTTCATGCACTGGACCTACGCCGGGCGCGAGACCTCGCGACTGGGCTCGCGCGCGCTCGGCCCGTGGTTCCTCGCCGATTGCCAGGATGGAAAAATCTTCGTCCTCGCAGTGGAAGAGCATCAGTGGCAAAGCCTGGTCAAGCTAATGGGCAATCCCGAGTGGGCGAGCGAAGAGATCTTCAAGGACCGGATGTCGCGCGCGCAGAACATGGACGCGCTCAAGGCGCTGATGAGCGAGTGGATTTCGCAGTGGAAAGTCACCGACCTTTACAAGGCGGCGCAAGAGGCACGGATCCCGTTCGCGCCGGTCAACACGATGCAGCAGATGTACGAAAGCGATCATCTGCAGGAGCGCAAATATTTCGTCGAGTTCGATCAGCCGGGGATGAGCAAGCTCAAGCTGCCCGGAGCACCCTCGCAGTACGGCAAGATCAAATGGGCGCTGCGCCGGCCGGCGCCGCGGCTGGGCCAGCATAGCGAGGAAGTCTTCTGCGGCGAGTTCGGAGTGCCGCGCGATCAACTGGCCAAGCTCAAACAATCGGGCGTGGTGGTTTGAGAGCCGCGAGACACGCGCGAGCCAAATGTTTCGAAGCTGAGATGTTGCTGGAGAATATGTTATGGCCGATTCACCTTTAAGCGGCGTGCGGGTTCTGGATTTCACCTGGGCGTGGGCGGGGCCTTTTTGCACTCAAACCCTCGCGCACCTGGGTGCCGAAGTCATCCGGATCGAATGCACTTTGCGGCCGTGTGTCACACGGATGATTCCGCCGTTCGCCGACAACCAGCCCGGGCCCAATCGCGCCGGCTATTTCAACCAGTACAACCAGGGCAAGCGAAGCATCTTGCTCGACCTGTCAAAGCCCGAGGCGGTGAAGCTCGCGTTCCAACTCGCCAAGCATTGCGACGTCGTAGCCGACAATTTCGCCGCCGGCGTTATCGACAAGCTCGGCTTCAGCTACGAGAAGTTGCGCGAGATCAAACCGGACATCATCCAGATCTCGATGTCCGGTTACGGGCAGTACGGACCCTTCAAACGCTACGTCGGCTATGGGCCGCCGGCCTCCGCGCTCTCGGGGCAGTTCTGGCTGACCGGCTATCCCGGCGGCGACCCGGCTGAAATCGGAGTCTCGTACCCCGATCCCAATGCTGGCGTGATGGGCGCGTACGCGATCATCGCGGCGCTCCTCCATCGCGACTTGACCGGCGAGGGCCAGTATATCGACCAGTCACAATGGGAGGCGGTGCTGGTACACATGGCGGAGGGCCTGCTGGAGTGGGACATCAACCATCGCGAGCCTAAGCGCAACGGCAATCATGACCGCCTGATGGCGCCGCACGAGACCTACAAGAGCAAGGGCAACGATGATCAGTGGGTTTCGATCGCGGTCGGCACCGAAGATGAATGGCGCGCGCTCTGCCAGGCGATTGGCCAGCCGGCGCTCGCCAGCGATGCGCGCTTCAAGAGCGCCGAACTTCGCAAGAAAAACGAGGGCGCGCTCGACGCGATAGTCACCGCATGGACCCGCGAGCGCGACAAATGGGAGGCCGCAGAGACTCTCCAGCGCGCGGGCGTGGCCGCGTTTCCCTCGATGAGCAACCGTGACCTGGCCGAAGACAAGGTCCCGATGGAACGTGGCTATCTCGTGCAGCTCGAGCATCCGGAAGTCGGCCGCCGTATCCACGCCGGAATCCCGTGGAAAATGTCGGGCACGCCGAGCGAGATCCAGCATGCGGCCCCGGTGCGCGGTGCGGATACTGACGACGTGTTCAAGACGCTGCTCGGCTTTTCGCAACAGAAGATCGACGAGCTGCGGCAAGCTGAAATCATCAAGTAACTCAGCCCACAAATCGGTCGCCTCACGGCGGCTCCCGAGTTTGCGAGCGGGGCGGCGCGCTATATCGGCGCGCCGCCTTTGCTATAAGAGGGACTGGCCGCGTGCCGCCTACGAGCGCCGCGCGCCGAGAGGTGCCTCGTGCCAGTTCGCCCGCTCGACGACATCCGGGTGCTCGATCTCACCCACTTCTACAACGGCCCGTATGGAACGCTGCTGCTCTCGTATCTCGGCGCCGACGTCATCAAGATTGAGCCGCCCGGACATGGCGAAGGGATGCGCGCGCTGTATCGCGCGCCGGGGCGCGAAATCAGCATCGGGTTTGCGATCCTCAACGTCAACAAGCGCTCGCTAACGCTTAACCTCAAGAGCGAGGAGGGACGCGACCTTTTCAAGCGGATGGTCGCGCGCGCCGACGTCGTGGCCGAGAACTTCGCCTACGGCGCGATGGAAGGTTTCGGCCTCGGCTACGAGGTCTTGCGCGCAATCAACCCGCGGCTCATCTATGCGACCGGCAAGGGCTACGGACTGAGCGGGCCGTATCGCGACCTCCCCGCCTTCGACCCCGTCGTGCAGGCGATGAGCGGCGTGCTGAGCACCACCGGCGAAGCCGACGGGCCGCCGATGAAGGCCGGACCGGCGGTGGTCGACATGCTCGGCGGCGTCCACTTTGCCGCCGCGATTCTTGCCGCGCTCCGCAATCGCGATCGCACGGGCGAAGGGATGCTGGTCGAAGTCGCGCTGCAGGACGCGATCGTGCCGGCGCTGACCACGCATATCGGTGCGTACTACGGGATGGGTATCACCGAGACGCGCAACGGCAACAGCTCTCCCGGCGGCGTGATCGTTCCTTACAACGTGTACCCGGCAAGCGACGGCTACGTGCTGATCCTCGCCGGGGACAACCATCGATGGCGCCGGCTGTGCGACTTGATGGGACGTGCGGAGCTGGCCGAGGACGCACGCTTCGCCACGATGAAGGCACGCGCGGCAAAGGTCGATGAGGTCGACGAGACAATCTCGGCGTGGACCCGCGAGCACACGCGCGAAGCGCTGATGGCGATGCTCAACGGGGCGGATGTCTTCTGCGGCATCGTCAAGGAACTGCCCGAGGTGATGACCGATCCGCATCTGCACGCGCGCGGGATGCTGCGCGAGATCGACGACCCGCGCCTAGGGCGCATCACGATGTGGACCTCGCCGCTGCGGATGAACGCCGAGGCACCAGTGCCGCAATCTTTGGCGCCCGCGCTGGGCGCCGACAGCGATGAGTTCCTGCGCACGGAACTCGGCCTCGACGCGGCCACGATCGCCGCGCTTCGCGAGCGCAAGGTCATCTAGCGCATCGATTCCTGACGCCCGCGGTTAGAACGGCGCGGCGGCCGGCTGCAATGGATGGTCGCGGAAGAACTCGAGCATCGCGCGCGTCCATTCCAGCGGCCAATGCTCGTGATGATGCAAGCCGAGGAACCAGCCCGACGGGTTGTGCAGCAGTTCGAGCCCTCCATTCGGATCGGTGCCGCAGCTGTCCACGCACGCATCGACGCGTTTGCCGGACGAGTCAATGATAACGTCTTCGACATTGACCCCGGCGGCGCGCAATTCCGCCACCAGCTTTTCGTCGTTAGGGCAGATGCCCGCGATGTCGCAAGCGTTGTGCACGTTCATCACGGGTACACGCGGATTGTAGATTCGCACTTCGGCGTTGTTCGCCGGCGGACGGGCGACCGGCTTCTGGCGACAGGGATCGATCAGCGCGCCGAATGGATCGGGCCCCGAATAAGGCGCCACCGCCGCGACGTTGGGACGGTTGAGCGAGTAGAGCAGTCCCATCGCCGCGCCGTTGGACCATCCGGTCACATAGATGCGCCGGGTGTCGATCTTGCCGGTGCGCGCCGCCTCCGCGATAAAGTGATCGATCGTTGCCGCGTCGACGTTTTCCGGATAGACGGTGTTGCCAATCTTCACGTCGCCTGCCGGACTGAGCTGGCGATACCAGTTGTCCCATCCCATCCCGCGATTGTCGGGCCATTGGTAATAGTGAGTGGTGTTTCGGCCCTGCGGCGCGAGCACGATGAAGCCGGTACCGGCGGCGCCGCCGCTGAGTGAGTACGTGCGCTGGAGGTCGAGCAGATTGGTATGCGTGATCGTCCACGTTCCAAAGAGCGACGGATGCAGGTAAATCACCAGCGCAAGCTTGCGGCCGGGCTTCACCGGCGCGGGCTCATGCAGACACGCGTAACGATCGGTGCCGTCGCCGTCCTTCCACGGCCCGAGTAACTCCCCGCTCCCGCAGGTTGGTTTGACCGGCCCGAGAATCGTGGCGGGCGGATCTCCGAACGGACCGCAGGCGGAAGCGGGACTGTGCGCGGCCGCGCACCCGCAAGTCGCAACGGCAACTATCAGCGCTACGCATGATGCCAGGCTTGCGGCCGCAGCTAAGGAGATGCGCACGCTAGAGCATGATCACGGCGCCGCCGATGATAATCAGCAATCCGCCGGCGATGGTTTTGTGCCCGGGCACCTCGTGGAAGAACGCGAAGGCGATGATCTGGGAGACCAGAAAAAGCACCGCGACGTAAACGCCCATCAGCCGCCCGAAATCCAGCCGTCCCTGGTTGACCACGACGCCGTAGACGAACAGCGTGAGTGCGCCAGCGGCGAGGAATATCGGCCGCTCGCGCAGGCCAATCCTGGTCAACGCGTCGCCGGCCATCTCGAGGAAAGCCGCCGCCAGCAGTGCGATCGCAGTCCGTATCAGCATCTTTTCCGCCTCGTTGTATCGCCTCGTTCAGCTTGCGCGACGTTAGCATAGCGGGTCGCCCTCGGGCATGATGCCGCGCGCCGCCCGGCACTACTCGCGCGCAACCTTGACCAACTCGTCGCCGTCGAGCCTCCACACCGTCCATTCATCTTTCGCGACCGCGCCGCGCGAGCGGTAGAATTCCTGCGCCGGATGGTTCCAATCGAGCACCGCCCATTCCATCCTCGCCCATCCGCGCTCGACCACCAGTTGCGCCATCCGCTGGAACAGTGCCTTGCCCACGCCACGGCCGCGAAAATGCTCCGGCACGAAGAAGTCCTCGAGGTAAAGTCCCGGGCGGCCGCTCCAGGTGCTGTAGTTGCGAAAAAAGAGCGCGAAGCCGGCGGGCTCGCCGTCATGCTCGGCGATGAGGCATTCGAACGGAGGCTGCGGCTGCTCCAACTGCGAGCGGATGAGCGCGGGCGTTGCGGCGACGGCGCCGGATTCGTGCTCGTACTTGGCGAGCCCGCGGATGAAGTGCAGGATCAGTTCGGCGTCCGCCGGCGTGGCGAATCGGATCATCGGTTTCATGATGGGCGCCGGACGCCGTACACCGAGCGCATCACGCCAAACAGCTCGGCCTGCCCTTCCAGCTTCTCGCCGATCCGCAGCGCGACGCGGATCGAAGCGGCGTTGTCCGGATGAATCAGGCTGATGACGTGCTCCAGTTTGAGGACCGAGAAACCATACTCCAGCGCCGCCTTCGCGCCCTCGGTGGCGAAGCCGTGGCCCCATCGCTCGCGCGCGAGCGTCCAGGCGACCTCCAGCCCGGGCCATCCCTCGGGATTGAGCAGCCCGATTCGCCCGACGAACTTGCCCGTCGCCTTCTCCTCGACCGCCCACAGTCCGTAGCCGCGCAACTCCCAATGACCTAGGTACGAGGCCATCGCGAGCCACGTCTCGGCGCGAGCCTTGGGCTTGCCATCGCCCAGAAACTTCATCACCTCGGGGTCGGCGTGGAGCGCCGCGAGCGCGTCGGAATCGTTCTGCCGGAACTGCCGCAGCAACAGCCGGGAAGTTTCGAGAGTGGGAATCGAGATCATCGGCACACCGTTCACTTAAAGTAATACTTTAGCTTCAATATTAGACCCGCCGCGCTTAACGGCCGCGGTAGCGCCCCGGACGTTTCTCCTTGAACGCCGCCATCGCCTCGCTCATGTCGTCGCTCGCCAGGCACGACAGTCCCAAGTAGCCGTCGGCATAAGTGATATCGCCGAGGCGGCCGTTCCCCAGCGCCTTGAAGAAATCCTTGGTCCGCCGCAGCGCCATCGGCGGCTTGCTCAACAGCTTGCCCGCGAACTCGAGCGCCGCCGCGGTAAGGCGCTCGGCCGGCACGACCTGGTTGACCAGCCCGATGTTGAGCGCCTCCTCCGCGCTGACCTCGTCGCAGGTCATGATCATTTCCTTCGCCTTGCTCATCCCGACGAGATTGATGAGGCGCGTGACCGAGCCCCACATGTACGGCACGCCGAGCGCGACCTCCGGAATCCAGATGCGCGCGCCGGCCGCCGCGATCCGAAAATCACACGCCATCGCGAGCGACAGTCCGCCGCCGATCGCGAATCCGTTGACCGCCGCGATCGTCACCTGATCAAGGCGTTCCCAGTCCTCCATCAAACGCCATCCGGTCCGCGCCGCGCGAAGCCGCCCCGCGTCAGTCTGCGCGCGCTGCGCCTGCGCGCCCGCATTCGCGGTCAGTCCGCCGATATCGGCGCCGGCGTTGAACGAACGTCCCTTGCCGGTCAGGATCACGACGCGCGTTTCCTCGTCGTCGCGAAACTCATTTGCGACCTCGAGCATCTCGGTCAGCAGCTTGCCGCTTATCGGATTGAGCTTCTCGGGCCGATTGAAATAAACGGTCGCGACCGCGGCCCGCACGCTCAACGATAAAATTCTCGTATGCCATCAGGGTCTCCCTGCTTCATGTTTTTTATTCCTAGCCCCAGACGCGCTGCGCGACTTCGACGACAAGGCCGAGCTTGCGCCGCTCGTCGTCGATCGAAAGCAGATTGCCGCCGACGGTGCTGGCGAAGCCGCATTGCGGGCTGAGCGCGAGCCGCTCCAGCGGCACATGACGCGCAGCCTCGTCGATACGCCGGCGGAGCGCCTCGGCGTCTTCGAGCACCGGCGTCTTGGTGCTGACGAGCCCTAGCACCACGGTCTTGTCTTTGGCCATAAAACGCAGCGGGGCGAAGTCGCCCGCGCGCGGCGTGTCGTATTCTAGAAAGAACGCGTCGACCCGGGTCTCGTTGAAGAGCCGCTCCGCTACCGCCTCGTAGCTTCCCGCGGCCAACCATCGCGAGCGCAGGTTGCCACGGCACAGATGCATCCCGACCGTCATCCCTTGCGGCCGCGCACTTACCACGTCGTTGACCGCGTTGATGTACATCGTGGCCAGCGCGTCGGGATCCTCGCCGATCGCACGCGCCCGATCGCGCACCGCGGGATCGCAGAGCATCGCGAGCGGCACCTCGTCGATCTGCAGGTATTGCGCGCCCGCGCGGCCCAACTCCGCAAGCTCTTCGTGATAGACGCGCAACAGATCGGCCCAGAACACGGCGACGTCGGGATAAACGGCCGGGTCGGCGCAGGCCTTGCCGCGGAAGAAATGCATGAAGCTCGGCGCCGGCATCGTCACCTTCGGCACGCGCTCGGTGTGGCGGCGGACGAACTCGAACTCGCCCACCGCGATCGGACGGCTGCGGCGGATTTTCGCGACCGCGTAGCAGGTATCGAACGGATAGCTGTTGCCGGCGGCGTCGTGAAACTCGAACATCGAGCGCGCCTCGCCGAAGCCCTCGACCGCCTTGACCAGGCCGAAGGCCCACGAGCCGCGGCGGAACTCGCCGTCGCTGATGGTCGCGAGGCCCGCCTCCTCCTGCATCCGGATGGCTTCGAGGATGTTGCGGTCCTCGACTTCGCGGTACGCGGCGTCGCTCATCTGGCCGGCGGCGTGGGCCTTGAACGCATCGCGCAATTCACGCGGACGAAGCAGGCTGCCGATATGCTCGGCGCGATGCGGTAATTGCGATTTCAATTTCGATGCGTCGGCCATTAAATTATATCCTCGTGCCTCCTCATACGCGGGCGCGACTCAGCACGCGGGGCGGCGCACGATCACCGGATCGATCTTTCGCGGCACCAACTGCCCGCAGCCCAACTCGGCATTGAGCCGCCCGTTCTCGACGATCACCTTGCCCCGCAGCACCGTCATCGAGGGCCATCCCTTCACTTCCCATCCCTCCCACGGACTGTAGTCCGCGACGTGAAAATCTTCGCGCACCAGGCGCCGCGAGACTGATGGATCGATGAGGCACAGGTCGGCGTCGCTGCCCGGCGCGATTACGCCCTTGCGCGGATATAGCCCCATGATGCGCGCGGCGTTGGTCGAGGTCACATCGGCGAAGCGCTCGAGCGACATCCCGCGCTTGACCACGCCTTCGGTATAGACGATTCCCATCCGCGCCTCTGCGCCCAGGTTGCCGCCGGTTACGTCGTCAATACGGTTGCCCTCCAGCTTCACTTCGAGCGAGGTCGGATACTCGTCGGTGGCAGTAGTCGACACGCCGTCGCGCACCAGTCCCTCCCATAGCGCGGCCTGGTCCTCGGCGAACTTGAGCGAGGGATAGGTGTGGTAGCAAAAGCCGCGCGGCTTGCGATAGTCGTCGGCGTTGAAGCAGGCGTAGTGGTGCAGGGTCTCGGCGTAGATCGGCAGGCGATGGGCGCGGGCCTCGACTACCGCTTCGACGCCCTCGCGCGCGGAGGTGTGGACGAAATAGATCGCGGCGCCGGTGGCGGCGGCGAGCTGAATAGTGTGGTTGAAGGAGAGCTGCTCGGAGAGCTTGGTGTGCACGAGTGCGAGGTTGACGCCGTCGGTGCGGCCTTCCTCGATGAAGCGCTCGTAGTTGAACTGTACGAGGTCGTGGTCCTCGGCATGGACCGTCATCAGGCCGCCGCCGTGCGCGATCTTTTCCATCGCGAGCTGCATGCGGCCGTAATCGAGCCGAAACGGCAGGCGCTTGGGATGCGGCGGCAGAATTTCGGCGGTGAAGACCTTGAAGGTCGGAAAGCCGTCGCGGATCGCGTCGCCAATCTGATCGAAAATCTTAAGTGGCAGCGCGCCGCCGAGCGCCAGGTGAAACGAGTAGTCGACGTACGTCTTGCCCTTCCATCGCTCGGCGCGGCGAGCGAGCGCGGTCGGGATGTCGGTTGCGGGATGCACGAAGCAGAAATCGATATGCGTCGTGGTACCGCCGAACGCCATCCCGACCGTGTCCTCTTCGGGGCCGAGCGTGAACAACCGCCCCTCGGGACGCATTCCGATGAGGCTGGCGAGATGGGCGTGCGGCTCGATTCCACCGGGCACGACGATTTTGCCTTTGGCGTCGATGACGCGCCCGGCCTCTGCGCGCGCGTCGGCCAGGCCCACCGAGACGATCTTTTCGCCCACGACCGCGACGTCCCATTGGCCGACTCCCTGCGGCGTCACGACCTGGCCTCCATGAATAATCAAGTCGAACATGGCGTCCTCCACACTATGCATCGGCACGCACGCGAACGCGGAGATTCCCGCGCCATAATCGTCCGGGCAGCCGCGCGGTTGCAAGGCGGTTGCGGCGGTCGAAGGCGCGCAAGTAATATCTGCCGACTGTTTTGGGGGACGAACCCGCGAAGTGACGGCCCTATGCGACGCCCTGATTGCGCGCGTCGCCATTGATGATAGCGTTGTTGGGGGGCCACGGACGCAATCGAAATTGGTGGACCATGATTAATCGAGAGATATTTTTTCAATGCCGCTGTACGCGATAGTCATTCTCGCCACGATTTCGATCGCGGTGCTCGCCTTTTTGCTGAATCTCATCATGATGCGCCGGAAGCGCGCTGCGACGCCGCCCGACGTCTACGAAGACGAGCCGCGCATCGATGAAGAAGGCCACAGCATCCGCGACGCGCTGCGCTTCATGATCGGGCCGTTTCCGCTTTCGATCGCGCTCCACGTGCTCCTGCTGCTCGTCCTGATTGCCACGATCAAAGTACAGAACGCCCGCGACCTGCTGATGGTCACGTTGCAGCAGGTGGGCGGCGGCGGCGGATCGAAGCACGATGAGATGCGCGACGTCGACATGCCGGAGCTGACTATGCCCGATACGATGCCGCAGATGGTGGTGCCCAAGGTCGCCGAGATCTCGCACACCACGGTGCAGGCAACCCGTACCTACGTGCGCGACGTGTCCGCCGGCGGAATCGGGACGGGCGGCGGCAACGGGATTGGCTCGGGTTCGGGCCCTGGGATGGGCACCGGCTTCGGCGGCTTTATCGGCGAGCTCAGGCGCAAGGGACTCGACATCGTGCTGGTGATCGACGACACGGGAACGATGGACCTGATCATCAACGACGTGCGCGACCGGATGGACGAACTGGTGATGGCGATCCATCGCCTGGTCCCGATCGCGCGGGTCGGAGTCGTAGTCTTCGGCGGCCGCAGCGAACGGGTGGACATCGAGCCGCTGACTATTTCGAGCCATCGGCTGGAGACTTTTCTGACGGGCGTGACCGGCAAAGGAAAAGGCGGATCGCAGGGCGACGTTTATGCGGCGTGCGTGACCGCGGTCAACCAGATGAATTGGAAACCTTACGCCAAGAAGGTGATCGTGCTGGTGGGCGATTCTCCGCCGCGGTTTGAGGACTATGGCCCGCTGCTCTCGCTCATCGCCAGGTTCCGCGCCCAGGACGGCACTTTCAACACCATCGACGTCTCGGCCGAGGAGCACGAACGCTACGAGCGCGAGTTCTGGCTCAAGACCCACAATGCGCGGCCGCCGGGGGAGTCGATCTCACCGCTGGCCGAGTTTTACCAGGACACGCGCGAGACTTATAAAATGCTCGCCGCGGCGGGCGGCGGCGGGATGCGTCCGCTGACTCAGAACGTGCATATCAATGAGCAAGTGCTGATCCTGGCGCTGGGCGCACAATGGCAGGGCAACCTGGCCGCCTTCGGCCGCCAAATAACCGAAAACGAGCAATGATCGACCTCCTTGGTTCGATCGGTTTGCGTCGCGGCCTGTTACTTGCCGCCGGATGCCTGGCGGCGGCGATCGCGTTTGGCCTCGCGCTCCCGTACGCGGCGGCGGCGCAGGCGCTTTCGCACGCGCAACTCCAGGCGCTCAACGACAAGCTCTCGACCGAATTCGGCTACTACCTCGGCGCCGAAGAGGAGCGGCACGCCGACGGCAAATCCTACGTCGACCTGAGCCAGCGCTTCGAGTACATGCCGAGCCGCGGGCGCGGCGGCGGGATTGTCGTCCACGCCAAGTGCGCGGGCGCCGAATATGTGCCCAACAAGGGCGAGATGACCAAGGGTATCGCGACTGGCAAAATAAAGTACCTGCTTTTCACCTACGAGCTGCGTCACGGCGAATGGACCGAGATCGGCAAGCCGCAATGGCAGACGCAATCGCTCGGACGCGCCGCCGCCGAGCGCATGACCGAGGCGGCCGCGCGCGACGAGGCCGCCGAAGCTGCCGCGCGCGAGCGCGAACTGCGCGGCACGCCGCTCGCAACTCCAGCCGCGCATGCCCCGGCGAGCGCACCGCCGGCCTCCGCTGGCAACCCGCCCGCGATACCGCATCAGTAGCCGGCCACGCGGCGCGCCCCTGTTCGGATGCGGGGTCCCTCGACTCCGGCAGCCTTCGCTCGGGATGACAGAAGATGAGGTTCTATCACCCGGAGCGAATGCCAGTCGGGCTCTTCGTTCATGAGAGTTAGTGAATTTATTCAGCAAGCGTCGGAAGCTAAGCGCGGGTGCCTCTCTTCTGTCATCTTGAGCGAGCGCTGCGCGAGTCGAAAGACCCCGATCTTTTCCGAGCGCACTTTTGCGACGTTCTCGGAGCGTAAGGATCCAGGGTCCCTCGACTCCGGCAGCCTTCGCTCGGGATGACAGAAAAGGATCTTACAGAAGAGGACCTTACGGACTATAAACTTCGCAAGGGCCGACCACGTCGAAGCCACTGGAGGCGTTGAAGCCGAAGCCCCCGACGATCAGCACGCGCCCGTCGCTCATCAGCGTGGCAGTGAAGAACTCGCGCGCGATATGCATGTTGCCCGTGTCCACGAAACGGTCGCCCGCCGGATCGAAGAGTTCCGCCGCGGCCGTGACGCCGCTGGCGCCGCTAAAGCCGCCGGCGATCAGCACCCGCCCATCATTGAGCAAGGTCGCCGTGCCGCTGTCATGCGCACTCATCATCCGCCCGACGGTGCGAAACGTTCCGCTCCCCGGGTTGTAAAGCTCCGCGCTCTCGAGCGCGTGGCCGTTGTTGTCCTCGCCGCCCGCGAGCAGCACCTGGCCGTCGCGCAAGAGCGTCGCCGTATGATGCTTACGCGCGACTCGCATGCTTCCGGTCGGATGGAATCTCCCGGTTGAGGGGTTGTAAATCTCGGCGCTGCTGAGCGCGATGTCGAAGCCGTCCTCGTCGATCCGCTCGCCGCCGGCGATCAGCACCTCGCCGCTAGGCAGCGCGGTCGCGGTATGGCCGTAGCGGCCGACGCCCATGCTGCCGGTGGGAATGAACGACGCCACCGCCGGATCGTAGACTTCGGCGCGGGTGACGGCGTAGCCCTTGGCGTCCTCGCCGCCCGCGACGAGCACCTTGCCGTTGCCCATCAACGTCGCGGTGTGCAATTCGCGCCCGGTCACCATCGAGCCCGTGAGCGAGAACAGGCCGCTCGCCGGATCGTAGAGTTCGGCGCTGGCGAGCAGGACCGCGAAGCCGCCCTCATTGACCTCCTCGCCGCCGGCCACCAGCACTTTGCCGTTGGGCAGGAGCGTCGCGGTATGGGCGTCGCGCCGCGTGGTGAGCCGTCCGGTTTCGCCGAACTCACCCTTTTGCGGATCGTAGAGCTGGCAATCGATGAGCCATCCGACCCCGCCGCTGCCGTAGCCGCCGGCGACCAGCACTTTGCCGTTGGGCAGCAGGGTCGCGGTATGGTACTGGCGGGCGGGGTCGATTTCGCCAGTAAGACTGAAGGTGCCGGCGCGAGCAGGTGCCGACGACGCCGCCACGGCCAGCGCCGCAACCACCACCATCGCCATTTTTCCGATCATGATTCTTCCGGTCACGATTCCTCGATCTTGATTCTTTTCGCCTTGATTCTTTCGCCGGCCCGTCCGCCGAGTTTGCCGACAGTGCTCATCCGCCTTGCTTGTCCCGGCGGACAAATCCTTCGACCAATCCCCCGATGTACGTCCCTCGATACCCGCAATTACGAATCCGCCGAGTTACCAAACTGCCCGCGCTCTGCGCAAGGCGGTTACGCGCGCCCCCCGGCTTGGCAGGCTACCGTAAGACCACAACGCGGCAAACCGGCCATGCTATTCCTTCATGCAAAAGCCATCAATTCGTCGCCTGCGCTTGCAACATAGCAGAGGCCGGTATATTGCTTGCGACGCTACACCATTACGCTGCCTGCAAACGCCAAGCGCCGCGCAGGATAAAAAAGCTTTGATGGCGTACGCGGTTGACGCGAGACCGGCGGCTTTGGTACACGCACGCGGGCGTTGAAGACCTCGGACGGGGGAAATCCGGGGCCAGACTTGGGGAAGAAAGCATGCGAGTGAAGTTTCGCGTAGCAGCGTTGACGCTGCTGCTTATGGGCGCCTGCCTGAGCGGCCTGACGTTGGCGGCGCCGTTTGCCGTGATGCCGGCCTGGCTCGGCACGCCACACGACATGGTCTTCGACATCGCCATGCGTGGCGAGCAAACCTGGGTGGTTGGCAGTTTCGGCATCCTGGTCAAGCGCACTCCACAATCGCCCTGGAAGCTGATCTCCGATACCGGCGGCATGGCGATGCTCGGGATCGCTTTCACGCCCACCGGCGACGGCGTCGCGGTCGGCCAGGCGGGCAGCCTGTACGAAGTGGCCACGGGCTACGATACCTGGACGCGCCACGACGTCGGCACCACGGAGCGGCTGTTCGCGGTGGCGGCGAGCGCCAAGGGCGAGTTCATCGCGGCCGGCTCCTTCGGCACCGTGCTCGATCGTCCGGCTGGCTCCAAGCAATGGCATCAGGTGAACACCACCTGGGGCGGCGGGACCACGCCGCATCTCTACAGCGTGGTGTTTGCCGATGACACGACCGCGTACGTGGTGGGCGAGGACGAGGCCGTAGTGACCGTCAAGGGTGGCATCGCGACCGAGATTCGCGACCTCGGCCAGGGGAGCAGGCCCAAAGTGCCGGCGGGCGCCACTCCGATGCAGGAAGCGGCCGCGGCCGCCGGAATCAGCGGCGCCGGCCCGGTCGAGCCCGCATTCTTCACGATGGTCAAGTGCGGCAGCGCGATCTACGCGTCAGGGCAGCAGGGTTTGCTCGCGGTCAAACAGGGCAGCGCGGACTGGCAAATCCAGACGATTCCCGGCAAGCCCGACTTCTTCGGTATGACCTGCACGCCGGACGGTCGACTGGTTGGAACCAGCGCAGGCTTCCTGATGGTTGGTAAGAATCAGAACGGCGGATGGTCATGGCAGGAGATGCCGGTGGTCCCGGTCAGGCTTGACTGGATCGCGTCAGCCATGCCGATCGGCCCCGACGCTCTGCTGTTGGCCGGGCCCGCCGCCGTTTGGGAGGGACAACTCAATGGCAGTCGGTGAAAGAACAGCTCATTTTCTGATTCGTTACCGCTGGCAATACATCATCCTGTGCGGGGTGATAACCGTGCTGGCCATAATCGGCAGCACGCGGATGGAGTTCAGGACCTCCTTCTCCGATCTGCTGCCCAAGCGCAGCACGGTCATCGACACCTTCAAGCAATACTCCCAGTTCTCCACGCCCATCAACGTTGAGATCCTGATCAAGGTCAAAGACGGCACCATCTACACACCAGAGACGCTCGCCCGCATCTGGCGTCTGACCCGCGCTATCGACCTCATCCCGAGCATCGACCACGTCACCATCACTTCCATTGCCTCGAGCAAGGTGCGCGTCACGCGTGCGACTCCCGAGGGCGCCGAGTCGGTGCCAGTGATGCCCGACTTGCCGCCCAAGGATGAGGAGGGCGCACTCGGAGTTCGCGACCGCGCGCGCATCGCGCCAGGCGTGACCAACATTCTGGTCTCGCCCGACGAAAAGTCGGCGATGCTCTCGGCCGGCTTCCACGAAAGCGGCATCGACTTCATGCTGGTGTGGAACCGCGTCCACGAGATGCTGGCCAAGGAGGCCGCACCCAACGTCGAATTTTATCCGGCCGGCCGGGTGATGCTGATCGGGTGGGTTTACTACTACGGGGAGCAGGCGGCGTGGATTTTCCTGCTCTCCTTCGCGCTCATCACCATCGCGCACGTCGACTACATGCGGAGCCTGGCCGGCGCGGCGACGCCGCTCATCGCCTGCGCGCTGTCAGCCATCTGGGGCGTCGGCGCGGGCGGTTGGATGGGGCTCAACCTGGAGCCGCTGACTCTGGTCGTGCCGGTCTTGCTGATCGCGCGCGCTCTCAGTCACTCGCTACAGATGACGCGGCGCTACTACGAAATTCTGTACGAGGTCAAAGACAAGAACCTGGCGGCCGGCGGCGCGCTGGCCTCGATGTTCGCGCCGGCTTGTCTCGGCATCATGTGCGACGTCGCCGGCTTGTACATGACGATCCTGGCGCCGATCCCGATCGTCCAGAAACTCGGCGTGCTGTGCGGAACTTGGTCGCTGCTGCTGATCCCGTCGGTCGTAATGCTCACTCCGTGCCTGCTCGCGGTGCTGCCGCCGCCCAAGGACGTCAGCGTGTTCATCACCCATGAGGTGCGTTCGATCAGTACTCATCTGATCGAGCCCGTTCAGTCGGTGGTGGCCAAGCTGGTCGAGCCCGGATGGCGCTTTGCGACGCTCGGCGTGCTGATCGTATTGGGGGCGATCGTGATTCATCTCTCCTCCTTGCGCGCGATCGGCAACACCACGGTCGGCACCCCGCTGCTGTGGCCCAACAGCGAGTTCAACCAGGCCGAGGCCGAGATCAACAAGAATCTCGCCGGCACGGTGACGCTCAACGTGGTCTGGGAGGGCAAGGTCGAGCACGCGCTCAAGTACCCCGAGACGTTCCAGTCGATGCAGGACTTCCAGCACAACATCGAGGCGATGCACGGCGCGTATGGGACGCTGTCGATCTCGGACTACCTGCGCGCCACCAACCGGCTGATCCGTGGCGGCGATCCGGGATGGCTGCCTGTTGATCTCAAGGAACGGGAAGTCGCCAACGATCTCTTCTGGACCTTGACCGGCCACAGCCTGGAGGACGTGGCCATCCTCGCCACCGCCAACATGCAAAGCGGCGACGTAATCCTGTGGTACAAGGATTTGCGCAGCACGACGGTCAACGCGGCGATGGCGGCCGTGCAAAAGGCACTCGAACCGATCCTGCGCGAACCCTCCAAGGTCTATCACATCAGGATGGCCGCCGGCTCAGTCGCTTTGCAGTATGCGATGGACCAGGTGGTCGTCCAGTCCAACTGGCGCATCCTCGTCTACCTGCTCGCCGCGATCTTCGTGATGTGCGTAGTCACTTACTCCTCCGCGGTCGCCGCGCTGATGCTGCTGGTGCCGCTGGCCTTTGCGCAGTTCTCGACTGACGCGGTGATGTACATGCGCGGATTGGGCCTCGACGTCAACACGCTGCCCGTCGTCGCGGTCGGACTGGGCGTCGGCATCGACTACGGCATCTACCTGATCAGCCGCATGTGCGACGAATTCCAGCGCGTCGGCGACGGCGACGTGCAGGCTGCCGTGATGCGCGCCATTCTGACCACCGGCGAGGCGACCTTCTTCGTCGCCTTCACAATGATCGCCGGCGTGCTGCCCTGGTACTTCTTCTCCAACCTGGCATTCCTGGCCGACATGGGCTGGATGCTGGCGTGGGTCATGCTCTTCAACTGCATACTGGCGATGGTGGTGCTGCCGATCGAAGTGGTATTTATCAAACCCAAATTTCTCGGCAGGGTGAAGTTGATGAGTCACTGATATCGGGGACGTTACGCGAAGCGCGCGCGATCGGGGGATTGACGCGCGCCATGACTTCACTGATAGTCGTGCCAACGCGACTGTCAGCGAACGAAGGACAGAGATGGGCTCGACTGGGGACAGGGCTGCATCACTGATGCTTGGGGGACGCGAAGCCTGCGCATGGGGACGGGCGACTTCGAGCGTATCGTGCGGCCTTCCGCTGCCTACTAATTCGATCAATCACGAGGTTACCAAGAGGACCACCCTCGAAGCGGCTCCGACGGTTGGCGTTCGCGCCGAAAGTAGCATTAATTTGCCTACTGATGCTTATTACGCCTCCCCTGCGGGAGTCTTTACAAAGCCAAGGCTTTTAGCACGAATTGGGACGATTGGGCATTGATTAAACCCTTTCATCTGTGCACCCTTGGGGACGGGAAGGGCTAGGCGGCTCAAGGCCTCCGCGGGGAAGTTCGTACGGGGGCCGCGAGCAATTTGGAGGAGCGCCAATCTGGAGGCGCGCTAATGAGGAGGAGCGAATGAAGAAGCCTGACAGGTTAAAGTTCGGAGCCGCCATGGGGATGGCGCTGGCATTGGTTTTCTATGCCGGCACCGGAGCCTGGGCACAACTCGACACTGACCTACCCGGTGGCCACTTGAAGATTCAGACCGCGCTCGAGACCGACTGGGGTGTTAGTACCGCGGGCAAGCCCAACCGCAACAACGACAACAACCATGTCCCTGGCAGCGGCCAGGGACTTTCTACTGATGGCAACGACCTGCAGTCGGCCAACGGCAGGATCGAGCCGCTGACGACATTCCGCGCGAGCGACGACACTGCCCAAGCCATGTGGCTCGACAATGCCGACGTCTATGTCCATCTTCGCTTCTGGGGAGATGTCGCGCAGTTGATTAATGGTCCGCACGTCAACACGGTGGGACAAGGCGATTACACGACGCCGGGCGTTTCGCGGTATCCCGGCGACGCATGGGCAGCGCGCGTCAGCGAACACGAGTACGAGGCCGACGCCGCCGAAGCATACATCGATCTGCGCAAGGGACCTTTCTCGCTGCGCCTGGGCAAGCAGCAGGTAGTCTACGGCGAAGAGCTCGGCCTGCAGACTCTTGACCAGGTCGATTCGCTCGACTTCACCCGATGGCTTCAGGGCTTTCAGATTGCTTCGCTGGAGTTTTCCGACGTGCGCATCGCTGAGTGGACGGCCAAAGGGTCCTACCAGCTTCCTGATTTCTCCGAGGTCGGAGTAAACAACTCGGTTATCACCGGCTTTGTCAGCCCCGACTTCCAGCCGTCCTACTTTGTCGGAAATGGTTCACAGGTGAACGACGTCCCGGTCTTCGAAAGAATCGGGGACTACGGCAATATTCGTCGGGCGCGCAACAAAATAGTGTATGGTACGGTGGCATCGACAACGGTTTATGACGTTGACCTGACCGCCAATTTCTACAGCACTCCGGACCATATCGGATGGTTTTCAACCGCACCGGTAAAAAACCCATTCCCTATCGACACCTTTTCCGGGTCGCCTTTTCTAGGTCCTGCGGCCGGACCCAGGGACTTCCTACTCCAGCGGCGCTTCTCGCGCGAATTCATCTATGGCGGATCGGCCTCTTACACGATACCCGCCCTTGATTTCCCTGGCTCCTCGCTTCTCTACGGCGACATCTTTCACTTCTCCGCCGCCTACACGCCGCGCAAGTCGTTCACCGGCAACAGTACGGGCGTGAACCGGCAAAGCCAAGAAAATCGGCGAGATCAATGCGACTCTGGACGGAGAACGATATCTTCGCTGGAGCGAAAAGTTCCCCTCGATGTATCTGCTCGGGGAGTACAACTTCAGAAGCCGCAGCGCCGCGATCAACGAGACCTACATGCCGTCGCGGGGCCATCACAACTTCAACGCCGTCGTTTTGTCCCTGACGCAACCATTGCCCAGCGCCATCTGGACGGCTGGCTTCACGGCTGTGTGCGACACGAACTCAGGCGGCAACTGGTTCTTGCAGCCTGCGATCACCTACAAACCGAGGTCCAACCAGGAGTACAACGTCTACTGGAATTTCGTTGAAGGTACGGTGGACGTAGCGGGCCAGCCGCCAAACGGACGTGGGTCGCACCTGGGCTCTCTCGACTGGATCGACGCGATTTATTTCCGCGCCGTTTACAAGATGTAGTGAAGAGCGATGGGCCGACGGGAACAAAAACAGCGTGGGGACTGTTGACAGTATGCCGCACCCCTGAAAGGGGGGCGCTGCTGTCCCGGGAGCGGTTTGTAGAAGGCGAAATCCCGGCCCCCGGCCAGCTCTTGCAAGAGTGTAGGACTAATGCCAGATATTAGGGGACAACGCTTGGTGGATCCCCCGAAACAAGGAGCGTAAGGCATGCGTTTATTGAAGTACACTGAGGGATGGACGCGGCGCCACTTCCTCGAGCAAGTCGGCAAAGGCGTTTTCGCGGCTGGTGTATTAAACCCATTGATGGATGTGATCGGGCGTAACGGCTCACTCGAGGCCGCCTATCCGCCTGAGCTCCTCTCCATCGAGGCCTACACCAAGGGCAAGCTCAAACCGGGGGATGTGCTCAACGCGGAGAACGTCGATATCGTCAAGGACCTGCTCGATCCGGGCGCATATTATCAAATCAAGCATGACGGCCGGCTGGTCGATATCGCCCCGACCGAGACGGACGTAACCAAGCTGACGCCGACGCCATTTCTGCAGGCGACTCTGGCGAACAAGGGCAAGCACAAGATCTTCCCCGATGGGAATTGCTACACGCTGGACGGCAAGCCCTGGATCGGCGGCAACCCATTCCCTGAGCCGAAGGCGCCCCAGGAAGTGCTGATGGCCAACGCGCTGAGTTGGGGCAAGCACGACACGATCGCTCACCCTGTGCTTGACTGGGATACCGATGCTGACGGTAACGTAGAATATCAATATGCCTCGATCTACGTTGAGTGGCAGACGGTCGGTCGCCTCGTCCTCGACCCCAAACCGTATATGCCAGGCCGTGAGAGCCAGATCCGTATCCTCGGCGGAAGCGTGCTGGCCCCTGGTGACGTGAACGGCACCGGCATTCTGCAGGTGTGGGCGTACGATCAGCACAAGCTGCCCGGCTACTATGTCTATCAGCCGACCACGAAGCGCGTGCGTACCTATCCCGTCGACCAGCGCTTCGAGCCGCAGTTCCCGGGCAACACGTTCTTCGTCACCGAGTACTGGATGGCGGGCGACCCGCTGCTCACTTGGGGTAACTTCAAGCTCGTCGGCAAGGGCCCGATGATGACCGCTGCGCATCACTGCGCCGATCTCGACCAGCCGAACTGGATCCACAGGACCTGTGGCGGCAAGAGCGGCGTGAAGTACTGGCGCACGCGGATGGAGTTGGTGCCTGAGGTCTACGTGGTCGAGATGGAACCGACCTCGTACCCTCGCGCACCGATCGGCAAGAAGAGGATCTGGTACCACGCAGCCACGCTGTGCCCGCTCACGATGATCAGCTATGACCGTCAGGGCAAGATGTGGAAGCAGTGGGAAGGCGGCTTCGACTACTACGAGCGCAAGCCCGGAATGAAGTGGATTGAAGGATGTCCGGACAAATTCTGGATGTGGACGCACGTGCACGCGCACGATCTGCAGAGCAACCGTATGTCGCGTTTCTACTATGCGCAGACGGTGCCCGGCGGCTATCACGCGACCCAGGATGATCCGCGGCTGTTCGGCGACTTCTGCTCGATGGAAGCGCTGGAACGCTTGGGCCGGTAGTTTCCCGGCAACGCAACTGTAACGCCACCGCCGGCCCTGCTCATGCAGGGCCGGCGGTTTCTTTTTCGCCCGCCGCTCCTGGGGCCGCGCGCATCGGGGAGATCGCCCGGATGACTTTGGATCGCCGCTGCAGTTATTTTGGAACGCTTCAGCCTTTTCGCGGGTTCTGTGCTACGGTGACCCAGCAGTGGCATTAAGCCGCTCCTCAGCGTCTCCAGCAATGGACTTCCGAACATCCACTACCGCAGGCATCGGCGCTCTGCGCGCCGCGCTTTTATCCTGTCTTCTTGCGATGGCGGTTTTCGTGGCGATCGTACTGGCATTCGTGCCGCTTGCCAGCCGGACGCGGATGCCTCCGCATTCCGTCCGCCCTGCCCTCCTCGCGCCTCCTGGAGCCTCGCTCGCCGCAACTTCAGCGTCTCGATTCGAACTCGCTCCGACGGTCGCGGCCGAACGGCTCATCCAGGTGGTCGGCGCGCTTCCGCCACGCGCCTTGTGCCGCGACGCGCACTGGCAGGGGGGAGACTTCAGCCGACAGTGGTTCGCCAGCGCTGATTGCTCGAACGCCCAGCTTCAGGGCGCCAGATTGGTCGGCACGAATTTCCGACACGCGAACCTAAGCGGCGCGCAGTTGCAGGACGCGACGATGTGGTTCGCGAATCTCGATTCTGCGCTCCTCATCAAGGCCAACCTCAGACACGCGGATCTCGCGAGGGCCTCGCTGCGCAAGGCGAGTCTCGAGAGCGCGGATCTGCGGCGCGCGATCTTGAAGGCCGCCAATCTGACGCAGGCCAATTTGCTCGGCGCCAACATGCGCGACGCCAACCTTACCGCCGCCAATCTGCAGGACGCCGTTCTGACCGGCCTGGTGATGGACGGGGTCGACTTCACCCGGGCTAATCTTGCAGGTGCGGACCTCACTCGCGCCGATTTGCGCAATGCCGTGGGGCTTACCGCCGCCCAGCTCAAGCTCGCCAATACGGACTCGGGCACCCGGATGCCGGAGGGCATGGCCGCAGGAGTCGATCAACCTTCGCCGCCTTCGCAATGACGATCCGTTTTCCAAATAAAAAGTTTGCCTGCTACCATTCAAACCCGATGCGCCGCGGCGGAGCGGCCGCGCGGGTAGGAACCTAAGGATTTTCGCGGCCGCTTGCCCTTGTGGCTGGCCGGCTGCTGGTCGTGCTCGAAGCTTACAGGGGAGAGTTTATGATAAAGACTCGTGAACGGAAGATTGGCGAGCGGAAGATTAGTGAGCGATGGATCACTGTGGCGCTGGCTATCGGCGGAGGTTTTTTCGGCGCGATGTTATGGGGGCAGCTCTTTGCGCCTCTCAGTGTCGTCGCCGCTGAGACGCAGCGGAACAGGACGATTACCGCCGAGCGCATAGTCGTGCAGGAAGTGCAGCTCATTGACCCCTCCGGACGTCAGCGCGCGGTGCTGAACGTGACGCCCGACGACCTGGCGCGGTTGAGTTTCCTCACCACCTCGGGCAAGCGCAGGCTCGCGATGGGTGTGCTGGCGGACGGCGAATCGGCGGTCGGCCTGTATGATGCGCAGGGCCGCGTGCGTATTGGGCTCAATGTGCCGCTGGACGACTCGGCCAGCATCCACCTGGTCGACAAGGCCGGCCGTAGTCGCGCGAATTTCGTGCAGTTGCCCAATGGCAAGTCGAGCTTCGAGATCTTCAACGAGGACGGCCATCTGCTGTGGAGCGCACCGACCGCCGCGGCGGCCAACTCGTCGAGCGCGCAAGACCCCGACCAGCCAGAGCGACAGGCCTCGCGCTAGGAAGAGGCGCGCCGCTCTCGTGGGCAGCGGCTTGTTACTCCCGCGCAACTGCACTACGCTCGCGTTCACATCCGACAGCATTCGCGCGCCGAGTCGGCAGCCAGAATATAGCGAAGGAGAATATCTTCGATGGGCAGTCCGCAGCTTCAGCAGTTGTTCGAGCAGCAAAAGGCACTCGCGCAAGCCGCCGGGCAGGCCAAGAGCCCCCAGGAACTCCGCAGCGTGATGGCCGCGGCATTCTCCGCCTTCCCCAGCGCCGGCGAAGTCAAGTGCGAGCCGGTGAACGCTAACGGCGTCAAGGCCGAGTGGATAACCGCGAAGAATGCGGCTCCCGACCGGGTCATAATGTACCTGCACGGCGGCGGCTACGTGATGGGTTCGATCGATACCCATCGCGAACTGGTAGCGCGCCTTTCCAAGGCCGCACAGGCGCGCGCGCTCGCGATCGACTATCGTCTGGCCCCGGAGAACCCGTTTCCCGCCGCCGTCGACGACTCGATCACTGCCTATCGATGGCTCCTGGCGCAGGGCTACAAACCGGAGCGGATCGTCATCGCCGGCGATTCGGCCGGCGGAGGGCTCGCGGTCTCTACGCTCCTCGCCCTGCGCGACCTTGGAGCGCCGGCGCCGGCCGCCGGCGTATGCATCTCGCCGTGGGTCGACTTCGAGGCCGAAGGCGAGTCGATGACCAGCCGGGCGGCGCAGGACCCCCTGGTCTCGCGTGAGATGATCCTGAACCTCGCCAAGATGTACATGGGTGAAAAGGGCAGCCTGCGCGAACCACTCGCGGCGCCGATCAACGCCTATCTTAACGACCTACCCCCGTTGTTCATCCAGGTCGGCAACTCGGAAACGCTGCTCGACGATGCGACCCGCCTTGCCGATAAAGCGAAGGAAGCGGGCGTCGAGGCCACGCTGCAGATCTGGGACGAGATGCCCCACGTGTGGCATCTGGCCGCGCCGAGTCTGCCCGAAGGCCAGGAGGCGATCGATAAGATCGGCGAGTTCGTGCGCGAGCGAACGGCGTGACCCGGAGTTTGCTGGAAGACCGGCATTGAGAATTGAGCAGAGGGCCGTTCACGAACGGCCGCTACGCAGGAAAGAGCCGCGCCGATTTCTCGTCCGGTCTTCCGTTTGTAGGGGCCGTTCGTGAACGGCCCACCTGCACCGTGCAATGACGCGGCGGTGAACTCTCGCTCATGACGATTGCCAGGGCGGCACCGCCTTGCGCACCGGATGGTCCGCCGGCAATTCGCAAAAGCCGTCGGCCTCGATATGCAAGGCGCGGTTGAAGCGCGCCCGCAGATTTTCGAACGCGATCATCGTGGTCAATTCCACGATCTGCGCGGTGTTAAAGTATCGCTTTAATTCCTCGAAAACCGGCTCCGCGACCTCGGCCGGATTGTGCGTCATCCCCTCGGTATAACGCAGGACGGTTTTTTCCATCGCATTGAAGTGCGCGCTGCTCTCGAAGCTCGCGAGCGCGGCGAGCTGCGCGTCAGTGATCCCCTGTTCTCTGCCAACGGCAGAGTTGATGTCCACTCAAAATGGGCATCCTGCGATCTGCGCCGCGCGCACGCAGGCGAGCGTCTTGAGCCGCGGCTCGACCCCCTGCGATCGCGTGAGCGCAGCGCCCAGCGCCGAGTAGGCCTCGGCAATCTCCGGGCAGTGCGCGAACGCGGTCAGCGGGACGGGAACCCGGCCGAGCCGCTGCGCAACTTTGCGATAGAGCTGCTGCACGTTGGGCGCGGCCTCTTCCAGCGGAACTCCCTTGATGCGCATGACGCCACCTCCGTCCGATCCTCTTCCGGGATTCCTGCGTTATAGCGAGTCCGTCTCCGCGATCACAATCGCGTTCGTCCGAATCACTCCGCGCTTCAGGGAATCCGCAGCGCGCCGGCCGCATACGCCACCGCGGCATAGGACGTCAGCAAGTCCGCCCTGCTCTGAATCAGCGTGTAGCGCGCGTTGGCGAGGTCGCGCTGCGCGGTCAGCAGTTCGACGATCGTGCTGAGGCCCTGCCGATAGGTCTCGATATTGGCGTCGTAGGCTTCCTGAGCCGCTGCGACGAGCGCCTGCCCGTAGGAATATTTTTTCTGCGACGACTGGAACTCGTAGTACGCGCGCCACATCTCGGCGATCGCGCCGATTTCCGCCGACTTTACGCCCGCACGCGTCGCCGCGTCCTCCGCCTCGGCCGCGCGCACGTCGTTGAGCCGCCTAAGCCCCGTGAACACGTCCCACTGCAGCGTCACCAGCGCCGAATATTGCGGCTGATTGGCCCACGTGTTCGGCGGTCCAAGGAAGGTGTATTGCCAGATGAGCTGGCCGTAGTTCGCCGTCAGACCGACGGTCGGATACCAGGCCGCCTTGGCCAGCGCGACCCGCGCCTGGCTCGCGCGCAGCCCCGCGACTTTCGCCGCCAGGTCGGGCCGCTGCCTTATCGTAGCCGCGATCAGTTCGTCGACCTGGCCGTCGAGCGCGGCCGGCACCGCCACGGTCTCGAGGCTCGCCACTTCCATCGGTTCGTCGGCGGAAATGCCGATCGCGGCGGCCAGACCGGCCTGGGCGTCGTGCACCATCAACTCGGCGTTGGCGACGTCGTATTGCGATTGCGCGACGCGCTCCCGGGCGAGCAGCAGCGCGGGCTGGGTGGCAAGGCCGAGATTCAGACGCTGCTGCACGGCGTCGAAGTCGGACTGTGCAAGCTCGAGGTTCTGGCGCGCCGCCGTCACTGCGGCCTTCGCCGCGCAAAGCGCGTAGTACGCGCGTTGCACTCCGAAGACCACGTCCTGGATCCTGCGGTCGAAGCTGAAATTGGCGGCGGCCAGCGCCTGGCGCGCGGCCTCGGCGCTGGAACTGCGGCGGCCGAAATCCAGCAGCGTGTAGGTAATCTGCACCAGCGGCTCGGCCTGCCAGTACTTAAATTGGGCAAGCTGCCCCCCGGGCAGCGGGAACAGCGTCCGCGTGTACCCGTTGGCCGAGTTTGCGCTCACAAGCGGATAGTACGGCGCGCGCGCCGCGCCAAAACTCGCGGCTGCCTGGCGCGCCGACTCCCATGCGAACCGGGTGTCGGGGTTTACACGCAGCGCCAGGTCGAGCAGCGCGGGCAGATCGTAAGACTGGCCTTGCTTAAGGGCGGGCTCCTGCCCCGACGGCCGCATCAGCGCCGGCGTGGCGACCCCCGGTGGCAGCCGCAGGTCGCTCGGCATTCGATAGTCGCTGGCCGACGCCGGCGACGGAGTCCAGATGCGATCGGCACTGGGGGGCGCCCATCGATCCGGATTCACTTCCGGCTGCTCGGCCAGCCGCGCGCATCCGGCCAGCCCCGCGAGGACGCCGACACCGATGCCAAAGCGTAACGCTCTTTTGAAATGGCTCGAAATGGACATGACTGCGATTTGACTCCGCTTGCGTTTGCGAACAATCTTACCCGTATCTTTTGGGGAACATGCATCCAAGTGGGCGCGTGAGGATCCAGACTATGGCTACTACCAGGACGCAACCCAGAGCGATCAAGGCCAGCGAAGTTGTCGATCCCAGGCGCGCCGCCGCGCTGGATCCGCATTACAACTGGAAGCGCGCGCTCGCGGCGCCCGGCCAGCGCGCGGTCGACTTCGAAGAGCGGGTGAATTTTCGCCGCCTGCACGACTATCGGCTGGCGCGCGCGCGTCAGGCGCTCGGCCATTCCGATCTCGGAGCGATGCTCTGCTTCGACACCAACAACATCCGCTACCTGAGCAGCACCGTGATCGGCGAATGGGCTCGCGACAAAATGATTCGCTTCGCCCTGCTGGCCGGCGACGCCGAGCCCTACGTCTGGGACTTCGGCTCTGCCGTAAAGCATCATCAGTTGTATTCGCCGTGGCTGCCGCACGATCATTGCCGGGCCGGGATGCCCGGACTGCGCGGCGCGATACCGCCTGAAGCCGGACTGCTGCGGATGCACGCGGAGGAAATCAAGTCGCTGCTCAAGGAGCACGGCGTCGAGCGGATGCCGCTCGGCCTTGACCTGGCGGAGCCGGCGATGCTGTTCGAGTTGCAGCGCGCGGGAATCGAGATTCGCGATTGTCAGCAGGTGATGCTGGAAGCGCGCGAGCTCAAGAGTATCGACGAGATCATGCTGCTCAACACCGCCTCCGCGATGGTCGACGGCGTGTACCACATGCTGTGGGAGAAATTGAAACCGGGAGTGCGCGAATCCGACCTCGTCGCGGAAGCCAATCGGATGCTCTACCAGCTCGGCTCCGATGACGTCGAGGCGATAAACGCGATCAGCGGCGAGCGCTGCAGCCCCCATCCGCACAACTTCACCGATCGCATCATCCGGCCCGGCGACCAGGCTTTCTTCGACATCATCCAGTCCTACACCGGCTATCGGACCTGCTACTACCGCACCTTCAACGTCGGCCGCGCCACCGCGGCGCAGCGTGACGCGTATACGCAGGCGCGCGAATGGATGGACCGCACGATGGCGCTGGTCAAGCCCGGAGCGAGCAGCGACGACGTCGCCAAGGCCCTGCCCAAGGCGCAGGAGTTCGGCTTCGAGAGCGAGCTCGCCGCTTTCGGCTTGCAGTTCGCGCATGGCCTGGGCCTCGCGCTGCACGAGCGTCCGCTGATAAGCCGGCTGAACTCGCTCAAGCAGCCGGCCGAGATCAAGGCCGGGATGGTGTTCGCGCTGGAGACCTATTGCCCAGCGAGCGACGGATTTTCCGCCGCCCGAATCGAAGAGGAATTGGTGGTCACGCCCGACGGATGCAAGGTGATTACGCTGTTCCCGGCGCAGGAATTGCCTATCGCGAATCCCTACTAGTGGGCCGTCTCATTAATAAGTTGCATACAGCCGCTGGTCTCGCCGCGCTGACACTTGCGGCGCTGCTGTTCACCGGCTGCGATCCGGTGGTCGATATCGCGGGCGCAAATTTTCCAGCGTGGCTGGTCTGCGCGATCGCGGGCATTGCGCTCGCAGCGGTTGCTCGCGTACTGTTCGCCGCGACCCGGATCGAACCCTACCTCGGACCATTGACGGTCGTGTATCCATGCCTCGCCCTGCTGCTCTCGTGCGTGGTCTGGATGATCTTCTTCAACCGCATCTGAGCGCCGTCTGATGGCGAACGACGAGGCATTCGCAGAGAGTTCGCGGATTCTGAACGTGGCCGGCCGTATCATCGGGCTGCTAATCGTCGTCAGCGCGATCGTGGTCGGCCTCTACGTGCTGCGCCTGTACTATATCTACCCGCGCACCGACGACGCCTACGTGCGAGCCAACGTGGTGGGTATCGCGCCGCACGTGAGCGGACCGATCGTCGAGCTGCCGATTCACGACAACCAGCACGTGGCCAAGGGCGCGCTGCTCTTCGTGGTTGATCCGCGGCCGTACCAGTCGGCGCTCGAACGCGCCGAGGCGAACCTCACGTTGACCAATCTCCAGATAGACGCGCTCCAGGACGCGATCCGCTCCGCCCAGTCGCGCCAGCTTCAGCTCGAGGCCGACGCCGCTTACGACAAGCAGTATCTCAACCGCATCGTTCCACTGCTCGCGCGGCATTTCGTCACCGCCAACGACGTCTTCAACGCGCGTAGCCGTCTCGCGGCGGCCCAGGCGGCGGTCGAAAGCTCGCACAGCGAGGTGCGCAGGTCGCAAAACGAACTCGGCCAATACGGCGACTTCAACGCGCGGCGCAAAACGGCCGAAGCGGCCCTGTACTATGCCAAGCTGAACGTCCAGTACTGTTACGTGCGCGCGCCCTTCGACGCGTATGTCACTAACCTCAACATCGCGGTCGGCCAGTATGCCAATGAGGGTCGGCAGGTCGTGAGCCTGGTCGACAACCGCGAGTGGTACGTGATCGCAAATTTTCGCGAGAACTTTCTCGATTACATTCGCCCGGGAATGCGCGTCGAGGTTTACCTGCTCAGCTATCCGAACCGGCGCTTTGCGGGCCACGTCCAGGAAGCCGGATGGGCGCTTTACCAGGAAAACGGCGCCACCGTTGCCGGGTTGCCGCAGGTCGAGACAACGCTCAACTGGGTGCGGCTTTCGCAGCGCTTCCCGGTCCGTATCGTGCTCGAAAATCGCGATCCGCAACGTCCTTTCCGGATGGGGCAGACAGCGGTCGTCACGGTCCAGGGCTTTCGCTGAGCATCTCTGGCGGCCGCGGTCCCGCAGGCTGGCGCGCCAATCGAGGCGCCTTTGGCTTCTCGTCGAAAAATCAAAGGCGGTTGCGTCCTGCCCTATCCACTGTAACACTACAACGCGTGGCTAGTGCGCTCACAAAGCCTTTAGAAGCGCCGCAATCGCAGCCCGAAGCGGCACGGTTCTACGTCCCCGAACTTGACAGCCTCCGTTTCTTCGCGTTTTTCGGAGTATTCCTCTGTCACCTTATTCACGAGATGGGATACGGAGACGTGCTATCCAACATTGGCGGTTTCGGGGTGGACCTCTTTTTTACGCTCAGCGCTTATCTAATCACCGAACTGTTGATGCGCGAGAAGGAGCGGTTCGGGCGGCTGGATGTGCGCGCGTTTTACGTGCGGCGCATCCTGAGAATCTGGCCGCTGTACTTCGGATTCCTCACCGCATATTTCGTCGCGTCCAGACTCTTTCCGGTTCTTCAGATCGATTGGCGGTACTTTGCCTTTTTCTCGCTGTTCCTCGGGAATTTCGCTCTCGCGACGATCGGGTTGGCGCCTGGCCTGGCGATAGTTCCGTTGTGGAGTGTTTGTGTCGAGGAGCAGTTCTATATCACCTGGCCATTGATCGCGCGATATCTTTCGCGCCGCGGAGTAGCCGTGGCAGGTGCACTAATCTGGTTACTGTCGATCTTCAGCCGATGGCTGATGATCCGCGAAGGATTCTCAGTTCACTTGATCGAGATCGGCACGCTTTGCCGGCTTGATCCGATCGCCTGCGGCATGCTGCTATCGTCATTTCTCGGCGGGTCTACGGAGCCGACACTGAGAATCTCGCGTCGATTGCTAACTCTCATCGGCGTGGATCTGTGGGCGTTCGCCGGCTTTTGCCTGTATCACTCGAATACTCCAACGCCAGTTGAACTGATAGTCGCCTTTCCCGCGGTCGCGATCGGATGCGGCGCATTTACGTTTGCGGCGATTGGCGCGGGCTCCTGGATGTACAATCGGCGGCTTATTTATCTCGGCAGGATTTCATACGGACTCTACGTTTATCATGGGGCGGCGATCCTGATGACCCTGGCTATTCTGGCCTCGGCGCCAGGATGGCTCCTATGGCTGATCTGTCCGCCGCTAAGCCTCTGCACGACGATCGCGATTGCGGCTATTTCCTACCGATGGTTTGAGACGCCTTTCCTGCGGCTCAAAACCCGCTACCAATACATTCGTTCCGCGTCACCGGCCGCCGCGTAGCCACCAACGCGAGTCGCGTGCGTCCATCAGCCTCAGGTTATCTGATGCTTGCTCAGCGGGAGCTCGCGCACCCGCTTGCCGGTCGCCGCGAATATCGCATTGCACAGCGCCGGCACGAACGGTGGAACTCCGGGCTCTCCGATACCTGCCGGCGGAGCGTCGCTGTCGACCAGGTAGACGTCCGTGCGTTGCGGTGCCTCGGGCATGCGGGCAACAGGGTAATCGTAAAAATTCGACTGATCGATTGCGCCGTTGGTCGCCGTGATTTCGCCGCTGCGCGCAAGGCTCGTGCCGAATACCGCTGCGCCTTCGAACTGGGCGCGTGCGATTTCCGGATTAGTGATCAGTCCCGCATCGACCGCCGTATGCACGTGTGGAATTTTGAGCTTGCCTCGGTTGTCGATCTCGACCTCGACCACCGTCGCCACGTAAGTGAGGAAGCTGCGATGCACCGCGATACCCATACCAGTCCCATTGCCCATCTTGCGTTTGCCCCAGCCCGCCTTCTCGGCGGCTATCTGGAGCACGCGGCGCAAACGGCTGGTATCGATCGGATACGCGGTATATGACGCGTTGTAATTCGGATAGTCAGTACCCTTCAGGTCAATAATCCGCGGCGGTCCGATCAATTCCAGCAGATAGTCAACCGGGTCACGGCCGGCCGCGTGCGCCAGTTCATCGGAGAACGACTGGATAGCGAAGGCATGATAGATGTTGGCGACCGACCTCAACCATCCAATCCGCACGTAGGCTGTCGCCGGGCCGTTTTCGACCCGCAGATTGGGGATGTCGTACGGGATATCGGTCCATCCCAGGCTGAGATCGTCGGCGTTGCCGTAGCGCTCACCCACTTTGAAGGTGGATCCGATAGGCGGGAAAACCGAGCGTTGCAGCCATGCGGTCGGCTTCCCGTGGGCGTCGAGCGCGGCCTTCAAATACATCGCCGACACGGTGTGGTAGTAGCCGAACTTGATCTCGTCCTCGCGGCTCCAGACGACTTTCACCGGGCGCCCGACTTTCTTCGACAGGACCGCTGCTTCAGCGACGTAGTCCGGCTTCGACTTGCGCCCGAATCCTCCACCGAGCAGGGTTACGTGGCAGATCACGTTGTCGCGCGGAATTTTCAACTGCTCGGATACGATATCCTGCACGGCCTGCGGGTTTTGCGTGCAGGTCCACGCCGTCACTTTGCCGTCGCGATATTCCGCGACCGCCACCGGCGGCTCCATCGGCGCGTGCGCCAGATGCGGCACGTAGTACTCGGCCTCGATCATCCGGCCGCCATTTTTGAACGCGGCGTCGACGTCTCCCGCAGCGCGCGCCACCTTGCCCGGCGCGCGCACCGTCTCCAACAGCTCCTTCTTGTACTGGGCCGAGTTGTAAACCGCGTTGGGACCGTGGTCCCAATCGACGGTGAGCTTCTTGCGCCCCTGGAACGCCGCCCACGTGTTGTCGGCGATCACCGCAATCCCGCCGAGCGGCTGGAACGCGGCTGGCGGTTTAAACGGCTCGATCGCGACGACCTGGCGCACGCCCTTTACCTTCAGCGTCTCCTTGTCGTCAAAGGATTTGACCTTGCCGCCGAGAACCGGCGGATGCGCCACCGCCGCGTAGACCATTCCGTCCATCCGGGCGTCCATCCCGTACACGGCCTTACCGGTGCAGAGCGCGGCCAGATCGTAACTCGCATGCCCCTTACCGATATAGCGCCACTGGCTCTTGTGCTTGAGCCGGAGCGCTTCTTTGCGTGGCACGGGCAGTTTCGATGCGGCCGCGGCCAGCGCTCCGTAGCCGAGCTTGCGGCCGGTCGGACGATGTATAACTTCATGCAGGCCGGTTTCGCACTCGACCGGCCGAACTTTCCACTGTGCGGCGGCGGCCTCGATCAGCATGAGGCGCGCGGTGCCGCCCGCCTCGCGCATCACTTCGAAGAAATCGCGGATCGAGTGCGAGCCGTCGGTATCCTGGCCGCCGTAGCGCCAATCGCCAATCGCCTGCTCGACCTTCACCCGCTTCCAGTCCGCGTCCAACTCGTCGGCGACCACCAAGGGCAATGAGGTGCGGATGCCGGTGCCCATCTCGGCGCGATGCGCCACGATATAAACAGTGCCGTCGGAATCGACACCCACAAACGCGCTGGGATGCAGCGTGGCGCGGTCGGCGCGCGTGGTGCCGAGGGAGATTGGTGCCGCCGCCGCGCTCGCGTCCCTGGGAAGGAGATGCACGCTCAGCACGAGCGCGCCGGTTGAGAGCATTCCCTTGAGGAAGCTGCGCCGGCTGACATTTTCAATCGCGTTCACGCGGTCCTTCATCGGGTTCACGGGATGGATTGTCGGGTTCACGGGATGCTCAATCGTGCTCACGCGATGCCTCCGCGGCGGCGGCTTTTATCGCCGCGCGTATCCGCTGATAGGTTCCGCAGCGGCAGATGTTGCCCGACATCGCGTCATCGATCTGCTGATCACTGGGGCTGCGGTTGGTCTTGAGCAGCGCCACTGCCGACATGATCTGTCCCGACTGACAGTAGCCGCATTGCGGAACGTTGAGCTGCATCCAGGCCCGCTGCACGGGATGCGGTCCGTTGGCGGAAATGCCCTCGATAGTGATGACTTCGGCGTTTGCGAGCAGGCGCATCGGCGTCACGCAGGAGCGGACCGCCTTGCCATTGAGATGGACCGTGCAGGCTCCGCACAGCGACATCCCGCAGCCGAACTTGGTGCCGGTCAGCGCCAGTTCGTCGCGCAAATACCAGAGCAGCGGCATCGTGGGGTCGTCGTCGAACGAACGCTCGACGCCATTGACTTTCAAGCGGATCATTTTCGCCTCGCACGAATAATTAATACGACGGCCGAGAGCGGGAATTTGGATCTCAAGTCTATCGCACTTATATGTTACGCGAAATTGCGACCGGCGGCAGGGGCAGTCCCTATTGTGCGAGCGGCGCCGCCGGAAAATTCCGGCCGACGCCGCCCGTCTCACCAAGTCTCAAATATTTTCGTGCGAGCGACCAGACCTAAGCGGACTGGTTTTATGCAACGGCGGATCGGCTTTCTGAATTGCCGACCCGCCGCCCTTACAGCTTCCTTCGACCGGAGAAAGATCAGTTAACCGCTCTCCTCAATGGCCGTGGCCGTGCTTTGGAAGTCGAACAGATCAGTCAGGTCTCCGATCGCGGGAGTATTAAGCGGGACATAGGGATTCGATAGGGACGTAACCGGATTCGGAAAATTATCTCTGCTCCGCGACGTCACCGGTGGCAAGCCCCAGTTGTATTCGATGAACTTGAGAATCGAGACATGGTCAGTGTAAGTGTGCGAGATGTGTCCAGGTTTGGCCCATGGCGAAACCACCATACAACGGGATCCGCGTGCCGTCTCCGAAATAGTCCAGTGCCTGTATGTAGCCGGAGTCGTAGTAGCCGCCGCCCTCGTCAAACGTGATGATGATCGCGGTGCTGTCCCACAGCTTTCGATTATGCTTCACGGCGTCAACAATCTTGTCGACGAAGCCTTCAAACAGAACCAACGTCGAGGATGCCGGATGGCCGTCCACCCATCCGCTGGGCTTGACGAACGAAACCGATGGCAGTGTTCCATTCTTAATGTCGTTGTAAAGGTCGGTGGTGTCCTTGAGGTTGTTCTTGAGGACAGAGGGGTTGGTCATCATCGAAGTCGAATACTGAAAGAAGTTGCAGATGTTGCAATACTGATCGCTGGTCGGTCCCACCGCGCCGTAATTCTGCTGGTACTTATCGGTAAGATACTGATTGTATTGATCTCCATAGTACTTCCAGGAGACCTTCGCGGCGAGCAAGGTGTCACCGATGTTGCGCACGCTCGACGGGGGGATCGTAAACGGAGTGTTGGCGACATTATGATCGGTGTACGCGTTCGAGCCGTCGCCGAAATAGCCCGGGTTGTAGTTATTGAGCAGATAGTAGTGACCCGTCTCGCAGCGCGGGTCAATCTTGCGCGGGAGGGAATTCAGGTATCCCACGACTGAGCCAACTGCCGGTTGAGTCGTATCGGCACAGTCGGTGTACGAACCACCGCCATAGACCGGCTTGCCGAACCCACCACCGCCATAGCCATCTTCCATGTACCAGTTATTGGTGTCGGCCTGGGGATTCGGATCCTCGATCTCGTCGACCACGCCTGCGTTCGGCGTTCCTGAAAAAACTTCAACATTATGCGGCGGGATTTCCGGATTTCCATTCCCATCGCTGAACCAGATCGCGTCGCCGTACCCCAACATGATGTGATTGGCGCCGGTGCCGCCCATGACGGCTTGATGATAGTTGTCGCTCATCGCGTAGTTGTCAGCGAGATACTTGAGATATGGCGCATCACCCTTTTGCATGTTGTAAAAGCCCATCGAGGTTGAGCCTTCGCCGGTGGTCGTTGCGGTTGGCGACCATTCGGTGCTGAAGTTCGCCGCCTGCGGCTTGCCGTTGGTGCCCGCTCCAACCGTCACCTCGACCCACGGGAACAGGTCGGCGAGACAGCCGCTTGGATTCGACGGGGTCCATCTTCGCCAGGCAATCAAACTGCTGCCACATCTGGTAGAACCTGTGCACCGGGCTCGCGGCGTAGCCATAGTACGGAAACGTGCTGGAGGTCAGCTGGAAGGGCCCGGGCGGCAGACTGTTCACATCTGTAATTCGCGTATCGGGAGTCTTGGAAGTCAGACCGGTCCCGCCCTTCAACAGGTACTGATAATAATTGGCGTCCAGACCGTTCTCAGAGCTTGTCGCGTCGGTCATGGGCGCACATGCAGTGCGTCGTGTCGAGACAATTGGAATTGTTGGTGCAAACATCGGTGGGACCTCCGGCAAGCGGCGCCGGCAGTACGTCGTACAGCGCCTTATCATCCGGATTTATCCCATAATCCTGGCCGGTTGAGACCTTGTCCGTGTTGGGGCAAATTCCGCCGGAGCCGACATCGCATGCCGAATTCTGATGCGCCTTGGAAAAATTCGGCCCTGGCGTTCCGTCAGCCTTGATGATCTTTTCCGAGAGAAGATTGTTAATTCTCTCCGTGTTTTGGCCGGTAAGTGGCAAAGATGTGATCGAAGGTCCGATTCTCACCAATGATTACGATCACATGCTTTATCGGGGTCTTGGTGTCTCCGCCGCTCTTACCGTGATCATGGCCCTGTTTATCCATGGCAACGTTGGCGGCGAGCACCATGCGTACCATCGGAATCCCCACAGCGAAGTTCATCGCGGCGAGAAAAGCGGTTCCGACACAAATACTGCATAGGACTTTTTGAACAACACGTCTGATCGACATAGTGCTCCCCTCCAGAGCTGGTAGTAGTTGCTTCCGATTGACGGACGATCGCGACCATGCGAACGCATAAGTACGCCGCGATTGTTAGGCAGGGATTACAGCAAAGCGAAGAGTTGTGTTTTTTTTCGCGCGAACAGCGGCTTCCCTGAAGCGAGCGATTGTTAAATTTCCGCGCTTATGAGTGTTGATGCTGCAGCGGAGTGTTTGCTCGTTCGCTACGTATCACTTCGCGCACCAGCTAGGAGCCTACGAGCGGTTTCTCAGGAAGAAGAGCGCGCTATAGATCATTAAGCTCGCGGCCTGAACAGAATTCGGTGCGTCAGATTGTGATGAAGGCGTCGAGCTTGGCGCGGACGAGTTGTGCGATGCCCGGCGGCACAACTTAAAAGCGCGGCGAATTTCCGCTGTAAACAGCGTGTTGGCCGGCGATTTTGACTTAAAGTCATGTTACTGCCTATAGTTACAGGGTGGATAGGATGGGGAGGCTGCTCGAGGAGGCCCGGAACAATCCGGGCGGAATGTCGTTCAAGGACTTTGAGCATCTGATGAACCTGAAAGGCTGGAAATACAAGCGCCAAAAGGGCCGCCACCGGCTGTGGTACTCGCCGGCCGGGTTCCGATTACCGGTTCAGCCCCGCGGCAACAAGGCCAAGGCCTACCAGGTGCGGCAGTTTCTGAAGCAACTCGACCACGAGAGTGGAGCAAAGAGCCATGGCGAAGACCGATAGGTTCGACGGGTACGCGGTGAGCGTGCTGCGAGACGAAGACGGCGATTGGCTGGCGCATTTCATGGAGCTGCCGAACGTGTCCGCATTCGGGCCCACGCCAGAAAAGGCGCTCAAGGAGCTCGACGTGGCATGGGCGTTGGTCAAAGAGGACTACGCCGCGGAGGGCAAGCCGCTGCCCGTGGCTCCCGCGCGCCGCGAATTTGGTGGCGTCTTCCAGGTGCGGATCGACAGACGCGTCCACCGAAAGCTCGCGATCGAAGCGGAGCGCTCAGGCGTCAGTCTGAATGCACTGGTGGGCCAGAAGCTCGCGCGCGACGTGGAGGATGCAGATTAGCTGCCTAGTCGCCGCGATCCCCACGCTGGCTCCGCGGACAAGAGTTAGTCAATGTCGCAAGTTTTTGATTTGAAAGATTTCTTTAACTGAAACTTTCGGCGAGGCGGCTCTGGCTCGTCCGCCCGCCGCGTAGCGCTCATACTCGGCAAGCTCGAATTCTTCGATTGCCATAGTGCGTTCAGCCTCTGGCATGAACGTGCCGTCCGAATAGCGCCATGCGGTTTTTGCGCGCGCGAGGCCGCCCGCGCGACCGCGAGGCAGAGTCGCACGCATGGCTTCGGCAAATCGCTCGATCGCAGCGCCTACGACAGATGAGCTCTGAGTGGCGACGGCAACGTGCGCCGTCAGAATTCGAAGCTGACGCTCACCTTCGAATCGCGCGTGCAAAAGAGCGTGTTCCTGCTCGAGTCGCTGGACGGTCAGGAAGGAAGATGGGAAATTTATCGCGGGGCGGTGAACGCATGGCTACAAGGATAAAGCAGTTTCACGAACGGTTTGCTCTGGAAGTCGGACTCGGTCAAGCACAGCAAAGGTTCTTCCACGAGCGCGCCAAGTTCCACAAACCCGGTGACGCGCTCTTCTACACGGACAGGCTGCGCGCGTGCGATGCTTCGCGCAAGGCAGGTGCGATTGCCTGCTGCGCTGTCCTCCTCTCCTTCATCATGGTTCTTGCCGGATGCGGCGGCGGTTCGTCGTCCTCGTCACCTACGCCGGCGCCCACACCCACACCCGACGGCAGTTTTGCCCCCGCCGCTTCGCTGCCGACGATGAACCAGGGTCGCGACAGCGCCACCGCAACCCTGTTGCCCAATGGCAAGGTGCTTGTCGCAGGAGGATTTAGCTTAGGACCCACGGGCAGCGTTGTCAGCCTTGCCAACGTTGAACTCTATGACCCGGCAACCAATACCTTCGCCCCGCCGGGTTCAACTCCGACAATGAACCAGGCACGCGGTTCCGCGACTGCAACTCTGCTGCCCAGTGGCAAGGTGCTAATCGCAGGAGGGGTAAACGCACCCGGCGACGGCGTGAACAGTACCCCTACCAGCGTCGAGCTCTACGACCCGGCGGCCAATACCTTCGCCCCGCCGGGTTCAACTCCGTCGATGAACCAGGCGCGTGCAAATGGAGGTAACGGAGATCTCGTGTCCGTTCTGCTTGCTAACGGCAAGGTGCTGATTGCTGGCGGTGTGGATTCCTTCGGTGTGGGACTTGACACGGTCGAACTATACGATCCGACGACTAACACGTTTGCCCCGGCCGCCTCGCTTCCCATGATGAACTCACATCGTGATGGGCCAACGGGCACGTCATTGCCCAATGGAGAGGCACTCATCGCTGGCGGCTTCGAGAGACCCTTTGGCTTTACTTCCATTGTCTCTGACACCATAGACTTGTACGATCCGGTGACCAACAGCTTCGCGCCTGCCGCTTCGACTCCCACGATGAACAGTCCGCGCACGAGCGCTGCCGCGGCGCTGCTGCCCAATGGCACGGTGCTCATAGCGGGTGGCACGGCTCCGGCTCCTGAGCATGGCGGTGTGTTTCTCGCCAGCGTGGACCTCTACAATTCGGCGACCAACAGTTTCGCTCCGCCTGCGGCGACCCCCACGATGAATGAGCCGCGCTGCTGTGGTTCCACGGCTACGCTGCTGCAAAACGGCAAGGTGCTCATTACACAGGGCGCCTTCCCAGCAGATAATACCGTGGATCTCTATGATCCCACCACCAATACGTTCGCCCCGGCTGCTCTGCTTCCCAAGATGAACCAGACGCGCCTATTCGCGACGGCCACGCTGCTGCCCAATGGCAAAGTGCTTATCGCCGGCGGCGGCTTGCTGCTCAATACCATTGACTTGTACACCCCGTGAGGAGCCTGCGCCATTTAGCAGGCGCCAGGGGCGCAACTCAAAATCGAGCGCGTCCCCTCCACGGGGGTTCGAAAGGGGAACGCGCTTATATGTTCGGACTGTGATTTCTCAGGCTGTTGGCGAAAGGCGGCCTCGCGCAGGCTAAGTTCCGCCGGAAATGGGTGATGGGTGGGTGACAGAAGCTCGGGTCGTTCGGCTTGCTTGTCTCTCCCTGCTGACTTAAGGTTGCGAAATTCTTTGGGATTTAACTGGAGCGGGTGATCGGTTTCGAACCGACGACCTTGTGCTTGGCAAGCACA
>CAWFGH010000008.1:0-99855 GCA_963815255.1 uncultured delta proteobacterium | reverse complement strand
GTGGCCGAATCCCAGTACTTTTTGTACCAGTCTGAAGTGCCGTGAAGCTTCGCGCATGCGGCCCGATGCGTGCAGACCTTTGCGAAACGCGAATCAGACGCGAAACGGGAAGGTTTGCGAAGATCGCGAAGAGCGAGGCGCCTTCGGACATATATACGTCGCGAAGGTCAGTCTGTTACGCGCTCATGAAAGAGCCGCGCCAAGCCACCGCATGCACATCGTTGAACAGTTAAACAGGTGACTCTTGATAGCCGCGCAGTCGCTCGCTGGACGCGGACGGCTCGGCGAGTAATTCTTCGTGCCGAGGGCGGAGCACGTCTCGCCAACCAAGCGGATGCGGCAGGTGACGGAAACGGGCGAGCAGATTGAACTCCTGATCGAGGGCACGCTGGACCAGCTGCTCTACGTCAACGAGCAGAGTGGCTACGCGGTCGCGGTGCTCGAACGCAGCGACGAAGTTCTGCGCCGGCGCGTCACCGTGGTCGGCAGCCTGGCCGGGCTCGACGTCGGTGCGGGTCTGCGCCTGCGCGGCCGCTTCGAGCGCCATCCGAAGTACGGCGAGCAATTCCGGGTCGAGGATTTCGACACCATCCGTCCGGCCTCGGTGGCCGCGCTCGAGCGCTATCTCGCAGGCGAGATAAAAGGCGTCGGGCCCGCGCTCGCGCGGCGGATCGCCGAGCACTTCGGCGAGGCGCTGCCGGCCGTGCTCGACGAGACGCCCGAGCGCCTGCGCGAAGTGCACGGCCTGGGCGCGGTAGTGGCCGCGCGAATCGCGGTGGCGTGGCGCGACTCCTCGGGCCTGCGCGAGCTCACGGTTTTTCTGCGCGGCAACGGGATCGCCGCCGGCCACGCGCGGCGCATCCACAAGATGTATGGGCGCGACTCGCTCGAGACGGTGCGCCGCGACCCCTACGTGCTCGCACGCACCATCGCCGGCATCGGGTTTCGCACCGCCGACATGGTAGCCGAGAAACTCGGCATCCCCAAAAATTCGATCCAGCGCGCGCGCGCCGCGATGGTCTTCCTGCTCGAGCGCATGGCCGAAGAAGGGCACGTCTTCGCGCCCTTCGGCTACCTCGAGCATCAGTTCGGCGCGGGGCTCGAGATGGACCCGCAGCTTGCGGCGCAGGCGGTCGACGAGCTGGTCGAAACCGGCGAGCTGGTGGCCGAGGATCTCGGCGGCGACGGTAATCGCGCGATCTATCTGCGCCGTCTGCACGACGCCGAGACCGCAGTGGCGGAGCGGATGCGGCGGTTGACGCAGGGGCGTCCGATGGGCCGCGCGGTGGTCGAGCGCGCGATGGAGGCGGCCGGCAGCGCCGGCGGCGTCGAGCTATCGGCCGAGCAGCGCTCGGCGCTCCGCTGCGCGCTGCAGAGCAAGGTCACCGTGATCACCGGCGGCCCCGGCACTGGCAAGACCACGCTCCTGCGCTCGCTGCTGGCGGCGCTCTCCAGCGCCGGCGTCAAGGCGACCCTCGCCGCGCCCACCGGACGCGCCGCGCGCCGGCTCGCGGAGGCATGTGGCCGCGAGGCCAAGACCATCCATCGCCTGCTCGAATACTCACCCGAGTCGGGCGGCTTCATCCGCGGCGAGGCTTTTCCGCTACGCACGACGTGGCTGGTTATCGACGAGGCCTCGATGATGGACCTCGAGCTCGCGGCGAGCCTGCTCGCGGCGCTGCCGCCCGATTGCTCGCTGCTGCTGGTTGGCGACCGCGACCAGTTGCCCTCGGTCGGACCGGGCAGCGTGCTCAAGGACGTGATCGCCTCGGGGCTGGTGCCGGTGGTCGAGCTCAGCCAGATCTATCGCCAGGCGCGCGCGAGCCTGATCGTCGCCAACGCCCATCGGCTGAACCGCGGCGAGATGCCCGAGACCGCCAACGATCCCGAGGGCGATTTCTTTTTCTTCGAGCGCGGCGCGCCGGAAGACGTCGTCGCGACCATCAAGCAACTGGTGCAGCATCGCCTCCTCGGCGATCGCTTCGAATTGCGCGACCCTCGCGAAATCCAGGTGCTCGCGCCGATGAATCGCGGGCCGCTCGGCGCTCATGCGCTCAACCATGAGCTGCAGGCGCTGCTGAATCCGGCCGGCCACGAAATTCGCGCCGGTGACCGGGCGCTCCGCGTGGGCGATCGCGTGATCCAGTTGCGCAACAACTACGACAAGCTGGTTTTCAACGGCGAGATCGGACGTATCGCGGCGGTCGACCCAGAGCGCGGCCGCGTCGGCGTCGCTTTCGAGGACAATCATGCGGAATACGATCTGGCCGAGCTCGACGAGCTGGGGCTCGCGTATGCCATCTCGGTGCACAAGAGCCAGGGAAGCCAGTATCCCGCGGTCGTGATCCCGCTCCATCCGAGCCACTACCTGATGCTGCGGCGCAACCTGCTCTACACCGCGATCACGCGCGCCGAGCGAGTGTGCGTGCTGGTCGGCACGCGGAGCGCCTTGATGCAGGCGGTGCGCAACGTCGACGAGCGCCGCCGTTTCAGCCGCCTGGCCGACCGCTTGCGGATCGACTAGCCATGAACGAACCGAGATCATTGCTCTGTCCAGTGAACTCTTGCTCGCTCCTGCCGAGAAGGGGATGACCAATGACCGGAAGTGAGATGCGAAAGAAACTTGAGGGGCTCCTCGATTTTGCAATTGTAAGACATGGGTTTGCACCCTTCTTGCGAGACTACGACGTCGTCGCTGAGCACAAGGAACAACAGTGTCTGTATCGTTTCAGCCATTGTGCTTCAGCGACAGCAACCACCGCTGTAGCTGACCGGGTCTGGATGGAGTCGTGGGACGACATCTTTATCGACTATTCCGCCTGGGAGCGTGCCGGCAGTCCCGATGGCTATGTTTGGGGAGTATGTTATGCGGTCGCGTATCCAGGGGCGAAGTACGTTGAGAATTCTATCCTAGCCCAGGAATGGACCAGTCGTCTGGGTAAGTTGATGCACGAAGTTCGGATCGAAACAAATGGTCACAAACTTGGTCTGATATTCCACGACCTGATTGTGCAGGAACTGAAGGAGAGCGATGAGGAGTGGGTCAAGAAGCCTGCCGCCTTCCGGTCCTAAGCGCGGCCTTCACGGGGCGGGCGGCGGCGCGCGCCCTGCAATGGGGCGAGCGCGGCCAGCGCCTCGAGAATCGAGCAGGCTTCGGCGCGAATCGCGTCGAAGTCACCGCCGCGTTCGGCCACGATGCGCGCGACCTCGGCAGTCGTGCGCTCGTAATCGTTCTTGAAGCGGCTGTTAAGCTCCTTCCACGGAATCCCGGCGAGCATGCGCGTCGCCTCCGCGCTCACGTGCAGAATCCCGCGCGCGATCAGCACCGCGATCGCCGGATAGCCGAGGTAGCCCTGCCAGTACGAGGCGTTGTCGTTGGAGCTGATCTCGCGGCCGTCAGCCGAGATTTCGACGCGATACTTCTTTGCGCGGTCGGATGAGACGACCTCCCACGCAGGCGGCGTATCGCTATCATCGCCATCATTGATAGCCCGCACGCGTCCGTCGCCGATCGCACCGATCGCCTCGTAAACCTTGATCGGCGGCGGCATCCTCCATTTTTTCATGCCACGTCACTTCTTCTTCAGCTTCAGGCCCGGCACGACTTTCTCCCATTCGGGATCGGCCGACAGCGTCGGAAAGCCCGAACCGATCTGAATCAACACGCCGTGCGAGGAGCGCGGCGAGATGAAGGCCTCGAAGGAGGTCGGCGAGTGTTCCTTTTCCTCCACCACGCGCACGCCCGCCGACTTAAGTTCAGCCACGCGCGCCTTGGAATCTGGAACGTCGAAGGTGACGTGATGGAAGCCCTCGCCGTTTTCGGCGATGAACTTGTGCATGAACGAGTCCTCGCGCAACGGCTCGAGCAATTCGATTATCGTGCCGGCGAGGTCGAACTCGGCGTACCTGAAGCCGCCCGGGTTTTCGTGCTCGTATAGAAAGGTCGCGCCAAGCACGCCTTCATAGAACTTGCGCGCCTCTGCGATGCTTTTGACCGCGATTCCGATGTGATCGAGTTTGCCGATCGGCTGCTTAGCCATCTTTATAGTCAACTCTCCGCCGTGATGATCCGTTTGCGGCTTTCTTAGCACAGAATCGAAACCCCCGCGCGCGGGGCTGAGCGAGGGAGCCTCGCACGGAACCCCCTACAATTGGCCTCTACTATCTGGCACCATTGCGTGAAAGCCATCGCCTGACATTCAATAATAGATGTCCCATAGATGAAGGACCTGATCGTATCCATCCTCAACGCCGCTATCGAGCGCGCACGCGCCGCCGGCCAACTCGCGACCGCGCCACCCGCCGCCGCGAGCGTCGAGGCACCCAAGGACTCCGCCCACGGCGACGCGGCGAGCAACGCCGCGCTGGTGATGGCACGTGCCGAGAAAAAGCCGCCGCGTACGATCGCCGAGATCATACGCGCCAACCTGGAACTCCCGCCCGAGGTCGCGGAGGCGAACGTGGCGGGCGCGGGATTCATCAATTTCCGCATGGCGCCGGCGTTCTGGCATCGCGAGTTGCGCCGCGCCGCGGCCGAAGGCGAGCGCTTCTGGCGCCCGCAAATCGGCGCGGGTCGCAAGGTGCAGGTCGAGTTTCTTTCGGCTAATCCCACCGGGCCGCTCACCGTCGGTCACGGACGCAACGCCGTGCTCGGCGACACGCTCGCCCGCATGCACGAGGCGAGCGGCTTCGTCGTCACGCGCGAGTACTACTTCAACAACGGCGGACGCCAGATGAAGCTGCTCGGCGAATCCGTGCGCGCGCGGTATCTCGAAGAGATTGGCCGCCCGGCGACGATGCCCGAGGACGGCTACCAGGGCGAATACATCCGCGATATCGCGCGCGACCTGGTTGCGCGCCACGGCGAGGCGCTAGCCGACGCGCCCGATCTCGAAGTTTTTCGCGCACCAGCCGAAGATGCGATCTTCGCCGACATCCGCCGCACCTGTGAACGCCTCGGTATCCGCTTCGATGTCTACACCAACGAACTCGATCTCATCCGCGGCGGCCAGGTCGATGCGGTGATCGAGGGCTTGCGCGAGCGCGGCCTTATCGCCGAGTACGACGGCGCGGTGTGGCTTAAGGGCGAGCCGCTGGGGTTGCCCAAGGATCGCGTGCTGGTGCGCTCGGGGCCGGCGCGCGAGCCGACCTATCGCACCCCGGATATCGCCTATCATATAGAGAAGCTGCGGCGCGGCTTCGACAGCGTGATCGACGTTTTCGGCGCCGACCATATCGCCGAGCATCAGGGCGTGCTCGCGGCGGTCAAGGCGCTGGGCTTCGATGTCACGCCGATTCACGCGATCATTTACCAATTCGTGACGCTCACGCGCGCCGGCGAGAAGGTCAAGATGTCAACGCGCAAGGCGACCTACGTCACGCTCGACGAATTGGTCGACGAGGTCGGCGCCGACGTGGTGCGGTTTTTTTTCCTGTTTCGCAAGCACGACAGCCATCTCGACTTCGACCTCGATCTGGCCAAGCGCCAGGCGCCGGAGAACCCGGTCTTCTACGTGCAGTACGCGCACGCGCGCCTTGCAAGTGTCTTTCGCGAGGCGGAGAAAAAGGGGATCGGTCTGCCCGAGGATCTTTCGATGGTCGATCTCGGGCCGCTCTCGGAGGAGGAGATCGCGCTTGCGCGCAAGCTGGTCAACCTGCCCGACGTGATCCGGGGCGCGGTCGAGAGCCTCGAGCCGCATCGCGTGCCGTTCTATCTGCTGGAATTGGCTGGCGATTTTCACCGCTACTACAACAAGCCGTCAAATCGTATAATTAGTGAACAACGCGAACTGAGTCTCGCGCGGCTGTTCCTGGCGCGGCTGCTGATGGGCGGAATCAAAAGCGGGCTGGACCTGATGGGCGTGAGCGCGCCCGACCGCATGTGAAGTACTCGGCAAGAAGGCTCGGCCAGACTCTGGCGAGACACGGAAAAGACGCGGTAAAAAAACTCCAAGGATGTGAGTAAAACGGATGCGTTTTGAAATCGGACCCGGCGGCGGATTTGTCGTCCTGGTGGGATTGCTCGGGCTCTCCGCCGCGGTGTTTTTCTTAGGCATGATCTCCGGGCGCGAGATGGCGCAGAGCGAGCAAGGACAATCCCAGCTCGCAAGCGTATATCCGATGCCCGCCGGCGCGCCGCCCGCGGCGCCGCCGCAAGCCGCCGCGCCGGCGGCTCCAGCCGCCGCTGCCAACGCAAACCCCTCCGCTCAAACCGCGGCCGCGTCATCCTCCGAGAACGCCGAGAACACGCCGCCGGCGGTACAGCCCAAGCCGCCGCTCAGGCATAAGACATCGCCGCGCCCGACCCTGGCGAGTGTCCCGCCGGCCCATCCGTCCGCGCCCGCCGCTGAGGAGCCGGACACCGATTCCTCGGCTCCGTCCGATTCTTCCGCTTCGACTGATGAAGCGGACACCGGTACCGACGAGGGCACGGCCAGCGCTCCGGCGCCCCGCGCCGGTACTCACGGCAAGGGCTACAACATCGTGATCGACGCCGCGATGGACCGCGGAGCAGCGAACCGGATGGCGTCGCGGCTGCTCGGGCTCGGCTACACCTCGCATATCATACCGACGCAGATTAACGGCCAGACCTGGTACCGCGTGCAGGTCGGACCATATCTGAGTGCGGACGACGCACGCGCGGCGCAGGCGCAATTGCGCGCAGCTTACACCGCCCGCTACGTCAATCGCGCGGGCGCGGCCAGCACTGGTTCCGCCACCACGGACACCGACACGAGCGATCCCGGCGCAGCCGATACGGGATCGTCGGACGACAGCGGCGGCGGCGGAGCCTCCGCGCCGTCTGATTGATCCGCGCCGCCGGCGCCGTCTGGTTGATCGGCGCCGTTTGATGGTCGGCGCCGTTTGTTGACAACGTGCTCGGCGGCTGGCTAACTGAACTGGAGACGAGAATGATGACCCTGAAGCTCACGGCTGGATCGCGTTGGTGGTGGCACACCGTCGCGCTCGCCTGCGCTCCGGGATCGTAATTCAACGATCAGCAGGGTTGTAGAAAGGGGCCGCGGGCGAAGAGTCCAGCGGCCCTTTCTTTTTTTCGTTTTTTCGATGGTTTCGGACTCTTGCTTGCAGTGAGAAGTAGAAAAAAGGCGGTTTTGGGAGAGAGCGATGATTACGCCAAACGAGCGCGAGTTCGAGGCCCTGGCCGCGCAGGGCTACAACCTGATTCCGGTCTGGCGCGAGATTGCCGCCGACCTCGAGACTCCGGTCAGCGCCTTTCTCAAGGTCGCGCGCGGGGAGTACGCCTTTTTGCTCGAGAGCGTGCAGGGCGGAGAAAAGTGGGGGCGCTACACCTTTCTCGGCTCGGAGCCAGCGATGGTGCTGCGGGGACGGGGCGGGCGGCTGGATCTCACGCGGCCGGGACGCAGCGTCGAGGTGCGCTCGGTCAGGAGCCCGCTTGAGGGATTGCGCGACGAGATGCGCCGTTTTCGCGCGTACCAGTCGCCCGAGCTGCCGCGCTTCTTCGGCGGCGCGGTCGGCTTTCTCGCCTACGACATCGCGCGCTATTTCGAGCGCCTGCCTACGCATGCGCAGGACGAACTCGGCACGCCCGACCTCTACCTGATGCTGACCGACACAGTGCTGATTTTCGACAACGTGCGCCAGACGCTCAAAATCGTCGCCAATGTCGCGCTCGAGGAGCATCCCTCGATCCGCGCCGCCTACCGCGATGCGGCGGCGAAGATCGACGATCTGATCGCGCGCCTCGACGCTCCTGCGAGGGCGCCGCGGCTCGAGAGCGCCGCGAACCTCAACGGCGACGCGTTAAAGCTCGTCTCCAACCAGACCCGCGAGGGTTATATGGCGATGGTCGAGGCGGCCAAGGAGTACATCGCGGCCGGCGACGTGATCCAGGTGGTGCCTTCGCAGCGTTTCGAGGCGCCGCTGGGGAGCCATCCGTTCAACCTTTACCGCAGCCTGCGCACGATCAATCCGTCGCCCTACATGTTCTACCTGCAGATGGACGATCACACGCTGGTCGGCGCGTCGCCGGAGGTGATGGTGCGGGTGGAGGGGCGCGAAATCACGCTCCGCCCGATCGCGGGGACGCGCCGGCGCGGCGCGACTGAAGCCGAGGACCGCGCGCTCGAACGCGAGTTGCTGGCCGATCCCAAGGAGCGCGCCGAGCACGTGATGCTGGTCGACCTGGGTCGCAACGACGTCGGCCGGGTCGCGGAAATAGGCTCGGTCGAAGTGACCGAGCTGATGACGGTCGAGCGCTACTCGCACGTGATGCATATCGTCTCGAACGTGCGCGGGCGGCTGCGCGAGGGATGCGACGCGTACGACGCGTTTCGCGCCACCTTTCCGCAAGGCACGGTGTCGGGCGCGCCGAAAATCCGCGCGATGGAGATTATCGACGAACTCGAACCGGTGCGCCGCGGCGTGTATGCCGGCGCGGTCGGCTACTTCAGCTACACCGGCAACACCGACACCGCGATCGCGCTGCGGACCATCCTGGTCAAGGGCGGCCGGGTCTATATCCAGGCCGGCGGCGGCGTGGTCGCCGATTCCGACCCGGCCGCCGAGTACGAGGAATCGGTCAACAAGGCGCGCGCGATGGTCCGGGCGCTCAGCGCGGCGCGCGCCTTCGAGACCGCCGGCGGGAGCAAGTAAGTCCGTGGCGCGCATACTGATGATCGATAACTATGACTCGTTCACCTACAACCTCGTGCAGTACCTGGGCGAGCTCGGCGCGGAACTCGAGGTCCGCCGCAACGACGCGATCGACGTCGCCGGCGTGCGCGCGATGGCTCCCCAAGCGATCGTGATCTCGCCCGGCCCGTGCACTCCCAGGGAGGCCGGGGTGTCGGTCGCGCTGCTCCGCGAGATCGCGGGCGAAGTGCCGATCCTGGGGGTCTGCCTGGGCCATCAGTGCGTCGGCGAGGCCTTCGGCGCTACGGTGGTGCGCGCGGGACGCCTGATGCACGGCAAGACCTCGCCCATCGTGCACGACGGCAGGAACATCTTCGCCGGGTTGCCGAGCCCGTTCGACGCGATGCGCTATCATTCGTTGCTGGTCGCCGCGGATTCGATCCCGCCGTGCCTGGAGGTAAGCGCGCGCACGGCAGAGGGCGAAGTGATGGGGCTAAGGCATCGCACGTTTCCGATCGAGGGTATCCAGTTCCATCCCGAATCGATCGGCACGCCCGAGGGCAAACGGCTGCTCGCGAATTTTCTACGGATGGTCGCGGCGTGAGCGAATTGCGCGACGCGTTCACCGCGGTGCTCGACGGCCGCTCGCTCGACGCCGCCCGCGCCGAGCGCGTGATGGGCGAGATTCTAGAAGGCGATCCTGCCGAGGCGTTGGTTGCGGGCTTCCTGGTAGCGCTAAAGCTCAAGCGTGAGTCGGCGGCCGAACTGACCGGCGGCGCGCGCGCGATGCGTCGACGGGCGCGCGCGCTCGAGCTTAACGGCGGCAACGTGCTCGATACCGCCGGGACCGGCGGCGACGGCGCGGGCACCTTCAACATCTCGACCGGCGCGGCGCTGGTTGCGGCGGCGGCCGGCGTTCCGGTCGCCAAGCATGGCAATCGGGCGATCAGCGGACGGGTCGGCGCGGCCGACGTGCTCGAGCGCTTCGGGGTGAAAATCGATCTCGACCCCGAGGGCGTGCAACGATGCTTTCGCGCCGCCGGATGCTGCTTCATCTTCGCCCCGGCGTATCATCCGGTGCTCGCGCGCCTGGCCAGCCTGCGCCGCGTGCTCGGCGTGCGCACTGTCTTCAATCTGATCGCTCCGCTGAGCAATCCGGCGCGTCCGCGACGCCAGTTGCTCGGGGTCGCCGAGCCGCGGCTGGTACGTCTGATGGCCGAGGCGCTGGCCGCGATCGGAGTCGACCACGCGATGGTGGTGCATGGCGAAGACGGGCTCGACGAACTATCGCTCGCCGCGCCGACGCGGGTCGCCGAGGTACGCGGGGCCGCGATAAGCGAGTTCGAAGTCCGGCCGCGCGAACTCGGATTCGAGCCCGGCGACACGTCGGCGCTGACGGTGACCGGCGTGGAGCATGCGACCGAGGTCCTGCGCCGCACGCTTGCGGGTGTCGATGGGCCGGCGCAAGATGTGCTCGCGCTTAACGCCGCGGCGGCGATTTACGTCGGCGGCCGCGCGGCGTCGCTTAAGGAAGGCGTCGCGATGGCGCGCGAGATTCTCGCCGCCGGCCGGGCACTCGAGGTGGTGGAGCGGATGCGGCGGGCGAGTCACGGAGAGACCTCATGAGTTCAAGTTCCGCTTCAACTTCGGGCGCGAGTTCAGTCGCGACGTCAATTCTGGAGCGAATTTTTGCCGCCAAGCGCGCCGAGCTCGAAGCGGAACGTGCCGCCGTGCCGCTGGAGGCGATGCGCGAGACTGCCCGGCGCGCGCCTGCGCCACGCGATTTTCTCACCGCGCTGCGCGCACGCCGCCCCGCGATCATCGCCGAGATTAAACGCGCCTCTCCGAGCAAGGGCGACATCATGCCCGGGCTCGACCCGGCTGCGGTGGCGCGCGACTACGCGGCCTCAGGCGCGGCTGCGATTTCGGTGCTGACGGACCGTCACTTTAAAGGCTCACTTGAGGATTTGCGGACCGTGCGGGCGGCGGTCGATCTCCCGCTTTTGCGCAAGGATTTCATTTTCGACCCTTACCAGGTTCATCAGGCGCGCGCGGCCGGTGCCGACTGTATACTGCTGATCGCCGCGATGCTGAGCGAGCCCGACCTGGCTGCGCTTTACGCGGCGGCGCGCGAGCTTGACCTTCAAGCGTTGGTTGAAGTCCATAACGAGGAGGAATTGCGCGTCGCCGATCGCGCCGGCGCCGAAATCGTCGGGATCAACAACCGCGACTTGCATACTTTCGTCACTGACATCGCGGTCACCGAGCGGCTGCTCAAGGGCTATCGCGGTACGGCGCTCGTCGTCTCGGAAAGCGGAATCGATACGCCCGAGGATATTCGCCGGCTCGACCGCGCCGGCGCGCGCGCCTTCCTTATCGGCGAGAGCCTGCTGCGGGACGGCGATCCGCGCCGCAAGCTCGAGGCGCTCTCAGCCGCGTTGATGGACCCGGGGCCGACGATCTGCGATCCAGGCAAGCCTCCAACTCGCGCCGGTCAGTAGGCGATCAATGGCCTTGCGGATAAAAGTCTGCGGGATCACCCGACGCGAGGACGCCGAGATGGCCGTCGGCCTCGGTGTGGATTTTATCGGGCTCAACTTTTATCCGCCGAGCCCGCGATGCCTGACGCTCGAGCAGGCCGCGGTGATCGCTCGAGTCGCCAAGGGGCGCGCGCGGCTGGTCGGCGTCTTCGTTAACGCCGAGCGCGCTTATATAGAGGAGCGCCTGGAGTCGCTCGAGCTCGACCTGCTGCAGTTTCACGGTGACGAGGACGAGGATGCGCTCAAGGGATGGCCAGTGCCGGTGATTCGCGCGCTGCGGTTACGTTCCGACGCCGTACTCGACGCGATAAATATCGGCATCGGCGAAACCAAGGCCGACTTTATTTTGCTCGACACGTTTCATCCGCAGCTTTTCGGCGGCACCGGCCAGGCGCGCCGGCTCGACGCGCTGAGCGCGCTGGACCTGCGCCGCGTATTCGTCTCGGGCGGACTGACGCCGGATAACGTGGCCGAAGCGGCGGCGCTCAATCCCTACGCGATCGACGTCGCCAGCGGTGTCGAGGCGGCGGCGGGTATCAAAGACCACGACAAGCTCCGAAGCTTTATCGCGAATGCGAGATTTTCCAAATCTTCCGACAAATCTTCCAACGAATCTTGCAAGATCGAATCAGGACTTCCCGACGCTCATGCAAAGTTACCCCGATAAGCGCGGACGCTTCGGCGAGTTCGGCGGACGCTACGTCGCGGAGACGCTGATGCCCGCGCTCGCCGAACTGGAGAGTGCCTACCGCGCGGCGCGCCGCGACCCGGCCTTTCGCGCCGAACTCGAGCGCTACTCGCGTGAGTACGTCGGCCGCCCGACGCCGCTTTACTTCGCCGCGAACCTGACCGCGAAACTCGGCGGCGCAAAAATCTACCTCAAGCGCGAGGACCTTTGTCATACCGGCGCGCACAAGGTGAACAACACGCTCGGCCAGGCGCTGCTCGCGGTGCGGATGGGCAAGTCGCGGATCACCGCCGAGACCGGCGCGGGACAGCATGGCGTGGCGACGGCGACGATGGCGGCGCTGTTTCGGCGCGAGTGCGAGGTCTTCATGGGCAGCCTCGACGTCGAACGCCAATCGCTCAACGTCTTCCGCATGAAGCTGCTGGGCGCAAAAGTCACCACCGTCGACGCCGGCAGCCGCAGCCTCAAAGACGCGCTCAACGAGGCGCTGCGCGACTGGATCGCCTCGGTCGCCAGCACCTACTACCTCATCGGCACCGCCGCCGGGCCGCATCCTTACCCGATGATCGTGCGCGACTTTCAATCCGTGATCGGGCGCGAGGCGCGCCGCCAGATTCTCAAGCACGAGGGCCGGCTGCCCGACGCGCTGGTCGCCTGCGTCAATGGCGGCTCCAACGCGATCGGACTTTTCTATCCGTTCATCGCGGACAAGGACGTGCGCATGTACGGTGTCGAGGCCGGGGGGTTGGGACTAAACGGCGCCGCGCACGCGGCGACGCTCAACGCCGGCAGCGTCGGCGTGCTGCACGGCAATCGCACCTACCTGTTGCAGGACGAACTCGGGCAGATTCGCGAGACCCATTCGATCGCCGCCGGGCTCGACTATCCCGGCGTCGGCCCGGAGCTCGCGTGGCTCAAGCAAAGCGGCCGGGCCGAGTACGCCGCGGTGACCGACGCCGAAGCGCTCGAGGGATTGCGCCTGCTCTCCGAGAGCGAGGGCATCATCCCGGCGCTGGAGAGCGCGCATGCGGTCGCGTACGCGATGCGCCTCGCGCCCACGATGGCGAACGACCGCGTGATGATCGTCAATCTCTCGGGGCGCGGCGACAAGGACATGCAGACCGTCGCGCGCGCGTTGGGGGTGACGCTGTGAGCGCTCTCGCGATGGCGAAGAAAACGGCGGGGCGAATCGAAAAAACATTCGCCGAGCTGCGCGCGCGCGGCGAGGCGGCGTTGATTCCGTTCATCGTCGCCGGCGACCCCAATCTCGAGGCCACGCGCACCCTCGTGCTCGAGCTGGAAGCGCGCGGCGCTGATCTTATCGAGCTGGGCGTGCCGTTTTCCGATCCGATGGCCGACGGCCCGGCCAATCAGCGCGCGCTCGCCCGCGGGCTCGCCTCGGGCGCCTCGCTGGCCGCGATTCTCGCGATGGTGAGTGAGCTTCGCCGCCAAACCCAGATCCCAATCGTGCTCTTCGGCTACTACAATCCGATCCTGCACTACGGATGCGAGCGGTTGTGCGCCGACGCGGCGCGCGCCGGCATCGACGGCTTGCTCGCCGTCGACCTGCCGCCCGAGGAGGCGGCCGAGCTTGCGCACCCGGCCCGCGCCCACGGCCTCGACATCATCTATTTGCTCGCGCCGACCACGCCGGTCGAGCGCGTGCGCACAATCGCGCACGCGGGCAGCGGTTTTCTCTACTACGTCGCGGTGACGGGCGTGACCGGCACGCGCACCAGCCTCGCCGCCGGTCTCGAGACGCGGGTGCGCGCGCTGCGCACGGTTACCGACCTTCCGATCGGCGTCGGCTTCGGCATCTCGACCGCGGCGCAGGCGGGCGAGGTCGCGAGTTATGCCGACGCGGTCGTGGTCGGCAGCGCGCTCTCGTTGATAATCGAGCGTGAGGGCGCGGGGCCGAGGCTCGCGGCAGCGGTTGGCGAGGCGGTCGGTGCGATGAAGGACGCGATGCGCGCGGCGCGCGGAATCAAGCGCGCCACAACCGGAGGCTGAACGATGGCGGAGCGGGAGCCGGGCGAGCGGGCGGCGGCGGCACAGGCGGCGCAAAGCGCCGCCGACGAAAACATCTGGGTGAAATGTCCCGGATGCCGCGAAATTGCCTTTCGCAAGGAGGTCGAGCGCAATCTCAACGTCTGCCCCAAGTGCGGGTACCATCATCGCCTTACGGTCGAGCAGCGTCTGACGATAACGATCGATCGCAGCAGTTGGCGCGAGCTTTTCGAAGACCTCGCGGCCGGCGATCCGCTGGAATTTCACGACTCGAAACCCTACCCGAAGCGCCTCCAGCAGGCGCAGCGCTCCTCGGGACGCAACGACGCGGTGGTCACCGGTGTCGGCAAAATCGAGGGGCATCCGGTGGCGCTCGCGGTGATGGACTTCGCCTTCATGGGCGGCAGCATGGGCACCGTGGTGGGCGAGAAGATCGCGCGGCTTATCGATCACGCGGTCAAGCATGGCCTCGGCGTGGTGGTGTTCTGTTCCTCGGGCGGCGCGCGCATGCAGGAGGGCGTGCTGTCGCTGATGCAGATGGCGAAGGTGGCGGGCGCGATTGGGCGGCTTCGCGATGCGCGTTTGCCCTACCTCGCGGTGCTGTGCGATCCGACCACCGGCGGCGTGGCGGCGTCGTTTGCGATGCTGGGCGATCTCGACCTGGCCGAGCCGGGCGCGCTGATCGGTTTCGCCGGGCGGCGCGTAATTGAGCAGACCACCAACCAGGTGCTGCCCGAGGGTTTTCAGAGCGCCGAGTTCCTGCTCGTGCACGGGATGCTCGACGCGATCGTGCCGCGCGGGCAGATGCGCGCGACGCTCGGCCGGCTGCTCGCGATGCTCGGCGGGCGCGGGTCGCGCGGGCGGCGCAAGCCGGCTTAGGTTTCGGCGGGCCGCAGGCTAAAATCCCGTCGCGATGGCGCGGATGTCCAAAACGCTCGACTGGCTGTATTCGCTGGAGGGGCGCGGCGAGATCTACAAGCTCGAGCGCATGGACCAGGCGCTCGCGCTGATCGGCGACCCCCATCGACGGCTGCGCGCGGTTCATATTGCCGGCACCAAGGGCAAAGGCTCGGTGGCCGCGATGCTCGACGCGATCGCGCGTGCGGCGGGGCTGCGCTGCGGGCTGTACACCAAGCCGCACCTGGTCCATCTGACCGAACGCACGCGGATCGACGGCGCCGAGATGCCGGCGCGCCTGATGCTGGAGTATATCGAGCGGCTGCGCGCGATTTACGAGCGCGCCGATCTTGCGCTTACTTTTTTCGAGTTCACGGTCGCGCTGATGTTCCTGTACTTCGCCGAGGCGGCGGTCGATCTCGCGATTATCGAGACCGGGCTGGGCGGACGCCTGGACTCGACCAACGTGGTGGCGCCGCTGGTCAGCGTGATAACACCGATCGGCTTCGATCACATGGATCGCCTCGGCCATACCATCGCGGAGATCGCGACCGAGAAGGGCGGTATCATCAAGCCCGGCGTGCCGGTGGTGATCGGCGCGCGCGACCCCGAGGCCCGCCGGGTGCTGGCATCTTTAGCTGCACAACGCCAAAGCCCGGCGCGGATTGTGGACCGGGACTTTTCTTTTCGCTCGCTCGCTCCCGCCCATCTGCTTGACTATTTCGGACTGGGGCTTAACCTTGAGCAAGTCGAGTTGGGAGTAGCCGGGCCGTTTCAGCACGAGAACGCCGCGATCGCGCTGGCGGCGGTCGAGGTCCTCAGGGCGCAGGGCTGGCGGTTCGAGGAGCAGGCGATACGGCAAGGGTTGAGGGAGCTGAGCTGGCCGGGGCGGTTCGACGTGGTTTCGCGCCGGCCGCTGGTCATCCTCGATTGCGCGCACAACGAACTGAGCATCGGCGCGCTGCTCGACACGATCGCCGTTGAGCTGGGGCCGCAGGTCAGGCCGCGTCTGATTTTCGGCTGCCTCGAGGACAAGCAGTGGGCGCGGATGGCGGCGATGCTGGCGCCGCGCGTGCGTGACGTGACGCTGACCCGGGTACGGCCCAAGCGCCCGCTCGAGCCCGAGAATCTGCTGCCGTTGTTTTCCGCGCAGGTTCCGGCGCGCGTGGTGCGCGAGCCGCGACGCGCGGTGGAGCAGGTGATGGCCGAGAGTGGACCGGACGATGTTGTAGTGGTAACCGGATCCGTCTATCTGGTGGGAGAGATATATCCCTACTTTCTCAAGCGGCAGGGTCGGCGGGGGCTATTTCCTGAAGCTGCTATGTAAAGCGCTACTGGTCGTGGCGTTTGCGATCGCGGCCGCGGCCGTGCTCGCCCCGTCCAACGCGCATGCACAGGGAGCCCCCGGCACGGCGCTGCTGCTGCAATCCCATCATGGCGCCGTGGACGTAACCGGCCGCCAGTTCGAGTACGACTATAAAACCGACACCTTCGTGGTCACCGGCAATGCGGTGGTCAATCAGGCCGCGACCACGCTCACCGGCGATCGGATCGACCTGATGCGCAAGACCCATGAGGCCGCCGCCTTCGGCCACGTGCATTTGACCGATACCGAGGGGCAGATGTTCGGGTCCGAGGCCCACGTCAACTGGGAGGACGAGACCCTTGAGCTGACCAACGGCAAGCTGCGCGCGGCCAGCAATACCTATCGCCTCGAAGGCAAAAAGATTTACAAGCTGAACGGCCAGCACTACGAGGTCAGGGACGGATTCTTCACCACCTGCGGATGCGGCGGCGATAGGCCGGACTGGTCGATCTCAGGCGCCGACATCGACCTCCACGTGGGCGAAAAGGGCGTGGCGCGCAATGCCCACTTCGACGTGCTGGGGTATCCCGTGGTCCCCCTGCCGTACGCGCTCTTCCCGGCAGATAGCAACCGCCAGAGCGGCTTCCTGAGCCCGCGCGTGGGCTACTCCAGCTTGCGCGGCGCGCAGTATATGCAGCCGTTTTACTGGGCGATCAACAAGAGTTCGGACGCGACCTTCGCTCTCGATGTCGAAACCAACAAACGCGTGGGGTTGTTCGACGAGTACAGGCTGCAAAACGGTATCGACGACTACCTGCGGGTTGATATGGCGTACGTGAACGAGGGCTTGCGTTCACAGGCCTCGCGCGTCAATGACGTCGTCGACACCCAGATTGCCGACCCGCACATTCCGATCGACCGCTACAACATCATCGGGATGATGCGCCAGCATATCGACGACAACCTGGTCGCTTACGGCGACGCGATCTCGGTCAGCGACAGCCTCTATCTCCGCGAGATGAACATCTGGACGTTGTCCAAGGGTTTCGGCAACGGCTACAACACGATGCGCGACGCGCAATCGCATTTCGGCCTGATCGACAGCTTCGAGGACGGCTACGCGCAGTTCGGCGGTACGTGGCACCAGGACCTGATCCAGCCGCAGCAATTTGCGTTGCAGACGCTGCCGGAGTTCCTGCTGAGCGGGCGCCGGGAGCTCTTTGGCGGGCTCGCTTATGCCGACTACGACGTGCAGGGTGACAATTTCTGGCGTTCCTCGGGTGTGAGCGGTCTGCGCCTGGACGTTAATCCGCAGCTCACGGTGCCGTGGCGGCTGGGCGAGTATCTCTTCGGATGGGGCGCCGTCGGGGCCCACGAGACGATATACGACGTCTCCGGGCACGACATTCAGGTGATTCCCGGTCGGTACCAACGGGCTAGAGTGGAACAACGGTCTTAAGCTGGGGCCGCTGAGCAACGGCGGACTGAGCACGCGCGAATTGCCTTATGCCAATTTCGGCGCGCAAACCATCCTCGAGAAGGTTTACAACGTCGATTGGAAATCGATCGACAAACTCAAGCACACCTTCGAGCCCTTCGCTTATTACAACTACGTGCCGAACATCGACCAAAGCGACTTCCCCGTCTTCGATCAGCTCGACCGTATCAATGCGCGCAGCCTCGTGACCTTCGGCTTCATCTCGCGGCTCTATGCTCACTCCGCGGCGCATACGGCGATACCGCAGGGCAATGTCGCCCAAAGCGACGTCGCCGAGGAGGAGGAGGACGAGGAGTTGGCCGGCGACGCCCCCAAACCTGCAACTGTGCCCGGGATGGCGCGCGAGTTGGCCGAGTTTCAGCTCCTGCAGGCCTACGACACCAGCCACGCGGTCGCCAAGGGCGGCTCGCAGTGGTCCGACCTGGAGGGCACGGCGACGGTATACGCGACCAACTGGATCTCGGCGGGGTCGCAGCTGGGCTTCGACCCGCGCGATACGCGCATCACGTACTCCAGCATCGGTTTCACGATGCAGCCGTGGTGGAAATTGTACACGCCGCCCACCCTGTACATGGGCCGTTCGCTGTCGGGCTCTTTCCTTCAGCTTTCGTACAACTACATTGCGCCCGGCCCGACCGTAGCGCAGCCCGGAATCAATTCGACTTTCTACGAGTTTGTCACCTTGCGCGCCTATTACGACCTTATCGACCGGGTCGGGCTGTTCTTCGCCCCGTCATACGACATCGCCAACTCCAAGCTGCTGTCGAACGAGTACGGCGTGCGTATCAAGTCGCCCTGCAATTGCTGGTCGGTTGACGTCGGCGTGAGCCAGTCGATCAACCCGAGCGAGACCGCCGTGCAATTCATGGTGACGCTGGGCGGAATCGGCTCGGTCGGCCAGAATCCCTTCGGCCGCAGTCCCTTCCAGCACGCCACGAGCGTGATCCCCAGCATGTACTGACCCGCTTCCCACGCTGGTATCGTTTGCGCTCGGGCGCGCTGTGGCGGCTGCGCGCTTCGCACCCGGCGTGGTTCGCATATAATCGGGAGGCATGAGCGCGATCCTCGCCGCGATCATCCACTTCGTCGAGCGCACCGCCGCCATCGCGCGCACCGGGCTCGCCTTCAATTCCCAAGGCTTCGACGCCGAACGTTATGAGGAGCTGTTACGCGAGGCGGCCGTGATGCGCGCGGCACTCGACGGCGCGGAGTCCGCGGAGGCCGCCGAGCTTTTGCAGCGATGGCGCGCCGAGGTGCGCGACGGCTACGACGGCTACGTCACGGCGGCCTCGGGATGCGGCGTGATCGCGTTCAACCAGCGCGGCGAAGTGCTGATGATCCGGCGTCCCAACGGCCGCTGGTGGTATCCGACCGGATTCTGCGAGGTCGGGTTGTCGCTGGCCGAGAACGTGGCCAAGGAGGCTGAGGAGGAGACGGGGCTCGTCGTGCGGCCACTGAGCCTGATGGCGATAATCGACAGCCGCAAGGCCGGCTCGATTCATCGGCACATCTACTCGCATCTCTTCTACTGCCGGATCGAGGGCGGCGAGCTCAGGCCCAATCCGCTCGAGGCGCTGGAGGCCGGCTTCTTTGCGTTGGAACAACTGCCCGAGCCGCTTCACGGAAGCGATCGCAAATGGATCGGCCTTGCGCGCGAGTTCCATTTCGACGGCCGCCGCGAAACCTACTTCGATCCGATTGATTGAGCCGACATTTTCGGCTCAAAGAATTCACAACTTTGACGATGATCGCCTTTCCAGTGAAACGACAGATGGAGTTTGCGATGTCGTTCGTTCTCAGTTATCCGGTAACTCGCTACAAACCCTCCCCGATTGTCGATCTGTGCACCAAGGCCGAGCGCGAGCGGCTGAGCCCGCTGGCGATCAAGGCGTTCTTTAAGATCAGACGCGATCAGATTCGGATGACGCGTTCAAGATTCAGCGGACAAGACCTGGTCGAAAACGGGAAGACCCACTCGGGCGCCCATCAATTCAACTGCGCAGCTTCCTGACAACTGATCTCAAAGCAGCGACACCCTCCGGTCCTAGTTTGTGAGCTACCTGGCTTTGCGCTTGTTGCCAGGCGGGATAGCTTTTTCGGAGCAGAGCCTTCCCCATGTCTGTGATTGTGATTTGATGGCTACGCCGATCATCCTCGCCAGGTTCCAGCCGGAGCCAGCCCCTCGCGCACATGCGCGCCACATTGCGGCTGAGCGTCGACTCGTCCATCTCAAGAAATTTCGCCAGTTCGGCGGGTCGCGTGTCCTCCCGGCTCGCAACTGCGTTTAATACGCTGAACTGGCTGACCTTCAATCCCACCTCCGCAAGCGCGTCGTCATAGACCGCGGTGATCACCCGACTCAACAGCCGGGCTCTAAACCCCAGACACTCTGATCCCACTCGCTTGATGTCTTCAGCCATAATCAATGCATGCAAATAATTAGTTTTTGTGAACCGCATTGCATGAGCCGCTTCGCCCGCCCATAAGAACACCATCGGACGGTCCGATTCGGCTCATTTCGCGTTCTAATAGCCCACGGTAACACCCCTCAGAACTTTTCCTTAAACGGACGCACGTCGATATCTAACGTCCAGGCGCTGGGGTCCTGGTGTGCGAGGTGCCAGTAGGTGTCCGCGATCGCGGACGGCTTGAGCATGTCCTCCTCTTTAAGTTGCGGAAAGCGCTCGTGGATGGCCGGCATATCGATCATCCCATCCACGTTGATCCATGCAACGTGAATCCCCTCGGGCCCAAGGTTGCGCGCCATCACGTGGGCGAGGCCGCGCATCGCGAACTTGGCGGGCCCGAAAGCCGCCGAGGTCGGAAACGGTTTAACACCTGCAGTCGCCCCTGTGAACAGAATCACTCCCCGCCGCCTCTGGAGCATTGCGGGCACCACTTGCTGCGCGGCGAGAAAGGCGCCAAAGCTGCTGACCCGCCAGGTGTTCTCGAAGGTGCTGGGTTTCGTATCCATCAATGTGCCGAACGGGCGCATCGCAGCATTGTAAAGTAAAACGTCCGTGTCACCCAGCTCGCGGCGGATTCGCTCGAACACGCCAACGATCTCTTGCTCCTTGCTCACATCAGCAGGGACGACGAGCGAGGTTCCGCCGGCGGCGGAGATTTCTCTTGCGAGTTCGACTAGTTTCTCGGCATTACGCGCCACCAGCGCCACCGCATAGTCTGCCGCAAAGCGGCGGGCCAGCGCAGCGCCGAGTCCTGGTCCTACGCCAATAACTGTGGCGACCTTTTTGTCTGTCATGATTGTTCCTCTGCTGACTGATGTTGCCCGTGCGCGATTTACGGTCTTCGGCTTTAGATTGAATTGTTCAATTGTCTCTGGCTTAACTGCCGTTCAGGCCGTGCGCTGACCGCGTAGCGCCGGTCGTGCGACAGTTCGCGCCGGCCCCGCGTTGTCGCGGCCGGCCTCTTTTCTTCACCGAAATCACAATTGCGTCCAGCCCTCTCTTGAGACGCGAGAAAAAAGGGCCGTGTTTGTCCGCCCGCTATGAGCGCCATCGGCAAACACGGCCTCGAGCCACGGCGACGGTCTATTGGCCAGCCGGCCAGAAGACCAGCGCGCGGACTTCGATGCTCTCGCGCGGCGCCGCGTCCGGTGGGCTGGTTGGGTCATCGAACGCTGAATGGGCCGTGAACCGCGCTCGCCCATCCTCCTTCGAGTCATAGCACTTCAGAAGAATCACCTCGTTACGCTCGAGACGCGGGAAATAAGACCAGCGGTGGCGAGCATCATAGGTGAAACGATAGACCTCGCCGACCTTGTCGCGGTAAACGAAGTCGGCAGGAACAAAGTCCTTGGGTGCGATCGATTGCGCGTCACAAACAGCCAGCGGCGTGGATTCGATCGGTCCTCGAATCGGCCGCCAGACATTTATTTCCGCGAAGCGATGACGCAATCTCTCCTCCGCTTCGGCTGCTGGGAGGTGATCCCGCACGCGGCGCGGTCCAGACTTTGCCGTATAATCGTTGTGTACTGTCCTGACATACTCCCTGGCGTTTCTTTCACCTTGCTTCGAGAGCTCAATGTTGCGAACCTGATGGTCGAAGACGACCACCTTCTCCGCGCCGGTAGCTTCTTTCAGCAAAATCTCTATTTCCGGGTAGTAGACTTTCTCCACTTCTGCGCGATCGTAAAAGTCGCGCACCGCGGTTTCCTGGCGAACGAGCTGAAATCCCTGCCGGTCAAGTGACAACTCTTCTCCGAGGCGGGCGTTACGAATTAGAACCGACCGTGACTCGAATTTTCCCGTCGTCTTTGGAATTCCGGGCGGCGGTTCATAAGTGTATATGACCGGTTTCTCAGAGGCGTCGACCAAGTAGTTTAAAGTTGCTTGGACAAAACTCCCATCCGAAATGTTTTCCGCTGATACGTGGCCTTCCGTGAGTCCGCTCATTTCAAAACTAGCCTCCTGCGTGAAAGTGCTCTTAAAAAATAGTGATTTTCGTATCGCTGGATTGACGCGCTTTGGACTGCTAGCCGGGGCTAAACCTGTCGACCCCCAGCTTCGCTTGTCCACCGCGCCAATCGCATCGCCTAATTCCATTCCTTGGGCACCGCCTGCGCGCGCTGGTGGTTGAGCAGTTTCGCGCGACGCGCCTGCTCTTCCGGCGATATCGTCGCCGGATCCTCCCTCAATTCCCTTCCGATCCCGATTCCTTTCTTGACCGCAGGACGCTCGCCCACCGCAGCCAGCCAACGGCGAACATTGGGGAATTCTTCCAGATCGATGCCTCGTCCTTGCCAGAGCGACGCCCAGGGATAGCAAATCATGTCGGCGATGGTGTATTCGTCGGTAGCCAGATAGGGCTTATTGAACAACCCGAGATTCAATACGCCGTAGAGACGATGCACCTCATTGTCGAAGCGTAGTAGTGGGAACGACAGGTCACCGTGCTTGGAGTCTTGCGCCGCGCGACGAAAGTATCCCTGTTCGCCAAATTTCGGCCCTTGATTGCCTGCCTGCCACAGGATCCACTGGCAGACCTCGTACTTGAGATGAGGTTCTTGCGGCCAGAACTTTCGGGTCTTTTCGCCGAGATACATCATGATGGCGCCCGATTCGAAGATCGTGATCGGTCCGCCGCCGCCCATCGCCTCGTGATCGACTATCACCGGCATCCGCCCGTTGGGCGAAATTCTGAGAAAGGTTGAGGATAGTTGGTCTCCACGGCCGATATTTACTGGCTTGATGGTGTAAGGGAGACCGCACTCTTCCAACATGATTGTGACTTTCCAGCCATTCGGGGTCGGCCAGTAGTAAAGATCGATCATGACTTCTCCTTTTCCTTTTCGTTATAGCCCTGGCTCCTGGGTCCTTAATTAACTCGTAGCCGAATGCCATAGTCCGCGCGCGTGCGCATGTTTTGAATACCTCGGGAGCTTCGATCCAGGTTCCTCACGCCACTTCACACCAGCTTGCGCAATGCCTCCTCGACGAAGTCGAAGCGATCATTGCCCCAGAACATTTCGCTACCGACGAAGAACGTTGGCGCTCCGAACACGCCGCGTTCGACGGCCCGGTCGGTGTTCTGACGCAATCGGTCCTTTACCTCCTGGCGCTCGATGTCGGCCATTAGCATGGTCGCCGGGACGCCGACGTTGTCCAATAATTCTCGCAATAGCGTATCGTCGCCAAGGTTCTGCGCTTCGGCCCATGTGGCCCGGTAGATCGCGCGGTGGTAGAGAGCGAACCATCCGTTTGCTTGTGCCGCTACGGCACCGCGCATCAGCCGCAGCGTGTTAGACATAAACCCGTGAGGGTTTGGTTTGAAGGCAACGCCATAGCGTGCCGCCCAACGCCGCAACTCGGTCGCCATGTAGCGTCCCTTCGCTGGAACCGTCATCGGCGACGCATTACCGGTCGCCTTGAGTACCGCGCCGAGCAGAATAGGGGTGTAGGTAACTGCCGCGCCGTTACGTTTGGCGAACCCTTCGATCTGCAGATTGGCGAGGTAGCTGAACGGGCTGCCATAGTCGAAGAGAAACTCCACTTCCGGGCTCATGTCTGGCTCCAGCTGGATTTCTCGCAAATCGCCCATCATTTCGCGATTTGCTGTGAGATCGCCGTGTCGCATCTGAGATTCACGGCAATGTTGTTTGCATATGCAACATTTGCACCAGCAACCCTCCTCGTTCTCGCTTCCGGGACCTGGACGGATCGTCATCGACCTTTATGTTCGCAGTGCTCATGATCTTTCTTGCAGCCACAGACTTAGACGCTCCCGCCTCCTGTTCGCGCGAGATCGCTTTCGGACAGTCGGGCGCTTGTCTGAAGCGGCCAGGCTCTTTGGGGAAATCTCTCTGGCACGCTTCTAGCTGAGCCCAAAGGAGAAACTGATTCGGCGGGATTCGTTTCGTGACCGAAAACAATACGGACGTACATAGTGATTGAAGGTTTTTCCGAGTCGCAGGCGCTCGCGCGAGCTACGATCACTTCGTGGTGCAACTGGTTCCCCGCCACGAAAGCGCAATCGACGACTGGGGCCATCTGTTCGACAGAACGTGAGGCAGTGCGAGGGCTGAATGCGCAAGTGCCTTGGAATCGTCATCACCAACAATAAAAGCGAGGTCTTATATGTCACGCGTCGTAGAGTTCTCAGAGGCCGGAGGGCCTGAAGTATTGAGGTTCAAAAATGTCGATGTTCCCGAAGCGGGACCCGGCCAAGTGCGCATTCGGGTGAAAACCATTGGGTTGAATCGTGCCGAGTCGATGTGGCGCGAAGATAAGTACATCGAGCCTGTTAAGTTCCCCGCTCGGCTTGGCTATGAAGCGGTGGGCACCGTAGATTCGGTCGGCAAGGATGTCACGACGGCTGCCGTTGGCGATGAGGTCAACGTGATTCCGTCGTTCTCGATGAATCAATACGGAATGTACGGTGAGGTCGTGCTCGCACCCATTCATGCGGTGGTTAAGCACCCGAGAGGGCTGTCACCAGTCGAAGCCGCCTCGATTTGGATGATGTTCATTACGGCGTATGGCGCGCTGATCGAGGATGCGAAGATCACCGCACAAGACGCCGTGGTCATTCCCGGCGCGTCGAGCAGCGTAGGGCTGGCAGCAATCCAGATCACCAATTCCGTCGGTGCGAAGTCGATCGCGCTCACTCGTACCGGTGCGAAGCGAAAGCAGCTCGCGGCCGCAGGCGCCAAGTATGTCATCGCAACGGAAGAAGAGGATTTGGTGAAGGAGATTGACAAAATCACTGAAGGGAAAGGCGCCCGTGTCGTGTTCGACCCGGTCGGCGGACCGACGCTGCCGAAGCTAATCAAAGCAATGTCGTTCCAGGGGCTCCTTTATCTGTATGGCGCGTTGAGCGATCAAGCCACGACTCTTCCCGTGCTCGACCTCATCGGAAAGATCATCACCATCAAAGGACACAACATCTGGGTCACGAGCGGCGATCCCGCACGCCAAAAGGCGGCCGTGGGTTTTGTGATCAATGGATTAGACAAAGGCACCCTGAAGCCAATCATCGACAGAGTCTTTCCATTCGACAAGATTGTCGACGCGCACCGTTATCTCGAAGCGAGCGGGCAGATCGGCAAGATCGTTGTCACGATTTGATCCAGCGAGGCCTTGGCCGATGGACGGCATCCTTTCACGTGTTCAAGCACGGGCTCGAACCAGGAGCACCTGCAGAAGGAGGACGTCGCCGTCGGCCTCGAGCATGCCCCACGAGCGTTCATGCGGCTGTTTACCGGCGAGAATTTCGGGAAGTAGCTGGTGAAAATTACCGATGCGGCGGCCTAGCCCCGATCGATCAATCGGTCTCGCGGTGCGCGGACGAGCGCCTGCTGGAAGCCCTCGCCCCACACTGAAGATCATCAACGAAGGTTGCCTGTTACCTTCTGGAGGACTGACAAATGGAAACCCCGAAGACCCTGTTATTCGAAGTTCGCGAGCACGTTGCTCATATAACGTTGAACCGTCCTGAAGTCTCCAATGCGATGAACCTGGAAATGTCGCGTGAATTCTATGAAGCCGCTTTTGAGTGCGAACAGAGCAGCGACTTGCGGGCTGTCCTGATCACTGGCGCCGGACGGGCATTCTGCAGCGGCGGAGATGTGAAGTCCTTCGCGGCGCAGGAGCCCAGCCGTCTGCCCGCCTATTACCGGCGTATCACGCTGTTTCTGCATCAGGCCATCCATCGCTTCGCCCGAATGCGCGCGCCCGTGGTGATGGCGGTCAATGGCACCGCCGGTGGCGGAGGGATGAGCCTGGCGTGCGCCGGCGATATCGTACTGGCTAGTGAGTCGGCACGCTTCACCATGGCGTATACGCAAATCGGCCTGACGCCTGACGGCTCCTCGACCTATTACCTTCCGCGGATCATTGGCCTGCGGCGCTCGCTCGAACTGGCGTTAACCAATCGCGTGCTAAGCGCGCGCGAGGCGGAAACGATCGGTCTCGTCACGCGGGTAATACCGGATGACCAGCTCATGGCTCATGCTCAAACGCTCGTTGCGGAACTGGCTAAGGGCCCCACGCGGGCTTACGAAGGAGTCAAACGTCTCTTTTACGGCGCGACGAACACTTCACTTGCCGAGCAGATGGAGTTTGAGACCGAATGGCTCACGGATATGGCCGAAACCGCTGATGTGCAAGAAGGGATTGCCGCCTTTTTGGCCAAGCGACCGCCGCAATTCAACGGCCGCTAGGCGCCAAAGCGTGGACCCAACTGAGGCATCAGAGGCGGCAGTCTGATCCAAGGTTTCCAGGAAGAATCAGTTCGATCAAATAAAATGAACGCTGACTCTGAACCCGTAGTTGAGAATCCGGATCCCACCAGTTGAATGGTCGCAAGAGAGAATTTGTTGGCTCGATTCTTGTGTATACAACACGTACGACAAGGAAATGAACAACGTCATTGAAGTTAACGACGAAGAGCAGTTCGCGAAGGGCCAAAACAGTCGCGATTTGCAGGTTTGCTCCGACGCCGGGGACGTGGAGACTCAATTGATGGACGCGATCGATAGTGCCTACGACTTCTTTCGCTTTCTCCAGGTTTCAACGCGAGGGATAGCAAACATTGAACGGAGGTTATTTAAAGATGGAAACGAGCATCCAAGAGCAAGCAGACGCAGGAATCGAAGTTGTCAACGCACGATTGAATTACTTGGCGGAGGCGATACCGAAGCCGGTCAACTATGCCTATGATCCGCCGGCTGGAGTCCCACGCCGGTCCGGAAAATACCTCGAGCGAAGCGTCGTTGTCCGTAACGGCCGCGAAGTGCTCAGCGAACTCTCGCTCGACACCAACGGTTTCGTTCTCACAGAGCACGAAACCGCGGTCAAGGACTTTTACGATTCCGATGAGGTCAAGTCCGTTTATTACCCCGAAGTCGAGCGCCTGCTGAAGCGGGCAACCGGCGCCGAGCGCGTAGTGATTTTCGATCACATTGTTCGAAATCCGTTGCTCGCGGAACGCGGCGAAAAGGGCGCTCGCTCTCCGGCCAAGTTCGTGCACAACGACTATACCTTCAAATCCGCCCCGCGCCGCGTCCGCGATCTTCTGCCGGAGGAAGCTGGTCGCCTGCTCAAGAATCGCTTCGCGGAAATCAACGTCTGGCGCGCGATTCGCGGCCCGATCGAAAGTTCTCCTCTCGCGCTATGCGACGCCCGCAGCCTGGGGACAGAGGATATCGTGCCGATTGATCTGGTCTATCGCGAGCGTGTGGGCGAAATCTACGGCTTCCTCTACAACCCGAAGCATCGCTGGTACTACTTTCCGCGGTTGGAACGCAACGAAACAGTCTTACTGAAGTGCTACGACTCCAAGGACGACGGCCGCGCGCGCTTCACCGCGCATACCTCGTTTGATGACCCGAACAGCCCGCCCAACGCAGCGCCGCGCGAAAGCATCGAAGTCCGTGCGCTGGTCTTCTGGCCGGCTGATCAGTAGAACTCCCAGTTACCGGATGGCCATGTTTGCGCGCGCCGGAGGCCTCTGCGGCAAACACGGTCTTCTCCGAGCGTCATCGGCGGAAAATGCACATCCAGTGATGGTAAGAACGTACACCCGATGAGTAGGGCGCTCGGCCCTCAGACACAAAGGAGAAGTAAATGGATAATCAGCCGAAAAAGCCTGTCGCGGTCGTTACCGGAGTTGGTCCAGGGCTCGGCGCTTCACTCGTCCGACGCTTCGCTGCGACCTATGCTGTCGCCATGCTCGCGCGCAAAGCGGACTATCTGAAAGCACTCGCCCGCGAGATCCGGCAAGGCGGGGCCACTGTGCTCGATCTCAGTTGCGATGTCAGCGATCACACGCAAATAACCGAAGCGTTTCGCGCCATTCGCAAGGATCTCGGCGAGCCGGACGTGCTCCTTTACAATGCCGGCAGCGGCACCTTCGGAGCTATCTCGGAAATCACGCCCGATCAGTACGAAGCCGACTGGCGGGTCAACGCCTTCGGGGCGTTTGTCGCAGCCAAGGAAGTTGCGCCCGCTATGATTGCGCGCGGTCGCGGAACAATGCTCTTCACAGGGGCGACCGCCGGCGTGAAGGCCGGGCCGAAGTCAGTCTCGTTTGGACCCGCGAAGTTCGCGATGCGCGGCTTGGCGCAATCACTCGCGCGCGACCTTGGTCCGAGAGGCATCCACGTCGCGTGGATCAACGTGGATGGTAGCATCGACATCCCTGGAGCGCGTGGATTGAAGCCGAGTCTGCAAGACGGCGACTTTCTCAAGCCCGACGCAATCGCAGAGACCTACTGGCATCTCGCGCACCAAGATCCGAGTGCGTGGACGATGGAACTCGAAGTCCGCCCGTTCAAGGAAAAATTCTGATCGCCCGCTAGTTGTAGCTGTTAACATGCAACGAGTCGGCAAACCCCGGGCCGTGACTAATCACGGCTTCAGGAGGGCACTCTGCGGTGACCGAAAACTCGCGACCGGTTCATTTAAGGCGATCATATCGTTTTTGCGTGCGGATTACCGTTTCAAGACTTCGCTGCAATTGGCGATCGACCTTGCAGTCATTGATCGGATTTGCTGCATTATAAATATACAGCACCTCACTGATGAATTTAGCTCGATGCCCTGACATTTCCAGCATGGGAAACATTATCGCCTGGTCCCAGGCCATATGGTAGAAAGCGCCACATGGACTGATCAAATCTTCCATTTTTATCAATTTAAATAGCCAGGCGTAGAAGCTACGAAGATGAGAAGAGCACCATTCATTTTCCCGAAAGCTATTAGTTTCTATAATGTCAGAAGGTATCTCTCTTGAATATCCGATCATACTATCTGGCCATGATCGATATTGACCATAAGTCATCCAACAATCTGGATTAGCATATACTTCATTGACTTTCTTAAGAACTCCATTATGTGCAAACCAGTCGTCGCCGTCCAAGAGAATTACAATTTCGTCATCATCGCACATGTGAATCGTATTATATAGATTTTGCAAAGCCCCAATGCGAACAGGGTTACGAATCAAATGGATCAAATTGCCTGAATTACGGTCAGCTATAAACTGCTCCACCAGTTCGCTCGTCCTATCCGAAGAGCAGTCATCGACATAGATTACGCGAAAGTCGTGATAATCTTGGGCAACGACAGAAGAAAGGTTACGCTCATACAATTGGCGATTGTTATAGCTTGGTATTATTACGGCGATCTTTTTCATGAATTGGACCCCTTTACAGTTTGGAGAAAGGGGCATGTCGCTGCTTGGCATGCTGGGTCCTGTACTTTTCAAACGATAGTCTCTGACGGAGGCGCTCCGGCTGCGGATTGCGATGCCGCTGGAGATCATCCATCGTCGGACACAGGCGAACCACTCCGCCATGCGATGGCATGCGCTAGAATATCACCTCTCGGACGTATCCCGAGCAGCCATGGGAGCGGCGCCATCTGCCGCCGCGAAGGGAGATGACCATGAGGGATGCTGATCCCTACGCCGCGCCGACCCCGAAGGTATTATATATTCACGACGATCTCACCGATTATGTCTCGCGGCAGCAGGGACAGCCATCGCCGGCCTGGCATCTCACGCGGGAGTTGTTTGCGCTTGTGTGCCGGGATCCAAGGCGTGTGGTGCTACTCACTCTCGAGTCGCAAATGGCGCCATTACTGGCGCACGGCAAGTATGCCCCCTTTGCGCTGGCGATCGGCATCGGTCGAGCCGGTGAACGTGTCGCGCAACAACTACACGCGCACACAGGCTGGTTCCCCAAGATTTCGCGTGTGGACATCACCCGTGAAGAGGACGGCCGCGGCGGCTATAACGTCGTCACGACTACCGGGATCCTCTTAGCGCAACAGCTACCGCATCTTGATACGGTATCCTCCCTGGCGGTGGTTGATGATACGGTCTTTTCCGGCCTGACGATGCGCACGGTTTTAATGGCGTTGCCCGCAGAGGTACGGGCCCGCACACAGGCCTTTTGCCTGCGAGGTATCGCGGCGTCGCTTCTGAGTATCGCGGCGTTATGCCCTATTGTGATCGGGTTTGCGGCGCCCGGACGATTGCTGGACGAGGTGAGTTTCATCAACGCCAGCGGGTTGGTGATGCGCGTTGGCATTCGACACCCGGAGCAGCCGCCGCAGGCGTTTTTCGAGCGTCCCATGTGGATGCATGCCTGGTTTCCCGGTTATGCTGATGAGGTCATCGCCTTGTGCCAGCGCCTGAACGCGATCCTGGAGCCAGACGGCCGGCCGGCTCAGTTCCCCTGAGAAGCTGACGCAGTCAGCACGTTTATGGCGAAACCCTCGCAGCATCCTCCACCCCGGTGACTCGCGCTGGCCCTGCCATGCCTCTGTCAGCTTCAACGCACGTGCTGGCCCGGCCTCCGAGGCTCCCTCTGCCAAAACCAACGGAGGGTCGCCGGAAAATTGTGTATGAAGTCGTATGTCTGGACGACCCGTTGATGCGCCCGATGCCGAATGGTGGCCTGGGCCTCTGGGGAGAGATCGAGCACTTGGTGCAGCGTCTGGGTGACGTGCAGACAGGACAAGATATCGACAAGAAATCCCGTGATACCTGGCTCGATTTGATCAACGAACCCACCGGCGGTCGAGGCCACAATGACGGGCCCCTTTTCGCGTGCCCACAGCGCGACTTCGAGCGGGATATTGGAGAAGGTTTCGTGTCGGGACGGGACCACCACTATTTTTGTCCGAGCCCATTGGCACAGGGCACGGGGTAAATCACGCGTAAACACCTTGATGTGGGTTGCCCGTATGGCGTGCTGTTGCAACAGTTGATCGTACACCTGTTGTTGTGAGTCGTCATTGATGTAGGGTACCGAGATGAGCACGAAATGCACCCGGTCACGCAGCGGCGCAAGGGCGGGAATGAGCCGCTCAAATCCTTTGATGGGTGCAGCTCTGCCAAATGCCAACACCAGATCCGCATCGAGGGGGATGCCATAGGCCTGCAGCGTTGTGCGCACGACCGTCTCGTCCTGTAAGACAAAGGTGGGGTCATCCACGAGGATGCTCGAAGTGTAAGGCGCGAACTGTCCCGCCGACAGCCGGAAGTGCGTCTTGAGGTGCGAAGTAAACGACGGGCAAATGTCGGCAAGCGCTACCCGCGAACCGGGCTGCGACGCCTCAAGCCCTTCCTGTTCCCAGGCAACCTCTGCCGCGTCAGGCGTCTCCCAGTCCCGGATAAACGCGGTGCTATAGAGCACCAAGAGCATATCGACCTGACGCGGCAGGCTCTGGCCCATTCCAAGCGCATAAGGCGTCTGCAACCAGGGCTGGTCCACACAGATGATCAACGACCGCTCATAGGCCGCCGCCTGGGTATGCAACAGCGGTGCGACGTTCTGACAGAGGGCCTTCCAGGAAGGGATTTCCCAGAGATCTTGGGTGGGTTCCCGCTTGTACGGAATGAGGTGCACGTGCCCACCGAGTGGCGCGAGACGTTCTTGCTGCCGCTGAAAGAAGGCGTGATCATAACCCCAGGTGTGCGCATCGGGCGAGGGGCAGACCACATGCACATCGATGGGGCCATACTGCCTGACCAACATCTCCCGCAGTACTTCAAGGCCGCTGATCAGGAGCTGTGTTTGCGTGCCGATGCCATTGGTGAAGTTATAAAGCCCATTGTACGTGAGATAGAATATGGCGTTGCGCATCGGGCACCGATTTTAGAGTGTACCGCGTGAATTGTTTTTGCCGATCGCGACAATTATTCCTGCCGGTTGTCGCCAAGTTTAATTGACCAGTTCGCCTGCGTTTCACGGCTAATTTAGGTAGTTTCTTTCTCGCCGCTGGGGCATGAAAGAGGAGGCTTGGGCGCGAGGCGAGATCATGACGACCACCACCATCTTGTGTGACCTCGATGGCACGTTGGTCGATTCCCGGCAAGACATCGCTGTGGCGTTTCAGCACGCCTGGCGGACTGTGGTTGGTGGGATCCCGCCCAGCGCCACCGCGATTGCCCAGCACATCGGCAAGCCACTCGCCAAGATGGTCAGCGAGCTCGGGGGTATGCTGTCACCTTCGCTGCTCAGCACCTTCCTGACCACATACCGCCGCACGTATGCCAGGCAGGACGCCCGTCTGACCCAACCCTACCCTGGGGTTATCCTCACCTTACAGGCCTTGTCTACCTTCACGCTCGGCGTCGTCACCACCAAAGAGTCAGGGCAAGCGGAGATCGTTTTGCGGCGGCTCGCCCTCATCCCCTTCTTCCAGCACATCCAGGGTGGTAGCCTTGGTCTGCGCCTCAAGCCCGCCCCCGACACCGTACTTGCGGCCCTCGCCGCATTGCACTGTGCGCCACCGCACGCCCTGATGGTCGGCGATACCCCTGCCGATGTCTTGGCCGGGAAGGCGGCTGGCACCAAGACCTGTGCCGTCACCTACGGTTTTGGCACGCGGGAAGCGTTGTTGCAGTGCGCGCCGGACCATGTCATCGACAGCTTTGGCGAGTTAGTCGATCTCGTGTGAGAATCGCGAGGCTGTGAAAGAGGAGAGGACTGTGCCCATCAATCACGGTATTCATCGCGCGACTGTCCTCTGCGGTCTCGGTGAGACTGCCCACCAGGAGGCCCTTGTCACGCGTTACCATCAGGTGCGACAGTTTACCGACCGGCTCTGCCAGCCTTTGATGACGGAAGATTACGTCATTCAGGCCATGCCGGATGTGAGCCCCCCTAAGTGGCATCTGGCACACACGAGTTGGTTTTTCGAAACCTTTATTCTGGCCCTGGCCTCTCCGGGCTATAGATCGCCGCATGCCTCCTATGCGTATCTCTTCAATTCCTATTACGTGGCGGCTGGTGAACGGCATTGCCGCCCCAAACGGGGGCTGCTCTCACGTCCAACCGTTGAGGAGGTCTATCGCTATCGAGCCTATGTGGACCAGCATATGACCGCCTTTTTGGAAGGTTTGCATGGCGAGACGCTCGAGCGCTGGTCTCCGGTCGTCGAGCTCGGCTTGCAGCATGAACAACAGCATCAAGAACTGCTCTTGACCGATGTGAAATACAACTTCGCCTGCAATCCCCTGCGACCTGCGTATGTAACCCCCGACCTCCCGACACGTGTGTCGACGGTGGGCCCACTGCGATGGGTGAACTTTCTCGAAGGCGTCCACTGGATTGGCCACGACGGTCAGGGGTTCGCCTTCGATAATGAGTTCCCTCGGCATCGGAGCTTTGTCGAGCGGTTCGAGTTGGCGTCGCGGCTGATCACCAACGGGGAGTATTTGGCCTTCATGGCCGATGGGGGGTATGAACGGCCGGAGTTGTGGCTGTCCATGGGTTGGGATACGGTCCAGCGCGAAGGGTGGCAGGCCCCACTGTATTGGGAACAGCGGGATGGCACCTGGTGGATGATGACCCTTGCCGGGATGCGACCCGTTCGGGAAGCCGAACCCGTGTGTCATGTCAGTTACTACGAAGCGGACGCCTACGCACGCTGGGCCGACGCGCGCTTGCCCACCGAGGCCGAATGGGAAGTTGCGGCGATGCCCCTGCCGATCAGGGGTAATTTCGTTGAGCACCAAACGTTCCATCCCGTCCCCATCAGCCAGATCGATACCGCTGTCCCGCTGGTCCAAATTTTTGGAGACGTCTGGGAGTGGACCCAAAGTCACTATTCCCCGTATCCCGGGTACACCGCATCACCAGGCGCGCTGGGGGAGTATAACGGCAAATTTATGGCCAACCAGTTTGTGTTGCGCGGCGGGTCGTGTGCGACCTCGGTCTCGCATATCCGGCCCACCTATCGGAACTTTTTCCCTGCCGATGCCCGATGGCAATTCATGGGGATCCGGCTCGCCAGAACCATCCGGGAGTAAGCTCTATACCCCGAAAGTGGGCCAGCGCGCCTACGATTTGTGCAAGCGAGTCAACCACGACGATGGGTTTGAGATCGTGGTAAGGGATTGCCATGGAGACCGAGGCCATTCCCAACAAGCGATTTCAGTTTCATGACATGGATGTAGCGGTGCACCGGCACACTTTTGCGCGGGACGTGGCCTTTGGCCTAACCGCCCCACAAAAATGGCTGCCGCCGAAGTATTTTTATGACGAGCGCGGCTCCCAACTCTACGAGCAGATTTGCGCTTTGCCCGAGTACTATCTCTACCGGGCAGAACTGGAGATTCTCAGCACCTATGCCGCCGAGATATATGCCGAGATTGGTCACCTGGCGCTGGTGGAGTTCGGCTCCGGGTATGCCAGAAAGACCCGCTACCTGCTCACGGCGTATGAATGGGCGGGGCAACCGTTTCGCTATTGTCCGGTAGACATTTCTCGAGAAATCCTATTGGACACGGCCAACCGACTCCTGCAGGAATATACCCATATTGAGATTCGTGCCATGCATACCGATTTCGCGGGAGAACCGGAGGTCATTCAGGCGTTTCAACTGGAGAAGAAAGCCGTGGCCTTTTTCGGGTCCAGTCTGGGGAACTTCACGCCTGAAGAAAGTGTCGAGTTCCTTCGGCGTACGGCGGCCATTCTGGGACCTGAGGACGTCTTTCTCCTGGGCATCGACCTGAAAAAATCGCCCGCGATCCTCGTCCCGGCCTATGACGACGCCCAGGGCGTCACGGCCGCGTTCAACCAGAATGTCCTCCACCGAATTAATTATGAACTTGGCGGGCGGTTTGACCCCCGAACCTTTGAGCACGTGGCCCTTTACAACGCCGAGAGGGGGCGTATTGAGATGCACCTCCGCAGTCGGTTGCCTCAGCACGTGCCCATCGTCAAGATCGAGCAAGCCATATCGTTTCGCAAAGATGAAACTATTCATACGGAAAGTTCGTATAAGTATACTGCGAACGAAGTCCGTGAGCTTAGGATACCGGGCCAATCTCGTTCTGCGTCGTACCTGGTTTGACGCCCAGCGCCGTTTCCTGGTGGCGTTGTTTCGGCCACTTTAGGAAACCCGCTCAGCCGCCATTGGCCATTGCCATGCCATGAAAGGAGATGCCTATGCATTCCGATCTCGCTGTGGGCAAACGATTCCCGAACCTGACGCTCCCCGATCATCGGCAGCAACCGATCACGCTGTCTGAACTGGCGAGTGGCTTTCCGCTGATCCTGAGCTTCTACCGTGGCTATTGGTGACCGAAATGCGCGCTGCAGTTGCGGCGCTTCGTCGAATTACAGGAGGACTTGCAGGTCAACTACTGTAAGCTGGCCGTCGTCAGCACCGACTCGCCAGAAGTCAGCGCGGCCTTCCGCTCCGGACTGGCTGCGACGTATACGTTTCTCAGTGACCACGAGCGTCAGGCCATCCGACAGCTCGATATCGTGGAAGTGACCCCACCGGATTTCAGACACGGCCTGGTCGCCCTTCCCTATACCTTTTCCCTGGCTCCTGACCTGACGATCCACGCGATCTATGATGGTTGGTGGTTTGTTGGGCGGCCGACGCTCGAGGAACTCCGGCAAGATATGCGCGCGCTGATGCAGGCGTGTCGCCAGGACTATCACTACAATGGTCCATCCTTAGCCAGTGTCGAGCGTGCATAGGCGTTGTCAACGTATCTGCGCCGATGCCACCATCAGGGCAGAACGATCGCTCCCTCCGCGAGCGGCTCCCCGCTGCCACCGTGCCGGGCACGCCACCGGACAGGTTACCGATGGCCGCGCCACGGACCTTGCTCATCGGGCATCGCGGATGATGCCGAGCGTTTGGCGCTGGCCGGAGCGGACCCGACTCACACCATGCGAACTCTCTCCGTGCCGGGTCATTCCGATCGAAGAAGACTCCGGACCAACGAAGTCCAAGAATTTCTTCATGGCGCATGCCGGTGAAAAAACAAACTGCCAGAAGCGAGCGCTCTAATCCTTGTGACGCCTTCAGAAGACCCTCGACCTCGTCCTCTGTAAATGGGTCGACCTCGTCCTCATTCTCCTCGTTCTTGAAAGGACGAACGTCGATTAGAAGCTTGTCGTTCGTCAGCCCGCGGCGTTTGGCGAGGCGTAAGATCTGGCAGAGCACGTCAAGACCCATACTCTTGCGTCGGGTACTCAGAGGCTTTTTGTTCGGCGTCCGCTTGCCCTCAATCTCCAGTTTCCGGAGATTGACGTCCCCGTCACCGATTTCAGAGAGGAGCTTCTTTCTGATCTCGGCGTTTTCGATGTGAGGTTTGTAGATCTCGTTGTAGTACACGAACGTCGATCGCTTGACGTCCAAGCGCTTCGCCGGCAACCAAGCGGCCGCGAATTCTCTCAGCGTCTGGTCTGATCGTTGTTCACATGCGGTTCTTGCTCGTTTCGTAGAAGAAGAGGGTCGAGAGCTCGAAACAAGGGCGCGGCGCGGCGGCGGCGCTCAGCCGGCGGCGACCTGGCTGCGCTCTGCGACGCGCGCCGCAAACCACATCGCGGCCGCCGCGAACGCGACGCTGATTGCAACCGACAAGGCCGCGCCCGGCAGCGCGCCCAGCGTCTGCGGCTCGGCCAGGTAGAGCGCGCGCCTTAGCGCCGCCATCCCGTAGGTCAGCGGATTCAGCCACATGATCCAGCGCAGCCAGACCGGCGCGCCGGCGGCCGGAAAAAACGCCCCCGAGAGAAACCAGATCGGCACCAGGATCGAGTTCATGATCAGATGGAAGCCGCGGGTTGACTCGATGCGCCACGCGATCAGGAGCCCGATACAGTTAAACGCGAACGCGATGATCGTCATCACGGCGATCGACGCCGCCACCGCCGCGGCGCTCAGATGAATTCCGGCGAGCGGCGCCAGCACCAGGAACACGCATCCCTGGAACAGCGCAAGCGTGGTGCCGCCCAGCGCCTGCCCAGCCACCACCGTATCGCGCGCGATCGGCGCGACCAGCACGCCCTGCAGAAATCCTTGGCGGCGGTCGTCGACGGTCGCGATGGTGGCGAAGATCGCGGTGAACAGCAGCACCAGCATGATCACGCCGGGATAGAAGTACTGTACGTAGTCGACTCCCGCGGGCATACCGCTCGGCTTGAACGAAGCCCGAAAGCCCCATCCGATCAGCACCCAGAAAATCAACGGCTGCACGAATGACCCGATAATCACGCTCCGCTGGCGGCCAAAACGCACGATCTCGCGCCACCACAGCGTCCAGACCTGCAAAGCGATCAGGCCCATCAGCGGTCGCCCTCTTCGCGCTCCTCGCGCGCGCGGGCCACGAAGCGATGGCCCGTCAGGTGGACGAAAACGTCCTCCAGCGTAGGCCGGCCGAAGGTTATCGATTCGATCTCGCCGCCGAATTCGTCGACCAGCCGGGCCATCAGTTCATGTCCGCGCGGCCGTTCGATCCGGAGCGTGCCGTCGACCAGCGCCGCGCGTACCTGGAGTCGCTGGGCGATCTTCTGCGCGAGCGCTTCGGGCGCCGCCGCGCTAATTACCATCACGTCGCCGCCGACCCGTTGCTTGAGCTCGCCCGGCGGCGCGATCGCCACCAGCCGGCCCTGGTCGAGGACACCGATACGGTCGCAGCGCTCGGCCTCTTCCATGTAATGCGTGGTGAGCACGATCGTTACGCCGTCGCTCTCGCGCAGCCGCGAAAGCAGATTGAAGAACTCGCGCCGCGCCGCCGGGTCGAGCCCGGTGCTCGGTTCGTCGAGCAGCAGCAGTTCGGGCTCGTGCAGCAGCGCTTTGGCCAACTCGACCCGCCTGCGCAATCCGCCCGAGAGCGTCTCGGCGAGGTCGCCCGCGCGATCGCTCACGTCCAGCCGCGCCAGCATCGCCTGCGTGCGTTCCTTGAGCCGCGCGCCGCGCATCCCGTAGAGGTTGCCGTGGATGGCGAGGTTCTCGGCCACGGTCAGCTTGCCGTCGAGGCTCGGGCTCTGGAAGACCACGCCGATCTTGCGCCGCAGCGCCTGGGTCGCGCCGCGCAAGTCGCAACCCAGGATACGCGCGTCGCCGGACTGGATCGGCACCAGGGTCGAGAGCAGCCGGAACAGCGTGCTCTTGCCGCCGCCGTTGGGGCCGAGAAAGCCGAAGATCTCGCCGCGCGCGATCGTAAATTCGACCGCCGAGAGCGCCTGCCGATCGCCGTAGCTGAAGCTCAGATCCGCGACTTCGATCGCGGGCTCCGCGGAGATCGGCGCGGCGCGCTCAGCGCGCGGCGCGCCTGTTGCTGGTGAAGCATTCATGTAGAGGGCTCAGCCGACGATTATTCCGCTCCGGGTCGGCGGTAGCAATCCGCACGAGAAACCTGCCGCACCTGAACCTTCCCTGCTGCGAGGCGTCGTGCGCGGTGCGATTGCGCGGACGCATCGGCTCGGCTAAAGCCTTGTCCCTTGTGAGTGAAAGACGGCGCGCGCGGGTCGATTTTTTTTCCCTATTCGAGCGAATGGAGCACGCCCGCGTGCTCGATATCCCGGCCGGCGCGGGCGGCGAGTCGGCGCGGCTCGAGCGGATGGGCTTCGAGGTCGTCTCGGCCGACCTTTATCCGCCGTCCGCTGGCTCACCTGCCCCGCGATGGGTCCGCGCCGATTGCAATGCGCCGCTGCCGTTTCGCTCCAGCGCCTTCGACGGCGTCCTCTCGCGCGAGGGTATCGAGCATTTCGAAAATCAGGCGGGCTTCGTGCGCGAGTGCGCCCGCGTGCTCCGTCCGGGCGGCCGGATCGTGCTGACTACGCCCAACGTGATGCACCTGAGCGCGCGGCTGAGCGCGATGCTTACCGGGCAGCGCACGATGCGCCGCGGGCTGGCGAACGAAGTCGAGACGCTGCGCGCGCGCTCGGGGAGCAGTTTCTACCACGGGCACATTTTTCTTATCGACTATTTCCGCCTGCGCTACCTGATGCGCCTGGCGGGTCTCGGCGCGGTCGAAGTCTACACCGATCGCTTCAGCCCGACGTCGCTTGCGCTCGCGCCGATGGTGCCGGTGATGTATGCCGCGTCGCGCGCCGCGGTAGGCGCGTTTGCCCGCAAGGCGCGCCAGCATCGCCGCGCCGTTGCGCCGCCCGAGCTTACTGCCGAAATCATCCGCCACGTTTTCTCGCCCGCCCTCCTGTTCGGCAAGCGGATGATCGTGACCGCAGTGCGCGAGACGGAGCCCGCGCAAGGGTGAAGCGCCAATCGGCGAGTGTGCGGGTGCGTGGGCGAGGCGGCGGTTCGCCGGCTGATGCGTGTGTTACGCCCCTTCGGGTGCAGTACACGCATCAGCCACGCAGTGCGTAGCAGACCAACGCGGCCCGCGAACGAGCTATGACGGCGACGCGGCGCCGCCCGCCTTAAGCAGCGCGAAGAACTCACGTATGCGGTTGTAATTCACGCCGAAGTCGCCGGTACCGGCGCGCGAGCGCGAGCGCATCTCGACCAGGCTGCTGTTCGCGTCGGGTCCCGGACGCACCTGGATCACGAAGTCATCGCGAAAGCGGAACAGGCTGGAGGTCTCGACTCCCTCGATGGTTCGCGTCGCCGGGTCGATATAGACGATGAACCAGCCCGGCACCGACGGTATCTGAGCGGCCATCTGCCGGCCGAAAAGGCTTGCGGCGTTGGCCGCGGCTTTCACTCTGACGAAGGCGTCGTCGGGCTTCTCGTCGAGCCGAAGCGGCTCAAGCTTCGGATAGTACTTGGTTTGGATGGGCTCCAGTCTGGCGCGGTCGTACTTCATCGAGCCGGCCGCCAATCCCGGCGGGTTAACGAACTGTGGCGGACTATCGTAATCGGTTGTGATGTCGTTGATGTTCGGACACGGCATCGACAACCAGCGCCATATCGTGAATCCAACCGGGATGGCGATGAGCAGGGCTCAACACGATGCCGGCGACGGCCCTGGGCGGCGCGGGCCCGCGCTCAGCCGCTGAGGTGCGGGCGAGGCCTACCAGTCCGAACAGTAACGCCAGGATCGCGACTACGAAGCTGAGCAGGAACGCCAGGAAGCCGGTAATTGGCGCGATGAGGCCCATATGAGCTCCCGCCACGCCCATTGCGACTAGGAGAACCGCGAATGTCGCGCCAAGTATGGAAAGCCAGGCCGGGATCATAACAGGATGTGCAGAGCGGATCGGAATTCAGTCATGGCTGCGGTTTGTCCCTTAACGCCGCGCGTAACCGAATTCGTCGAACATTTCAGGCCAGCGAGCTTGTACGAGCCGGCGCCAATCCTCGGCTGAATGCGTCTCGGCTGAATGCATTGCGGAGGGCGGATTTTGTGCCATGTACTCGTTCACCTTCGGCAACAGCGGGGACGAATCGCCGAGCGCCAGTCGTTCGTATAGAAGCTCAATTGTGTGGCACGGGTCAGCAACCAGGTCCTCGTAGCGGACGGTCGCAACTCTGTTGGCCGGGAGAGTCCGCAAGGCGGTTTGTAGCCTTCGTTCCAGCGCAATCCGCGTTTGCAGAATCCGCTCGATCAAAACTTCCTGCAAGAGCGGTGCGGCCAGCGCATAGCGCTCCCACATGCTCTGCCAGAGCCTCAGCGTTGAAGCAAAAACGGCGCATGGCTCGCGCACGAGCCGAATGAACATCGCGCCCGGGAAAAGCGTACTGAGCCTCGCAATCCGAAACGAGTTGGCCGGAGATTTGATTAGTAGCCGCTTGTCCGAACCGCGCACGTAGGCCGTCGCTTTCAATATCCACGTAATCGCGTCGTTCCATCGGAGCTCCTGTGCATGCTCGAAGAGGTCTGGGTCGCATAAGGCCTCGAACTGATGGAGCGCGGAGGGAAACACGAAGGCTTCATAGGGTGACGTCGCGCCCATGCAGAGCAGGGCGAACTCCTCCTCCTGCGGTGAAGAAGCTGAAATGGTCATGTCGCCGCTGGGTCGCGCGAGTCGCGTCGAAGCGGGTGCGTGGTGGTGCGCGAGCAGGAATTGATGGGGATTGAAGCAGGCGTATGTGCTAGGAGCGGCAAAGTGCTCGTCCAGCGCGAGCAACTCATGCAGCAGAGTCGTTCCGCTGCGCCAATGCCCGACCAGGAAGAGCGGCGGCCTGAGCTCGAGTCGGTCCAGGATGCGGCGGTACAATCGCTTCTGGAGGATCCCCAGCGCGGACAGCATGCTCCCCGCCAGGTAGAAGCGCAATTCGAGTTCGCGATCGATCGGCTCGGGATGGCGTCCGCGGATACTGCGCCATGCGGAGAGATTCAGATTGAATACCGGCCGAGACCAGGCATCCAAACTCATGGATAGGTGCCCGGAGGGTTTTTATTGAGCGCGTCGACGAAGCGCCGCTCGATGTCTCCGACCAGCGCCATCGCCATGCCGGGAGGATAGGGAGGATGAAGCGCGGCAACGGGGCGTTTTTCTTCGGGGTCGCGGGCGATGTCGAAAAGCTCGACGCCTCCGGAGGGAAAATACCACACCAGATGATAGGGACCGGAATTCGCGGCGATCGCCCCAACGGTAGGACGGCTGAAGGCATCCGATTCGGCCAAATACATCGAAAAGGAGGGTTCCGCCAAGGATGCCGCCTGCGTCGGGCCGATAAGCGGGTGCCCATCCATCCACGAAGGCTTGCCGATTCCGAGTTCGGCAAGAAGCGTGGGCGCGATATCGGTGAGATCGCCGTCTTCGGTCTCGGTATAGCCGCGGTTCTGGCCTGGCAGTGAAATCAGCAAGGGAATGTGAGTCTCGGCATAGTGCAGATCTGGCGATTCGTGGCTCCACCAGCCGGCCGAAAAGCTCTCGCCATGATCGGAGGTCACAACCAGGACCGTATTCGCATCTCGATGGCTTGTCGCCATCCAGTCAAGGAACTCCCCTAAAGCGCTGTCGCACTCGCTAACACTTTCGTCGTAGCGCAGCCTCAGCAAGTCGACTTCGTGCTGCATCTCCGGCGGATACTGTGCCCCGGGCGTTTGCCAAAAATACTGCGCTTGATTGGAGAACTCGGAACCCGGCAGAAACCGGCCCAGGAAGCGCGCGCCCGTCACATAGGGGGCATGGGGTGGGTACAGGTGAATCCACAGGAAATAGGGCGTGCGCGAGCCGCGGATAAAGTCCCTGGCCGAGGCGAAGACCGCACGCGGCTCGACCCAGCTCACTTTGTTGAACAGGCCGAAAAGGGAACCGAACTTGAGGAGCGCGTTGACCGCAACGCCATTGGCGGCGTCGAACAACAGGCTATGCCGTAGTTGCAGCAGGAAGGTTCCAGGAAAAACCCACGACTCTGGTGGCCAGGGCAGGCTCGAAAAGGAATTCGCGAGCTGCAAAGCCAGGGGATGGGCCGCTGGATTGGTGACGATTGCCGCGGTGGTATATCCGTGTTGCCGCAGTACCCACGCGATGTTGTTTTCGCGCAGACGGTGAGGGATATGCCCATAGAGCTGGAACACCCGATTAGTCAGCGGGTACTGGCCGGTCAACAGCGACGCTACAGCCGGCGTGGTGAAATCCGAGGTCGAGGCGAAATTGACGAAATTGTAGCTGCGGCGGGCGAGCCGCTCGAATTGCGGAGTGGTCGGCAACCCGTAACCGTAGAGTGACATGTCCTGCGCCGTCAGCGCATCGAAGCTGATCAGCACCACGCTAGGCCGCGCCGGCGAGTCTGGTGCAAAGGGCCGCGCCTGCGGCATCGAATCAAAGCTGCGCCAGCCAAAGCCACCGTTAAGTACAACAATCAGCAGGAGCGGACAGACCGCCAGTATTATCTGCGCCGATTGGTTGAGCCGGTTGAACAGCGCGAAAGCCCGCTGCCAACCGAAGAACGTGGGGAGCGCGATCGCCGCGAGGATCAGCGCCACCTGCAGGCCGGCGCTGGAGAGCGGGCCGATAATCCCGTTGAGAGGAAACAGCAACGCGAGGGCACATAGGATGGCGCTTGCGAATGCGATGAAGCCCGCACAATTGGCGTCGGCCCGATCATCCCATAGCTTGAACGCGTGACCCGCCAGCAGAATGAGCGCGAGAAATGTCGCGCACAGCGCTTCGAGCAGAAGAACCGCCGAAATTTCCAGTGCCAGTTCGGCGACCGCACCCTTGACGGAGAGAAGATAGGACAATCGACGCAGGTCCTGGTCCACGAGAACCGGCGCGAAAAAGAGGACTGTCGGTACCGCAAGGCTGCGGAACAGCAACCACCACCGACCACCCATGATGGTTTATTTCCCGGCCTCGCGCGGAGCGTTGCGCGAATCGATTTTTTTCCATCTGTCGCGGGCAGACTTGGCGAATCTTCTGATTTCTTTACGGCAGTAAAAGAGAAACGAAAGGAAAATCGATGCGAGCGGGACCACAATCTGTGACAGGAATCCTCCTGCGTTGGGGTCGATGTAGGCCCAGCATTCGCCTCGCCATGCCAATACGAGCAACACAAGGATGATCGCGGTTGCGCCGGTCACAATCGAGGACGAGCGGCGCGCGTATGGCATCCCACCTCCGCGGCTGTAGGCAGGAGCGCGAGTTCTTTCATGCTTTCGCGCTAATTTGCGTGAATGTCGGCGGCTATCCCGGTACTCCCCCGGGTCCACGGGCGTCATGGTTTGCTGTTCTTCCCCTAAGAGTAAGACTCGTCCGAGGCTGCAATGCTACTGCTCTTTTCGGCCACCGTGCTAGTGGACGCATGATGACTTATCTACGGCGTGTTGGATCGATACCGGAGTGGGCGCATGCTATTCAATTGCGCCGGCAGGCGTGCGGGCGGGAAACGGCGGATGAAGGGGCGAGGACCGCGAGGGCTGCGATGACGGTGGCAAGAGTGCGGATTGGAAACGCGCGAATCAAGTATGCGCAGGTCACAAGCGCCCGGTCGATGAGCGCGATGGCCAACGCGGTGATAGTCGCGGTGATAACAGATGGATGACGCGCACGCGCATCGCGAGCCGGCGGCGGCGGGCGCCGTCGGCGTGGCAGGCGTTTCGCGGCAGCCGCGCAGGTACCTGTGGCAGTTGCTCGGCCTGCTGATCCCGGCGACCATCTTCGAAGGCTACGACATAACGATTTTCCATCTCTGCACGCCCGACATCGCCGCGACCTTTCACCTTGGCAACCAGGCGATCGGCGTGATCGCCTCGATCGTGCGTTTCGGCACGGTGCTGTCGTTCCTGGTGATCTCGTGCTCCGACCGCGTCGGGCGGAAACCGGTTATTTCCGTGACGGTGCTGGGCTACGGGCTTTTCACCCTGTTCACGGGGCTCTCGCGCGGGCTCTTCAGCTTCACGCTGTTCCAGAGTTGCTCGCAGGTGTTCCTCGCCAGCGAGTTCGGGATGGCGATCATCATCATCAGTGAGGAATTCCCCGACGAGATGCGCGGCCGGGCGATCGCGGGCTTTCACATGGCGGCGTTCGTCGGAGTCGCCGTCGCGGGCTCGCTATATGGTTACGTGGCCGAGTCGGCGTGGGGATGGCGCGGGATGTATCTGCTAGGAATCGCGCCGCTGCTGCTGGTGGCGTTTTTAAGGCAGTACGTGCGCGAGACCGTGCGCTTCCTCGCGCATCGCGCCTCGCTAACCGTGCATCAGGACTGGCGCGAAAGCATCCGCATGCATATCAAGCTGTTCCGCGGCCCCTACCGCGGACGCCTGATCCTGGTCGCGCTGCTGGCCAACAGCGTCGGCTTCGTCGGCGGCCCGACGATTACCTACTTCAGCCTCTTCGCCAAGCGCGACCATCATTGGACCTCGGGGCAGGTGGGCTCGGCGGTGATCGTGGCCTACCTGATGGCGACGGTGGGGACGATCATGTGCGGCTACTTGCTCGACCTGGTCGGTCGCCGCGTGACGACCAGCCTGTTCTACCTGGGCGCCGGAATTTCGATGGTGGTGCTGTTCCAGTCCTCGGGGCATCACGCAATCCTGTTCGGGTTCATGGCGACGATGTTCGCTTACCAGGGCGCGCGCACCGCGACCTCGGCCTTGTCGGCGGAACTGTTTCCCACCGAGATTCGCGCGGCCGGCTACAGCAGCACTATCCAAACCCTGGGGCAGCTGGCTTGGTTCATCAGCCCGGTGTTGGTCGGAACGATGTCGCTGGTGGTCGGCGGACTGGGCAACGCGGCGTCGCTATGCGCCATAGGGCCGCTCCTCGGCGTGGCGCTGATCCTGCTCTACGCGCCGGAGACGCGCGGGAAAACGCTCGAGGAGATGGCGCTCTAGCGGCGCGCGCTGTTGACCCCGGCTGCGCGCGGGGTGTAAACGGCAGTTGGCCGCGCGCGGACCCTCGACGAAAGATCAATCGAAAGGCGGTTTCAAAAATGAAAGCTGCGGTTCTTCACGATTACGATGAAGCTCTGAAGCGGCCCGACTTCGTTCGCTACGAGGAAGTGCCGGAGCCGAAAATCGAAAAGCCCACTGATGTGATCGTGCGGATCGGCGGCGCCGGCGTCTGCCGCACCGACCTCCACGTGATCGAGGGGCTGTGGCGCAGCATGATTCCCGTCAAGCTGCCCTACATCATGGGGCACGAGAACGCGGGCTGGATCGAGGAGGTCGGCAGCGCGGTCGAGATGGTCAAGCGCGGCGACCCAGTCATCTGCCATCCGCTGGCCAGCACCGGCGAGACGCTCGCCGCGCGCCGCGGCAATGACATGCACGGCGGCGGAGCGTTTCCGGGGCTGGATTCCAATGGCGGCTACGCGCAATTGCTCAAGACCAGCGTGCGCGCGCTAATCAAGCTGCCGCAGACGCTCGCACCCAAGGACGTGGCGCCCCACGCCGACGCCGGTATCACCGCCTACCACGCGGCCAAGAAAGCCTCGCGCCACCTGCTGCCCGGAGAGTGGGCGGTGGTGATCGGCGCGGGCGGCCTCGGCCATATCGGCATCCAGGCGCTGCGCGCGCTCTCGCCGGCATCGATCATCGTGGTCGACCGCTCGGACCTGGCGCTCGGGCTGGCCCGCGAATGCGGTGCCGATCACACCGTCAAAGCCGACGGCAACGAGGTCGAAGCGGTTAAGCAACTCACGGGCGGCGGCGGCGCGCAGGCAGTAATCGACTTCGTGGGCGAGGGCAACGCGGTTGCCAACGGACTCAAGATGACCGCCAACGCCGGCTACTACTACGTAGTGGGTTACGGCGGCAAAATCGAAATCCCCACGATGGAGATGGTCGCGACCGAAAAAACAATCGTGGGCAACCTGGTCGGCACTTATCCCGACCTGGTCGAACTGATGGCGCTCGCGGATCGCGGTAAGGTGACGCTCGCCACGAAGGAGTACCGGCTGAGCGATGCGAACTCGGCCTTGCACGACCTCGTAGCGGGCAAGGTCAAGGGCCGCGCGGTGCTGATTCCGTAACGGGCTGCGACGCGGTTCTGAATCTCTGTGAGAAACGCGTCTTCCTTCAGGAGGATCGGCACGAGGAAGCGCCACAGAAAAAAGACATCCGGCGCTTCCTCGCTCGACCCCCAACAACCTCCCCCGAGATATTTGGGGGAGGGGTCAGAAACGCTCGACCAATCGACGAATTGGGGCAAGTTCAGAAGCGCTTCCGCGTCGATTAATAGCTGCGCTCGACCTCGAAGCGGCCCTGCTCGATATAGCCGCCGCCCTGCATGCAAAAGTACGTCCCTGTCAACTTGTTCTGCTTGTCCTGCGAGGGCCTGCCATTGAACAGACAGCTCGATCCGTCGGGCATCATCACGCGCATACCCACGTTGCCCTCGCGCACTTTGCCGTCGGCTATCATGCCGCTGCTGTTGGAGTCGCGGCAGACCATCGTGCCAGTCGCGCAGGTGTAATGGCCGGTCACCGCGGAGCCCTTCTGAAACATCTGGAGCGTGATCTTCACGATCGCGTTGCAGCGCCTCGCGTCGGGCTGAAGCGGCATGCAGCCGCTGGTCGAGGTTCCCTCCCACAACCCGGTGAAACCCGACTCCTGGGCGTCGCCGGATTCGGCGGCCGGCGTGGCTTGCGCTGCCGGCTCGGCGCTGGCGGGAGCGTATTGAGGCGGCTCGCCGGTCGCGCATCCGCAAAGCATCGCGAGGGCGGCTAGCGCCGGCCGCCACGAGATTTTGTCCGAAGTTTTTCTCCGCGGTCGGGCGGAAATTTTGTCTCTGGGGCTCAATTGGGGAATCAACTATTGGTTAGCGCGCGAACGGTCGACTTCTGATAAGCGCGCTCTGTCTCTGCTAGCGCGCGCGCAGCCGAATCGCAAACGGCGATTCGCCGCGCGCCGGTCTCAGCTCCAGACGCCCAGCAATTCCAGCGTGCGAGCGGTGCCGCGCAACAGCGGCATCAGGACCAGATGCGCGAGGCGCCCGAACGGCAGCCATATCATCAGGAACTCGACGCTCAGCAGATGGGCCGTCAGCAAGGCGGCGTATGGGCGCGTGAGCGCGGCGCCGCCCAGGTGCGGGAAGGCGAGCATCCCGGTCACCAACGGCATCAGCACGACCGTCCAGGTGAAGTACTCGTCCGCCCGCGCGCGCCAGGTGGAGCGCGCCTCGTCGGGCGGGCGATGCAGCAGCACGGCGACCATCGCGACCACCGTGACCGAGCCCGCAAACCAGACCAGCCCAATCGGTAGGCCAGGCCAGGTTATACCGGTGAGGTCGCTGACCAGCAGGATGTGCGGGGCGAAGCCGAAGAGCACGATCAGCAAGCCCACGTGCATCACGTAGCTCTCGATCTGCCAGTGCCCGCGCCCCAGCCAGAACTTTTTGCGGGCCCAATAAAGGTCGTGCTCGTGCGGGCTGAAGATGAAAGCGCCCAGCCGCCAGCAGAGCCCGAAGACCATGATCACCAACGCCCAGTGCAGTGCGGGTCCGCGCGCGAAATCGATCCAGTCCATCGCAGCTTTCGTCCAGTTACCGCTCAGCCCTTGCGCCGCCGCCCGAGCCTAAGCCGCCGCCATCCGCCGAACACTGCTCCCGCAAGCAGACCCAGCAGCGCGGCATCGCGCCAGGTGCGTCCGCGATTCCAATCCTGATCCGCGGCGGCGGGCGCGAGCTGGAAGGTGGGACTCATCCGCACCATCACGACGTGGCAGTCGAAGCAGGCCATCCGGCGCAACGGATGAGTTTTGCGGCCGTGCCAGAAGGCCTCGTCATGACATTCGAGACAGGCCCCGTTGTTGCGCTCGATCGTCTGTCCGTGATCGATTCTGAACTCCGCCATCCCGCCGACACCTAAGCCGCCGCCCGACTCGGCGTGATCGCTGGCTGGGCCATGGCATCCCTCGCAGCCGAGACGCTCGAGGGCATTTTGTGGTTTGACCAGGAACAGCTTGCCCATCTTGGTTTTAGCGAACTCTACCGCCAGCTCCAGATGGCAGGCGTAGCAGTACACGGTGCCCACGTAATGGGGCGACCGCCGCGTCGCGGCCGTGCCCGGTTGGATCGCGTCGCCTGCGTCGGTTTGCGCAATCGCGTTCTGCGTGGCGAAGATCGTGCCGCTCACCGCAAGCCCGAGCGCGAATACCAGCAGCGCCAATATCGACGCGCGAGTCATCACACTTGCCGCTGTCTCACGCCGGATTGATCGATTGCGTTTCATCGCCGAGCCGCGTCTCGTACCACACGTGCGATCGCGTGACAGCCGGTTTTGACTTCTTTGGCGTCGCTCGTCAACCGCCGCGCGATCCGACGGCGTATCAGGAGCTTTTTCGCGGGATTCGGAGTTTCAGATCGCAGGACGGGACGATGGATTGGCTCTTGGCGACGGCTTCTGAATGAGCTAAGAAGGCGGAGTTTGCGGAAACGAGTCTGACGCAAAAGCTGCCCGGTAGGGCGAATCTCGAATGAGGTCTCGCTCGGGTTGCGAGCGGGTTTGCGAGCGGGTTTGATTGTTAAGCGACCGTGCGGTAGGTTTCGGCTTGACAAAGATGTTACGTCCGTGTGCATTGCGGATTAAACTTGCGTGGACACGTTTGATTCCGTGCGAGAAAGGTCTGCGCAGCCGGGAGTGTGGATCCGCTGGTCAAGCTGCCCGAGTGTCAGGCAAGCGCTCTGAAGGCGGGCATGTTTGGCGGTTTTTTTGGCGCTGGGATTGAGAAGTTGGCTATTTTTTATTTGGCATCGAGGTTGCTTTCGGGGCTGATTGAATTGAACGACAGATCAAAGTCTTCGTTAAATTCCCGTGACGAGAGACCTCTATACGGGGAAGGGGTTAGAGCCATGGCTCGACGTTTAATTGCCGTCGGCGGACTGTTGGCGGTTGCGCTGATGCTGGGGGCGACTGGATCGCCAGCGCACGCGCAGCCTGCTCCTTGGCAGGCCGACAAGGGATACGCCAACGGAATTCCGATCGGGACCAAGATCACTCAGGCGAACTGGCAGCAGTATCAGCAGTTCATGCCCGAGAGCATGATCCATCTCTGGAAGGGCGACCTCTTCTGGCACATGCCGAAGGATATCGAGATCGACGTCGGTCCCACGCGTCACATCTTTCCGCCCAAGCCCTTCAGGGAAGACACCGAAAAGTATGGCAACCAGACCACGCTGATAAAGAACTCCGAAGGCGGGTACGTGCCGGGGGGATACGTGGCAGGGTCCCCGTTCGCCAATCCGTTAGCGGGCGACAAAGATTTGATAGGAACGAGATTATATTATAACGATTATTATCGCCCCGCCCCGGTCGTAGAGGAAGCCCCAAACTGTTCCTATACCCTGGACAAGTACGCGAACTTCACCCGCACCGCCGACTCAAATATCGTCTTCTCACAGATGACACATTTGAGTGAGCCTGGGTATCCGCGAGAGATACCCGGCAACAACGGCTACTACTTCGCCGAGTATTTCGAGCAGACCGCTCCCGAGCAGGGTAAGTATTTTGCATCGGTCGAAATGACCTGGAACGACCCGAGCAAGCTCGACGAGCTGTATGAATTCATCCCGAGCCTCCGCCGCTCGCTGCGCGTTTCGCAGGCCGCGCGCTGCGCGCCACTCTTTGGAACCGACTTCACCTACGAGGACGCCCAGGAGGGCGCCCCGCGAATGGGCAACCTTTTCGACAACGCGTACCTCGGAGAAAAGAAGATTATTACCCTGATGCACGGCGCTCCCGAGAGCTTCGATACCTGCGGCACCCCGACTTCGCTCGATCCCAGATACTACTATTTCGGAATGAAAGGCGTAGTGCCGTTTCCAAATCCGGGTTCGGGTCCGTGGGAAGTGCGTGATGTGTATATGGTGCAGATGACGCGTCTTCCCTCGCAGTCCCGCGGTTACTGCTACGGCAAGCGCGTGCTGTACGTCGACAAGGAGAACTATTTCCCCGACCAGACCGAGATTTGGGATCGGGCGGGGAACCTTTACAAATGGATCGTCGTATTTGCCTACCCGGCGATTCTCCCCGGTTTGGGCCTCGAGGGCCAGGAGGTGACGATAACCGGGCCCAACACCGGTTACGTCGTGAACTTCCAGGATCAGCATGCGACCGTGTTTATCGGCCTGCACGTATGTGTGGACCACGAGTGCGACTCGCAGGGATTCTCGAACATCAGCCGCTACGCGCAGCCTGATGGCCTGATGAAGATCATGCAGTAAGACGGGTCGGTAGACCTGTGCGGCTCGACGAAGGCACGCGTAGCGGGGAGCGTCTGATGGGCTCGGTATCGCCTGAAAAGGTAGAACTGCCGGCATCGCATTCGGACCCGGCCCGGGACAACGAACAAACCCCGCGAGCGAGTCGATATTGCGCGTGGGCGCTGATCCTGGTGGCGGCGGCCGCGATTACGACATTGCCAGTCTGCAGCGCCAGCACAACCTCCTGGGAGTGTCAGCGCGAGCCTCGTCAAGCCCTGGGACTCATTCTTCAGTGTTGCGTTTCTGCCCTCGGGGAAATGCTACGTCGTCGGAGCGGAAGGCGCGCTACTGACTTCGACCGACGGTGGCCAGACCTGGGCGCGGCGCGCGATCGCCGAGCGTGGCGATTTATCCTGGTTCGACCTCTACAGCATCCGCTTCGCCAACGACGGCCAGACCGGATGGGTCGGCGGTGAGAGCGGGCTAATCCTCAAAACCACCGACGGTGGCCAGACCTGGAGCCCTCAGACGAGCGGCACCACCGAGAACATCTTTCGCATCGCGGTCGTGGACCCGCGGACCGCCTACGCTTCCGGCACCAACGGCCTGCTGATGGGCACAACCGATGGCGGTGCTCACTGGCAGGTGCAAAACCTCAAGAGTGGTCTCATCTTCATGGATATCGCGTTCGCCGACCCGCAGAACGGATGGGCGGTGGGCGAGTTCGAGACGATAATGCATACTGCCGACGGCGGTAAGACGTGGACTCCGCAGATGGGCGGCAAGCGGGCCAACTTCAAGCTGCCGGCGCTGTTTGCGATTCGCTTTAGCGACGCGCAACACGGATGGGCGGCGGGGCAGGGCGGCACGCTAATGCGCACCGACAACGGCGGCGCAACCTGGCAACCCGTTACCGCGCCTTCAGCGTCCCCGATGTACAGCGTCGTTTACGTTGGAGGGGCGTCGGGATCCGCGCCGTCGGCGTTGTGGGGCTCAGGCGAAGGCGGTGCGCTGCTGCGCGTCGGAATCGGCGGTGCCGCCGCACCCTCCGTACAGACGCCTACGGTGTTCAGCCTCGCCGATCTCGCATTTCATCAAAACAACGGAGTCGCAGTCGGTCTTGGAGGCACAATCGTGCACACTACCGACGGCGGCGCGCATTGGAAAGTAGTGACAGGAAAGTGATGGGCCGGTTCATACTTCGCTACCGCGCGATAATCGGGATCGCCTTGCTTCTGATTACCGGCATCTTTGGCTACTACGCGAGCAAGCTGACGATCGGAACCAGCTTCATCGATTTCTTTCCCAAGGGCCACCCCTATGTCAAGCTCTACCACAACTACGAACGTTACGGCGGCGCGCAGCGCCTGACCCTGATGGTGCAGGTCAAGCATGGAGACATCTACAACTACAAGACGCTAAGAAAAATCCAGGACATGACCTACGACGTCGACCTGCTGCCCGGCGTCAACCACCAATCGATCCGCTCATTGGGTTCGTTCCGCGTGAGATATGCGGTCGCGCTGCCTGGCAATCTCGTCTACAAGGCCTACATGTATCCCGACGTGCCTAAGGCGGAGGCGGGGATACAGGAGATTAAGCGCCAGATTTTCATTCATCGCCTGGAGATGCGCAGCCTGGTGAGCGACGACGGAAGGAGCGCCGCCATCATGGCCTCGTTCTACGAGGGCCGGCTCAACTATCACGATGTCTTCTATAAGATCCAGGCGCTCATCGATAAGTACCAGGACGACAATACGGTCATCTATGCCGCCGGCGAACCAGTGATCCGCGGCTACGGGTACTACTATCTGCCCGTGCTCGTGACCATCTTCTTTATCTCCGACGGCATCATGATCCTGATCCTGTACATCTTCTTCAAGGGCCGCAGCACCTGGTGGGCTCCGCTCATCACGGGCCTGCTGTCGACCGTCTGGGGCCTCGGATTCATCGGCTGGGAGGGCTACGAGTTCGACCCGGTGATGCTGGTCATACGATTTATATTGACCGCCCGAGATATGAGCCACGGCATCCAGTGGCAGGGCAGATACTACGACGAGCTTGAGACGCACGGCCACAACAAGATGGCCGCGTGCGAAGTAACGACCACGCTGATGCTGCCGCCGGGGTTGCTCTCGATCCTGGCCGACATCGCGGGCATCGTCTTCATTTCCTTCGGAGGCATCCCGTCGCTCCAGCACGTGGCCTCCTCAGGCGCGGTATGGCTGGGCGGCAGTCTCACGATGGTCTTCATCTTCCAGCCGATCATGATGAGCTATCTGCCGACGCCCAAGCCGCTGCCGGCGACTAAGAAGAAGCGGGGATGGCTCGCGCCGGTCGAGGACAAGCTGGTCGAATTTCCCGATCACCCCAGGATACGCGCGCGAGGGCGCTCTGATAGCGGTTGGCGTGCTAATCGTAGTGGGCTTCGTCGCGGGTATCCGGGCCAAGATCGGCTACACGGAGCCGGGTACGCCACTTTACCGGCACAACGCCAAAGTCAACCAGGATATCAACGCTGTCCGGCAGGTGTTCCCGCTGGATGAAGGTTGGATAATTTTGCGCGCGCGCGCCGCGACTACTGTCAGCGCCGCCTACACGCCCGATATGCTGGCGCCGGAAGTGATCCGGCTGCAGCGCGATCTCGGACGGTTCATGCTGCAGGATCCTTCGGTCTCCAGCATCATTTCCGTCGCGCCGGACATTATCGAGCCGTACAACCAGATGTTCCACTACGGCAATCCGAAATACCTGGCGGTGCCGCGCACAGCGGACGACGCGATGGGCCTGTATTTGCTGTTCGTGCAGGGAACGGCGCCGGGAGAGGCCGAGCAATGGATCGACTTGAACAACAACGACGGCATCCTGCGCGTGCTGCTCTCCGACCACACCTATTCCACGCTCAATAACATCCAGGCGCGGCTGGCCGAATTCGTCCAGCGGCGCACATGGGATCCCGCGTTCAAGAAAGTCGAGATCGTGTACCTGGGCGGTATAGCTGGCCTCTACGCGGCAGCCAACGACGTGCTCTACCAACTCGACTTCATCAATATCACCTTCGTGTTGGGCGTGGTCTTCCTGTTCTGCGCCGTGGTCTACCGCTCCATAGTGGCGGGCATCCTGTTCGTGGTGTCATGTATCGCGGCGAACTTCGCCGCGTTCATTTACATGCGGCTGGCGGATATAGGCATCACGATTGACACGATACCGGTTATCTCGCTGGGTATCGGACTGGGCGTTGACTATGGCATCTACGCGGTATCGCGCATCTGCGACGAGTGCGCCGAGGGCAGGCGGCTGGAGGATGCGATCACCACTGCGCTTGCAGCGGCACCGGCGCCGCCGTGCTCGCGACCTTTTCGGTCATCGTCGGTGGTCTGGCGCCGTGGGTATTTTCGCCCGTGTTGTTCCATAACGAAATGAGCGTATTGCTGATCATCCTGATGTCGACCAATGTGATCGTGGGACTTTTGATATTGCCGGCGTATATAGCGTGGGCGCGCCCGCGCTTCATTTTCGGTGGTGTGGCGGAAGAGGAGTTACGCAAGGAAACGATGGCTGCGGCTTCACGCTGAATCGGGGATGCCGCCGCTGCATCCGCACGCCGCAAGGACGCGGCGATGCGGCAGGCGGCGCGGCACGCGGCCACGAGCCTCGGGAGGGGGTAGGTATGAAACCCATTTTAATGAAGCGTTCCGGACTGCTTATGGCCGCGGCAATGATGGCCGCGCTGGCTGGCTCGGCGCAGGCCGGAGGTTCCGCGCTGGCGCAAACGGCGGCCAGTTCACAGTCATCACAGTCGGCGGATGTACCGCTTTGGAAGAGCGCCCTGATTGGGCAGCAGTGCGCCGCTCATCGACGTGAGCGAAAACCCGGGATGGATGCAAGGCCTGTCAGTCTCGGGCTTCATCAACAACATCACCGGGATGTGGGTCGACTCCAGCGCCATCCGCTATCAGAAAAGCAAGAACTCCTTGGCGACGGAGCGCAACTGGCTCCAGTTGGACATCAACTACATCCTCAACGGCGACAACCGGTTCTTCGTCCGTGGCTGGGTGGTCTACGAGCCGGCGTACCGTTTCGAGTACAAGGCCGGCATGACCGACATGTCGGACTACTACAACCAGTACAACGTCAGGGACGCGTACTGGAAGAGCGTGAATGGGCCACTCACCCTGTTCCTGGGCCGCCAGATCGTGACCTGGGGCGAATCGCTGGCCTTCCGCGTGGGCGACGTGATCAACCCGCAGGATTTCACCTGGAACTTCGGGTTTTCCAACCTCGAGCAGTCACGGCTGCCGTTGTGGATGGTGCATCCGATCATGAACCTCCCGAGTTGGGGACCACTAACCGCCAACTTTATCGAAGGGATTTGGACACCGGTCTGGCAACCGATGTACAACCCTTCAGTCGACACTCCGAACCAGTCCTCCAATCCGCATAGCAACTGGTATGACGGGCAGCACGACGTTGCTGGCTCGGTCTCTCTGCTCGCGCCATTCACCTTGGTCTCGTCGGCGCGCTTTCAGGTTCAGCCGGCTCCGATCCTGGCTGGAACGCCTGGCGTGCCTGCCAACCTATCGGCCTTTCCTCAGTTGTGCGGGCAGATCGTTGGCCGGCACTGCCTGGTGTCCGGTTTTAATAACTTCTCGTCGCCGTTCTTTGGCTACCATCTGCCCGCCGACAACTTGGGCAGCTCGACCGAGGGTTTCCGAATTCATACCCTGGTGAAGAACGCGGAAATCACTCTAATCTACTGGCACGGTCACCAGTTCACCGAGGGCGGTACGCCCGGCGCACAGTTCTATGTGGTCGGCAATGCCGGCGGGCCCCAATTCCTCCAGACCAGTTTCCCGCAGTTCAACGACATCGGTGCGACCCTGAACCGGCCGATTTATCTGCCCGGTGAGTTTCTCTCGAGCGTACCGATCGTGCTCAGGACCGAGGCGATTTTTCAGGACCGCACGCCGTTCAATACCACCGACATCGCAGTGCGTAACGCGGTTGTCGACAAGAGCACGGTGAATTCGCTGGTCGCACTCGACCTGGACGGACTCTACGCTCCGTGGTTAACCTCGACCGGCACGCTGAGCGCCAACCTGGAATGGAACCAGTACACGATCTCCGGCTACGGCAAGAACCTGGTGTATTCCTTCTACGCCGAGCGCTGGCGCCATAATGAGGAACAGATCCTGTTCGACGTCAACACCAGTTGGTGGTGGGGCGCGATCCTGCCGACCTACGCCATGATCTGGAATCCCTCGGGCAACACCACGCTGTTCTTCCCGACCCTGGTGATGACGCCGCCGTGGACCAACAAATACTTCGCTACACTTGGGTACGTCGGCATTATCGGCAACGATCGGCTCAACTCGTTTGCAGGCGGCGTTTTCAAGGGCAAGAGCCTTCTGTATATGGGGTTCCAGTACAACTTCCAGCCCATCAAGGGACGCAGCTAGGCCTGGGCAGGAACGAACTTTGGACTCGCAAGGGAGTAAGTGAGATGGCGAAACGGGCCGTGTTCATCATCGCAATCCTGTTCGGCCTGTCGGCCTGGTGTGGTTCCGGCGCGCTCGCTCAGATGCCGCCCGAGGAGGGCGTCAAGGTGCGCGAGCTGCCGCTCGCCGGACCACACTGGGTATTCGTGATGAATCCGTTCAGCGGCACGCTGCAGGTTACGAGCGTGTTCGCCATCGACGGCGATTCGCTCAAGGTGCTGGGCCAGTTGACCGGCGGAATAGTCAGTACATTCGCGATATCGCCGGACCATAAGCAGATCTACATGGCCGACACCTACTACTCGCGGGGCGCGCGCGGCGATCGCACCGACGTACTGACTATCTACGACGCGCGTCACCTGGCGCCGGTCGGCGAAGTAATTCTGCCGACCAAGCGCCAGCTCTCGATCCCGGACAGCGCCGAGATGACAGTGACGCCTGATGGCCGCTTCGTACTGGTCACGAACGTGACTCCGGCGACCTCGGTTACCGTGGTCGATATCCAGAACCGCAGTGTCGCGGGCGAAATCGAAACTTCGGGATGCGCCGAAGCCCTGCTCGCCGGGCAGCGCCGCTTCGTTTCGGTCTGTAGCGACGGCACGATGATGACCACCGAATTCGACGACAACGGCAAGGTGACCGCGCAAAAGCGCACCGACAAGCCGTTCTTCGACATCGAGAAGGACCCCGTCTTCGGTGTGCCGGCGCGGGTTGGCGATGACGCCTACTTCGTCAGCTACCATGGGATGGTTTACCCGATGGGCCTTGGGTCGAATCCGGCGGAACCGGCCCAGTCCTGGTCGTTGCTGAGCGACAGCGAGAAGAAGGCGGGATGGTTGCCGGGCGGCTATCAGCCATTGTGGGGCAACGCCGCCAAGGGCTTGATGTTCGTCCTGATGCATCAGGGCGGCGGCGACTGGACGCACAAGAAGCCGGGCACCGAAGTGTGGGTGTACGATGTTAAAGGACAAAAGCGGGTCGACCGGATCGTGCTGCCGCAGCAGGGCAATTCCATCCTGGTCAGCCAGGACGACGCTCCGACGCTCTTTGTGGTGAGCTCGATGCCCGCGATGATGCAGGCGTTCTCGGCGCTGGATGGCAAATATCTCGGCGTGATCTCCGATCTGTCGGGCGTGCCGTGGGAGATATTCGGGCTCTGATGCCCGGGCTCTGATTCGGTCTGTAAGGTACGCACGGAGAACGATGCCGCAAATCGACCCAGTACTCGGATGGACGGCCGCGGCCGCTGCCGCGGCCATTTTCGCCGCGTCCGGGGCGCTCAAATTCTACGACTTGGAGACCTTTCGCGGCGCGGTGACCAATTACCGCCTGATTCCCGAATGGCTCGCGACGCCTTTTGCGTGGACCGCGCCGGTGATCGAATCCGCCGCGGCGCTGGGCCTGCTGCTGAGTCCGATTCGCGCGTCCGCGGCGCTGGTGCTGATCGTGCTGCTCGGCGTTTTCACCGGCGCCATCGCGATCAACCTCGCGCGCGGCCGCACCGATATCGACTGCGGATGTTTCGGCCCGGCGCTGCGCCAGCGGCTCAGTTGGTGGCTGCTCTTGCGCAACGGCGCGCTGTTCGCGCTGCTCGCGATCGCGCTGCTGCCGATGGGCGCGCGGCCGATGGATTTTCTCGACCTCGCGACCGCCACCATGGCGGCGGCCACGGTGGTGGTGCTTTACACCGCCGCCAATTATTTAATCGCGAACGCCCCCGGGCTTCGCGCGCTGGGTGCGCTAAATGCTTGAAGCCTTGGTGATTTCGCAGATTCTGTTGTGGGCGCTGGTGCTGTCGATGGCGCTGATGATGCTCGCGCTGTTGCGCCAGGTCGGCGTCCTGCACGAGCGGATCGCGCCGATGGGCGCGCTTACGCTCGACCGCGGGCCCAAGGAGGGCGAAGCCGCGCCGCTTTTCGAGGTCAAAGATCTGCGCCGCGGCACGCCGCTCAAACTCGGGGGCGCGCGCGGCCGCAGCATGTTGCTTTTCTTCCTCTCGCCGACCTGCCCGGTGTGCAAAAAGCTGCTGCCGATCGTCAAATCGATCCAGCAGGCCGAGAATTCATGGCTCGACGTCGTCCTGGCCAGCGACGGCGAACCGGTCGAACACGAACGCTTCATCCGCGTGCAGCATCTCGAGGACTTCCCCTACGTGCTCTCGGCCGACGTCGGGATGACTTACCGGATCGGCAAGCTGCCCTACGGCGTGATGATCGACGACTCGGGCGTGATCCGGGCCAAGGGACTGCTCAACACGCGCGAGCATCTGGAGAGCCTGATCGAGGCCAAGCAGATGGGCGTGCCGTCGATCCAGCAATTCCTCCAATCCCGGCAGGGCGACGGGCACGAACCCCACGAGCATGCGCACGACGATGGACACGATCACGCTGATCACGCGCACGATCACGCACATGACCACGCGCACAACCACGAAGCCCCACCGCTTGCCGCCGTCGCGGGCAAGCGCGGACGCGAATAGGCTAGGAGGCGAACCATGGACTCCCTGGTGGAACAACTTACCCGCACGGTCGCACAACGCACCTCGCGCCGCGGCTTCCTGGCCCGGATGGGCAAACTGATGCTCGGAGGGATGGTCCTGCCGCTGTTGCCGATCGATCGCGTGATGGGGACCGCCCAGGCGCAGATGACGATGGGTCCGAGCGGCACCGGGCGCACCGACGATCCCTCGACCTGTGACTACTGGCGTTACTGCGGCTTCGACGGCAACCTGTGCGGCTGCTGCGGGGGCAGCCATACCGAGTGCCCCGCCGGCACTATAATGTCGCCGACTTCGTGGGTCGGCACTTGCCGTGATCCCAACGATGGCAAGGAATACATTATTGGCTACCGTGATTGCTGCGGCAAAGACGTATGCGGCCGCTGCTTCTGCGAAAACAACAAAGGCGATATGCCTATCTACAGGACTCAACTGGATAACGGGGTCATCTGGTGCTTCGGAACCAAACCTTCATCCTACGTCGTCAACTGCACGACCGCCGTTCGTCTCGGTCTGAAAACCTGAGTCTACCGAAATGGCTCGTCTGACTTGGCTGTTTACGGCCGTGTGCGCCCTCGCGCTCGCGGCTGGCGCGAGCACGGCGCGAGCGGACGGCAAATCGATCTTTGTCTCGAACTGCGCCGTGTGCCATCAGCCCGACGGCAAGGGCGCGCCCGGGGTTTATCCGCCGCTCGCCGGCTCGGTGGGCCGTGACGTGGCGCTCAAAGATGGCCGCAACTACCTTATCGACGTGCTGTCGTTCGGGATGGGCGGCAAGATTGAATCCGGCGGCGACAGCTTCGAGGGCGACATGCCGCCGTGGCCGCAATTGAGCGATCAGGATGTCGCCGACGTGCTCACCTATGTGCTCACCGGCCTCAATTCCAACCTGCTGCCCGCGAACTTCAAGCCGATCTCCGCGGACGAAGTCAAAGCGGAGCGCGCCAAGCAGCTTAACGCGGCCGCGATCCACACGGAGCGCGACGCGCTAGTTAAGGAGCTGGGGAGCAAGACTGGGAAGGCGGCCGCGAGCCCTGTCGCGCTCGCCAGCCCTGCAGCGCCTGCGGCTGGCGCGAGCACGGCGCGAGCCGACGGCAAAGGGATCTTCGTCTCGAACTGCGCCGTGTGCCATCAGCCCGACGGCAAGGGCGCGCCCGGGGTCTATCCGCCGGTGGCCGACTCGGTCGGCCGCTATCTCGTGCTCAAGGATGGCCGCACCTACCTTATCGACGTGGTATCGTTCGGGATGGGCGGCAAGATCGATTCCGGCGGTGACAGTTACGAGGGCGAGATGCCGCCGTGGCAGCAGTTGAGCGACCAGGATGTCGCCGACGTGCTGACTTACGTGCTCACCGGGCTCAATCCAAAGCTGCTGCCCTCGGACTTCAAGCCGATCTCCGCCGACGAAGTCAAAGCGGAGCGCACCAAGCAGCTCAACTCGGCCGCCATCCACGCCGAGCGCGACTCGGTGATCAAAGAGCTGGGTGACAAGGCCGCGAAGTAGGGACGGGCCGCTCGCGATGAAACCGCGCTCCATTGTTGTGCTGATCGCCGCGCTCTCGATTGCGAGCCCGGCGCTGGCCGGCGGCTCGCCGGCCGAACTGTACACGCTCAACTGCTGGGGCTGTCACAAGCCGCGCGCCGAGGGTATTCCCGGCACCGTTCCGCGCCTGGCGAACTCGATGGGGGATTTCCTGCACGTACCCGGCGGGCGCGAATATCTCGTCGAGGTGCCGGGCGTCGCGGCCTCCGCGCTGAGCGATGCGGAAATCGCCCAGGTGCTCAACTGGCTGCTCTTCACTTTCAACAAGGCCGAGACGCCGCCGGACTTTAGGCCCTACACCGCTGCCGAAATTGCGAAGTATCGGCCGCATCAGTTGATCAAAATCACCGAGACCCGTGACGACCTGGTCAAGCGGCTGAAAGCCAAGGGCATAGTCGTCCCCGACGATCAGCTTGCGGGTGAGGCGCTGGCGACCCCGCTCGCTCAGCACTAGGGCATCGTTGTAACGCGGGGCGAAGAACTTCGCCTACCACTGCACCACGGCGATCCGGTTGGGCGCCAAGACCTGACGCTCTAGCACGCCCGAGCTATACTCTGTAGCGGGCGCGCGCCGCTGAGCGAGCCGCGTGCGGCCCCATCCTCTATGGACGAACGCAAATTCGCCGAGGCGCTGGAGCGCGCGTCCGCGTGGGTCGCGCGTTACTTCGAGCGCACGCGCGACTTTCCTGTGCTGTCGCAGGTGCGCCCGGGCGAGGTCGCGGCCGCGATGGCGCCCGCGATGCCCGAGGAGGGCGAGGACTTCGACGCCCTGCTCGACGACTTCGAGCGTATCGTCGTTCCCGGCATCACGCACTGGAACCATCCGCGCTTCTTCGCCTACTTCTCGATCACGGGCTCGGAGCCGGCCGTGCTGGCCGAGTTGCTCGCCGCGGCGCTCAACGTCAACGGCATGCTGTGGCGGACCTCGCCCGCGGCGACCGAGGTCGAAGAGGTTGCGCTCAAATGGCTGCGCGATGCGCTGGGCTTGCCGCCGAGTTTCTTCGGCGTGGTCTACGATACCGCCAGCGTCTCGGGCTTGCATGCGCTCGCGGCCGCGCGCGAGTCGCTCGGCCTGGACGTGCGCAATCTCGGCACCGCCGGACGTGATCTTCCTCGCTTGCGCGTCTACTGCACCGACCAGACCCACTCGCACATCGAAAAGGACGCGATCCTGCTCGGAGTGGGCCGCGAAAACGTGGTCAAGGTCGCGACCGACGGCGCATTCAGGATGGACCCGGCGGCGCTCGAGCGCGCGATCGCCGAGGATCGCGCTCGCGGCTTTTTACCGATGGCCGTGGCGGCGACGGTCGGCACCACCTCGACCACTTCGGTCGATCCGGTCGCCGCGATCGCCAGGGTCTGCCGCGCGCATCGCGTTTGGCTGCACGTTGACGCCGCCTACGCCGGACCGGCGGCGATCGTGCCGGAGCTGCGCTGGCTGCTCGAGGGCGCCGAGGCGGCCGACTCGCTGGTAGTCAATCCGCACAAGTGGATGTTCGTGCCGGTCGATCTTTCGGTCCTCTACACTCCGCACGAGCCGCTGCTGCGCCGCGCGTTCAGCCTGATTCCGGCCTACCTGGAGACGCCCGAGAGCGAAGTGCGCAATTACATGGACTACGGCGTGCAACTGGGCCGGCGTTTTCGCGGCCTGAAGCTGTGGTTCGTGCTGCGCGCGTACGGGCGGCGCAGGATGGTCGAGATCATTCGCAATCACGTCGCCTGGGCCCAGGAGCTGGCGCGATGGATCGGCGAGGCCGGTGATTTCGAGACCCTGGCGCCGCATCCGCTCTCGGTGGTCTGCTTCCGTCATCTGCCCCCGCGGCTTGCGCAAGACGCCGGCGCCCTGGACCAGCACAATCAGCGCGTGGTTGACGAGATCAACCGCGGTGGCTTTGCCTTTCTCTCAACCACGCGGCTTCACGATCGCGTCGCGATACGTTTCGCGATCGGCAACGCGCGCACGACACCCGCCGACGTGCGCGAGACCTGGGACTTGTTGGTGAGCACCGCCCGTCGTCTCGCCGGCACCTGATCGGGCGCCTTTTTTCAATGCGCGCGCGCGGCGATCGACTCGGATGAGGGGGATTGCGGGCACGAGCTGCGTTCGGCCGACGTTGCGTTACGCAGTCCGGAGCGAACCCCTCTCCCGAGTTGAATTCCCCTTGCTATCAGGGAAAAATACAGGGAATTCCTCGTTTTTGAGGCCGATCCAGGTGACTGGATCAGCTCAAGCCCGCTAGATCACCGCGCTTTTTGAGAGAATTCCCTAGAGACCGGAACAGGGAATCTTGATCCGGTAACGGGGAATTGCAATTCCTTGATCCAGGTCCGAACAGGGGAGCGACCGTGCTATTCAATCCGACCTCACTTCCTCCGGGAGGCAGAGGTGACCGTTATCGCTCGACCAACGTAGCCGCACACGCAGTTTTGCGCTCCGGCTCTCCACCCGCGGTTAAGAGAGCGCGGAGCGCAAAACTGCGTGTGCGCAAAGACTGATGTGGGCAGTTGAAAACCGCTCTTGCCGAGGTTGCGTAGGGTGCGTTGTGTGACGCTGATGGTGAACCGGTCGGACCGGCGCTTCCAAACTCTGTCGCCAGCCATGGCCCGCGAGGCCGTAAGACTGATAGTGGAACGAAGCGCGCGGAAATCCATCAAGGCCCAGGGCTTCATCTGACGCCCGATAAGCAGGCCGGATATATGACGGCAACCGAATTCCACATCGCGTCTGCACTTCGACCCTTGCACGCGGGCGGGGTCCATATATGACTGGCGGATGAAGGCAGTCTGATGCGAACCAGTCTCCATGGTTTCCCTGTAATTTCCCTGGTGAATCTCTGAAAAAGCCTTAACTCGGCATCAAGACGGTCGGAATCGTTGAACTCTCGGATTTTTGTCGGAATTCCCTACTCGAAGGAAACGGGGAATCTTGAAACGCGAACAGGGAACTATTGCGCCTGAACAGGGAATTTTCCTCGAACAACAGGGAGGCCGCTACAAGCTTTCTTTATTAGGCAGAGCGGGCCGATGGCGCCCGACAGTCGTTGGCTGCCACTGAACACTTTTCCAGAGACCGCCAGTGCTCATCTTCCGGGCATCGTGTCGGCTGAATTATTCGCGTTACCATTCGCCTGCTCTACCTGGACCTCAGCCTTCGCTCGCATTCGACATGATATGCGAGAGCTATCGTTCGTCGTTGGGCATGCCAAGCGGGAGGTCGCCGCCCCGCCGGGCGCATTTCTTCCAATATTTGCGCTTCGCATCATCGGTTCGCCAGTTTTCGAAGCTAACCCTTCAATAGTGCCGACTAAGATGGAAACACCGTCGATCTAAGCCGGGCCAAACCCTTGCCGAGGAACGACGCGTTTGATCTGGACGATGAGTCGGAACTAAGAGAGTAGAGCGGGGTTTTCGTTAAAAACTATCGAGGGATCGGACAAGCGATGTCGCGTAAAGCCAAAGGCAAACGGCCGGTCTACTTCAACGATCCGGAGAACGACAAACTCGTGGCGATCACGATGGCGGTTGCCGGAGAGCTGTCCGTTCTGCGCGAGCGGCTCGACACGATAGAGCGCCTTGCCAGGGCCAAGGGACTGCTCTCTCTGGATGAAATCGAGGGGTACAGGCCAGACGAGCAGGTGTCGGCCGAACGCGAAAAATGGCGAGCGGAATACCTGGAGCGAATTCTACGGGTCGTTCATCACGAGCTCGAGTCGGTAGAGAAAGGCGAAACGCAAGAGTCATACGAAAACGCGCTGAAGCTGGTGTCGTCGCCGTGAGTTTGTGAAATCAGGCGGGCAGCAATTCGATTCCCCGCGGACAGCTCGCGGTCGATCCAAAGGAGAGAGCTAAATGAACGGGCAACTTGAACACGAAGTCCTCCCGCAGGCTACCCATGATGAGCTCGCGCGGCAAAATTTCGTTCAAAGTCTCAAGATCTATCTGGCGGGCGAAATCTCTCCCGGCAACAAGGTTGTCTACGAAAAACGTGTCAAACCTGCGTTCGAGCGTCAGCATGGGCGACCGCCTCGAGATCGACGTGATCTTCGGCAGATGATGACATCGGACCCCTACTATCAGATGTGGAGCATGCTGCAACGTACGAGCCAGGAGATGATGTGGGATGCAGTGAGCACCAGCGTCGAACGTCAGCTTGAAGAACTGGCGCGGAAAGCCGACGGACGCAAGGGCAAGCTCGGCTCGCTCACGCTTGATCCGAGCCTGCCCCTGCCGCCTTATCACGCCGCGGTGGATATTCATTGTCAGCCGGGCGGATATCACACGGAGCTCAGGAAGGAGGATGTAACGGCTGGCGCGATCTACGACCGTGCGGTCTACATATACGCGATGGGCCGAATGGGGGCGCTCAACGACGATATGGGTGCCAGTGTGGTTGCTTACCTTAAGAATAAGTATCGGCGGTTTCAGCCCGCGAAAATTCTCGATATGGGATGCTCAGTGGGGCACAGCACGCTGCCCTATGTCGATGCGTATCCGGAGGCGGAGGTTCACGCTATCGATGTCGCCGCCCCGATGCTACGCTACGCACATGCTCGAGCCAAAGCGCTAGGAAGACGGGTGCATTTTTCCCAGCAAAATGCCGAATCGACTAACTTCCGGGATGAATCATTCGATCTGATTGTCTCGCACATCCTGCTACATGAGACTTCAGCCAAAGCGGTCCGCAACATTATGCGCGAATGCCATCGACTGCTGCGCAAAGGCGCAATGGCAATCCATGCCGAAGTGCCGCAGTACGCAGGAATGGATCCTTACGATGCTTTCATGCTCGATTGGGACACCTACAACAACAACGAGCCGTTCTGGGGTTATCTCCACGACATGGATCTACGAAACCTTGCCGCAGAGTCGGGCTTCGATGGTGCTGCGGTGGTGCAAACAATGGTGCCGAGCGCCTTAGAGCAGGCCAAGGCGCGAACGCGACTGTTGCAGGGAGGCGATTTCGCGGGCGCTGGCCAGTGGTTCCTCTACATAGCAGGCAAATGAGGAGAACTCCCGTGACCGCAGCCGTCGCCAAGGCAATTGCAGACCCACGGTTGATCGAAACCTGCGCCAATTCGGACGGCTCGACGGGCGCTACATCGCGCCCGGTAAGCCCGCGCAGAAAGCCTTCGTGGAATCGCTCAATAGCCGCTTACGCGACGAATGCCTCAATGAGCATGTATTCCTGAGTCTGGCTGAGGCGTGCACAACCATCGAGGCGTGGCGCGACGATTACAATAATCGTCGGCCGCATTCGAGCCTCGGCGCTCTGACACCGATCGAGTTTCGCACAGCTGAAAACGGAGAAACTGATTCTCCCCTCAGCGGGGAAAACAACCAGATATGGTCCGAAACCAGGAAAGTTAATTCCATCAACCATTGGGCGGTGATGAGGTTCTGGGCCGAACTGCTGATCTTGCTCGCCCGGACTGAATAGCGCGACGTTGCCTAGCCGCCGCTCGCGGCTTCAGCGTAGACGAAGCGAGTGCCGGCCGGAAATCGCAGCCCGAAACGTTCGGCGAGAACCTCGAGCACGGCCTCATCGTCAGTCAGAATCGTTTCCGACGTCGAATCCGGACGCCGTTCGATGAGGCGGCGGTTCATCAATGCATATCGAACGTCAGCGCCAGGCCGTGCAACAAAAAGCATGTGCATGAATGGAGAGTGCGGATTGGTTGAGATGTAGTAGTTGGCTACTTCGTAGTCGACCGGATGCGCCTCTTCCAGCGTGAAGGCATACAGGTCGAGCCATTCGTCGCCGCGGCGCGACTGTAGCACATGAAATGGACCATCGGTGACGATGCGATAGGTCCAACTAAACTGCGTCGCCCGCTGATCGATCCTGAGTGGAATCGGCAGCAGCAATCCCTCACCGCCGAAGCCGACATCGCAAAGATAACACTCGCCCGCGATGTCGACCGCGAGGAGCATGTGAGTGCGTGGCGTGATTTTCTGCGATCCCATCCGCACTCTAGCCGCAAGCCGCGTGACACGAAAGCCGATCTCCTCCAACGCTCCAGCGAACAGCGCGTTCTGCTCGAAGCAATAGCCACCTCGACCTCCTTGAATCAGTTTGGCCGCGAGGCTTTCGAGATCGAGCCTGATTGGTTTACCCATCAGCACGTCGAGATTTTCGAAAGTGATATGCGTCGCATGCGCGAGGTGGAGCGTCTGTAGCGTAGCGAGATTAGGTGCGAGTTGGCCCTTATGCTCGATGCGTCCAGCGTAAGCTTTCAAGTCGATTGGCATAGTTTACGTAATCTAGCAGCAGGCGACGGTGCGGTGAAGTTTACGCGTTAGCGTTAGCCGACGCCAGGCAGCCGCACCGGATTGCTCGCGTACTGAAAGAAAATTGAAGTGGCACGCATTAGAGCGTTCTCCGATGCCGATGGCCGATGCGTATCGCTACGCACACGTGTTTGGCAATCCCCGGAGAAAGCGTCATGGGATTCGAACTGACAGACGACTTCGTAGCCGATCAAGGCAGTAGGATCTCTGGGGAAATCAGGAAGGCGGTGGTAGGAAGGACTTATTAACGGCCTGGTGGTTTTGCCTGGACGCGAATATTTCCCGGCAGCCGTATGCTTGAAAAGGGTCGGGCGTTCTCTTCCTTGGAACTTTAAACTTCTTGCCCGACTTTTTGCCCTAGCGATCGATCAGGTACTCAACGAGTAAGGCAAGGTCCTTTCCCATAGCTGGTTGCATCGTTAGCTCGTCGTATCGTTCACGGGCGGCGGTCGGCGACTATTGTTCCGCCCTGAACAACCAAGTGGATGCGCGCGCGTCCGCGAGGACCGACAGGTCGTCCAGCGGGTTGCCATCGACCAGCAGGAGATCGGCCAATTTGCCGGTCTCGATGCTGCCGAGGTCGTTCTGCGCACCAACGATCTCGGCGTTGGTCATCGTCGTCGCGATCAGCACTTCCATCGGCGACATGACTTTGCTCTTGTATCCCAGTTCAAAGGCCTGCTTGCGCTGCTGCGCGCCCAGGACGTCGGAACCCGAGCCAATCCTGACGCCGGCCTGGCGCGCGATCGAGAGGGCCTCGAACGCGCCCTTCAACGCCTGTTCGATCTTTTGAATCATGTATTCGGGATCGCCGAGCGAGCGCCCCTCGGCGGCGAGCAATTCATAGGTCGCGATTGTCGGCACCAGGAACGATCCACTCCGCGCCATCCGTTCGGCGACCTCATTCGAGATGAAATTTCCGTGTTCCAGCGTGCGCACGCCGGCGTCGAGGCAGTTTGTCATGCTCGCGGCGGTGTAGGTGTGGGCCATCACGTATTTACCTTGCGCCGCCGCTTCCTCGACTGCTGCGCGCAACTCCGCAACCCTGAACTGGACCGAGGTAAGCTCGTCCGCCGGGGAAACGCACCCGCCGTTCGCCATCAACTTGATCTGATCGGCGCCGCGCCGGAGCATCTCTCGGGCGCCCCGACGCACATGGTCGGGACCGTCGACGACAATCCCGATTGACCAGAGGCCTGGCGTTTGCGATTCCGGATCCGCCATCGTGCGTGGACGCAGATCGCCATGGCCGCCTGTCTGTGAGAGCACACCGTTGCTGACGAAGAGCCGCGGACCACGCAGCAGGCCTTGTCGAATCGCCTCCTTGTAGCCCCAATCCAGGCCACCAGCGTCCCGCATGGTGGTAAAGCCGTCAGTCAGCGTTTCCTGAATTTCGCGGGCGATCTTGAGGAAGCGAACCGGCAGCGATCCGCGGCTCTGCTCGGTGATGTTGCCGATGATGCTCAGATGGGCGTGCGCATCGATCAGTCCGGGCATCAACACGCGACCGGCCGCTTCGATTTCAATGCCGCCATCAACCTGCGGTGGAGCGCCGCAGCCGATGTCAGCAATGCGCTCGCCCTCGACCGACCCAGGCGTGCGTCCGCGGGTCGCGTCCGGTGCAATCGATTAGTGTGCAATCGTGAATAAGCAATGACCCCATCGTTGACACCTCGACATCTGCACTTACCGGAAATGCGCCCTGGCTACGCAAAACGGCATAGCTTTGCCGCCAGTCCTACGCTTCAAGTCAGCACCCTTCACTTTTAGACGAAGACTTCTCGGAGACTCGATACTTCACCGCCTTAGCCACCCCCTTGTTGGACATCCCGACCGCCAGGTAAGGACTCCCCGAATTTCCAATCACTAGTCCACGGACGGGGGCCTGGGGAAGACGGCTGGGCTGGCGTTGCTGGCTGCCAGTCTAGGAGGGAGGTTCGAACTCCGAAATCCTCGTCGCGTGTTCGACGTAAGGACTCCAAGCATCAGCTTGACGAACGAAAGGAACCGGAGAGGGCCGAAAGAGAGACTATTCCCTGGCACGAACAAATTCTCTTCAGCTCGATGCTTTTATTCGTACCGAATGGTGCGCCAAAATGGGCCGAATTCCGGCCAGATAAATCCTAGTGGCACCGGCAGTTCGAATCCACTCCGCTCCACCATCCAGTCCCTCAGTTTTCGGACCTCTCAGAGACTCGCTCGAAATCCGGGCAGCAGCCTATCAGTGTCCGACTTCACCCTGGGCCCATTGGTTCTCCCCTGGTTTTACGCCCTCGGGCAGATTGACCAGTTGCGAGAGGCCAGCGTTGACGCCGAGCCGCCCCGTCTGGGTCTTCGACGGCGGGTCAGGCCGCGACGACTCTGTCGTCGGTCGGCGTGACGAGTATGATAAAAAGCGTCCTGGGTAGAAACCCGCGGTTAAATGGAGATTCCAGTTCGATGAGAATATTGCTTGTACTACCGATGATGGCGTTGACAGGATGCCTGGCGTCAAGGATGCAATCGATGCAGTCGCAAGGAACCGATTCATCTTCGTCGCGCTTTGATCCGGCACAACGTCTGAGTCCGACCGCGTTCGAGCAAAACGCCACCATGAAAGATTCATCCGTGCACGAGGATCCAAGTCTGCTGAAAGTCGGCGTGTCGCGGGATAAGATTATCGCCGCGTTCGGGACGCCGAACCAAATCATTAACCAGGGCGGCCAGGAACAGGACGTTTACGAGTTCAATCCGGACGGTTCAAAATTCGTAAAGCCGAAAACCTACGCGCGCAATATAGCGGCCGGGGTGTTCACAGGCGGGATCGCGACGGTGGTACACCAGGCCCGGATCCATCACACCGAGCAGCAGCTCACCGTGTATCACCTAACCTACGGACCTGATGGCACTGTACAGTCGGTTCAAAAGGAATCGCGTCGCGACACCAGCCATGAAGGGGAGGCACAAGACTAATCTGTGACACAGTTCTGCGCTGTCCGGCTTGCTTCCTGCTCCGGGACTTCGCCGCGATGGACTTCACCTCACCGGGTTCGACGTCGAAGTTGACATCATCAAGCGCCAGGAAGGAAGAAATGCCTGCGCGACCGATATTGCTATTGCGCGACCTCAGCAGATTTAAAGGCGCTTTGAATGCCGTAGCAAGACTTTCCCGCAGGCTGCCGTAGGTCTTCCCCTGCCGCACGCGGTGGCGCTTGCACACACCCCTCACCTTGATTACAGATTCCACAATAGTCAGACCACGTCGGCGAATTCCTGTTCCATCTTGCGAAACACGTACACGGCGGCTGCCAGTAGAGCAAATGTGAGCACGGCGGATAGTGCCAAGCCGCCCCAGTTAAACGGACGACCGAAAACCGCGTCCCGAAATGCCTCGATGATGCCGCTCAGCGGTTGAGGGCGAGCATCCATCGCCAGCGTTCAGGAACAAAACTCACAGGATAGATGACTGGGGTCAGAAACATCAATATTTGTTGGCGAACGGCAGAGCATGTAGGCAGCACGATGCGTCACTCAGCGATCGCACTCAGCGGACCGCAGACTGATTCTTCGATTGCTTAGGGTAGACTGTGCTCGCCTGAAGCTGCGCTTGCGCCCAACCCATACCGTCGCAGCCGCTTTGCTTCGACAATCAACAGTGGGTCGTTAGTTGTTGTGTCCCGTCCGAAGTAGTCAAGAAAAAGCACCCGCCCGCTTTCACTTGATGTGATTGCAACCTCCGGCGTTAGACTGGGCAAGCCTTCCGACGGACTCAAATTCATTCGCCAATTCAGAGCGGTCAATACACCGTTAACTACGTATTGACGCGCATGACACTCAAGGGCCATTTCTGCGGCCTTGCCGATATCCTTGTTTTTGCCGACAAGTTCCGCCCGTAACCTGACAACTAGTGGTCTGTAACATTGAAATCGAAAGTAACATATGCTATCAGTCGGGGATGCTTGGAACAACGCTCCGACTGTCGCGGCCCGAGTCTCAGGAACTCCAAGCGCGAGCGCGCTCGCGGGTGCTGCGCGCCGATGATGTGCGCCGCGCGCGGCTGATCTTGATGCTGGCCGAAGGTCAATCATGGTCCGCCATCCAGCAGGCCCTGGGCTGTAGTTCGGCTTACATCGCGCGTTGGCAGGCCCGCTTTGCTGCAGCAGCGGCTGGCGGGCCTGTTTGCCCGCCATCAGGGGCGGCCGGCGACTAAGCGCACGCCGCGGCTGGAAGCCCGCATTCTGGCCTGGACCCGGCGCGCGCCCGACGATGGTTCCACCCACTGGAGCAGCCGCAAGCTGGCGCGGGCGCTGGGGATCAATCACATGATGGTCGCGCGAGTCTGGCGGCGCGCCGGGCTTAAGCCCCATCGGCTGGAGCGCTACATGGCCTCCGATGATCCGGACTTCGAGCGTAAGGCCGCCGACGTGATCGGGCTCTACGTCAATCCGCCGCAGCACGCCGCGGTATTCTGCGTCGATGAGAAGACCGCGATCCAAGCGCTCGATCGCCTCGACCCGGTGCTGCCGCTTAGCCCTGGGCGGGCCGAGCGCCACGGCTTCGAGTACTATCGGCATGGCACGCTCTCGCTCTACGCTGCGCTCAACACCAAAAGCGGCAAGGTTCTGGGTCAGACCGCTGCCCACCATACCACCGAAGAGTTTGTGGCCTTTCTTGGGCCAGATTGTTGCGCTGCAACCCAAGGCTCGCGAGATCCACATCATCGCCGACAACCTCTCGGCGCATAAGACCAAGCGGGTCGCACAGTTCCTGGCCGATCATCCCAAGCTGCACCTGCATTTCACTCCAACCTATTCCTCGTGGCTCAATCAGGTCGAACTCTGGTTCGCCCGCATCGAACGCGATGTGGTCGCCCGCGGGGTCTTCACCTCGGTCAATGACCTGGCGCGCAAGCTCATGCGTTACATCCGTCATCACAACCAACACGCCGCGCCCATCAAATGGGCCTACCGCGACTTCTCTCACAGAATCATCGCTACTTTCGATTCAGCTGTTACAGGCCACTAGAGGCCCGAAGGCTATTCTGTAGTCTTCAGCTATTCGCCTGAGCCGCAGAACGAGGTCATCTGCCGAGCGGACGCGATTCATCGAAAAATGTCGTCGAGCCGATATACCAGTCGCCGAGCAGCCGGCCAATTAACAAATAGATCCAAGCTCTCTCGTAATATCTGCCGACAGTCAGGATTTTCCTGAAAAATTTCTCGATGTTCAGCCAAATATCTTTCAATCAGTCTGACGAACAACTGGGCGGCTTGCGCTTCATATTGATAACCGAAGGCGCGGCCAGCTTTCAGCGCAGTACCAATCCTTAGAAGGACACCTTTTGGATCGAGCTCGACGAAGCTCTCCAGCGTCTCGAGTAGGTGGTGGACCAGGCTTCGGAAACCCGGCCAACGCCAACTGATCCAGAATGGCCGATGCTTCATAGTAGAAGCGACTACGGGCCTCGAGAGGTACCTTTTTGTCCTGGTCGCGGCGTTGGCCGTCATAGACGCCGGACGCAAAGTAGATTTCCATCCCAATATGGTCTAGCAGTCGCCCCGCGTGACGCATTTGCTCCTGGTCGAGAGCAGTCCAATTCTCGAAAGGCACATCGTAGTTTCGACTGACCAGCGTGGAGACCTCACCGCCAGCGGACGCGACGATCTTTGAAACCACAGCTATGGCGCGGCCTCTCACGCGGTCCTGAACGGGATCGCTTGGTTTAGTCGGACCATGAGTAAGAACGTCTCTGAGGCATCCCGCGATAGTGAGCGCATCATCGACATGGTCGCCGGTTTTCTCTGCCACGGAATGAACTATCGCCTCCGACTGTTTGTCGTCCCGCCACACGTACAATTGCGCGAACAGAGACATGCATGCGGCGCGCAGATGTTTCCCTTCAGGATTATCCTCAAAACGGTCCAGTATGTTCTGGGCGAGCGCCACGACTCGCTCCAAGTTCGGACCGGATAGCGGACCCAGAATCACGCTCACTAGTTGATGTAGTATGGAACGGCTTGGGTCCTGGCGCGCCACACGTTCCACTATCTCCCACATCACCTCAGGTGCCGTTTGATACAGTGCCAAGACACGCCCGACCACTTGAAATCTGACCGCCGGAACAGGATCGCTGCTAAGACGCTGAATGGCGTTCAGAACTTCCTCGCTGGCGCTGCTCGCGTGGCGCCCGAGCCTCGTCAGGCCGTCTGCCGCCTGAATACGCGGGGCGGGGCTGCCCCACGACGGGCCCCTGTCAAACTGCTCATCAAGCTTCGGATCGTAATTCGGATTTGGATGGTGGCTCGCGTTCAATAGAATCTGGCGGACGAGCTCACCTGTGCGGTCACCGTCTGGCCATTCGCCAGCTCCGGCAATGCAGCTCGACGCCTCAGCAAGGACGTCGAGCGCGTACTCGTACTGCTTCGGATGCACACTTGGCTGATTCAGAGCGCTCCACAGATTCCGACAGAGCCTTTGACGAGGATTTGATCTCCTCACCTGATGGAACCGCGTTCCTGAACCTTTCAACAAACTGTTTCACCGGCTTTTCAAGGTCTCTAACTCGCTTGTTAGCTTCGTCTCCGACAGGAACACCTTCTCCAACTAGATACTCGTCTTCGCCATATGCTCCACCCATGAGCCCAGACCTACGTACCAACGGCTCATTTGCTGGTAGTTCACCCTTTGACTGCAATCCTCCAAGCAATGCGTGGACTTGTTCAGTAACGACGAATTCTGGGTCGAGGCATGCAATCAGCCGACCTTGGATATACTCGGCCCACTCCGCTCGATCGCTGGGAAGGCTCTTTGGCAGCCACGTTATAGCTTGTTCGATTGCAGCTCGCTCAGTCGGCGAAAAACGACCAAACGCACTTTTCAAGAGCTCGCCGGCTTCTGTAGTTGTGTCCGCGCAAGTGAGGATCGAGGTCGCTTCCAACAAGAGTCTCAATTTGATCCCAAGCGTCTCCGGATACTGAGCACCTAACTGGAGCAGTCGTCGCCAAAGAACCGCTAGCTTGTTATTTCGAGCCACAATGTTCAGCAATTCGTCAAGTTCGGTGTCCGAACCCCGCTTGCTTGCTAGTTTGGATACATACTGATGGAATGCCGAGAGCATCCTAATCGGTTCATCATGCCGGTACACATCGCTCGCGTCCCAACTGGAGCTGAGGTCAGGCCGAAGAGTTGCTTCTCTCCCACCGAACCAAAACTTCTCGTCCGAGACAGTTTCCTTGGCATAGCTATGTCTTTCGGCTATGTAAAATTCCAATGCCGAAATCAGAATCTCAGTCGCTAGCAAAGGGCAGCGTTCCAAAAAGGTCGGATACGTTTCGGCTAGTTGCCAGAGTGCGAGGTTGTAGTCCTGTCTTCGGTTCGAGAGCAGCGCAAGGATCCGGCTGTTACTTAACGCTGTTTTGTCCTCAGATTCTTCCCTATGGCCGAAGCTGCTGCGGTAGAGGTTAGCGACGAAATCCGGGGCTACCCCAATCAGTCGTTTCGCCTCCCTGGCGATCCAAGGAATTTCCTCAAACCCATGCACCGCCAGATGTTCCGGTTCCAGAGCTCGGCGCAGCAGCGCAGCGGAGGCTGCAGAATCGCTCTCAAACGTCTGACAAACACACCTAAGAGCGCCTACAGCAAGCAGTCTGTTCTCGGAACTCTCCCATGCAAACGTCAGGAGCGCCCGCGCCGTTCTGCCACAGTCCCTCATCTCCTCGGTAGACAGCCGATCGGCTCTCTCGCAAATTGCTGACAAAAGGGAAAGCAATCCAGCTGCGAGTCGACCTGTCACCGCGACAGCGCCTCGAGCAGACCACACCAGGGTCCTGTGTTCGTGCCTAATAACTCATCTGGATTTTTCGCGAGCAATGCGCCCATCAAATGCACCACGGCCCTTTCGGCAACGCTAACCTGCTGCTCTTCAGCGGCTCGGGTCGTACTGCGCAGTATTTCGAAGTCGCCAACGCTCGTTCCCAACTCAGCAGCGACGGACGGACCCACCAGCTTTGCAATCTCCGGGAGCCTGTCACTCGCAATAGTTGCGAAGGTAGCCTTCCAGAAGGGTTCGCGCTCTGGATCCGCAATCCACAGATATTGAAAGTGCAAAACTATACTTGGCCTGATAACAATTGTTAAATCCGGATCGCTCTCTATCCGTTCTACTAACTTATCGACCGGGCCTCGCAGTAGAAGCCGCGCGACTGCATAGTCGAACAGCACGTGATGTTCGAATTTCAGAGTATCGGCTGTCTCATCCTCCTGAAGCATCTGGCAACTCAGAACCTGAGAAAGCGCTACGGACGTTTCGGCCCTCGCTACCCGTGAACGTTCGACCTGCAATGCTCGCGATTCGACCATAGCCTCGCACGCCATCCGCAGCACTGCTTCTCTGGCATCGCTCAAACCGTCGTCAGAACCGTTCCACAACTTTACCCGTGCCTTCCAGTATCGCCCCAAAAGCTCTATCTGACTTCTAACAGGTACTAATTCTGCAATAGGTACTCCCGAACTCAGTAGGTCTGCTAAAAGATGAAGGTTGAACGGCACTCGCAAAAGGCGCTTCAATTCCAAGGATGCCGCCCCAATCAGAGAGGCCAGCGCCAGTGACTGTTCCGATATTTGCGCTATTTCTGTTTCGTGAAGAACTGGAATGTTTAGATGCGAGAGTGATTCGAACTCTTTTTCCCGAAACTCAGGAGCAACGACCGGCGGTCCTTCGCGCCGAAAAAGATCCTGGAGTTCTGCGCTGTGTCGCAGGTCAAATCGACGAACCGATGCTGAGACGCGCCACCGACTTTTCAGCCCCACAACGAGTCTGATTAGATCTCGAAGCGTCCGGCCCGCGGACTCTTGCCGTGCAGCGTCCAAACCGTCGATCACCAAAAAACCAGGCCCTGAACCGGGCCATGATCTCAATACGTCTATAACCTCGTGCTCAAGACCAAGCGTCTGACGGAGAGCTCCGAGACTCGGAGCGGCAGAACGGTCGGCCGCCAGTAGGATTACGTCGTACCCGCCTGCCAACAATTTCTCCGAGACATCGTATAAGGCCCCGGATTTGCCAGCGCCGGGTTCGCCCACAACAACAAGCGAGCAACCAGGAATCATCCGAGCGACTTCCTCGGTCGATTTTCGTCTTACCTTGACCTCCCTCGAGTCCTGTAGAATGAAAGAAAACCGTCTGAGCAGAGAGGCAGTAGTTCGCGAATGCGAACGCAGACGCTCTATGTCCTGCCGATAGCTGGGGGCCGCCCGTAGTCGAACCCCGGCTTCGCCCAGTAGCGCTTGGAAGCGCAACGCGTCGCCGCCCAATCGTCGGCCGTAAATTGTGCACAGCTAGCGACCAGCCGATCCCACGCTCCATCAGCCTGACCAGGATCCTCTAAAACGCCGGTCCGCAGGAGGTCCTTTGCTGTCTGCTCGTCTGCACCGCCCGGCTCTAACGCGAACGATCGGACCTCGACTAATGACAACAGTCTACGAATCTCATCGTTTGATGGATCGGCACCGGTCAGCGAGCGCCAACATCTGTTCACATGCTCCAGCACCGCCGAGATGGCTTTGCGTTCTTCGTTGCTGGTCGCGAAATTCGTTAGTGGCCCTTCGCCTGGCTGACCACGGATGCGGTGCACGACTTTTGGAAGGCTGAGAGCGATGGCCTGCGAACAAGCCGGGCCCACTGCGAGAACGAGGCGGTCTCGTCTCGGTTCTAAGGGTGCTCCACCAACGCGACCAGCCCGATACTGCGCTACGAACTGTGCAATCGCCTTACCCAGCTCCGAAGCTGCGTTTTGCGAGAGACGTAATGCACCTCCCTTAGCCTGCAGAAACACATAGCCATCGGCGCGAGTGTGCAAAACGATATCATCGACAGGTTGCCCTGCTTCACACTGCAGAAACGTCGGGATTGATTCTTCGATCTCCTGAAGGCCTAACGAAGCTTCTCCCAACATTCGAGTCGCCAACCAGGCAGCGACACGATGCTGGAACGTGAATCCTCCTGATGCGCCGGCACCTCCTCCACTCTTCACCGTAAAAGCTTCTCCGTTGATGACTCGCGATGTCAAGCGTACGAGATTTAATAGTACGTAGAACTCGCCCGTAGGGCGTCTACATTTGGCTCGCGGTGCTTGTCGAAAGCGCGCCCGATAGCGGAGCTCGCAGCAGCGCACAGGACGCGAGCCAAGGGAGCGCGTCATTGGTCAATGACCGTGCGATCGGTTTATGCGGGCTATCAGAGCAAACAGTTAAATAGGGTGAGTGACCTCCCCCCGCCCTTCTCGACAGTTGGGAGAACCGTCAAAGGGACCGGTACTTTTGCTAACGATCACCCTTGCACTTCTTGAGACCCTTGGGCTTCTTGAGAGGGCTCAGATGCTGCTGAAGAGGAGCAAGGGGATCATGGAGATCAACCGTCTCAAGTGGACCAAGCAGATCATGGCTTATTGCTTCTCGACCTTGACGGTATAGAGCGAACACGGCTGCACGCCTAGCGAGCATCGCCTGATATCGGTTGGCGCTCGCTGACTTGGCTCGCAATGCCCTTTGAGGCACGAGCGTGGTACAAGAAGCGAGTCAGTGTGCCTCCGTTGGTAAGGTAAGTCGATGCGCTGCCCGAACTGCGGAACCGAAAATGCCCCAGGGCTCGACGTTCTGCATTCACTGCGCAACGCCGTTCAAGAACCGATGCGCCAAAGTGCGCTTTCGAGAACCCTACCGAAGCCAGATTCTGCGCGCAATGCGCAGCGCCACTCGACGCTGCCGCGCCGATTCATACAGAGACTGAACCACGCGACGGCCTAACGGGCGAGCGGCGCCATCTGACGGTGCTTTTCTGCGATCTCGTCGGCTCGACCGAGATCGCCAGCCATCTCGATCCCGAAGAATGGCGCGAGATCGTCGGCGAGTACCATCGCGCGGCGGCGCAGGCAATCGAGCGCTTCGGCGGGCATGTCGCCCAGTACCTCGGCGACGGCGTGATGGCATTCTTCGGCTATCCCGAGGCCCACGACAACGATGCGGAGCGTGCCGCGCGCGCGGGCCTCGCGATCCTCGACGCAATATCCAAACTCAACGAACACCCCACGCACCCAAAGCTCGCCGCGAGGGTCGGCATCGATTCAGGCGCGGTGGTGGTTGGCGCCGGCGCCGGCAAGGACGCCGACGTATTCGGCGACACTCCCAATATCGCCGCGCGCGTGCAGGCGGCTGCCGCGCCCGGCACGGTACTGATAACCGCGGATACGCATCGGCTGATCTCGGGGCTGTTCGTGGTCGAAGATCGCGGAGCGCAGGCGCTCAAGGGCATTGAACGGCCGGTCCAACTTTACCGGGTAGTCCAGCCCAGCGGAGTACGCGGGCGGCTCGAAGCGGCGGCAGCAGCGCGTGGACTGACTCCATTTGTCGGGCGCGAGGACGAATTGCGCCTGCTGATGAATCGTTGGGAGCGCGCCCTCGATGGTGAAGGCCAGGTGGCGCTGATCATCGGCGAGGCGGGGATCGGCAAATCGCGCCTGGTGCAGCGCTTCCATGAACAAATCGCGGGTACGCCGCACACCTGGGTCGAGGCGGCGGCCGGGGCATTTTTCCAGAACACGCCCTTCTACGCGGTTACTGAAATGCTTCGCGAGCTTCTGGCGTGGCGCGGCGACGAGTCGGCGGAGGAGCAGCTCACGCAACTGGAAGCCCGGCTGGAACTTGCAGGACTTAAGCCTGCCGAAGCGCTGCCGCTGATTGCTCCGCTCTTGAATCTGCCGCTACCGGCGAAGTATCCGCCGTCACCGCTTTCACCCGAGCAGCAGCGCCGCCGCTTGCTGGCCACGCTGGTCGAGTGGGCGCTGGGCGCCGCCCGAGTGCAGCCGACAGTAATCGCGATCGAAGATTTGCATTGGGCCGACCCTTCGACGCTGGAGCTGCTCCAACTGCTGGTCGAGCAAGGAGCGACGGCGCGGCTGCTGCTCCTGTACACTGCGCGCCCGGAGTTTCGCGCCCAATGGCCGCCGCGGGCGCATCATACGCAAATCACGCTCAACCGGCTGAGCTCGCGCAACGTGCGCACGATGGTGGGAGAGGTAGCGGCGCAAAAGGCATTGTCGGAGGAGACCATCGCGACGGTAGTCGAGCGCACCGGCGGAGTGCCGCTCTTCGTCGAGGAGCTGACGCGGGCGGTGCTCGAAAGTGGCGATGCGAAGCTCACGGGGCATGAGATCCCGGTGACGCTACATGACTCGCTGATGGCGCGGCTGGATCGGCTGGGGCCGGCCAAGGAGGTCGTCCAGGTCGGCGCCGTGATCGGCAGCGAATTTTCCTACGAATTGCTGCACGCGGTCCATCCGATCGCCGAAGAGGATCTGCAGCGCGCTCTGCGCAAGCTCGCCGATGCCGAACTGATCTACGTTCGCGGCATTCCGCCCGAGGCGAGCTACACCTTCAAGCACGCGCTGATCCGGGACGCGGCCTACGAAGCGCTGCTCAAGAGCCGGCGCAAAGACCTGCATCGGCTGGTGGCGCGTACGATCGATGAAAAATTCCCCGCGCTAAAGGAGACGCATCCCGAAGTTCTCGCGCGCCACTGGACGGAAGCGGGCGAAACCGAGCCGGCGATCGCAGAATGGTCAAGGGCGGGCAAGGCCGCGGAGGCGCGCAACGCGTTCAGCGAAGCGCTGGAGAGTTACCAGCAGGCTCTGGCGCTGCTCAACCTGTTGCCCGAGTCGCCCGAGCGTGACCTTCGCGAACTGGAGCTTAGGCAATCAGTCGCTTCGGATGCTCTTCGTCACGAGAGGGTATTCTGCGCCTGAAACGATCGACGCTACCGAGCGCGCTGCAGCGCTGGCCGAGAAGAGCGGCAACCTCACGCAACTCGTCGATTCGATGATTGCGAGAGGTTTCTCGCTCCTTCAACTCGGGCGATTTACCCGCCGCCGGTACGCTTGCCGACCAGGCGCTCGAGCTTGCCCTTCGCGAAGGCAGTCCTGCAGTCTCGGGATGCGCGCATGCGTTCCAGACTGACAACGCGCTATCATCTTGGCGACCTTGCCGGCGCCGAGAAGCATTTCACAGCAGGGCTCGAGTTTTTCGACGATCCTCGTCTTCAGGCAGGCTCCCGGAGCCGCCGTCGGACCTTTGGTTTCGCAAGCTTGAACGCGTGGATGCTTGGCCGAGCCGACGTTGCGCGCGAGCGAATGGCCCGGATGATGGCAGCCGCGAACAGGAACAACCCGTACGACGTGGCACTACTCAGCGTATCTGTGCCGCGCGACTTCACGTCTACTTGAGAGAATACGAGCAAGCCGAGACTTTGGCAGCGCGGGCGCTCGAGCTATCGGAGAAACATCAATTTCCGCTTGATGGCAGCACATTCCCGATGTCGTCTCGGTCAGGCGCGAGCGCAGCTGGGCCGCGCGACCGAGGGTATTGCGCTGATTCGCCAGGGCATAGCTGGACTATGCTCGAGATCGGGTGCTCGCTTGGGCGTCATCCGCCTTACGGCGGTCTCTGGCCGAGGCGCAGGAGCGCGATAGGCGCCATCGTCGACGCACTTGAAACGGTCGAACAGGCGCTCCAGGCGAATCCCGACGAACTCGTATACCGGCCCGAACTCTTAGGCTGCGCGGCGAACTGCGGCTCAAACAGGGGCAAACCGAACTGGCCGAGGCCGATTTCCGCGACGCTATCGCGCTCGCGCAAAAGATGGGCGCGAAAGCGTGGGAACTGCGCGCAACGATGAGCCTTGCGCGACTGCTCGCGAAGCAGGGCCGCCGCGACGAAGCGCGCACGATGCTCGCCGAAATCTACGGCTGGTTCACCGAGGCTTCGACACCGCCGACCTGAAGGATGCCAAGGCGCTGCTCGACGAGTTGAATAACTGAACGAGCGTGCTCTCGGAGCACCGGACCGCTGGCCTTCGCGCTCCAGCAGAGGGTGGATTAGTATTCGGGCGTTAACTCTTCGTCTGGCGGTCCATCGAACAGGTACTAATTGGCGACTCGACCTAACACGGATCCAGGGGCTCCCAAGCGCGAGCTTGCAGCGATCATGTTCAGCGATATCGCGGGCTACACCGCGATCATGGGCCGCGACGAGGACGCTCGCTATGCGTGCGCTCGCCGAACATCGTGCGCTGCCTCGAACGCTCCTCCCAAAGTTCAATGGCCGGATAATGGGCGAAATCGGCGACGGGACACTGACCAGCTTCCACAGCGCGTTCAGGTGGTAAACTGTGCACGAGAGATCCAAGCTTCGCTGAAGGACTCGCCGGAACTCCAGCTCGAATCGGTATCGGCCTGGCGATGTGCTGTTCACCGACGACAATGAGTCCAGGCGATGGGGTGAATATCGCTTCGCGCATCCATGCTCTCGCGCCCCGGCGGATCTGCGTATCGGCCGCCGTCTACGAAGATATCCGCAATAAACCCGGGATGCGGCGCCAAGACTGGGTGAGAACGGCTAGAACGTCAGCCGGCCGATCGGCGTTTACGTCTTTCGACGGCCCCGATTCGACGACGCGTCGGGGCCTTCTGAACTGACTAGTGCGACTCGCGCGCCGCGTGCCTGGGAGCTGTCGGCGCGATTACTATCGCGCCCCTTGCCTATTTCGTGGCTAGATGGAAATCTTCCGCACCACTTCAGCCCCGCTGGTCGCGTCCCCACCTCATCCGATTCGATCGCCGTGCTGCCACTCGACAACTACTCGGGCGACCCAAAACAGGAATACTTTACGACGGCATGACCGATGAATTGACGACCGATCTCGCTACGATCAGCCAGCTTCGAGTGATCTCGCGCGGCTCGGTGATGCAGTTCAAAGGAGAACACCGGCCTCCGACGCCGGAAATCGCCAAAGCCCTCAACGTCGACGCGGTCGTGGAGGGTTCGGTGCTTCGGGTCGGCGACAAAGTTCGCATCACCGCCCAGTTAATCGATGCGCCGGATGACAAGCATTTCTGGGCCAAGAGTTTCGAGCGCGACTCGCGCGACGTGCTCGCGCTCCAGGACGAATTGGCGTCGGCGATCGCGAAAGAGATCAATGTGCAATTGACACCTATGAGCAGACGCGCTTGACCAGCGCCCCGGTGGTGAATCCCGAAGCGCACGACGCCTACTTGAAGGGCCGCTATTTTATTAGTCGCCCGAGTGACGAAAACCTCAAGAAGGCGATCGCGGAATTCGAGGAAGCAACCAGGTTGGACCCGAATTTGCGCCCGCATATTCGGGACTTTCGGATGCTTACGTACTGGGCCGGCTTCAACGAAGGCGTCTTTACCGCCGCCGAGGCGATGCCCAAGGCAAAGGAAACGGCTTAGAGGCGGTACAACTGGACGAACTTCCGCCGAAGCTCACACGTCGCCCGCTGTGTTTTAAATTAATTATGAATTTGATGGGCGGGCGCAGAACGGAGTTTCAGTCGGGCGATGTACTTAACCCGAGCTACGCGTTTGCCCACGATCTGTTCGGTTATGCACTTGCGTTTCAGGGACTACGGCTGGACGAAGCGGTGGCCGAGGGCAAGCGCGCGACTGACCAGATCCCCTGTCCCCCCGAGTCTTGCTCGATACGGCCTGGGCTCTTACTTACAAGATAAATACCAGGCAGCTACAGAGCAGGCCGATAGGGCGAGGGATATAGATCCGGCTTTCTTCGGGCCTCCTATTTAGATTGGGTGGATGATATCCAGGCTGGGAAATTCAGCGACGCCATCCCGGAACTGCAGAAAGCCAACGCGATGGGTTCCCCCCCGGGGTTTGCTGCGCTCCTCGGGTACGCCTATGGAGCGTCAGGCGACCGCGTTAAGGCGAGCGCAATGATTGAGGAACTGAAACATAGAATCTCTGCATGGATACGTTGCGCCGTTCAACCTGGCGATCGTCCATCTCGGCATGGGCGATCGCGACGCGCTTTGGACGAGCTGGAAAAAGCTCACACAGCCGACTCGCCATGGATGACTGGGCTAAAGATGGATTGTGTCTTTGATCCACTCCGCTCGCAGCCGCGCTTCATCGCACTGATGAAGAAGCTCAATTTCCAAAAATGACCATGGACGGAGCGACGCTCGCCGAAATCTACGGCTGGTTCAGCGAGGGTTTCGACACCGCCGACTTGAAGGACGCCAAGGCGCTGCTCGACGAGTTGAGCCCCGGTGGTGGTCGGTCGTGAATTCGACGTTACACATTTCACAAATTCGAGTGAGAACCGCACCCCCGCCCCCTGGACTCACTTTTTGAATCTACCGTAGGGACCGAACGGTCCATTCGCCATACGGACTTCCGCTGACGCAGTTAACGCATAGAGGCGATACGGGTATATGCTAAGTGCGTCACGCGCTAGCAAACGAAGATTAGCTGCATAGAAAAGGCACGTCTTTAGGAATCGTGAAAAGTGGGATGCCATTGGTTGCGAGCGAGGACCACGACGCTAAGGGGTTTCGACGGTTATTGTCTTCGCCACGATGAGTCGGCCGGACATGCCGTGCGAACGCATTAAGAAAGCGCTAGCTCCTTGCGACGCGAGGGTAAGCTCGTTTCCGGGGCATCCATGCGTGGAGTCAATAGGGCACCTGCTACGCAGATCAATATTGTCATTCCAAAAGTGAGCCCTATACCTGTGGGTATTCCCCATTTTGCCCATCTGGCAATTGTCAAAACGATCCCGCCCATTCCCGTGCCGAGCACCTGCCCTAAGGAATCCGTGAGCTGCATGGAAGAGCTAACGGTTGCAGCGCTGTGCTCGGTCACCGCCTGAATGGCCAGTACCGAATTAGTGTTGTAGGAGATTCCCATCCCTAAGTCCGGCGAATCCCCAACATGCGATTACAATTGCTATCGGGAAGGCGTGGACTAGCGTACCCGCGGTGCCGGCTATGCCGACAATCATCAGCGTTAGACCGATGCGAACGACTTGGGCGCGTGCTGCGACCCCGAAACGGCGTTCAAACGCGACGGCCAACCATGACCCGGAGGTCCATCCGATGGAGCCTGCAGAAATCCCGACACCCGCTACAGTCGGGTTCAGCCCGCGTACGAGTTCCAACGCCATTGGGAAGAACGCCAGCGAGCCAAAATATCCATAAGTCAGCACGCCACGCATAGCGAGGATCGCGGGCAAGCCCCGACCAAAAGCCAATGTGGAAGCAGGCAGGACGCGGCGGGCGGCGACATAAGCAGTCGTGCCACCGGAAATCACAGCCGCGAGCATGAGCGGCGTTGAGCTTAGCTCCAGCCCGGCAAGAGCGAGGGTCAAACCTGCGGCCATTACCACAGCAGTCGTGGATTTGCGCGCCTCGAAGGCCGATACAACTTGAGTACTCGCAACTTGGGTGAGGGCGCGAACGATCAGCCATAAGGCAAGCGGCACCAGTGGCAGCAATGCGAAGAAAACCAGCCGCCAACCCCACGCTTCGGCGATAACTCCGCCAGCTGTTGGACCAATCAGAGTCGGCACGATGTACGCGCTGGAAAGTACGGCTCCCATGCTGACATGATCGCGCGCCGAGTAAGCGCGGTTGATAGCGAACCAAGCCAACGAGCGGACTGCACCGGTACCCAGGCCTTCAATCACGCGCCCGGCGATGAAAAGCAGCATGCTATTGGCGAAACCGCACGTGACTAGACCTGCGGCCAAAATCACTAGTGCGCCGGTGAAGCTGAACGCCGCGCCACGCTCGGCCGCGTAATCGCCGCCGCCACTGTCCCGACCAGGCTTCCTAACATGAAGCCGCTAAAGCTCCAGGCATAGAGGGGCAAGCCATGTAATGCTCGCACCGTCACTGGCATGATGGTGGTTACTGCAAGCCCCTCGAAAGCGACCACCACCAGTACGAGGACCAAGCCAATTGTTAGGCCTCTCTGCCCGGGCGCATATATGCTTGAATCCGACAATTTCCTTCTCACAACCGGGTCGGGGTTCTTCTAGCAGCTTCAAGCGAGATACACGATGCCCATAACTACAAGAACCCCGCACACGGCGCCCGGATGCGGGCGCCGGGGCGAGCGCTCCAGGTCCGCATCTGGGCGAACACCGGCGAAGTGGTGCGGTCCATTCAGGCCGACGCGGGCCACGTTCACAGTTCATCCACCCGCTCGCCAGTCGAGAAACTTAGATATCACATGTGGGCCAAGGCGAGGTGGGCGACGCCCGCCAAGACTACTCGCCATTGCCAAGTCGGGGTTCGTCCGGTAACTAATCTTCGTCCATCGAACGAGGGAAAACGTGGAAGCTCGTGAAATTGCGTCCGTTACTGCGACCGTAGCCGCGGCTGCGCCCCCCGAGTCTGCTCCCATGTCCTATGGCCGGCTAATCGCGGCCGGAGTGGTCGGCAATATTCTCGAATGGTACGACTTTTCGATTTACGGTTACTTTGCCGTTACGATCGGCCGTCATTTCTTTCCCGCCCAAACCCTCACCACTTCGATGATCGAAGCGTTCGGCGCATTCGGCGCGGGCTTCCTGACCCGTCCGCTGGGCGCCCTCCTGTTCGGCTGGATCGGGGATCATCATGGGCGCGAGCGCGCGCTGACGCTCTCTATTTTCGCGATGGCACTGCCGACGTTCCTGACCGGCGTGCTGCCGGACTACGCCGCGATCGGCCTGCTCGCGCCGATTACTCTCGTGCTCCTGAGGATGTTGCAGGGCTTGTCGGTGGGCGGCGAGTACACGACCTCGATTGTTTACCTAGTCGAACGATGCAAGTCGCATCATCGCGGCGTGATGGCCGCGTGCAGCGCTTTCGGCGCAAACGTTGGCGTTATGCTCGGGTCGGCGACCGGCGCGATACTGGCCTGGATTCTGCCGCGGCCCGAGCTGATCGCATGGGGATGGCGCGTGCCGTTCCTGTTCGGAATCGTGATTGGAATCGCCGGGGTATTCATCCGGCGCGCACTCGCGCGATCGGTGATGCCGGTCGAGGGCCATCCGGCACCCCTGATGCAGACGCTGCATCTGCATTGGCGTCCAATCTCGCAGGTGGCTGGCTTTAAGGTATTCGAGGCGGTGGGCTTTTACACGATTTTCGTCTATCTGACGACCTACTTCACCCAAGTGGTGCATATCCCGAAATACCAGGCCCTCTACATCAACACGATCAGCATGTGCTTCGCGATGGCTATAATCCTGCTCGCGGGAACTATCTCCGACCGTATCGGGCGCAAGCCACTGATGATCGGTACTGCGCTCGGGATGCTGATTCTGGCCCTCCCGCTATTCCGGATGGTACATCATCCGAGCTTCAGCGCGATGCTGATCGGACAGCTTGGGCTGGCGGCGCTGTTTTCGTTCTATGCGGGAGCTTCTCCGGCCGCCTTGGCAGGAGTTTCAGGGCACAGGTGCGATGCACCGGGACAGCGCTTTCGCACAACGTCACCATGGCGCTGCTGGGCGGGACGGCGCCGATGGTCGCGACATGGCTGATAGTGCATACGGCTAACGAGATGTCGCCCGCGCTCTACCTGATGGCGGCGGCGCTGATTTCCGGGATCGTGGCGCTTGGTATTCGCGAGACCGCTCACGAACCGCTCGATTGACGCGGGCCTGAAGAGCTGACGCAGGTTATCGCCGGTGCGTAAACTCTTATCGAGCAACCGGCGGACTCTCTTCCATCGCGCCGGCGATTCAAGTGCCGCAGTCCACGATCCTCCAAGCGAGGCAGACCCGAGCAGCGGCGGATTGGGATCGCGAGCGACATGGCAATAATGCATCGTATGACGATATAGCCGCGTGCCTTCTTTAACGATCGGAAAGGAACGAGTCGTCTGCCTCGCTCGGGACGCGCCTGTTCATCACTTTTCCGTGGTCGCGGAGCCGCCGCATCATGTTTCTGAATTCCAGCGGGGACAGCCCAAGCCGTCGAAGGAGCACGAAGCCTTCTCATCGTAACCTCCCATTCCTTTCCACGCGGTCTACTTCGCTTAGCTGCGAACTCCACTTCTGAAATTTCAGAATTGGGTGAGAACCCCACCCCCGCCCCTCAAAGATTACTTTTCAATCCGCCGAAGGGACCGGCCACCCCTGTGCCGACCGCCGCGCTTTTAGCTGCTTAGTCTGTGCCCTAATTTGTGCCCTCATGTGCCCAAAATTGTGCCCCTTCTCGGTAATGCCCCATATCACCCGGTAGCAATCTGGGCATGCGTTTCGCTCCACTCCCACAGGCTGTTTGATGAACACCGAAGAATACCGAGTGATACCGGCTATACGCTCAACCCCACAACTCACATGCAAGAGGTCCCAGGTTCAAGTCCTGGTGCGTCCACCAAATTTCCCCGTCTGTAATCCGCGAAATCGTCCATGGTTTCACAACTTCCCTCTTAGCGGGGTTCTAACTACCAGCGAGACCGGTGCCCTGCATCCAAAATTAGCCGCTCGGGCTGTCTCCGCGAGATTAAGGAGAACGACGATGACGCGAGTTTATTACAGCACCGTCTTTGACCAGACGGCAGACCAAGTCTGGCGCGCAATCCGCGACTTCAACAGCTATCCCGATTGGGTCGCAAGCGTCAGCGAAAGCCATATCGAGGACGGAAAATCGGGCGATGCCGTCGGCGCGATTCGCAACTTCGTCGAATATGGCGCTCGTATCCGGCAGCGGCTGCTCGCGCATTCGGATCTCGACCGATCCTACACCTACGAATCGTGCGGCCCGCTCGGAGCTATCAGCTACTACCGCGGCATGGCGCGCGTTACACCGATCGTCGATGGAAATAGGGCCTTCGTCGAATGGTCGGTGAACGTCGAATGCCCCGACGAGGAACGGGACAACTGCACGGCACTACTGGAAAAGGCGATGCCGCAATGGATGAGCTCGCTTCGGACGGCCCTCGAAGGACAGACCGCGGAGGCAAGCGCGTGAGCGCGCTCGCAGGGAAGGTGGCGGTCATAACCGGAGCGTCGCGAGGTATCGGCCGCGCCACCGCCGAGCGTCTCGCGCGTGATGGTGCGTCGGTGGTGATCAACTACGCCGTCAGCGACGAGGAGGCGAAGGCGGAGGTCAGGGAAATCGAAACGCGGGGCGGCAAGGCGATCGCTATTCAGGCCGATATCGCGCGCCTGGATGACATCGCGCGCCTCTTCCGCGAGACCGTCGTGCGCCTGGGCAGGCTAGACATCCTGGTCGCCAACGCGGGTTACGCCTGTTTCAAGCCGTCGCGAAACCACCGAGGAAGATTTCGATCGAACTTACGCGCTCAACGCCAAGGGAACCTACTTCTGCTTGAAGGAAGCGCTGCGCCACATGACCGACGGTGGCAGAATCGTGTGCGTATCGACGATCGGCACCGTCCTGAATCTCCCCGGCGGCGCCTGCTACTTCGGGAGCAAGGCGGCGGTCGAGCAATTCTGCCGCACGCTCGCGAGGGAGGTTGCGCGGCGCGGAACCACTGTCAACCTCGTTTCGCCGGGCTTTACCGAGACCGCGATGCTGCTCGCGAACATCGACGCCGCGGCGCGCCGTAACCTGATCGAGACGACGCCGCTCGGCCGTCTTGGACAACCTGAAGAGATTGCCGAGGTCGTCGCGTTCCTGGTTAGCGATCCGGCACGCTGGATCAACCGTCAAAATATCGTCGCGGACGGCGGAATAGTCAGCCGGTAGGCCCTGGCGAGAACCTCAGACTGCCGGGTCGCCTGCCGGCTTTCGATCGCGGCGCCACATCAAGAAGCCGAGGGTGAGCACCCACGCGACAAGGACCGCGCTCGCCGGCATATTGATCGCCATTTCGAGATCGGAAAAGCCGCTGAAGGCCATCACGACTCCCGAAAGCGCCGTCGAAGCGCCGCCCGCAATGGCCAGACCGCCGATCCATCTCGGATACTTAAGGCCGTCGAGCAACGCTACTCCAAAGAGCGTCGCCGTCGCGCCGAGTACAAGACTCAGCACGCTGGCCAGGCCGATCTCCACCTGCCGCACAGCGAATGCAGACTGAAAGGCGCTCTCCTTTTGGGCCGCGGCCACCGCCGCCCAGTTTTCGACCATCGCCCTGAGCGCGATCCCATCTACCGCTTGCAGGGCGGCGGCCAAGGCCAGGCTCGCGATCGCTCCCGCCGACGCAAGACGCACCCAGACCGCGGCTCCGCCTGTCTCCAACTGCCGAGCGAGGATCACGAGCGCCCCCAACGCAAGCGCGATTCCAACTAATTGCGCCAGATGGCTCGCTACCCAGAGACGGTCGTCGGCGTATGCCGCGAATGCCTGGACCGCCTTGTTGGGATCGGCCGGCATCGGATGCAACCAGGTTCCGGCGAGAAGCAGCATGGCGCCGGCGATGGCGCAGACAGCCCCGATTCTGTTCTCACGGAGGCGCACGCTTTTTTCGGTGAAGCGCCGACGGCGTCTTTATCCAGCCAGGGCAGTCTCCTGCGCAAGCACTCTCTTCACAGCGGGGCGCTCAGACATGCGCCTTAGATGGTCATGTACTTTAGAAAAATGGGACGACTCGACGCCGTCTGCTTCCATCCACCGCGCCAGGGTAAAGAGGTAGGGATCGCAGATCGTGTAGCTGGTCCCCATCACCCACGGGCCGGCAAATATCTCGCGCTCGATCAGATCGAAACACTCGGCGACCGATTGCGGCACTTTTTTCTGCATCGCCACTAGTCGCGGCGGCATCGTCCGCGTCCACCCAGCGATAGCCGCGCACGCGGTGTGCATGGGCAACGTGGACGGTGGAGCATAGGTAGCTGTTGAATGCCTGCACCTGCGCCAATACGAAGGCGTCGTCTAGCGGAGCCAAGTGAGCTTCGGGGAAAGTCTGTGCGATGAAGACCAGAATCGCCGGGGTTTCAGTCAGGATACCTCTATCCGTCACCAGAGCAGGGACGCGCCCCTTCGGATTGAGCGCCAGATACTCCGGTTTGCGCTGGTCGTTGGAACGAAAGTCGAGCCGTACTGTTTCGTACTCGGCACCCGCCTCCTCTAAGGCGATGTGCGATGCCAAGGCGCAAGTGCCGGTAGCGTAAAATAATTTGAGCATAAGGACTCCTTTCTCACCGCGAGACTTTTAGACGCCCTCTGCGCATTTCTTGAGCAAGCCCATATTAGCTTCAATGTCAGACACGTAGGAATCCTATGATCACACAGACCTTGGACATCAACTTTGCGCAAGTCCCTGCAGAATTATTGTCAAGCTTGAACAAAACACCGCGCCGTTGAAGTTTCCGTAACCAGACCAATTGGCTCTAGTGATTCCTGTACGGTGCCGGTGCTGCGAAGGCTCGCGGGATCAGCGGTGTCACTGCTTTCGATCGATCGCCTAAAGTTGGGCAGATTGACAGCGATTGATGCGCGAGTTAGGAGAAGCAAATTACCCGTGGAGGTTCAGATCGATATGGCCAACACATCAGAGAACATCGACATCGAAAAAGCGAAGAAGACCGCTGAGCACGTTTTCAATGTGCTGGGCGGTGCCTTGGTCTCGGCGATGATCTATCTCGGCGACCGGATGGGACTCTATCAGGCATTGAATGGCGCGGGCGCGGTGACCAGCGAAGAGCTGGCGCGCAAGACCGGGCTGCACGAACGGTGGATTCGCGAATGGCTCTATGGACAGGCAGCGGCGAACCTTATCGACTACAAAGGCGAAGGGCGTTTTGAGCTGAGTCCCGAGAGCGCGTTAGTTTTGGCTAACGAGGACAGTCCCTTCTTTCTCGCAGGTGGATTCTGTGCCCTGCCGCAACAGATGGCAGTGCTCAATCTGCTTCCCGAATCATTCAAGAGCGGTATGGGACTGACCTACGACCAGCTTGGTCCGGAAGTAAATCGCGGCGTCGAGCGGCTGCTGGCCCCGTGGTTCCGCACGCAACTCGTCCCGAGCGCGCTGCCGAAACTCGATGGAGTCGTCGCCAAGCTGCAGACCGGGGCCAAAGTCGCCGACGTTGGATGCGGCGCCGGAGTCGCACTGATCGAGATGGCGAAGGCTTACCCGCGATCTGATTTCCACGGATACGATATCGCAAAGATCCCGCTCGCCCGTGCATCGGAGAATGCGCAGCGGGCAGGCGTTAAAAACATCACTTTTCACGATGCTAGCGTCGATCCGCTCCCTAATGATGGGAGCCACGATTTCATCACGACTTTCGATTGCCTGCACGATATGACGCGGCCGGATCTCGTGATGCAGGCGATTCGCAAGGCGATTAAGAACGACGGCACCTGGCTAATCGCCGACGTTCACGGCGAACCGACGTTCGAGCAAAATCTTAAGGAAAATCCACTTGCGCCGGTAATGTACGGATTCTCGGTACTATGTTGCATGTCTTCGGCGTTGTCGGAACCGGGCGGCCTGGGTCTTGGCACGCTAGGACTTCCCGAACCGGTCGCGCGCAAGATGACGGCGGAAGCGGGACTCACACGCTTTATAACGCGCGATTTCGAGAATCCGATCAACGCGTATTACGAAGTGCGTCCGTAGCAACAGGCCCCTGCGCTGCCTCGCCAAAGAAAGGGCGATCACTCCGATCCGTCGCGTGACTTTCGCAAGCCGGCTGCCGTGGCGGCAACCTTGTACATAGTTAGAAGTCTGCTTGCAATGCAGACGTTTATCGAGTGCTCATCAGACGAGGACTGGATGAGAGCCCCACCCTCATTGATCATGAATGATTCTGCCTTCGTCCTGGCCTAGATCTTACTTGTTTGCTCTGGAGACCTCCGTAACGACAAGCAAATGGTTCTGTCCCATGGTTCCATTGTCCCAGGGACTCAACGTACGCCATTTTGTTTTCCGAGACTGATTCATGGAGGTTCTATTTACAAGCCTGTCACTCCGTGAATAAGGCGCATCGGACGTCTGGAAAGCTGGTATGTTGGGAGACCGTGCCCTGGATTCGGCAATAGGCCATGAATTTGGCCCGCCTATCCTCGAGCTTTGTGAGAAAACCTTAGCGGGACGGCTACTTCGCCAGCTGCTGAATAGGCACATGCCTTTTAAGGTGCAAACGTGATACAAGACGCGGGTATTCGTTTCAGTCGAGCGAACGCCAATGCACCGCTCAAAGCGGGCTACAATCGACGGGCGGAGCATACCAGTCAGAGTAACGATTGCCGTGAATGTTTTCGTGGAGCAGACCTGCCAATGAGCGATGAAATCACACCCTTCCGGATTGCTATTACCGATGATGAACTTGAGGACCTGAAGCGGCGCCTACGTGCGACGCGATGGCCGGAGCGAGAATGCGTCGACGATTGGACGCAGGGATTGCCCCTCGCGTATGCGCAGGAGGTCGCTTCATATTGGTTGGAGAAGTACGACTGGCGTGCGCGTGAGGTGTTGCTCAATCGCTTTCCGCAGTTCAAGACAGAAATCGGCGGTCTGGGAATCCACTTTATCCATGTCCGCTCGCCGCACCCGGACGCGACGCCGTTGCTTGTCACGCATGGATGGCCGGGGTCGATCGTCGAGTTTCAGAAAATAATCGAACCGTTGACCAACCCGACCGTGCACGGCGGCGAGGCTGCCGACGCGTTCCACCTCGTGTGTCCGTCGCTTCCGGGATATGGCTTCTCGGACAAGCCGACCCGCACGGGATGGAACGTGCAGCGGATCGCGAACGCGTGGTCCGAACTGATGCTGCGGCTCGGTTACAAGCGATATGCCGCACAAGGCGGTGATTGGGGCGCCGCGGTCACGACTTGCATCGGATTTCAGGACCCCGCCAACTGTCTCGGAATACATGTGAATCTGCCGCTCGTGCTGCACTTGCTGGTGCGAATCGATGCTTCGAGCAGCGACCTCACCGTGACGGAAAAATCGGCGTTCGCTGGCTTCCGGTATTACAACGACTGGGACTCCGGGTACTCCAAGGAACAGAGTACGCGGCCGCAGACCGTTGGCTACGGCCTCAGCGACTCGCCGGTCGGCCAGATGGCCTGGATCCTCGAGAAGTTCTGGGCATGGACCGACTGTGGAGGCCATCCGGAGAACGTCCTGACCCGCGACGAACTGCTCGACAACGTGATGATGTATTGGCTGACCGAAACCGCCGCCTCGTCTGCGCGACTCTACTGGGAAAGTTTCCGCTCGATTCCGACCGACGCGGTCCTGATACCTGCGGGATGTTCGATCTTCCCCAAGGAGATCTTCCGCGGGTCGCGGCGCTGGGTGGAGCAGCGCTATACGAAATTGATCTACTTCAACGAGCTCGACAAGGGCGGCCACTTCGCCGCATTCGAACAGGCGGAAATGTTCGTGCATGAGGTGCGCGCATGCTTTCGGCAGATCAGGCAAGCAGCGAGATAGAGATAGGAATCGAAGAAGGCGCGACGAGTCGCCGCGGCGCTGCGCACGAGCTTGGCCCGGCTCCTCGCCAAGTGAGGTCGTTGCGACGAAGCGCGCGCGATGCTCGGTGAAATATACGGTTGGTTTACTGAAGGCTTCGACACCGCCGACCTGAAAGATGCCAAGGCGCTGCTCGATGAGCTGAACGGCTAGCCGTCCGTCGTGAACGCGATGTCTAGAATTTCGAGATTCGGGTGAGAACCCCACCCCCTCCCCCTTTGAAGCGATTTTCAAATCCGCAAAAGACCGGGTCATCCACCGTACTTTCCGACAGTTTGCGAAACTGTCGCGAGACGGATTTCACTGTGGGGACTTTTGTGGGGAGCCTCGGTACGAATCGGTGTCACTCCGTAGCATTCGCGCCCGCTCTCGGGAGGCACGAAAGCGCTTAGCGCAAAGGGTTTGGCGCATATCGAGCGACACCAAACGTCACTGTTGAAATCCGCAGGTTCATAACTTTTAATCAGAGGGTCCCGGGTTCGAGTCCCGGACGGCTCACCAATAAAATCAGGTACTTAGACGATATAGAGAGAGCGGACGGAGCGGCCAAAAATGCAGGATGTATGCGCCTGAGCCGGTTATGGCTTTGGGGAAGAGGGGACGCTCCCTGATGAAACGCACACAGGACTCGATGCTAGCCAATCGGACGCGGCGACGCCGGCGAAGATTCTTGCCGCCTGTCCATTTTCAGAGCGCGAAATGGAAGCGAGGGCTCTGTCAGGAACGCGGCTGCAATGAACCCTTCGTCGGCAGGTCGCCATTCTGCGCGCAGCATGCGCGAGAGAAGGCTGACTGAGCACGAATTTACGCCACGCCGCAAAACCGCGTACCGTGGAGAAGTGGAGGGAGGTGGTGGCGATGGCTGAAGAACCCCAGTATCGCGAAAACTTCAGGGCGGCGCTGCAACGCCTCACGCGTGAGATCGACAACCTGCGAACGGAGCAGGCTGCGATTGCCGCCTACCAGGAAGCGTCGCCGCCGAAGAACCGCTTTTTGGTAGTCGCGTTCATAGGCATGTTGGGCGACCGACTGCTCAGGCTCATTCGCATACTCGAAGACGGCACCGACGCAGCATCATTCTGGTATTTGTATCGCTGCGCGCCGCACCGAATGAAAAACCTAGACGAGGCGTGGCTTCGGAATTTCTCAGGCAAGCTAAAAGCCGTCCGCAATGCCATTTTCGTCCACCTCGATAAGAAAGGAGTCGCCGAGGCGGTTGCTGTGTGGAAGCGTGCTGACATCACGGAGAGCGACATCTTTCGCGTGATCGAGACTGTCAGATGCGCGCTCTATGATTTGTGGCTCGAAGAGTTTGGTAAGCCACCGATCCCGATCGCAGATAACGAAGACCCACACTCATACAATCCTGATCTCGACCGCCTCAAGGCGCTCATGAAGGAGAGCATCGCGGACCTTATCGGCCACAGATCATGAGGTCGCCGGGGTGGCGCAGCATCACCGCGCCCTTCTCGCATCCATGTGTCGCCGCACGTCCTCGGCCGAGGCAAACTGCCGCTCGCGGGTGGCCAATCGCGCACGCTCGTGCTGCTCCAGCCGAACAGCATCGCAGCGCAGGCCGCCGGCAGATCACCATCATCTAGTGCGCGGACGGCTAGCGCCAAACGCGGTACTAAAAAGACCCTTCACGGGAGGCCCTTGCTAGAGTCTGGATCAGGACCCGTCCCTGGATCACCGCCTGCCTGGAAGTGCGCGGGTGATCCGCCCGCGTATACTGGGAAAGTTCGGTCGTTCGTCGATTGATGACGCCGCGCACTGGACGGCGGTCGTCGGCGTCGCGGTGGCGCTGCTTGAGCGCGAAGCGCCGAGCGCAAGCGAGTTTGATACGATCATCACCTCGATGCTTGCGGGTGGCGCGCCCGCGTATCGCAGAGAAGTTCGTCGGTAGCGGAAAACTCTTTTGCCTCAAAATCGGGCTCGAACGCCGCATTTGCAAACCACCTGATGTCGGTGCGAGTCTGAATTAGGATTCAAAACCGGAAATTCCAGTTCAACACCCCTTCGCACAGGGGCAGAGTGCATATAAGGAAATTCCGGTTCCAAAGAGGAGAGCAGATAATGCACCGCAGCGAAGGGCGGTTCTTGACCACGCATGTGGGCAGCTTGCCGCGCAGCCCCCTATTGTTGGCGATGTTGCTGGCGAAGGAACAAGGTGCGAAGGTCGACGCGGCTGCCTTCGGACATCAAATCGAGGAGGACCTGAAGGCGGTGCTTGACCACCAATACAAGGCGGGCATCGATATCGCCGGCGACGGCGAACTTCCGCGGATCGGATTTTCCTTCTATGTCAAAGACCGCATGAGCGGCTTCGGCGGCGTGGCAAAACGCGGTACCGTGACCGATTTCGCTAAGTTTCCGGATTTTGCCGCGCTCAAGTTAGCCTCCGGCAGCAAGTTCGCCGGCAGTAAAAGCGCGACGGTTTATCAGGCGCCGGAGTGCGTCGATCGAATCGAATACGATCCGCACCAAGCGGCCGCACGCCAGGAGTTGGATGCGTTCGCTCAAGCCCTAGCAACCTCTGGCGTGCAATTCCGCGAGACCTTCGTCACCGCCGCAACTCCCGGCATCATCTCGACCACTCTGTTGCGCTCTCCTGACAAACCGCCCTACGCTAGCGACCGTGATTATCTGTTCGCGCTCGCCGATGAATTGCGCAAGGAGTACGAATTAATCGTCAGTCGTGGACACGTGCTTCAACTTGACGCGCCAGACTTGGCGCTGGAGCGGCAGATCATGTTCGTCGATCAGCCGCTTGAGACCTTTCTCGATCGCGTGAAGCTTCACATCGAGGCCCTCAATCGGGCGTTGATCAACATTCCGCCCGATCGAGTCCGTCTTCATGTTTGTTGGGGAAACTGGGACGGTCCGCATATAGACGATGTTGAGTTGGAACCGCTCCTGCCGCTGCTCTATCAAGCCCGAATTGGCGCACTCAGCTTGGCAGGCGCCAATCCGCGCCATCAGCACGACTACAAGCTTTTTCGCCGAATACCGCCGCCCCGGGAAATGATTCTCATTCCCGGGGTAATCGATGTAACTAACAACTATCTGGAGCATCCCGAAGTGGTTGCGGATCGAATCGAGCGCGTCGTGGAAGCGCTGGGCGATCGCTCCCGCGTTATCGCCAGTACCGATTGCGGCTTCAGCACCTTTGCCGGCTATGTGATGGTGGGTGAGGATGTGGCCTGGGAAAAGCTAAGGATCATGAGCGAAGGAGCCCGTCTGGCATCCGAGAGGCTTTGGTAGCCGGCCACATCGACGCGCAGGACTTAGCGGGAACCGGGAGCGCAGTGCTTTTCGCAAGTCCCACGACGCGAGGGCCATCCCGTGAAGGTGTTTGGCCCGCGCTCAGCTTTATCTGAGTCGTTGCTGTAGAGCGGGGAGAACCAGCCGGTGATCCCAATGCCCCCTTTGTTGGAAGATGGACAAATGCCGGTGTAGTGGTACGTTTCCATCATTGGCCGCGCCATTCCTTGGGCGCGCAGGAGGCATAGAATGCAATTCGCAATAACGGTGGACACTCATGTCAGCAAATGGGACTGCATCAAAATCGCCGAGGACCTTGGTTACGACCGCGCGTGGGTGCCTGATTCCCAGATGATCTGGTCCGATTGCTACGCGACACTGGCGCTGGCTGCGGTCAACACCAAGCGCATCCATATCGGCACCGGCGTGGCGATTCCCGGCACCCGGATCGCGCCGGTGACTGCTCATTCGATCGCCAGCATCAATCAACTGGCGCCGGGCCGCGTTTTTCTGGGCATCGGCACGGGCCATACCGCGATGCGTGTGATGGGCCAGGATCCGATGCCGGCTAGGCAGTTCCGCGAGTATCTGCGAGTGGTGCGGACCCTGCTCGACGGCAATGCGGTCGACTACACATACGGCGGCAATACCCGCGAAATCCAATTCCTTCATCGCGATCGCTACTATATTAATTTGGACAATCGGATTCCGATCTATGTAGCCGCCAACGGGCCTAAGGCCTTGGAAGCAACCGGCGCCTACGGCGATGGCTGGGTGACCATCGGCCGCGACAGCAAGGAAGTGGCGCAGCGGATGGAGCACATTAGAACCGGCGCCAAAGCAGTGGGTAAGCAAATCGGGCCGGATTTTCACACCTCGGTACTGACCGCAGGGTGCGTGCTGCGGCCCGGCGAAAAACTGACCTCCGAACGGGTGGTCAACGAAACCGGCGCATGGGTGACTTGCGAGCTGCATTTTTTCTACGAGATCTGGTTGAAAGAGGGCAAAAACGACGCGCTGATCCCGCCTCATTTCGCCAATGTATGGGAGCGTTACCTTGAGCGGGTCAAGAACTACAGCCTGCCCGAGAACGCCCGCTTCCGCCAAATCCACAACGGCCATTGCACCTTCATGCAACCCGATGAGCGCGGCTTCGTAACGCCCGAGGCGATTCGCGCAACCTGTGTGGTCGGCACTCCCGATGAAATCGTCGCCCAATTGCGACAGATGGAAAAGGACGGGCTCAAGGAGCTTAACCTGCTGCCTGCGGCGGACCATCAGAAGGAAGTATGGAAAGATTTTGGCGAGAAGATTTTTCCTGCGTTTCGCTGATCAGTCGCAGGCTCAGGCGGCAAGAGGCTCGTTGGAGGCGGAAATTCTCGTCCTGCGCGACGAGCCATTTTGCAACATGCGGAAACTGCATCTACTGCGGGCTTGATTCGCTAATGATATTTCCGCCGTTGCGGGCCCACCAGACATGAAACTACCCCTCCCGCAGTACTGGAAACGCCGTGGACCAAAACCGGCTTAAAACTTTGTCGAGGGCGGCCGTTTGGTTTACAAGGCGAGTTGGAATCAGAGTAAAAAGGAAATCCCGGTCGAAGCCGATCTTCGGCTTTGGAGCATCGTCACCGGTGTGAAGCGATAAGACTTTGAATGGGGACGACTGATGTGCCCGGAAGATCGGCTGCCGTTCAATTTTCAATGAACCGAGGAGGCCAGAAAATGAAAGCCGAAGACTACAGCGTCATTGTGCAGGCCAGACCTGAACCACTCGGCATCGATCCGTCGAAGACAGCCGTTTTGGTCGTTGACATGCAGAACGATTTTGGCGCTACGGGAGGCATGTTCGACCGATCCGGTGTTGATATTCGTATGATCCAGCGAGTCGTTGAACCTATCGCGAAGGTGCTGCGCGTAGCGCGCGCTGCGCACATTCCTGTCATCTACATCAAGATGGAGCACCAGCCGGATCTATCGGACACCGGACCGAGAGATGGCGGGTACTGGGTCAAGAACCGCCTTTTCTCCATCGGCACCGCCGTTGCCGCGCCAGATGGAAGCGCAAGCCGGATTTTGGTCAAGGGCACTTGGAACACGGAGATCCTGAAGACACTGGCACCTGAGCCGAACGATATTGTTGTCTCCAAACATCGTTACAGCGGCTTCTACCAAACCAGCCTCGACGACACACTCAAAGCGCGCCGTATCAAGCACCTCATCGTGACCGGGTGTACAACCAGCGTCTGCGTGGAGTCCACGGTTCGAGACGCGGCGTTCCGGGACTATTCCTGCATCGTGCTCGGCGACTGCACGGCTGAGCCGTTGGGACATCACGACGCATCGCTTGCGCTGATCGAAAAGCTGTTCGGGTGGGTTTCCAGTTCGCAACAGTTCGTCGACGCGCTCGGAGCCGTGAGCCCGAGTTTCGCAACACTGACGGCTGATGCTTGAGCCCACAATCGAGCACGATGGACTGAATGGTGGAGCGGAGTGAATTCGAACTGTCGGTTCCGCTTTGGCGGGATGTTCGGCCAAAAGCGGGACCCGCTTACCCTCGCTGCTCTACCGATTCTTTTTCGTTTGCTGGCATCGCTGCTGCCGCGCGGTCAACCAGAACTGGTCGCTCGACTGCGCGTCTGATCTCTTCCAATCTGCGCCTGCGGAACTTCCGCAGGCGCAGCAGGGGTGAGACGCTCAGACGTCGATACGGCTATCGACTTGCCAGATCTTGCGGGCGACCTCCGCGGAGCGCTTCACGAACTGGCGGCTAAAGTCGAACTGAGCTTCGAAGATGGGTCCGAGCGGCGTTTTCTTGGCCCATTCGGTCGCGCTGGCCTGGTAATCCAGCACACCGTTAGACATTTTCTCGCTGTTGTCGATGTACCACGCGGCGAATTTCTTCGCGCCGTCCATGCTTAAGAACTGCTTGCCGAGGTCGTTGACGTTCTCGAAAAGGGTTCCTTCGCCGTTCTGTGCTTTGTCCATTTTCGTCCTCCGTAGTTTTTGTGGGGAATGGTCCCCGTGTTTGGTTCTCATTGAGAACCTCGGAAAGACCGTCAGTTGTCGTCAGTGATCGTCAGTAGCCAAAGAAAAGGCGATTAGTGTATCTGGGCGCCCGGATTACTGACGGTTACTGACAGCCACTGACGGTGTTTTCCGCATCTGCGCAGCAGCGAGCACGGAGACCACGCGCCTGCCCTGCACATCGTTGCGGCTGAACTGAAGCTCCACTCCGGCGGCGCGGAGATTGGTGGCCATGCGCCTGAGCGCATTGCCCAGGCCGTTAGGCGCCTTGGGCCAGCGCACCGAGCGGCGCATGGCGTCGCTGACCATAGAGTCAAGCCGGGCATGAAGCTCTGCGACCGTCCCGGTAAAGCCCTCGCGGGCCAACTCGGCCAGCGGCTCGTAGAGCGGGGAGGCCTCGAGCGCGAGGTCGCGTGTCTCGGCGCAGTTGGCCTGGCAGGCTGCCATCGCCTCCCCCGGCTTCATACCCAGGGCTTCCTCACACGCGCTCACCCACAGGGCGAAGTCCGCCAGCCGCGGCGGGCGATCGAGCTTGACCTGCGGGAGATTTGGAGTCCCGCCACCGCCGCGTCGAGCAAGGCACCCAGGATGCGCGGCCGTCGCTCGGAGAATTCGCGCCAGAACTGCGCCTCGTCCCGCCGAATCTCGGGTGTGATACTCAGGAACTCGACTATCAGCGCACGGTCGAGAAAATCGGGCCTTGCAGTACCGAGGTCGGGGATGGCGTTGAAGACCAGCGGACGGGTGGCATCGAAAATGGCTTCGTCGTGGTCGCTGTAAAGTTGCCGGCCACCGAAACCGCCGCCGGTCGCGAGACGACAGGCGGCATCCGCCAGCTCCTCGGGTAGGCGGCTCAGGTTATCGAAACACACGAGCCAGGAGTTTCTGGCTGCCGCAGTGAGGTCACGAACCTCGCGAGGGACGCCTCTGAGGGCCGAGGTGCGAGGGTCAATGAGCGAACTAATCACGCGGCACGCGGTCGACTTGCCCGCACCCTGCTCGCCCTTGGCGACCAGAATCGGTAAGGGGAAGCCTGGACGCAGCGCGGCGACCAGAAAGGCTCGAATTAATATCCAGCCGTGGTGGTCGACATTGAAGAAGGGTCGCAGCTCCTCGAGGCTGCCGCCGCGCTCCGGTTCGGGCAGCGGTTGCGAGCCGCGCGTGCGGCGAAACTTCGCCGGC
>CAWFGH010000007.1:0-106150 GCA_963815255.1 uncultured delta proteobacterium | reverse complement strand
CCGCCATCCAGTGCTGCCTGGAAAGACTCCTCCTCGCCCATGCCCAACGGGAAACCCCCGGAAGGTGATCTTGACGCCTGCCGGAGCCAGCGCCGCCGCTTCATCCTCGATGCCTGCGCGGACCGGTTCAAAGAAAGCTGCAATCTCTCGGGGAAGGCTGACCCAGATGTTCACCTTGCGACCGGTCGAGAGGTATCGTGCCGCCTGATTGGCGCGATATTCCAGCTTCTTTGCCGTCTGCAGTACCCCTTCCCGCGCGGCCGCATTCACTTCAGGACGATTGTGAAGGGCGCGGTCGACGGTTCCAATCAAGACTCCGAGAATCTTCGCAATGTCCCGAACTGTGGCAGCTTTATCCCTCAAATGATCCTCCTGGCGAACATCCTAAATGTCAGGGCTGGGGATGGTTCATGGCGGCAACTGCTTGCCTCCCGCTGCCTACCGCCAGAGAGCTTCTATCTGTTCGAGAGTCTTGCCTTTCGTCTCCGGGACGCATTTGCTCACGAGCAGGAATCCGGCCGCGCAAATCGCGGCATATATCCAGAATGTTTTCGCTGGTCCGAGTCCTCGATTCAACAAGGGAAACGTGTAGGTGAGAACGAAGCACGCAGCCCATAGAGACGTGGTGGCAATCGACATCGCGGCGCCCCGAACTCTGTTGGGAAAGATCGCCGAAAGCAGCACCCAGGTTACCGGAGCCAACGTCATCGCATACACGGCGATCGCCGATACAACAAGCAGCAACATGCCAATGCCGTGCCCGTGCATGGAATAGGCATACCCCAGACAGGCGTAGAGCGCCGCAAGTCCCGCGCAACCCATGAGCATCAGTGTGCGCCTGCCCCTGCGATCGACCGTATAGATCGCGATGAACGTGAACACCAGCATGACAAGACCGGTGACCACGATGTTGAAGAGCATGCTGGACAGGCTGTATCCGGCCGCGGTACCCCTTCCTGCGCGTAGTTGAAGATCACGTTGATGCCGCACCATTGCTGCAGGACCGCAAGCGCAACGCCCAGCAGCATTGGCCTATAGCCACTCCGCGGAACGAGGAAATTCGCGCAGCCCCGACCCCCGCGTCTTTCGCGATCAGCGTCTCTCCTCGATTTCCTTCAACACGCGATCACCGTATGCGGTCCCCCCCCGACGCGCGCGAGGAATGCGCAACGCATCCGCCGATTTCGTCTCTTCTTTGCCAACCATCTTGGACTCTCGGGCACGCAAAACATAGCTATCAGGAAGAGAGCAGCTGGAACCGCGGTCACGCCAAACATCCAGCGCCATCCCATCTGTCCATTCCACGAGTGCAGTATTTCGGAGTCTGTCACCTGGGGCGGAAGGGGCCTCGCGATCAGCCAGTTCATCCCCTGCGCCAGCACAACGCCGATCACGATGGCTGAGCTGATTTACTGCGACAAGCTTGCCCCGCAGGTGCGCAGGCGCGATTTCGGCGATATACATCGGCGACAGACTCGATGCCAGGCCCATGGCCGCGCCCCCCGCGATGCGCCATATCACGAATGCGCCACCAACTGCTGCCCGCGAGACCCGTGCCAAGTGAAGAAGCCGTGAAGGCAAGCCCTGCAAAGTTATCAGTATTCGCTTCCAAAGCGATCACTCAACACGCCTGAGGCAGCAGCTCCAAGCAGGCAACCAACAGCGCGCAGCTCATGACCCACCCCGCTCCGTCGGATTTACAAGATGAAGATACGGTTCGTAAAACGTTTTCGCGCCGCCGATCACCGCCCAGTCATATCCAAATAAAAGGCCTCCAGCGCGGCAATGGGCGAGATACTCCACAGATACAAGTGATCGAACTTTTCCGCGACGGCAGAATGGCCTGACGAAATCGTGGCAGCGGGAATCATATATTTTTCACGCCTGTTCACAGTCTTTCGGGCCTCCGCAAAACATTCGCGCGATACGCACTAACACCTTGGATTTTGCCAGCGTCCGAACTTCATGTCCGCCAAAGCTTCGCGCGTAGTAGTACCGGGCCCCAGGAGTCCACTTGCAAAGCAGATTGATGCTTCGCCGGCAGCTTCACGCACAGAACTCTCGAACATGCCGTCCAGAGTACGCGGAAATGCTGCACATAGGTGTGCTCCCGCACGTCACCCTCGCCAATGTCGACTTGCATGCATCCGGGATCCCCGATCCTCCCATGCAAAAATCGCGCACGTTCGATCACCGGAGCGATAAACTTCAGCTTGCTCTCAAAACCCCCGTAGACCATTTCGAGACCGGTAACCATGCGAGAAATCGCAACGAACCTCAGCTCCGGAAAACCCTCAAGAAATTGCACGGTCCGCCACATATCCTGAAAGATCGTAGCCCGATGCGTCTCCGGGTAGAGCGGAATGTCGATTCCTCACAGGCTTCCAGACTGGCGCCGATCAAGCGGCCGCCTCAAGGTCACTTCCAGCCCCCACCCGACATGTAGCGTTAAGAGTCGAGCCCCGCTTCGCGAGCACGTTTCGCAAGGACGCTGGCATCTTTGGGCTGATTTACACGGCCGCCTCCGCACACCCCCAGACCGAGCGCGCGGGCTTCATCAACAAGCGCAAGCTGCACGACTCGACAAACTGCACGCCGGCGTAGCCGGCCGTCTGAATGGCCGGAAGCCATCCGTTTGGAAATGCCGGAAGCCCGTGAGAGTAACCCAATTTATGTAGCAACGCAGGGTGGCAGCGTGTGCGTGAAGCATGCTTCTAAGGCTCACGGCGCTATGGTCTGAACCCGCCGACACCCAGGATGTCTCGTAATCTCCCTGCGTGTCTACGAACCGCTTAAGCCCTGCCTGCAGAATCGCTGTGTTGGAAACCTTCTTCAGTGGCGTGTATCGCGGATGATGGGATTCTTTGTAGGGGTTGTTTCGGGCGGCGTTGTAGCAGCAGATCATCGACCAGCGTGGATTCGCCGACCGGTTCTGATCGGACCGATGGAGCAAATTTGCATGAAAGAACAATGTGTCACCCGGCTCCATCTCCACGTCACCAGCTCAAGTCGCTCCAGAATTCCTCGGCACGCTCCGGGTCTGCACCGGCCTGGTCGCCGGTAAGGATGTGCTCGATGCGGCCCAGATGATGCGAGCCGCGAATGACCTGCAGGCACCCGTTCTCTTTCGTTGCGCGGTCCACGGCGATGAATGCGCTGGTCAATAACGGAAAGAGCACGCCATTCTGGTACCAGTAGCCGTAGTCCTGATGCCAGGTCCAGGCGCCGCCAATCTTTGCGTCCTTCATAATCATCTTCGAATGGTAGTGGTACACCTCCCCGCCGAGTAACTTTTCGGCGCAACCGACCAGGGACTCACTCCTCGCTATCATTCCATAGATGGTGTCTGTTGGATGGTTCCACAGTGATAGCCTAACTGTGCCGCCTTCACCGTCGGCCCTCCCGTAGGAGTGCTGATCGAGAACGCGGTCCTCGCGCGCGGCGCGGCCAAGCAGTCCCACCTCCTCCGGGTCGAGCATGCCCTTGATGAGCACATAGCCGTCCTGGTGATAACGACCGAGTTCTGTCTCGCCCAATGCATCTGTGATCATGTCAGTTTCTCCTCTCGCTTTGCCGTCAGGGGCATCGTAGATCCTTTCCGTGTACGGTAACAGAATCTAGAGCACGCAGCACCATTCGGTCAAGAGCATCCTAAATTCCCATGAAAACCCTTGCGACCACAGCGCTTTGAACGTCAGCATATCTCTACCCAGGCCTTGACAATTACCGCGTAAGTATCTAGGTTCTCAGATCGATAAAACGTTTTCCTCTACGAGGAAAGGGTACTCGAGAGCAGAAATTCGCGGAGAACTCTGTTGGGCAATGGGGATGAAATCGCCCGGATTGGCCGCTTTTGCAGAGGAGATACTGAATGACTGAGATAGATCGGAGAGCCTTTCTTCAGACCACGGGGATGCTCGCCGCCGGCGCGTTCGCGGGAAAACTTAAAGGCCATGCTCAGGAACAGGAATCGGGACTAGGCGCGCTCCCGGCGCCGAACTACGAACCGTTTGAATGGAGTTCCCCCGGCCAGGTTTTCTCTTTCGAGTTTCTGGACAAAAGACTTCGCTTCCGGACACTCCTGCCTGAAGGCGTTTCCGGTCCTCCGGATATTCCGGCGCCGAGCGACGCTTCAGGCGTGGAAACATCGATTCATTGCACAGGCGAGAACCCCGACGATCATCATGGACTCAAGCTGACCGGGGGAAGTCCGGGAGCACGGCTGGTCTTTCTGGGGAAACGGGAGACCGCAACTACGGCAGGGAGAAGGCTGATCCTCTACCACTCTGACCCCGTGACCGGATTGAGAGTCGAGTCGATTTATGAGATCGTTCGCGAGCGTTGCCAGTGGTGCGCAGAAGTACCCGCGTCACAATTCGCGGCGCCAAAATATGGGCATCGAGTATTTGAGTTCGGCCATGCTTTACAACATAGCGCCGCCCAGGGGTTCGAGCACAACTCCGCATCCATTTTGCCCGCAATACATGGCAGGCTGAAGGCAATGGCGGAGCTGAAACCCTCGCAAGCAGGTTTTATCGATAACGGCAATTTACCCTTGCGGGAGGATTTTCGACAGTATCGGACGTGGTCGACACAGCGATATCTGCCCCTGGCCATGATCGAAAATACGGAGCTTGGCGTCACCTGGTTCTGGCAGATTGAGCACAACGGAACGTGGCATTGGGAACTCTGCAAATACCTCGGACAAAGCCGTTTATGCCTATATTGGTGGGCCGGATGAGCTGCATGGCCACGCTTGGAAGAACCTTAAACCGGGGGAGACTTATGTCACCGTTCCGGCGGCGGTTGGCTGTGTGCGTGGAGGCTTTGAACAGGCCATTGGGGCCTTGACTCGAGTATCGGCGCGCTGCGTGCCTTCGTCCGCGCGCAGACACCCGCAAGCTTCCGGTGATTTTCAACGACTATATGAACTGCCTGGAAGGCGACCCTACGACGGCCAAAGAGCTTCCGCTGATCGATGCGGCGGCGGCGGCCGGATGCGAATACTTTGTGATCGATGCGGGCTGGTATGCGGAGTTGAAAGAAGATTGGTGGGGATCGGTGGGAACGTGGCAGCCCTCGAAGACACGCTGGCCGGGAGGCCTTCAGCAGGTGCTGGACCGCATTCGGGAAAAAGGCATGGTGCCGGGTTATGGCTTGAGCCCGAAGTGATCGGCATCAATTCGCCGCTGAAGGATAAGCCCGACGCCTGGTTTTTCCAACGGCACGGAAAAGGGTGATCGACCATACGCGGTATCTGCTGGACTTCCGCAACCCGGAAGTGCGCGCCTACCTGCACGGCGTTATTGACCGCATCGTAGGCGAGTACAAAGTGGGATATATCAAGATGGATTATAACGTTGATGGGCTGGAAGGCACAGAGTACCTGGCCGATAGCCCCGGGCAAGGACTGCTGGAACACAACCGGGCGCTGCTTTCCTGGCTCGACGAAGTTTGGCCCGTTACCCGGACTGACGATCGAAAACTGCGGCAGCGGCGGCGGGCGCATGGAGTATGCCATGCTCTCGCACCTTCAGCTTCAGTCCTCGAGCGATCAGGAGGATTACCGCCTCTATCCCGGCCATCGAAGTGGGCGAATCCGCCGCCGTCTTGCCGGAACAACTCGCCGTCTGGTCGTATCAGCTTGCGAAGGGCGATGCCGATGCGGCCACATTTAACATGGTGAATGCCATGCTGTTCAGAATCCATCAAAGCGGCCACCTCGCCGAACTGAGCGCAGAGAGTTTTGCTCAAGTGAAAACGGGCCTGCAAATCTATAAGGACAAAATTCGCCCTCACATCGGACCAGCCGTGCCCTATTATCCGCTGGGTTTGCCCGATATGACGGACCCGGTCTCTCCGATTTCACTGGGAATGCGCTCACCCAAAAGCAACTTCATTGCCGTATGGCGATTGCAAGGCGGGGACCGGGTCCGAATTCCCGTTAGCGGGGCGATGGTGAAGGTGCTGTATCCAGCGGATCTGGGGATTCAATTGCACCCTGAGGACGGAGGAGTGACTGTCGTCTTTCCGAGGAAGAATGGCCTGCATTCTCACGGCGTAAATCGTTTTCCAGGCCAGAGACAAGCCCCGAAGGGCGTCCCGGGGAGAATTGTGTGCCGGATTTCAGTAAATGGCCTGCTACAAGCGCTTAAGCCAAGGTCGACAGCAACTGATCGTTGAAGCAATTCTCTCGCGGTACTGGACGGGACGTTTTGCCTGGCGCAAATCCCAACAAAAAAACATTGACAACTCCAAGTGTGAGCGTGCTAGAGTGCGTTGGTCAAACGGAAGCGTTTACGCACTGGCCTGAATAAGTGGTTGTTTCGGTGGCCTTAGGCGAAGACGAAAAGGCGAGCAAGTGGGTTGAGTTCGGGGCGGCGAAACCGAGGTCAAACGATTGCGATCGCGAAGTTATTCACGTCCAGCGGTTAAAAGGGAGCAAGCATTCGTCAGTAAGCCCTATAGAGAAAACGTTTCCGCAAACATTACTTTTCTTTCGACCGGAGATGCAGATAAGAGGACACGCCCTCACAAGCAGTAGCGGCGAAAGCAAGCAGCGCTTGGCTTGCTGCTATTCGATCGTAATGCTCTGTACGGGTAAAGCGACGTTTTGGGAGTTCAGGAGGAGAGAGTGGCCATGAATGTAGAGATTTCGAGAAAGCATGCACATTGGATTCCGCTCGCCGCTCTCGCGGTAGCGATGATTCTTTGCAGTGGCCTACCCAAGGCATTGGCGCCGGTCCAACCGGAAAGATCGTGGGGACCGTAACCGACAATACTGGCGCGCTTTTGCCCGGAGTGACCGTTGTAGTCACTAACCAAGGGACAAACGAATCAAGGACTGCGACAACCGACGCCTCGGGAGATTTTAGTTTTCCGGTTTTGGCGGTGGGCAATTACACCGTTAAGGCCACCAAGGATGGATTCCAGGTCTTCGAACAGAAGAACATCGTACTGCAGGTGGACCAGAATGTGACGGTCCCGGTGGAATTGCAAGTCGGATCAGTACAGCAGGTAGTCGAGGTGACGGGCGCGACCGCGGAACTGAACCTGACCGATGCAACCATCAGCCACGTAGTCGATGAGCAAAGAATCGTTGATCTCCCACTGAACGGCCGTGACAGCCTGCAGTTGCAGTACGTAATGCCTGGCGTTTCTGACGACAATGATAACGTCGCTCACGGCCAGGGCCAACATGAGGGCGTAGTGGTGAATGGCAATCGGCCGGGATCTAACTACTACCTGCTCGACCGCGTCGATATGACGGACAGTTATCTTTCCGTCGCTCCTACATTTCCGGCCCCGGATGCCTTGCAGGAGTTCGACATTCAGACGAGCAATTTCACCGCTCAGTATGGACGCAGTTCCGGCGGCATTGTGAATGCCGCCACCAAGGCCGGAACAAACCAGTGGCACGGGAGCGCCTTCGAGTTCCTGCGCAACGACAAATTCAACGCTCATAATTTCTTCGATGTTCCCGGCGCAAAGAAGCCATCGTTCAAGCTGAACCAGTTTGGTGGAACCATCGGCGGGCCGATCCAGAAGAACAAGACATTCGTGTTCGGCTACTACCAGGGCGCCCGCCAGAGGAAGGACACCACAACGACCACAGGTACCGTTCTTACCGATCAGGAACGTCCCGATGCGAATGCAAACGGCAATGCGGACTTTAGCGATTGCGCAAGTGTAGGCGTGCCGTGCCCGGTCGACCCCCGCACCATCTCCACTACAAATCCGACTGGATCGCCTTTTCCAAACAACCTCATTCCGGCGAATCGAATCGATCCGACCGCCGTTAGTTTCATAAAGAATCTCTTGCCACGACAAAACAGCACAAGCAACGGAGTGCCCACGTACACATTCGCGGCGGCATCTGCCCCGAATCTGGATAACAACAACCAGAACCAGTTCCTGGTCCGGGTCGACCACACGTTTGGGACATCCGACTCGATGTTTGCCCGATACTTTTTCAATCAGGACCGCGGCACCGGGATCGGCTTCGATAACTTCCCCAATGCACCTCACTACAAGAACTTCCGTAATCAAAACGTAGCAATCGATTACACGCACACTTTCTCGTCTAACCTGCTGAATACCGGAAGCTTCTGATTTACCCGCCTCTCTCACACTCGTGGACCTTCCGCCAATTTAGGATGGAGCGCGTTCGGCGGGCCAGCTTCGCAGGGGACCAAGGGTTTCACTGAGATTTACGCGAGCGTGAGCGGCTCGATTAACGGCGGCGGGGATGGTACTTTTACCCAAAACCGGCAAACCTGGCAGTTCACCGATTATGTGAGTTTGGTAAAAGGGAAACACACTGTAACCGCAGGCGGCGACTACCGCAAGGAGTCAGTGAATCGTGTTGAGGATTTTTTCACCGATCCAGTCTTCGACTTCAATGGAAGCTTTTCAGGTAATTCGCTTGGCGACCTGCTGCTGGGCCTCCCCAATTCTTTCGACCTGCAGACGGAAGTGATAAGTCAACTGCGTCATGGAGCGGCCGATCTGTACGCGGCTGACAACTTCAAGGTCGCGAAAAATCTGAGTATCGATGCCGGGTTGCGCTGGGAACCATTTCTTCCAGCAGTGGACCAGCTCAATGACCAGCTCTGCTTCGATCCTACTTTTACCGCGAAATCAACCTACTATCCCACGGCGCCTCCGGGAATACTTTTCCCCGGTCCGCCGCGAGGGCAAAGCTCGCTAGGCAAAGGCGACGCTGGATGTCCGCGCAAACTCATTCCCACTCGCTGGAAGAATTTCGCACCGCGCATCGGCGTGAACTGGGATCCAACCAACTCCGGAAAGATGTCGATCAGTGGTTCTTACGGGGGCACTTCTTTGGGACCAGTCGAGGCTCATCGCGTATAACCGGTTCTCGACGGCACAGCCCTTCGATGCAAACAGCGCAGTCAATAATCCCGGCTCTCCGGCGAATAAACTCTGCTCCGAGCTTGACCGGCGACTCAGTCTACACCAATACCGGGCTGGTGAATCCATACCCCTTCATCATTCCGCGCACCCCTGCCGCCCGGCAAAGCTTTAGCCCCAGCTTCGGCAGCAACTGGCCAACCTATTCTACCGAAGATGTGCTGGCACCTAACTACAACAATGGTTATACGCAAGAGTGGAACCTGACGATCCAGCGGGAAGTCTTTCGAGACTACACACTTTCAGCCGTATATCGGGAACCATGGATCGCATCTCTATATCTCGCGAGAATATAACTACGCCTTGGCTTCTAGCTATGTTATCGACCCAACCCTTACACCGCAGCAAAATCTCAATCAGAATCTCTCCAATCTTGGTGCTCCCAGCGGAACGCGTAGACGGCTCAGCGCTATCACCTGCGGGGGAATCCCTTGTTATGGAAACTTTGAAGAGGAAGATCCTGGAGCATGGTCTAACTTCAATGCCGCGGAATTCGTCGCCAACCGTAAGCTAAAAAACGGCTTAACCTTCCTCGCGTCCTATGTCTACGCTAAGTATCTGGATATCATTTCGTATGGAAGCCGGAGGGTGGCACGGGGCCACGCGACCCTGAGAACTTCTCCTTGAATTATGGTCCATCCGATCAGAATGTGAAGCACCGTTTTGTTGCTTCATACATCTGGCAATTTCCTAAGGCACAGCAGCTCAACAGCGTGGCCAGCGCCATAGTTAACGGTTGGAGCATCCAAGGAATTGCAACACTGCAAACAGGGTCCCCTTACTCGATCAACAGTAATCAGGACAGAGCTGCCAGAGCCATCGGGAATCAGCACCGGCCGACCTGGTGCCAGGCCAGTCCACCTCCGTCTCGAACAGATCGAGACACGAATATTTCAATACGGCGGCCTTCCTGAACGCTGCGCCGAACACTTTCGGCATCACGGGGCGCAACTTCTTGACTGGACCAAGTCTGGTGAACTTTGACACTTCTTTCTTTAAGGAGTTTCCGATCGGGGAACGCTTCGGTAAAGTGCAATTTCGCAGCGAGTTCTTCAATACTTTCAACCATCCGAACTTCTACAACCCGGATAATACCGTGGGAGATGGAACGTTTGGCCAGATCACTTCTGCACGTGATCCTCGGTTCGTTCAGTTCGCGTTGAAATATTTATTCTGATGGGGATAGCTTGCGGCGCGTTGCGGAGTTGCATACGAAAGGCGCGCCGCATTGCAGAGCGGGTTCTCGCGTGCGGCTTTTACCTCTAGCATTGCGGAGTTTATGATATGCCCCCGAGTGCGGCGCGCACTCTCGCCGCGAGCCATAATGAACTGTCAAATCGCAGTCGGTTGTCTCTCTATCTTGCTACTCGTCCTCCCTCCGAAGGCCCAGACTCCTGACGGCAGGATACAAGTTCATAAGCTTGCAGCGGCCAAAGCCCTTCAGGAGAATGACCTTGCCCGCGCCGAGATGGAGTACCGCGAGATCATCAAACTTGACGGGGAAAGCACGGATGCTTACGCTGCTTTGGGCATAGCGCTCTACGGTTCGGGACATTCCTGTTGAAGCGTCCGCCGCTTTGCAAAGTGCGATGAGGCTTGATCCGGCTCAGCCCAGGATAAGGCTGTTCCTGGGACTTACCGAAGTTGAGCTTGGACGGTGTAGCGAGGCGGTGCCGATCTTGAGAGGCTCAGCTGAATGAGCCGTCCGACGGGAAGCTGCGCAGGCTCGCTGGATTGTCTGCTCTGGAGTGCGAAGTCTCCTCAGCGCATCTGGATTCGGCACTCTCGATTGCTCAGCAGCTTAAGGCGCTCTACCCGGATGACCCCGATGTCCTTTACAAGAGAGCTGAACTCTATACGCGATTGTGGAATGAGGCCGCAGGCGACCTGATGCAAAAGCATCCGGAATCGTACCGCGTGCATGAGTTGGCCGGAGAAGTCTATGAGGCCCAGGGCAAAAGCGAACAGGCGATGCGCGAATATGCACTCGCGCTCAAAGAGAATGATCGAGTGGCCGGGCTTCACTACCGAATCGGGCAACTCCTGCTCCAGCAGGGCCACGCAGATTCAGAGCAAAAGGCCCTTGCAGAATTTCAACAGGAGCTTGCCATTGATCCAGAATCTGCGAGTGCGGAGTATGCGGCTGGGGAGGCATTCCGCCGTCGTCAGGACTTTCAACAAGCCAGTCCGCATCTCGTGCGCGCGATCGAGTTAGACGCGAATCTCGCCGAAGCACACATCGCGCTGGCACAGGTCCTGCTGGCTGAGCATGATGTAGACAAGTCGAGGCAGGAAGCGGAGATCGCGGTGCGAGAACAGCCAGAGAATGCGAAAGCCCACTATACGTTAATGCTTGCGTACCGGGGCGAGGGCAAAGCCGAAGAAGCCAGCCGTGAACTGGCCCTGTTTCAGCACCTTCAACAGGAGCAGCGCAAGAACTTCAACAACAAACTCAACACGTTGCTGACGGGAAGACCAGTATCTGGGGAAACCTCGGAGTGAGAGCTATCTCTCGTTCGATATCATGGTAATCGCGCAGTCGCGCCCTTCACGATGAGACTAACCCGGCGTTCTGCCATAAAACTTATGGGGTCAGAGGTGGTGGCTGGTCAAGCTTCGGCGCAGCCCTCTCGCACGAGGACGTCCTCGAGGAACGGCAGCGCCAGCCCTGACCCGAGCGTCTTTGGGTTATAGCCTGACCGAGGTGACTCACCGGGCCGGCATCAATTTCTCCCACGTCTGCGGCGGCGATTCAACTAAGAAATACATCCTGGAAACCACTGGTTCCGGAGTGGCATTCATCGACTATGACAATGATGGATGGCTGGATATTTTCCTGGTGAATGGCTCGCGGCTTGAAGGCTTTCCCGCCGGCCAGGAACCTTCAAACCACCTCTTTCACACACTCGTGACGGCACCTTCACGGATGTGACAGCCCGAGCGGGGTTGGCCCATTCTGGTTGGGGTCAGGGAGTGTGCGTCGGTGACTATGACAATGATAGGTATGCAGACATCTTCGTCACATATTGGGGAGAGGACGTTCTGTATCACAACAATGGCGATGGAACGTTCACCGATGTGACTAAGCACGCCGGGGTGGGGGGCGCACCACACCGCTGGAGCACTGGATGTGCTTTCGTCGACTATGACCGAGATGGCAAGCTGGATCTCTTTGTAACTCACTATGTGAAGTTCGATCTCGAGACGGCGCTGGATACGGGAAGCAATCCTTACTGCGTCTATCGAGGTCTGGCGGTCAACTGCGGCCCCAGAGGCCTGGTGGGCGAGAAGAGTACACTATACCGGAGCAACGGTGATGGGACATTCACGGATGTAACGACAAAGTCTGGGGTTGATCGCACAGCAGCCGGCTTTGGGCTTGGGGTACTGGTCGCGGATTACGACAACGACGGCTGGCCAGACATCTACGTGTCCTGCGACTCGACTCCCAGCCTGCTCTTTATGAATAACCACGATGGCACTTTCCGCGAAGAGGGCACTCTTCGCGGCGTGGCTTACGGTGGGGATGGCCAGGAACAGGCGGGCATGGGAGTTGCGGCGGCCGACTTCGATGGTAACGGCTGGCTCGACATCCTAAAAATGAATTTCTCCGATGAGTTCCCAAACCTCTACGTGAATTCGGGGAAAGCAGTGTTCAACGACATGACTGAAGCTGCGGGCTTGAACCGTCACGAGAATCTGGTGGGCTGGGGTTTCGGCGGTTTCTTCGATCCCGATAATGACGGGCGGCCGGATATTTTCTATGTGAACGGTCATGTATATCCCGAACTCAGTCGCATCAATGCGAGCGTCGCCTATCGCGAGCCAAGAGTGCTGTATCGTAACCTGGGCAATGGCCACTTCGAGGACGTGTCGACTGAGTTAGGCCCGTGCATAACCGGGATTTCCACGGGTCGAGGGTGCGCCTTCGGGGATTTCAACAACGACGGCAATATCGACATCCTTATCAACAATCAAAATTCCTCGCCGGCGCTTCTGCGCTGCGACGCGAAAAACCAGAACCACTGGATCACGATCAAATTAGAAGGAACGAAGTCGAACCGCAGCGGCATCGGCGCCAGAGTCGCCTGCGTGGCTGGCACCCTAAGGCAAGCAATACGTAACGAACCCTTGAATGTTAACATAACACGCATGACGAAGACGCCGGGCACAAACCATTCCCACTAACTTACAACCCGTATCCGCCTGGCATTCTTCCGTCCGATTTGGAATCGGAGATGGCAAGGGTTCGCCGCGAAGTTCGAGGCATCTTCAGTCAAGGTGTCAAAGATTGGCGCGCGCTACCGCCGCCAACTCTGAAAGATAATCCTCCAACCCTCGAGGGCACGGGATATCAGGCCGTCAAACGCTCGGCAAGCTGATGAATTTCGACGAGAACATGTCACCTTTCAGGAATGAGGCCTGCGCTTTCTGCCACATGCCGTACGCCGGCTTTAGCGGACCGATCCCGTCTGTCAATCTGACGATCATAGCCTATCCTGGAACGTTTCACTTTCGGGCCGGTAAGCGGACTGCGCAGCGATACACGTATTCACCCAACTTCCCTCTACTCCAGTACAACGCAATACAGGCCCTGTTTTTTGGCGGAAACTTCTGGGATGCGCGCTCGACCGGATACTTGCTGCAGAGTCCTGACGCCGAGCAGGCACTGCATCCTCCGGTCGACACCCAGGAAATGGGCTTCCCCGACACCGCTTGCATCGCGTTCCGGCTGTCCCAGGCAGTGTACCGACCGCTCTTTGAATTGGTATGGGGCGCTGGCTCGTTGGATTTCCGTGGCCGCACAACACTGAGAAGATCTGCGCCACCCCTGGGGGAGCGACGGTGTTCAGCGGAAGCACCACGCCGATTCCGCTAAGTCCCGAAGGCCGCATCAAGGCGAGCACCGTTTATGATCACTGGGGGCAATCCCTTTCCGCTTTCGAACACTCACCGGCGGTCAGCGCTTCCTCCTCGAAATTCGACGCCTTCCTGGCGGGCAAGTACACCCTGACCGCAGACGAAATGGCCGGTTACAATCTGTTCCGCGGCAAGGCCAACTGCAGTTCATGCCATCTCGACGGAAGATCCGCCACTCTGAAACCGGGCCAGACCGACACTGGCACCGCGGCCAATGTGACACCCATGTTTACCTGCTTCGGCTATGCCAACCTTGGTCTGCCCTTGAATCCGAGTGTTGCCTTGTTCTATCAGACCAAGCCGGATGACTTCGGGTTTACGCCTAATCCTTACGGCTTCGGCTACAGAGACTTGGGATTAGGTACTTTCCTGAGAGGCGGCTATGGGTCCGCCCCTAATCCGAACTCACAATGGCTGAAATCCGCGCCGACTGTAGATGGCCAAATGCAGACGTCTACGGTGCGCGATGTGGCGATGGCGCCGCTACAATGTCCCACCACCGAAGCCGGCCAGAAAGACCAGAACGGGAAGCCGATACCGTACTTCCAGAAGGAGTTCTTTCACAACGGCTACGCGAAGAGCCTGAAGCAACTCGTCCATTTCTATAATACGCGCGACGTGTATGCGTACCACGTCACGTCGGGACACTGCCCGAAGGGAACCACAGAAAAAGTGAACTGCTGGCCGATGCCGGAGGTCCCGAACAACATCGACATGACGGTCGGCCACCTGCGGCTTGACGGATCATGAGGAGGATCTGGTCGTGACCTTCATGCAAACGCTCACCGACGGTTTCACAACGCCTTACCCCAACATAGATACCTTTACGGGTAGGTGTATGACAGGCGGTTCGGCAGCGACCCAGGGTAATGAGGCCCTCATACCTACTCCGCCTCTCCCGCCATGCGCGGCGGCCATCTGCGGTGTCGCACCAGTGCCAGGGCCGCGACCTATTCCATAAGGCAAAACGCTGGACGGAGGATACAAGGCGGACGAGGACTTAGACGCATGAGGGGCGCGCGATACCCATCACCCCTCGCATCGTATTTCGAGGGAACAGCAGTAGGAGGTCTGTCGGTGAATAGTCTGTCCGTGAATAGACTCCTACAGAAACTGGCGATCACCGTCACGCATCCTTTCAGGAGAATCCGGAGCTTCGAAGACTGTCTGGCGGAGCGGGATGAATTCGAACCCTCAGTACCAATTGTCCGGTCTCTAAAATAAGCGGTTCAATCCGCCAGATTATCATGGGTATGTCGGTCTCGAGACGTTGATGACAGCGAGGATAGCTAGCCGCCGGCGCGGCGCAGCGGCATCCCGCTGCGCGCCGCCTGCATAAGCGCTGGATGTAGCTCCAGACCGAATCCGTCGGCAAGTCTCGTCAGGTAGTTGAAAATCCCGACTATATGCGCGACCTCCAGGCATGCCATCTCGTCGAAACCCAACGAGCGCAACGCCTCCCTGTCCTCGACCGTCACGCGCGGCGCCGTGGCGCTCAGCTTTTCGGCGATCGCGCACAGCGCCCGCTCGCGCGGCCCAAGGCGCCGCAGCTCGCGCCATCGCCGCTCCTTGATCGCCGCGATCAGTTCGCCGTCCCCGCCCTCGTTGAAAACTCTCTTAAGCTCAGTCGAAAGCTCGGTATTTGGACGCACGCCGGTCATAACTAGTGCGCGATGTAGGTCTTCCCAAATGCTGGTCGCTCTCATCTCAATTTCTTTGACGCACACATCGGCCATAGCTTTAAGCAGCGCTCCCGACTGGCCGAGGCCGCGTATTGCAAGGTCGTTCTCGACCCGACCGACTTCATCTTGGAACCGTTGTAACCACGCGAATCTGCCGGCATCGACCGCTCTTTCGACGATTTTTTATGACCTGCGAATCGAACATGACGTGATCGGAGCCTGTTTCCTGCATTTCTCTGTCCTTATTCTGTACCCGATAGCTGCTGTTAGTCGAGAATCACTACAGAGAGAAGAGCACCGGCGAGCGAGTTGTCCACAGACGCCCAGGTCGAGGCTGTTAATAAAACGATTGACGCTCGGCATGAATGGTAATGAACGGCGTTCTCAACAGTCCGAGAACAACCTATCCTCAACCTTGCCCACAGGGTCTCCCGGTCCAGACTGGCCGGGTTGCAGGGGGCGGCGGGACACCGGCCACATACGGGTGAGAAGAGAGTAATGGAGCCTAGCTCTTCGGGGTGTGCCCTGTCGCCCCTCCACAGTTCATATCGACTACCGATCCATGTACCGGGGCTTGGACTAACGAGGAAGGATCTAGGGTCGGAATGCTTCAGATTCTCACTTACATGCTCGCGTTCTATTTGGTCGTGAAAGGCATGGAAATCTTGCAGATCGCACTGGCGTCGAATCGAGAAAAGCGAGACGGCATTATAGCTATTGGAGTCCTCATGCTAATTGTGTGCATCGTCGCAGCCGGTGGATTCGTCATGATGCAAGATCAACAAGCAACGTCCGTGGGCCGTACCACGAGCGCGCCATCTCCATAGCATGAAAGTAAACCAGACGATGCAACGAGGTGATCGCGCGGCTCGGCTACGAGGAAGCGGCGGTGCCGCTATCGATTTGCTCGTGAAACGCTGCGATGAACTTGAGCGGATTGTCGCGACGCTGAAACGAGCAAAATAGGACACTCCCCCTTTTCAGATTAGGACACCCAAGTTCGCGTCCAGATCGAGGCGGCCCTGAGGGCCCTCTATCGACAATCGCCCGGTGGATTAACTGTGCATAACTTGGCGAAATCCGCTTCAGGTCGCCGGAAGTTTGCGTAACCGCGCTCTGTCAATAGCTTGCTGACGCAGACCTTGACTGGTTGCAACCAAGCGGTATGATCGTGCTTGGCCGTCACGTTACGTCTTTCGGGGGGACGTGGCTGAAGCGCGGTAAGCTGTAACGAATTTCTGGATCGGCTATGGGTGCCCGCGTGGGCCACGGCGGCTTTGCCGGGCTGCTGGCGCGGGTGCCTATTCCTCCGCTCGCCCAGGGCGACACGCTCGATCGACTGCGCCACCCTCCCTCCGAGTGATTACTGAGACTGCGGAACGAAGACATGTCACGCCACGAACGGCCAGAATAATCAGGCCACTGCGGTCCAGGGGGGAAGCATGGCGGACTCAGAAGCGGCAACGATCATGGCCAAAGTGCATGAGTGCAAACGGAAAGCGCACGACCTGCGCGACGAGGCGCACACCCTCACAGCTCGCGCCGCTATTAAAGGCGGTCCACCTGTTGGCAGCCAGGTGCAAGATCTGCTCGCTGAGGCGCGCAGCCTCGAGAGAGAGGTGGATGATCTGCTGTCGGAATTGACTGCGCCCTTAGCCAGCCGAGGCGCGCCGATTGGCAGAGAAATTTGAGCGCGGCGGCCTCTTGAGAAGCAGTGCGGGACCGGCCTAGCGTCTCAAGTCTTTCAACAGCTCGTCGAGCAACCGCGTCATCCGTGTCGGCGGCCTCGCTGAGGTTCTCCGTTGATGCAAGGGCGCGATTGAGCAGGTCTTCGGGCGGCTCGCCACCCGCTGCTAGAGCCGCATGAAGCTGTTGGTTCGCCCAGTTAGTGACGGCCTCCAGGTGCTTTATTTCAGCCGCAAGGTCTTGCAAGACAGACGGCGGCAGCGTGAGCATCGCCTGCTTCCATCGTGCTGTTAGCTCCGGGCAGATATTCCAGAAATACTCGTACGTCTCGGCTGCCAGTCGCTCACGCTTACGCTGGATTGTTTCTTTATCGGCCACGAGTGCGACTATGACGCGTTTCGCTGCGTTTGTCCCCACGCCGCTAGCGGGTGAGTACAACTCTTCGGCTGGATTTTCCATAAAAATTTTATACGGAGAATCGCTTTTCGATTCTGCCCGTGCGAGATCCGGATTCGCCGGCCTGGCGGCTCAAGCCGGAGTGGGGCGCGCCGCGATCAAGATCAGGAGCGCGTGTCAGGGATGGAGAATTTCGAGCGTCGCGTCGCTGTACAATTTACCGTCTTTCCCCTTCGCGTACTCGGCTAAGGAAGCAGCAATCTCACCCGCTGAGGCTTCGACTACTTCCGGTTCCGCCTGGCCCAGGCCCAAGTGATATACGAGGGGCACGGTGTTGCCAGCCTCGCCCGCCTCGCGAATCACACAGGTAACAGTCCCTGATTCGGCGGCATCTTCTTTCAAGAAGGCCAGAACCTTGGCCTTGATGCCTACCAAATCGTCGTCTTGCGAAAAGTCGACGGAGAGTTTCTTTACGCCTGTGTCTTCCATGTTTTTACCATAGCCCCGGAAATCGTGGCCCACCATTGGGTCGTCGGGGTCACGGATGGATACGCTTTCGATCCAAAGGTCGGCGGGCGAATGGAAATCGTGACCCATCGGCTCGCGCGACTAGGCCGCGAGGCACTCAGTGGCTCAGGAGCCGCCGACCGCAGAGTTGCACAACTGTTGTACCTAGACTCTTCATAGAATTGTCAGCGTGACGTCTGCGCCGACCGCGACCGATAGGCCTTAGGGACATTGCCCCCCATACCTCCCCACGCGAGAAACCTTCACCGCGAGACCCCGCTTACTAAATGGGTTACTGCGAGACTCCGCAACGAAATCGCGGAGTTAAGCAACTTAGAGCTTCGTTGCTTGCCTCGTAAGCCCACGGAATCACATCGGAATCGCAGAAAAAACTCTGTCAAGAAGTCGCTAAGTCACTGCGGCTGTGCGGTGGAATGATCGTCCGACGTTTCGTCGTGCGAGCTTGGGAGCGCAGCCTCGTAGTCACCCAAAACCCCGCTGCCGTCTACAAGCCGTTTACACCAGCGCGCTAGTAACCTACCTCTCGTCTGTCCGATCAGAAAAAGCCTTTATTTATTGAGTGAAACTGGCGCGCCGTGAGGGATTTGAACCCCCGACCCTCAGATCCGTAGTCTGATGCTCTAATCCGCTGAGCTAACGGCGCACGCCGGGACAAAAAAATTTCTCACATCGAACGCAGCGCCGCAAGACGGCGCGCTGGCGGGCGGTCACGCCTCGCGCGATGCACTCGCCGCAGCGGGCGCCGCTGGAAGCCATATACTCACCGTCGTGCCTTCGCGCAGCCGGCTCTCGATGCGCAACGCTCCGCGATGGAGTTGCACGATGTGCTTGACGATCGCGAGGCCCAGGCCGGTTCCGCCGAGCTCGCGCGAGCGCGCCCGGTCGACCCGGTAAAACCGCTCCGTCAGGCGCGAAATGTCGGCCGCCGGGATGCCTTCGCCGGTGTCGCCAACCGCCAACTCGACGCCGTCGCGCGCCTCCTTGCCCGGCGAATCGGCGCTTCGGGCATTGCGCACCTCGACCGTCACGCGGCCGTCGCGCGGCGTGTACTTGATCGCGTTGTCGATGAGGTTGATCAGTACCTGGTGAAGACGGTCGCGATCGCCCTCCACCTGCGCCACGTCGTCGGCGTATCGAGTCTCCAGCGTCACGCCCTGGCGCTCGGCCGGCTCGCGCATCAGCTCCACCGCCTCGTCGGCCACGCGCCTGACCTCGAGCGGCTCGAGTCTCAGCGGCGAAAGTCCGCGTTCGAGGTCGGAGAGCGTGATCAGGTCGTCGATGAGACGGGCGAGGCGGCGCGACTGGCGCTCGATGATGCTGAGGAAGCGGCGCTGGGTGTCGCGATCCTCGACGCCGGCGACCAGGGTTTCGGCATAGCCGCACAGCGCGCTCAGTGGCGTGCGAATTTCGTGCGTCAGGTTGGCAATGAAGTCCGCGCGCACGGTCTCGTAGGACTTGAGCTGGGTGATGTCGTGAAACACCAGCACCCACGCTGCCGCGGTGCCGGCGTTGGTGCGCACAGGCGCGGCGTTGGCCGCGAGATAGTGCGGCTGGGGGCTCTGAATCTGAAACTCGGCGCTCACCATCCCATTGTCCGCCGCCGCGATCATCGAGCGCGCGACGAAATCCTGCAAGCGCGGGTCGCGGCAGAGCTCGACGAACGCGCGGCCCCGGTAGTCGGTGTCGCCGTCGAGGGCGAACATGCCCCGCGCCGCGCCGTTGACCAGCACGACATCGCCCCGCCGACCCGTCACCACCACCGCCTCGGTCATGCTGCGCAGGATGGCCTCGAATTCGTCGCGCTGTTCGGCCAGCACTTCGAGTTCGCGCGCGACCGCGTCGGCGACTTCGAGCAAGCGATGCTCCGCGAGCCCCATCACGTCGGCACCCTCGTGATGCAGATGGGCGGGCGGGCGGCGCTCCTCGAGCGCCGCGGCGGCCTCCTCCACCCGCTCCGCGCTGCGCGTCCACGCCTCGGCGATCGCGGAGGTGGCGAGCGTCGCAATAATGAACCCGGCGCCGAGCGCGACCATCGCCCACGGCCACGCCAACCGCCCCGCCGCCAGCAATACGCCGAACACGATGGCGGGCGGTACGAGCGTGAGCAGCACCGCCACCGCGAGGCGGAGCTTGATCGATTTACCCAAGCGTCTCCGGGTTGAAACGGTAGCCGACGCTGCGGACCGTTAAAATCAATTCAGGATTGGCGTCGTCGCGTTCGATATGGCGGCGCAGGCGGCGCACGTGAACGTCAACCGTGCGCGGCTCGACGAAAGTGTCGCGCCCCCACACCAGGTCGAGCAACTGCTCGCGGGTGTAAACGCGCAGCGGATGCTGCACGAAAAAGCGCAGCAGCTCGAACTCGCGCAGCGTCATCTCCAGCCGGCGCCCGTCGATGAACGCCTCGTAAGTGCCGAAGTCCATCTTGAGCCGGCCGCGCTCGAAACCGCCCGCTTCGCCCGGCTCGGTGAGCAGCCGCGCCCGGCGCAGCAGTGCGCGAATGCGCGCGAGCACCTCGCGCGGGCTGAACGGCTTGACCACGTAGTCGTCCGCGCCCATCTCGAGCCCGAGCACACGGTCAACCTCGGCGCCCTTGGCGGTGAGCATGAGGATGGGCATCGTGGCCGTCGGCGGTTGCGCGCGCATCCGCCGGCACAGCTCGAGCCCGGACATCCCGGGCAGCATCACGTCGAGCACCATCAGGTCCGGCGCGCGCCGTCCGATGCGCTCGAGCGCGGTGTCGGCGTCGGAGGCTTCGTCGACGATGAAGCCCTCCTGTTCGAGGCTGTAGCGCACCAGCTCGCGGATATCGCGCTCGTCCTCGACCAGCAGGATGCGATGGCGGGAAACGGGACGCGTCTGGGCGGCGGCTTCATTCATGTTTCTTTTTGTCCATGTGGCGGATGGTGCGTCCCTTAACCATGAAGACGACCATCTCGGCAATGTTCGTTGCGTGATCGGCGATTCGCTCGAGGTACTTTGAGATGAACAGCAACCGGGTGGCGCGCCCGATGGTGTGCGGATCCTCGGCCATGTAGGAGAGCAGTTCGCGGTACATCTGATAGTTGAGCTGGTCGACCTCGTCGTCGCGCTCGATCACTTCCTCGGCCAGCACGACGTCGTCGCGCAGGAACGCGTCGAGGCTGTCCTTGAGCATCGATTGCGCCGCCGCCGCCATCCGCGGCAGATCGAGATAGGGTTTGAGCTGCGGCTCTTCGTTGAGTTCAAGCACGCGCTCGCAGATGTTGACGGCGTTGTCGCCGATGCGCTCGAGGTCGGTGGTGATCTTGAGCCCGGTGGTGATGAAGCGCAGGTCGCTGGCGGCTGGCTGATGCAGTGCGAGCAAACGGATGCATTGCTCGTCGGTCTCGACGTCGAGCCGGTTGACCTCGGCGTCGCGCGCGATGATCTCGCGCGCCTTGACCGTGTCGCGATTTACCAGCGCTTCCATCGCCTCCGCGATCTGGCGCTCGACCAGCCCGCCCATCTTGAGCAGGTCGCCGCGCACGGTACGCAACTCCTCCTCGTACTGGCGGTTGGTATGCTGCGGCTGCAAGTTGTCCATCTGCGCCTCCCCCTGGCGGTTCGTCGATTAACCGAAACGCCCAGTGATATAGTCCTCGGTCTCGCGGCGGGCCGGGTTGGTGAAGATCTGCCGAGTCTGGCCGAACTCGATCAGCTCCCCGGTGTACAGAAAGGCGGTCAGGTCCGCGGTGCGTGCCGCCTGCTGCATATTATGCGTCACCAACACGATTGTGTATTTGGCCTTCAGCTCCAACAAGAGCTCTTCGATGCGCGCGGTAGAAATTGGATCGAGCGCCGAGCACGGCTCGTCCATCAGCAGCACCTCGGGCTCGACCGCCAGCGCGCGTGCCACGCACAGGCGCTGCTGCTGGCCGCCCGAGAGACTCGCGCCGGGGCGCCGCAGACGCTCCTTGACTTCGTCCCACAGCGCCGCCTGGCGCAGGCTGCGCTCGACGATCCGATCGCGCTCGGGGCGCTTGAGCGCGACGCCATTGAGCTTGAGGCCGGCGGCCACATTGTCCTCGATCGACATGGTCGGAAACGGCGTCGGCTTCTGAAACACCATCCCGATCCGCCGCCGCACCTGCACCGGGTCGACCCCCGGCGCGTAGATGTCATCGCCGTCGAGCAGCACTTCACCCTCGGCCCGCGCGCCGGGCACGACTTCGTGCATCCGGTTGAGGCATCGCACCAGGGTCGACTTGCCGCATCCCGAGGGCCCGATGATCGCCGTCACTACGTTGGCCGGGAACGCCAGGTTGATATTTTGCAGGGCGCGAAGCTGCCCAAAATAAGCGCTCAGATGTTGTGCAACGAGCTTTTCAGCCATCGGCGTCTAGCGTATGACTCGCGCGCTCCCGCGTGTCATCCATCTTACGCCTAACTCCAGCGCCAGCACGATGGTCGTAAGCACCAGCGCTCCCGCCCAGGCCTGGCGCTGCCAATCGGGGAAGGGCGAAATCGCGTAGGTGTAGACCTGCACCGTGAGCGAGGCGATGGGGTTGGTGAGCGAAGTCGACCAGAAACGGTTGCCGAAGGCCGTGAACAGCAACGGCGCGGTCTCGCCCGCGATTCGGGCGACGGCAAGGATTGCGCCGGTGGCAATTCCGCTGGCCGCCGTTCGCGCGACCACCCACAGCGTCGTGCGCCATGCGGGCACGCCCAGCGCCAGCGCCGCCTCGCGCAATTCGTGCGGCACCAGCAGCAGCATCTCCTCGGTGGTGCGCGTCACCAGCGGAATCATGATCACCGCGAGCGCCACCGCGCCGGCGAGCGCCGAGAACCCGCCCATCGGCCGCACCACGACAGCGTAGGCGAAGATACCAATTACGATCGACGGCACGCCCATCATGACGTCGGCGCCAAAGCGCGCCGCGCTGGCCAGGCGGCCGCCCGGATGCGCCGCCAGGTACAATCCCGAGCCGATTCCGATCGGCACGCCCATCAGGCTCGCCAGCCCGATCAGCTCCAGCGTGCCGACGATCGCGTTGGCCATTCCACCGCCCTTCTCCCCCACTGGCGCCGGCATATGGGTAAAGAACGCAAGATTGAGGCTCGAGGCTCCCTTGGCGAAGAGGTACGCCAGGATGATGAACAGCGGAATCAGCGTGATGACGGTCGCGAGCACGGTCACGCCCATCATCAGATCGCTCTTGGCCTTGCGCCACATGGTGCGGCGCGTGCGCGCGGCGGACTTGGCCGTCACCGGTCGCCCTCGAAGCGGCCCTGGGTGGCGCCCAGCACCAGCGCGCGTGCCACGACGTTGAGCGCAAGGCCGACCACCAGCAGCACCAGCCCCAGTTCGACCAACGACGAGAGATAGAGGGTCGAGGTCGCCTCGGCGAACTCGTTGGCGATCACGCTGGCGAGCGTGGCCGAGGGCGCGAAGAGCGAAGCCGAAATCTGCGGCGAGTTGCCGATCACCATCGCGACCGCGATGGTCTCGCCCAGCGCGCGGCCCAGCCCGAGCATGATCGCGCCGATAACCCCCGAGAGCCCATACGGCAGCACCGCGATCCGCACCATCTCCCAGCGCGTCGCGCCCAGCGCCAGTGCCGCCTCGCGCTGGGTCTGCGGCACGGCGCGTAAAACGTCCGTGCAGACCGCGGCGATATACGGCACCACCATGATTGCGAGCACCACGCCCGCGCAGAGCATGCTCACTGAAACGCGCGGCCCCTGGAACAACGGCAAAAAGCCCAGCGTCGCGGCCAAGGCCGGCTCGACGTGATCGCGCAGCCACGGCCCGAGCACGAAAATCGCCCACAGTCCGTACACCACCGAGGGAATCGCCGCCAGCAGTTCGACCATGAAGCCCAGGCGCCGGCTGAGCCAGACCGGCGCCATCTCGCTCAGGCATAGCGCCACGCCGAGGCTGAGCGGCACCGCGATAATCAGCGCGAGCGTCGAGGAAACCAGGGTTCCATAGATGAAGGGCAGCGCGCCGAAGCGCTCGTTGACCGGGTCCCAATCGGTGCCGACGACGAAGCGCCAGCCGAACGCCTTGAGCGACGGCGTGGACTCGATCACCAGCGCTACTGCAAGGCCGACCAGGATGCTCAGGCCCAGCAGCGTCAGCAGGAGCGTGGTCAGATTGAAGATGCGGTCGCCGAGCAGACGGACGCGAAAAGCGCTGACCCGCGCCGAGCGCGCCCGCGCCGCTACATTGTCATGCGTCGCTTCAAGAAATTCGGCCAAGGTGAAACTGTCTGTGACGACTTTTGCGGCCCCGCGCCGTCATCCACCCCAAGGTACGTTCCCGCTACGGGTAAGGTAACGCTCGAATGTTACGAGTGTGTTAACTCGGAGCGAACATCTGGAGTAAGCGCAGTTGTCGCGCTCCTGCCAGACACTACAAATTCCGCGGGCTGATTACGTCCACTCCGCCCATGTACGGCCGCAGCACCTCGGGCACCACGATCGTGCCGTCGGCCTGCTGGTAGTTCTCCAGCACGGCGATGAGCGTGCGCGGCAATCCCAGGCCCGAGCCGTTGAGCGCGTGGACGAATTCGGGACGCTCGCCCTGCTTGCGGCGAAAGCGCAGATTGGCGCGGCGCGGCTGAAAGTCCGTGCAGTTCGAGCACGAGCTGACCTCCAGCCACTCCTCGGACCCCGGCGCCCACATCTCGACGTCATAGGTCGCAGCGCTCTGAAACCCAAGGTCGGCGGTGCAAAGCTGCACGACGCGAAACGGAATCTTGAGGCGGCGGCATACCTCGCACGCGTTTTCGACCAGCTTCTCCAGTTCCTCGTCGGAACTCTCGGGCGTCACCAGCTTGACCATCTCGACCTTGTCGAACTGATGGCCGCGCTTGATGCCGCGGACGTCGCGTCCGGCCGACATCTTCTCGCGCCTAAAGCACGGCGTGTAAGCCGTCAGATAGATCGGCAAGCGCTCGGCGTCGAGGATTTCGTCGCGGTAGAGATTGGTGAGCGGCACCTCGGCGGTCGGGATGAACCAGTAGTCCTCCTCGATATCGCGGTACATCGTGTCCTCAAACTTGGGCAGATGGCCGGTGCCGGTGACCGTGGCGCTATTGACCATCAGCGGCGGAATCACTTCGAGGTAGCCCTGCTCGCGCGTCTTCAGATCGAGCATCCACGCGATGAGCGCGCGCTCCAGCCGCGCACCCATCCCCATCAGCACGTAAAACCGCGTGCCCGAAAGTTTGACCCCGCGCTCGAAGTCGATAATCCCCAGCCGCTCGCCCAACTCCCAGTGCGGCAGCGGTTTGAAGCTGAATTCGGCCGGATGGCCCTCGCCGCGAACGATCTTGTTGTCGGCCTCGCTCTTGCCGACGGGCACATACGGACGCGGCAGGTTGCGCATCAGGAGCATCAACTGTTCGAACTGCCGCTCGACTTCGGTCAGTTCGATCTCGCCGGCGGAGATGCGATCGCCGAGCGCGCGCATCTCGGCGCGCCGCCGTTCTCGCTCCTCGGGAGACGCTTTGCCCAACTCGCGCGACTCACGGGTGCGTTGCGCGCGCAAATCGTCAAGCTCGTGTTGCAGGCGGCGCCGGCGCGCGTCGGTCTCCAGTATCTGATCGACCTCGGCGGGATCGACGCCGCACTTGGCTAGCTCGGCTTTGACGAAGTCGGGCTTTTCACGGATGAGTCGGATATCGAGCATTCAGAAGGCGTCCTTCAGGAGTTCGAGATGGCGGCGGCCGTCGCCGTCTTCAAGGATCGCGACCACGTCAAAGCGCATCGGGCGGTCGTGCGCGCGACGGCTCTGCGCGTAGACCTCGCCGGCACGCCTTAGATGGCGCTGCTTGTAGTAGTTCACCGCTTCCTGGGGCATCCCGGTTTCCGCCGTGCGCCGGGTCTTGACCTCGACGAATACGAGCGTGTCGCCATCCATCGCGATCAGATCGATCTCGGCGCCCGCGCCGCGAAAATTGCGCTCCAGGATCAGGTAGCCCTGGCGCCGCAGATGACGCTCGGCGATCCGCTCACCTCTGCGTCCCAATGCGATCCGGTCCAGGCCAACAAACGAGCGCCACCCGAAATCGCGCAGATTCGAGAGCCCATCCATCCAGGCGCCAAAACGGCCGGCGAGCTTCACTGCCTGACAAAGTTAGGTGTCCCGACGCCCGCTGGCAAGCCGCTTGCGGCGAAAACCCTGACTTGACGGACAGCGGATGTTAGGATTGTCCCCGATGGCTCAGGAAAAGATCAGTCTTGAACAGGTTCGCCACGTCGCGCGCCTGGCGCGCCTTGAGCTTTCGCCGGCCGAGGAGCAGCGCCTGCAAGTCGAGATGAGCGAGATGCTCGGCTATGTCGACAAGCTCAATGAACTCGACACCGACGCGGTCGAGCCAACGGCGCAGGTCGGCGAATCCGGCACGCCGATGCGCGAGGACGCGGTCACCAATCTTCCGGCGGCCGACGCGATGCTGGCCAACGCGCCGGCGCGCGAAGGTTTTTTCTTCAAGGTGCCCAAAATTATCGAGTAAAGACCATCGAGTGACATGCCCTCTGAACTTAACCGGTTGACTATCACCGAGGCGCGCGAGCGCCTGCGGCGGCGCGAGATAACCTCGCGCGAACTCACGCGCGATTGCCTGGAGCGAATCGCCGCAGTCGAGCCGCGCGTCAACGCATTCATCACGGTCTCCGAGACCGAGGCGATGGCGCAGGCCACCGACGCCGACCGGCGCCTGACCAAGGCGACGCGCCCGAGCTTTGCGGCATCCCGCTCGGCATCAAGGACATCTATTGCACGCGCGGCGTGCGCACGACCTGCGCCTCGAAAATTCTTGACGACTTCATCCCACCGTTCGACGCCACCGTGATCGAGAAGCTGCGCGCCGCGGGCGCGGTCTTCGTCGGCAAGGCCAACCTGGACGAGTTCGCGATGGGGTCTTCGACCGAAAACTCGGCCTTTGGCCCGACGCGCAACCCCCACGACCTCGAACGCGTCGCCGGCGGTTCGTCGGGGGGATCGGCAGCGGCGGTCGCGGCCGGCGAATGTCTCGCGGCGCTCGGCACCGATACCGGCGGCTCGATTCGCCTGCCCGCCTCGTTCTGCGGCGTGGTCGGGATCAAACCGACCTACAGCCGCGTGAGCCGCTATGGCGTGATCGCCTACGCGTCGTCGCTCGACCAGGTTGGTCCGTTCGCGCGCACCGTGCGCGACGCGGCGGCGGTGTTGCGTGCTGTCGCCGGCGCCGACCCGCGCGACTCGACCTGCTCGGCGCGCCCGGTGCCGGACTACGAACGCGCGCTCACCGGCGACGTCCGCGGGATGCGGATCGGGGTGCCCAGAGAATACTTCGTCGAGGGGATGGACGCCGCGGTTGAAGCCGCGGTGCGCGGCGCGCTCAAAGGCCTCGAGGCGATGGGCGCGCGGACGGTTGAAATTTCGCTCCCCCACACCGGATACGCGGTCGCGGCCTATTATTTGATCGCGACCGCCGAGGCGAGCGCGAACCTCGCGCGCTATGACGGCGTGCGCTACGGCTTTCGCGCCGCCGCCGACAACAATATCGAACTGTATAATCGCACTCGCGCCCAGGGCTTCGGCGCCGAGGTCAAGCGCCGCATCATGCTCGGCACGTTCGCGCTCTCGGCCGGCTACTACGACGCTTACTATCTGAAGGGCCAGAAGGTGCGCACGCTTATCCGGCGCGATTTCGAGCGCGCCTTCGAAAGCTGCGACCTGATCGCGGCGCCGGTCGCGCCGACCACCGCGTTTCGGCTCGGCGAAAAAACCGATGACCCGCTCAAGATGTATCTGTCGGACATCTTCACCATCTCGGTGAATCTCGCCGGGCTGCCCGGGATGTCGGTGCCATGCGGGGCCGACGCACGCGGGATGCCGATCGGACTGCAACTTATCGGCCCGCCCTTCGGCGAGGAAGCGATACTGCGCGCGGGCGATGCGTGGGAGCGCTCCGGCGGCTTCGCGCAGCGCGCGCCACAGCTCTAGACAGGGCGGCGACGGCCCATTGGACCATTTGAATCGATGAATAACGAGGCATACGAGGCGGTAATCGGGCTCGAAGTTCATGCCCACATGCTGACTCGCTCGAAGCTGTTCTGCGGATGCGCGGCGGACTTCGGCGCGCCGCCCAATCATAACGTCTGCCCGGTGTGCATGGCGATGCCGGGGGTGCTGCCGGTGCTGAATCGCCACGTGCTCGAACTGGCTATTCGCACCGGGCTCGCCGCGCATAGCAAGATCGAGCCGCACTCAGTATTCGCGCGCAAGAGCTACTTCTATCCCGACCTGCCCAAGGGCTACCAGATTAGCCAGTACGATCAGCCGCTATGCCGCGGCGGCTATATCGAGCTTCCGGCGCGCGAGGGCGTCGAGCCGCGCCGGATTCGCCTGGTGCGAATTCATCTCGAAGAAGACGCCGGCAAGAATATCCATGCCGAGAATGCAAGTCTGGTCGATTTCAACCGCTCGGGCGTGCCGCTGATGGAGATCGTGAGCGAACCGGATATCCGCTCGCCCGAAGAGGCGGTTGACTATCTGCGCGAGTTGCGCGGAATCCTCGTCGCCGTCGGCGCCTCGGACGGCAAGATGGAAGAGGGCAGCCTGCGATGCGACGTCAATGTCTCGGTGCGTCCGCGCGGCGCCACGGAGTTGGGGGCCAGGACCGAGATCAAGAATCTCAATTCGTTCCGCTTCGTCGAGAAAGCGATCGTGTACGAGGTCAACCGGCAGATCGAAGAGGTCGCCGCTGGCCGGCGTATCGCCCAGGAGACCCTTCTCTGGGATCCCGAGCGCGAAGAGACGCGTCCGATGCGTTCCAAGGAGTTTGCGAATGACTATCGCTATTTTCCCGAGCCCGACCTGCCGCCGCTGATCGTGCCACCGGATCTGGTCGAAGAAATCCGCTCGGGTATGCCTGAGCTGCCCGCCCAAACGCGCGAAAAATACGTCAAGGACTTCGGGCTCACACCTTATGAAGTCAGCGTCCTGCTCGGTCGTGACGATTTGGGTGACTACTTCGTCAACGTCCTCGCCGCAGGAGTCAATGCGAAATCCGCTGCCAACTGGGTAATGACGGAAGTCCTGCGCGCCGCCAACGAGTCCGCCAAGCCGCTCACGGAAGCGGCGCCCAAGCCGCAGGAGACCGGCGCGCTGCTGAAGATGGTCGAGGACTCGCGCATCAGCCTCAACGCCGCCAAGAACGCGTTCGCCGCGATGTGCCGCTCGGGCAAGGGTGCAGAGGCAACCGTCGCGGAACTAGGCCTCGCCCAGGTCTCCGACGAAGCCGCGATCGCCGAAGCCTGCGACCGGGTGCTCGCGGCGGAAAGCGCCAAGCTCGCCGAGTACCGTGCCGGCCGCGACAAGCTTTACGGATTTTTCGTCGGCGCGGTGATGAAAGCGATGGGCGGCAAGGGCAATCCCAAGGTGGTCAACGAGGTCCTGCGCCGCAAGCTCGCCGGCTAGATGCGCCCGCGGCAACGCGCCGCCCCGTGCAGCGCTCAACCCTTGGGCAAGCCCAACTGGCGCTCGCCGATGATGTTGCGCTGAATCTCGCTCGTCCCGCCCGCGATCGTGTACTGGCGCGAGCTGAGCACCCGATTGAGCCATCGCGGCGCGTCCGGCACGTCGCCGGTCGGCGCGCCGAGCAGCGCATGCTGGCCCAGAAGCTCGCTCGCGAAGCGCGCGATCGCTACTCCCAGCTCCGAGCCGGCAAGCTTCAACACCGAGCCTTCCGGTCCCGGCTGCAAACCCTTCAGCCGGCGCGTGAGCGAGCGCAGCCGCGTGTACTTGAGCGCCTCGCACTCGGTCATGAACTCGGCCAGGCGCTGGCGCACCCATTCCTGCTCCCACGCCGGGCGGCCGTCGATTTTGATCGCATGCGCAAGTTCCGCGAGCCGGCGCACCTGGGAGGAATGGCCTCCGCCACTGGCCATCCCGCGCTCGAAACCGAGCGTGGTCATCGCGACTTTCCATCCTTCATTCTGCGGCCCGACGAGATTTTTCTTCGGCACCTGGACGTTGTCGAAGAAGACCTCGTTGAAGTGGCGATGGCCGTTCATCAGGACCAGCGGACGCACCTCGACACCGGGGCTTTTCATGTCGACCAGCAGGTAGCTGATACCCTTGTGCTTGGGCGCTTCCGGATCGGTGCGCACGAGCATGAAGATACGGTCGGCGTACTGTGCGCCCGAGGTCCACACCTTCTGCCCGTTGACGATGAAGTAGTCGCCGTGGTCGGCCGCGCGGGTCTGCAGTCCGGCAAGGTCGGAGCCCGCGCCCGGCTCGGAGTAGCCCTGGCACCAGATGTCCTCGGCGCTCAGGATGCGCGGAATGTAGTATTTTTTTTGTTCGTCGCTGCCCCAGTACATCATGGTCGGCCCTAGCAACTGGAGGCCCGAATAGCCCGGCAGCACCGGCGCGCGCGCCCGCGAGTATTCCTCGTCGAAGATGATCTGCTCCATCAACGGCGCGGCGCGTCCGCCGTATTCCTTGGGCCAGGCGAGGCCGGCATAGCCAGCGTCGTTGACCTTGGCCTGCCACAGGCGGCGCTTCTCGAAAACCTCGCGGGTACCCGCGATCCGCTCGTCCATCGCGTCGTCGACGCATAGCTCGGGCGGCAGATTGGCGCGCAGCCACTCGCGGACTTCCTTGCGAAAGGCCTCCTGCTCGGGCGTGTACTCGAAATCCATTTAGATCGCCTCGGCCATCGTCGGCGTCAGTTGAGATTGAACGCGCGCACCGCGTTGTCCCACAAAATTTTGCGCCTGCTCTCCTGCCCGATCGGCTGGCGCATCATCGCGTCGATCCCCCACGGAAAAGTTCCGTCGGGATGCGGGTAGTCGGTGTCCCACAAAAAGTTGTCGTCGCCAACCAGCTCGACCGCCGCCTTCATGGTCGGCTCGTCGCCGCGGAACGCGACCCAGAAGTTGCGCTTGAAGTACTCGGTCGGCGGTTTGGTCAGATACTCGTGCTCGGAATTGCCGCCGTAGTTCCAGTGCTGCTCCATCCGCTGCAGCCAGTACGGCACCCATCCGCCGTCGGCCTCGACATGGACCACCTTGAGCTTCGGCAGCTTCTCCAGCACGCCGTACCAGATGAGTCCGGTCATCGCGGCCATCGCCTCGAACGGATGCGAGAGGATATGCCCGCTGACGTGCGTGTTCATCCGGTCGCCGAACGACGGCACCGACGACGAAGCCGAATCGTGAGTCGAAATCGGCAGGCCGAGCCTTTCGACCTCGGTCCACAGCGGCAAGTAATAGTCGTCGAAGATCGAAGAGCCGTCGACCGGGTTGGGCCGCACGTAGAAACTCACCGCGCCAAGTTTGGCCGCGCGGTTCGCCTCGGCGACGGCCTTGTCGACGTCCTGCATCGGCAGAATCGCGGCGGGCCGCAGGCGCTGAGGATTCGCCGAGCAGTATTCGTGCGCCCAGTTGTTGTAGGCGCGGCAGCAGGCGGCGAGAAGTTCGGCGTCATTGAAGCGGCGCCCGAGCATCTGGCCCGCAAAGGTCGGATAGAGAATCTGCACGTCGACGCCCTGCTCGTCCATGTCCTGCAGGCGGCTCTGAGGGCTGAAGCCAGTCGAGCTCGCGCGTTTGAAACGCTCCATCGCCTTCGCCACCGTCTTGAAAAACGCGGGCGCGGCCATCGGGTACTTGCCCTTCTCGCGGGTGAACGGCTCGCCCTCGACCAAAAAGGTGCGGCGGCCCGACGCGGGTGCGATACCCATCTTCGGCGCCGCGCTCTTGTAACGGTCCTCGATATGCCTCTCCCACAGCCAGTCGGGCTCCATCATGTGGCTGTCGACGTCGACGATTTTGTAGCCGTCCTTCATCGCTCGTTACCTCTCAATTCGCAATTCTAACTTTGAGCCGCGCGCGCAATTCGCTCTCAGAGCCGCGTCGCGGCGGTCTCAAGCCTGCGGCATGATCAGCGCCTTGAGGCCCTGGCGCGCCTTCAACAGCTCGAACGCCTCCAGGCCGTGATCCAGATCATAGCGATGCGTGACCATCGGTTTAAGATCGACCGCGCCGCTCGCCACTGTCGCGATTGCGCGCCGCCAGGTCTCGGGCGTGCGCACGCGCGAGGGAATGATGCTGACGCCGTGGAAAAAGAGCGAGCGCAACTCGGTCCCGGCGACATCGCGCGCCGGCCATCCGAGCTCGACCAGCGCGCCGCCCTTGCGCACGATATGGCGCGCCGAATCGAGCGCTCCCGAGGCGTCGAAGACCACGTCGGCGCCGCCGGGCGGCATCAGCGCGCGCACCTGATCGAGCCAGTCGCGATCGCTCGCGCATACCGTCTTGAAGCCCATCCGGCGCGCCAACTCCAGGCGTTCGGCGTCGACCTTGAGCCCGGTGATAACAATCGAGGTAACGCCGAGCGCGCGCGCCGAGAGCGCCGCGCTAAGCCCGATCGGCCCCGGGCCTTCGACCACGGCGCTGTCGCCGGCGTGGAGGCCTGAAATTTCCACCGCGTGCACGCCGGTGGCGAACGGCTCCAGCATCGCGGCGCTCTCCATATCCATCGATTTTGGCACCAGCCATGAATTGGTGACGGGCGCGATGCAGAACTCGGCGAACGCACCGCTAAGACGCGTCGGAGCGTCGCAATAGTTGAAGCGCCCGGCGGTGCACGGGCCGCATCGCCCGCACTGGCCGAACGGATCGAGCGCCACGTGATCGCCAACCTTGAAGCCGCTCACGCGCGAGCCGACCTCGACCACTTCGCCCGCCGGCTCGTGGCCGAGCACCGAGGGCAAGCGCCCTACCGCGCGCTCGGCACCGAGTTCCCATTCATAGATATGGAGGTCGGAGCCGCAGATACCGCAGGCCGCGACCTTGACCAGCAGCTCGCCCTCGCCCGGCCGCGGCACGGGAGTATCGATAAGTTCGGCGCCGGGCGCGGGCCGGGTCTTGGCAATCGCTTTCATCAGCTCACCTCTTCGGTGTCTTTTAATACGACCGCACGCCCTCCGCCGTCAAAGGCGCGAGCGAGCGAGACGTCTCGCCGTGACTCCCACGATGCGCGCGTCGGCGCTTCAGGTCCAATGACGCATCGGCACACCCCGGTAGCGCATCCGCGGCCGGATCAGCCGGTTATCGGCGTATTGCTCGAGGCTGTGCGCGATCCATCCGGCGGCGCGGCCCACGGCGAAAATCGCGGCCGGCAGCCCGCGGGCAAACCCCAGCATCCGCGCGCACACGGTCAGATAGAAGTCGAGATTGGGACGCAGCCGTTCGCGCCGCCACACGGTTTCCTCGACACGCGTCGCCGTGTCGAACAGGCGGCGGCCGCGATGGCGCGCGATGTCGGCGGCCTCCTTCTTGAGCAGCACCGCGCGCGGATCGCCCGCCGGATAAATCGCGTGACCGAAGCCCGGCGGGAGCCGCCACTTGACGCTGAACGCGGCGAGGCATTCCTCCAGGCGCGTCCCGGCGTCGAGTTGCGCGAACATCTGCTCGATACGGTCGCATGCGCCGCCGTGAATCGGACCCGAGAGCGAACAGAGCGCGGCCAGCACCGAGGCGTGGAGGTCGGCGCCGGTGGACGCAACCACGCGCGCCGCAAAGGTCGAGGCGTTAAGCTCGTGCTCGGCACACGCGACCAGGATGCGATCGAGCGTGGCGATCTCCCACTCGGCCGTGGGCGCGTGCAGGCCGACGCTCGCGAGACGCGCGGCCATCCCGGCGCCGCCGCCGGCAGAACCCGCGCGGCCGCGCGCCAGCGCCAGCGGCAACATACTCATGATTCGCGTGCCCTGCTCGACGGTGGGACGGGTGCCGCGATGGCGCTCGAGCGACGCCAGCGCCGGCATCACGACCTCCAGTCTGAGCAACGGCGAAGCGTCGTCGCCTACCGCACGGAGCGCCGCGATGACTTTCTCCGGCGCCTCGGCCCGCGCGATCACCTGGCGCAGCGCGGCGACCGCGCCGGCCTGCGGCCGCTCGCCGTTCCAGAGCAGGAGGCAGACCTCCTCGAATGAGGCCCGCGCGATCAATTCCTCGATCGGATAGCCGCGATAGGCGAGCCGCCCTTCGATAATCGAACTGACCGCCGACTCGGCGACGATCACGCCGTAGGCCGAGCCGTCGCTCGAGGGCGGCTGGGCGACGGTCACCCATGACGAAGCGTCGGGCAGGCTGCGGCCGCGGCGTCCACCCTCGGCGGTGGCAAGATCGCGGAGCGCGTCGATATCGTCGCGGCGGTAGAGCGCCTGGCGTCCGATACGCCGGCGATAGCTGCGAAGCCATCCGCGGCTGACGTAGGCGTAGAGTGTGCCGAGTTTGACGCCGAGTTGCGCGGCGGCTTCGTCCGCGGTGATCATGCGGGGACGGTCGGCTTCGCGCGTCGCCATCGCGACTATCACGCCATCGCGGCCCGCCGCGCGTCAAGCCGCCGCTCGATTATCGATTCCCGAAGCTACACGCGGCGCAGCACGCCGAGCCAGCGTCCGTAGCATTTCTCGATCGGCTTGGTGAACGAAAGGTCGGCGTAAGACGCCACCATCGTGAAATATCCGCAGGCGCGCGCGGCAAGCTCGAGCAGGCTCGGCAGGGTGTAGCGCACCGGCACGATATCGCGTGTGACCACCGGCCCGGCGGGGAAATGGATGGTGCATTCCAGTTCGTAAATCGAGTGCATCCCCGACGACCACGCGATCGGACGATGGTACTCGCGCACGTCGACCCGCGTGCCATCGGCGATGACTTTGCGCCGGCGCCAAAGCTTGCGTGCGCCGGCTACCTCGACTCCGTCGTGGCGATCGATATCGACACAATAGAGCCCGCCGCGCCCGAGCAGCCGACCGACCGAGGCCAGATGCGAAAGCAGCGCGCGGTTCTCGGTCATGATAGGAAACGTCTCGGACATGAAAAAAGCGGCGTCGAACGGACGCTCCGGGATGCGAAAGCGTTCGATCGAACGGCGGTAGAAGCGGATCGGCGCGGCGCCCGCCGCTTTGCGCCCGGCGGCGATCATCGTCGGCGAGTGGTCGATACCGGCCACCGTAATTCCCACACGCGCGAGCGCAAGCCCGTGCGGAGAATCGCCGCAGGCGACGTCGAGCACGCGGCGCACGGGACGTTTCAGATGACGGCGCCAGACCTCGCGCATGAAATCGACCTCGGCGCCGATCTCGGCCGGCTTCTCCATGTGCACGCGGCGGAAAATCGCTGGGTATTCGTAGATGCTCGGCTCCATCGCGATCGCAGCTTAGCCGCGGCCGCGCGCAATCACCAAGCCGTTCCAGCAAACACGCTCCCGCAATGTCAATCGAATGCTTGGGCGACATGCTTGGCACTTGCGCACACGCTTGACCTGCTATTCGCGCTATATTCGGAACCTAACGAAACCACATGGGGAGTGGAACGCGATGAGCAAGCCGCTTGAGGGCATTAAGGTGATCGAGGTTGGCCAGGAGATCCAGGGACCGTTCGCAGGACTGGTGCTCGCCGACATGGGCGCCAGCGTTATCAAGATCGAGAACCGCGAGACCGGGGACTTGAGCCGCTGGCTGACGTGCGGACTGATCGGTGGACCCGAGGCCAAAAACCAGGACGTCTCGTTCTATTTCACCGCGATGAACCGCGGTAAACGCAGCATCACCCTCGACCTCAAGAAGGCCGGCGGCGTCGCGCTCATCCATCGCCTGGCCAAGTCCTGCGACGTGCTGCTCACCAACTACCGGCCCGGCGTGCTCGACCGGCTCGGCCTGGGGTTCGACGACCTGCTCAAGGACAACCCAAAAATCGTCTATGCGCAGGCGAGTTCGTGGGGTCCCAAAGGGCCGTGGGTCAAGCGGCCGAGTCGCGACACGCTGGCGCAGGCGGCCAGCGGCCTGATGGCGAAGACCGGGATGCCCGACGATCCGCCGCTGGCAGCGGGAATCGCGGTCGCCGACCACTCGGGAGCGCTCAGCCTGGCGGCGGGCGTGCTCGGCGCACTGTTCGCACGCGAGCGCACCGGCAAGGGCCAGCGCGTCGACGCATCAATCTTCGGCACGCTTATCGCGATGCAGGGGTTCGAGCTGGATTTCGTCTCGATGAGCGGTCGGGATTCGCTGCGCGCTGGCCGCGGCCATCAGTTTTTGCACGGTGTCTGGGGTGCGTACCGCACGAGCGACGGATGGCTCTGTATCGCCGGCGTCGACGACAAGCGATGGCCGGATTTCTGCCGCGTGATGGGTATCCAGCATCTCCAGGACGATCCGCAGTTCGACAACCCGACGCGCAACTTCCACGGCTGGAAGATGATCGAAGTGCTCGACGCGATCTTCCCGAAAAAAACCACTCGCCAATGGCTCGATGAACTAACCGCCGTCGATATCCTGGTTACCCAGGTCGCCGACTACCAGATGCTGCTCAACAGCGAGCAGGCGCGCGTCAACGGCTACCTTCAGGAACTCGACCATCCGACCGCGGGGCGCGTGCTGGTCTCGGGCACGCCGATTACCTACAACGGCGAAGTGCGAACCGAGTCGCCGCCGGCGCCCGAGATGGGACAGCATACGGAGGAAGTCCTGCTCGAGTTCGGCTACTCGTGGGAGGAGATAGCCGCGCTGCGTGAGGAGGGAGCAATCTGATCGCTACAGGGGCCCGCGCAAGCACGGCATTGGACAGCGGTCGAGCGCCGGGCCTAGAATCGCGCTGCGGCCGTTGCTGGACTGAAATCGAAATCGCAATATACCATCCGCACGGCGCGCTAACATTTCGTAAACGGAGGACTACACAATGGCCAAATACACATTCGTGGTATTGAGCAATCCGACCACGCCCGCCCAGGAGGCCGAGTACAACGAGTGGTATAATAAAATCCACATTCCTGACGTCCTTAACGTACCCGGTTTCGTGGCTGCGCAACGCTTCACGCTTGCCGACGCACAACTCGGCGACGGGCCCCACGCGCATCGCTACCTGGCGCTGTATGAGATCGAGACCGACGACGCCAAGGGCGCCCTCAAGGAGCTGCAAAAGCGCGTCGGAACGGCCGACATGGTGATCAGCGACGGAATCGACATGAAGGGTGTATCGGCAGGGCTGTTCAAGCCGGTGGCCGAGCGCGTGCTGGCCAAGGATGTGCAGCGGCCGCGCCGCGCGGCGTAGCGCCGCGCGCGAGCGGCCCGTTGCGCGCCGCGCGGCGTAGCGGCGCGCGGCGCGTTTCGTCCGGGCGCGGCGGTGCCGTGCCGGGATTGCGCGGTCGTATCGCCGCCGCAAAGCCGCGGCGATACGATCCGCGTGACCGGCGCGGGCGGCGCTCTGCGCCGCCCGCGCCACGCTTCCGCACGGCCGCGTTTCCTGCTTTGCTTTTGAGCACGAGGCTCGCTCCCATGTCCGCAACCGGCATTGCTGAAATCCGCGCCCGCGAAATCATCGATTCGCGCGGCAATCCCACTATCGAGGTCGACGTCAGGCTCGAGGGTGGCGCGCTCGGCCGCGCCGCCGTGCCTTCGGGCGCCTCGACCGGCGTTCACGAAGCGCTGGAGCTGCGCGACGGCGACCCGCGCCGCTTCGGCGGCAAGGGCGTCACGCGCGCCGTCACCAACGTCAACGGGCCGATCGCCGCCGCGCTCCGCGGCGGCGATGCGGCCGCGCAGCGCGCGCTCGACGAGCGGCTGATCGCGCTCGACGGCACCGAGAACAAATCAAAGCTCGGCGCCAATGCGATGCTCGGCGTGTCGCTCGCCGCCGCGCACGCCGCCGCCGCTGCTGCCGGCGTGGCGCTCTATCGCTATCTCAACCCCGGCGCCAGTGTGATGCCGGTGCCGATGATGAACGTGCTCAATGGCGGCAAGCACGCCGACTCCAGCGTCGACATGCAGGAGTTCATGATCGTGCCGCTCGGCGCGCCCTCGTTCGCCGAATCGATTCGTATCGGTGCAGAGGTCTTTCACGCTCTGGCCGGCGTGCTCAAAAAACGCGGGCAATCGACCAACGTCGGCGACGAGGGCGGCTTTGCTCCCAACCTGCGCAACAATGAAGAACCGATCGAAGTGATCCTCGAGGCGATCACCAAAGCCGGTTATCGTCCCGGCTCCGACGTCGCGCTCGCGCTCGATCCGGCCTCCAGCGAGTTCTGCGAGGACGGCCGCTACGTGTTTGCGCGCTCGGACAAAAAGGCGCGCGACTCGGAACAGATGGTCCGTCTGTACAGCGATTGGATCGACCGCTATCCGATCGTCTCGATCGAGGATGGCCTCGCAGAGGACGACTGGGCGGGATGGCAAACGCTGACGCGGGAGTTGGGCGCGCGCGTGCAACTTGTCGGCGATGACCTCTTCGTGACCAATCCCAAGCGCCTGGAACGCGGCATCCGCGAGCACGCCGGCAATTCGATCCTGATCAAGCTCAACCAAATCGGCACGCTCAGCGAAACGCTGACGACGATCGAGATGGCGCAAGCGGCCGGCTTTACCTGCGTCGTTTCGCATCGCTCGGGCGAAACCGAGGACACGACGATCGCCGACCTCGCCGTCGCAACCGGCGCAGGGCAGATCAAGACCGGCTCGATGAGCCGCGGCGAGCGCACGGCCAAGTACAATCGCCTGCTGCGCATCGCGGAGGAATTGGGCGCCCGCGCATCGTGGCCCGGCGCCTCGGCGTTTCGCCGCGGCGGGAGCACGCGATGAGCGATCCGGTGCGGCGTCCCCCGGTTGCGGTGCTGGTGATTTTCGATGGGTGGGGCTTGCGGGCCGAGCGCCAGGCCAACGCGATCGCGATGGCGCGGACGCCCACGATGGATCGTCTGTATCGCACGCAGGCGCATACCGAGATCGACGCTTCGGGCGAGGCGGTCGGCCTGGCGCCCGGAGTGATGGGCAATTCCGAGGTCGGCCATCTGACGATCGGCGCGGGACGCGTGATCTACCAGGACGTGATGCGCATCTCCAAGGCGATCGAGACCGGGGCTTTCGCGCGCAACGAAGTACTGCTCGGCGCGATTCGCCGCGCGCGGGACAGCACCCGCACGCTTCATCTATGGGGCCTGCTCTCCGACGCCAGCGTGCACAGCCATATCAATCATCTCTTCGCCCTGCTCGAACTGGCGGCCGGTCGAGGGTCTGCGCGAGGTCGCGGTGCATGCGGTGCTCGACGGGCGCGACACGCCGCCACGCTCGGCACTGCCCTTCGTCGACGCGCTGGAAGCGAAGCTCAAGGCGCTCGGATGCGGCAGGGTCGCGACGGTCAGCGGCCGCTACTTCGCGATGGACCGTGACAAACGATGGGAGCGCGTAGAGCGCGCCTGGCGCGCGATCGTTCTTGGCGAAGGGATCGCCGAAGGCAGCGCGCGCGCGACCGTTGAACACGCTTATGCCGCCAACGAGTCCGACGAGTTCGTCGCGCCACGCGTGATCGCCGGCGGCGCGTCGCTTAAGGACGGCGACCAGGTCGTGTGTTTCAATTTCCGCGCCGACCGCGCGCGCGAGCTGACCGCCGCGCTGGCGCTGGAGCAATTCAGCGGTTTCGCGCGACCGCGCTTTCCGCGCGTCGGCTACGTATGCATGACCGAGTACGATCGTAGCTTCGGATTGCCGCTCGCCTTCGGCCCCGAGGACGTGAAGAACGCGCTCGCCGAGGTTTTAGCGCGCGCCGGCATTCACAACCTGCGCATCGCCGAGACCGAAAAGTACGCCCACGTCACGTACTTCCTCAACGGCGGGGTCGAGAAGCCGTTCCCGCTCGAAGAGCGCGTGCTGATACCGTCGTCCAAGGTGGCGACCTACGACCTCGAGCCCGCGATGCAGGCGGAAAAGATCGCCGAGCGTGCGGCGGCGGAAATCGGCGGTGGCAAATTCGGAGTTGTGGTGATGAACTTCGCCAACCCGGACATGGTGGGCCACACCGGCAAACTCGAAGCGACGATCGCGGCGATCGAGACGACGGACACGGCGCTCGCCAGGGTTGTCGACGCGGTCGAGCGCGCGCGCGGCGTCGCGTTGATAACCGCCGATCACGGCAACGCCGAATTCATGGCCGACCCGAAAACCGGCCAGGCTCACACCGCGCATACGACCTTTCCAGTGCCGCTGATATTGTTCGACCCGTCGTACAAGGGAAAGCTGCGCGCCGGGGGCACGCTCGCCGATGTCGCCCCGACGTTGCTGGGGATGCTTGGTATCGAAGCGCCGCCCGAGATGACCGGGCACGACCTGCGCATCGGCTCATGATCGTATTCTGCCCTGAAGGTCGGCAACGAAAACGGCGGATCGGCATCGGTTTGGCCGCTATCCGCTAGAAGGAAAAGTCCATGAACTCGAAGGACGCAGCGCGTGAAAAGATCGAGCAGAGCCGCAAACCGCTGGTCGCTCTAAGCCATCGCATCCACGCCCATCCGGAACTCGGCTTCGAAGAGGAGAAGGCCTGCGGATGGCTCTGCGAGATGCTCGATGGTGCTGGCTTCAAAGTCGAACGCGGGATTTGCGATCTGCCGACCGCGTTCACCGCGAGCGCCGGCGCAGGCCCGCTGCACGTCACAATCTGCGCCGAGTACGATTGCCTGCCGGCGATCGGCCACGCCTGCGGCCACAACGTCATCGCCGCGATGGCGGCGGGCGCGGGAATCGCGCTCGCCAAAGTTGCCAACGACGCCGGCCTGACGGTAACCGTGATCGGTACGCCGGCTGAGGAGATATGTAACGCGGGCGGCAAGATCCTGCTGCTCGAGCGCGGCGCGTTTGCGGGCACGCATTTCGCGATGATGACGCATCCGGCGCCGGTCGATATGACGGTGCCGCCGTTTATCGCGGTCTGCCAGTTCGAAGTCAAGTACACGGGCAAGGAGGCGCACGCCTCGGCGTTTCCCGAGCTCGGCATAAACGCCGCTGACGCTCTGGTGGTGGCGCAGACCTCGATCGGCCTGCTGCGCCAGCATATTCATCCGACCAACCGAATCCACGGAATAGTCACTCACGGCGGCGACGCGCCTAACATCGTCCCGGCTCACACCTCCGCGAGCTACATGGTGCGGGCTCGCACTGTCGGCGAACTGCACGAGATCCGTTCGCGCGTCCTGAAATGTTTCGAGGCGGGAGCGATCGCGACCGGCGCCAAGCTAAAAATCGAGGGCGGCGACAAACCGTACGCGGAACTGGTCAGCGATCTTGAACTCGCGGCGCTCTACCAGCGCAATGGCGAGACGCTCGGCCGCCGCTTCATCGCTCCGGGTGCGGACATGAGCCGCGCCGCCGCTTCGACCGACATGGGCAACGTCTCGCTAGTGTTTCCGACGATCCATCCGATCATCGGAATCAACTCGTTGCCTGCGGTGAATCATCAGCCCGAATTCACCGCCTGCTGCATCACGCCGGCGGCCGACCAGGCGATCTTCGACGGTTCGGCCGCGATGGCGTGGACGGCGATCGATGCGGCGTCGGACACCAAGCTGCGCGCGCGGCTGATGAGCGCTCAGCGCCCATAGTTTAGACAGCCGCAAACCCAACTCAGGGCCGCGCTTCCAGCACCAGATTGAACGGAGTGGCGGTGGCGCGCCGTACTCGAGAGAATCCTCCGCTCGATATCACTTCTCGCAACCTGGCTTCACCGGCCTGAGTGCCGAGGGCCAGACCAACTTCCTGCGACAATGATGCGGGCACGCAAATCTGCGTCGATGCCGAATAGAATATGCGGCCGATCGGGTTGAGATTTTCCGCCATTACATCGGAAGCGAAGGGCTCGACAATCATCCACGTGCCGCCCGATTTCAAAGTCGACTTGACGTGTGCAGCCACTCCGACGGGGTCGCCCATGTCATGCAGGCAGTCGAAGAATGCGACCAGATCGAAGGTGCCGGGAAATTCCTTCGCCGACGCGCGCTGGAAAGTAATCCGGTCAGCGACGCCGTTCTCGCGCGCCAGCTCGCGCGCGCGCACGAGCGATGGTTCGTGATAGTCGAAACCGGAGAATTCCGACTTCGGAAACGCCTTGGCCAGCAAAATAGTCGATGCCCCATGACCGCATCCGACGTCCGCGACGTGCGCGCCGCGTTCGAGCTTTTCCTTCACGCCTTCCAATGCCGGGATCCATTCCGACACTAAATGCATCGCGTAGCCCGGGCGGAAAAATCTCTCGGTGCCACGGAACAGGCAGGGATCGTGCTCATGCCATCCAACGCCCGCGCCGGTGCGGAACGCCGCTTCGAGCTTAGGTAGATCGCGCGCGGCCGCAGCGGCGATTTCGAACATCGCGGGAAAAAATGCAGGCCCGTTCTCGTCGGCGAGGATCAGCGCCTGCTCAGGTGAAATCGAAAATCGCTCCGTCGCAGGGTCGAAATTGATATAGCCGCCCGCCGCCTGCGCGGCTGCCCACTCTTGCACGTAACGCGCCGCCGTGCCGGTACGTGAGGCGAGTTCCGCGGACGTCTGCGGCCCGGCGGCTGCGAGCGTCTTGTACAAGCCAAACTTGTCGCCCAGGAGGACCAGGCCGATGCCCATCGCGGCACCCACCTCGCCAAGCATCTTGCCGAGCAATTGCTGAAGCTTTGCTTCGTCGACTGCCATCGCATGCCCCCCTTCAGCCAGTTTTGAGCGCCGTATACAATGCTGGCGGGGTTGTGGTCAAGAACTGCGAGTGCTCGAAAGCGCGAGGCCTACCAGCGGACGACCTGCTCGTAGATTTTCGGCAACACGCGCGGCAGCGAGGTGATGTCCTCGATGACGAGGTAGCGCGACGGCGCGCACATCTGGCGCAGGTAGTCGTGGCCGGTGCGATCCACCGTGATGCAGAACGGCAGCACCCCCGCCATCTCGAGTTCCTTGAGCGCCACCATCGTGTCCTGGATACCGTAGGCGTTGGAGCGCCGGTCGTGACCGTAGTCGAAGTCCTGCGGGAAACCGTCGCTTAGCAGGATCATATGCTTGGCGCGCGAGCTTGTATCCTTGAATTTCTCGCGCACATGCCGGATCGCCGCGCCCATCCGCGTCGATCGCTTGGGCTCGACCGCGCCGACACGCGCCTTGACCTCGTCGGTCAAACCCTGGCTGAACTCCTTGATGACGTAGAACTCGACGTTGTCGCGGCCGTGGCCCGAGAATCCCATGATCGCGTAGGAGTCCCCGATTTCCTCGAGCGCCTCGGCCATGATCACCAGCGCTTCCTTGTTGACGTCGATGATGCGGCGCGGGCGCTGACTCTGTTGCGGACGGCGCTGCCAGGCCTTCATCCAGTCATCGCTGTGATCGTCGTCGTCGGTGGTCGCCTTGCGCACCTCGCGATGGATCGGCTCGTCAGTGGACGCCGACATGTCGAGCAGGAAGAGCGTGGCGACGTCGCGCGACTCTTTTTTGCGTGCGCTGTAGACGCGCGGATCGGGGCTCTCGCCCATCAGGCGCGACACGCGCGTTTCGACCAAACGTTCGAGGTCGAGTTCCTCGCCGTCCTCGAGCCCGCGGACCATCCGATATGAAGCGGGCCGGATGCGCTGGAAGTGGCGGCGCACCTGCGGCAGCATCTCGGAGTAACGCGCCAGCGTCTGGGCGAAGAAATCGTTGTCGTCGCCGGCGAGCGCTACCTCGCGCAGCCGGCACCATCCGCGCCGATAGTCCGCGAGCACGTAATCCCATTCGTCGTATGAGTAGTACGAATCCTGATTGCGCCCGTGCATCAGCATCAGCCGCCCATGATTGGACGCCGGGCCGATCTCGCCGAGTTGCTCGCGCAATTCCTCGAGGTCCTGCGCCTGCTTGCCCGTGAGCTGGGTGAGATACATCCCCTCACCCTCGGCGCCGCCCTGCCCCTCGGCGGGTTTGATCTGTGCGCCCTGCTCGAGCAGCTTGCGAATCTCCTCGGGAGTGAGCGGGCGGCCGCCGCGGCCCTTGGACTGCTTGCCCGAGACTTCCATCCGCACGTTCTGATTGGTCTCGCCGTCGCTGTCGCCCTCGGCGCCCTCTGGACCTTCGCCTTCGCCGCCCTCGGCGCTGTCGAGGTTGCCGATAAGATCGTTGCGCAGCGCGTTACCGTCGTCATCCAGACCTTCGGCCGCGCCTGCGCGGCGCGCGGCCGCCATCAATTCCTGCAACCACGTGTACATCGCCGAGGCCTGACGCGCGCTGGTCAGCACGCCGGCGCCCGGCTTGCGGAGCGGCGCGAAGAATTCGGCGGCATGCCCGGTGAAAGTTTGCGTCGCCGGGTCCTCGCCGGGATCGATCTCCAGCGCGCCGCGCACCAGCATCGTGCTGAGCGCGCGCGGATTCAGCTTCTCGACCAGCGCACGGTTGAGCTTGGCGATACGCGGAGCAAGGCCGCGGTAGCGCCGGGCCATCTCGCTGTCGACTCGCGCGCTCTCGCATAACCGCATCAGGGCGCCGCCGAGCATCGGGTCGCTGAACGACGCGACGAAACTTTCGATCGCTTCGACGCCGGTCTCACCGCGTTCCTCGAAACCGGGCAACTCGGCCAGGCAGAGCTTGAAGGTGCCGAACTCATGGCGGCCGGCGAGTTGAGCGGCGGTGACGAGATAGTAGTCGTACGCGAGCGCGCGCGAGCCGAGCGCATCGATCTGTTCGGGCAGATGAATCATCTCGCCCGCCAGCAGCGGATAATGAAATGCCAGCATCGGACCGCAGTTGGCGATCGAATCCAGGCGAAATTCCTGCGGGTACAGCATCCGCATGAACTTCGTCAGCACGCCCTTGATTTCGTGCAATGCCTGCGGGCGATCCTCAGCCGAAGGTTGAGCCATCAATTTCATTGTGACAAATCGCGCACCTGCTATGCAATTTCATTTTCGCCGTTCGAGAACTTGGCGGGAACGAACGGGGCCGCGCCGGTGTTGCTGATTTGCGGACGCGCGTGCCGCTTGGGCGTCTCAGCTTGACGGCGCGGCGAGCGAGGTCTTAAGTGCTAAAGGATATGTTTATTCCAATTCGTAACCCACACCATCGCCTGACTTTGACGTTCGCGTTGAGCTTCGCCTTTGCCGCGGTGATCTCGACCGGCGCGCCGGGCCGCGCGCGCGCCGGAATTACCGACGCCGTCAAGAGCGAAACGCTGCCCAACGGGCTCAAGGTCCTGGTGCTGGAGAATCACAAGGCGCCGGTGGCGACTTTCAACCTGTTCACCAAGGTCGGCTCGCGCAACGAAAGTTTCGGCAAGACCGGGATCTCGCATCTGGTCGAGCACCTTAAGTTCCGCGGCACCAAAAAATATGGCCCCGAGGAGTTTTCCAACATCATCCAGCAGAACGGCGGGATGGATAATGCGTTCACCGGCTCCGACTTCACCGACTACTTCGAAGTGATCAACCGCGATCATATCGACGTGCCGATCGGCCTGGAGGCCGACCGGATGGCGAACTTCGATCCCAAAGGCTTCGACTCCGAACTCGCCGTGGTGGAAGAGGAACGGCGGATGCGCACCGACGACAACCCAGAGGACGCGCTCTCAGAGTCCGCCCAGGCGCAGGCCTACGTCGAGCATCCTTACCACTGGCCGGTGATCGGCTGGATGCAGGACATTCAGCGCCTGACGCTCGCCGACGCGCTCAAGTACCACAGCGTGTATTATTCGCCGCAGAACGCGATCGCGGTCGCGGTGGGCGACTTCGACGCCGACAAAGTGCTCAAGCAGATCGCGGAATCCTTCGGCCCAATCAAGAACGGTCCCAAGCCGCCGCCCGTGCTCGAGGTCGAACCGCCTCAGCAGGGCGCGCGAAAAGTCGTGCTGCGTCACGCCGCCAACCTGCCGGCCTTCAGCGAGGCCTACCACGTCCCCAATTATCGCGTCGGCGGAGCTGACGCCTTCGCGCTCGAAATCGCCTCCGAGCTTCTCTCCGACGGCAAGAGCTCGCGCCTGTACCGCACGATGGTGCTCGACAAGCGCATGGTGGTCGAAGTGTCGGCCAGCTACGACATGACGTCGTTCGATCCCGGGCTTTTCGAGCTCTCCGCGCAGATGCGCCCGGGGGTGAAGACCGAGGACGCGATCGCGGAAGCCAACAAGGTGATCGAGGAGCTCAAGACCCAGCCGGTCGGCGCGGAAGAATTGCAGAAGGCCAAGAACCTCGAGCAATCGTCATTCGTATTCCTGCAGGACTCGATCTTCGAGGAGGCGCTGCAGCTCGGCGTGTGGGAGATGCTCGGCAGTTACCATCTGATGGACCGCTACCTGACGGAAATCGACAAGGTCACCGCGGCCGACGTCCAGCGCGTCGCGAAGAAATACCTGGTCGAGAACAATTGCACCGTCGGTGTGTTGATGCCGACTGGCATCCTCCCCCATGAGCAGGGTGGAGGCGCCGGCGGCACCGTGCGTCATGCTCCCCCGCTCAGCATCGCCGACTCAATGCTGGAGGTGGTCCCGACGCGCATCGGGCGCGCGGCCTCCGCGATAGACGAGGTGGCACGATGAGGCGGCGGCGTGGCGATCTTCTGTTCGCGGCGCTGGCCGCCACGTTTGTAACCGCGGCCCTGGCGGCTCCTGCCGCGGCGCTGGAGATTAAGCGCTCGGTGCTCTCCGATGGCGCGGTGCTGCTGGTCTCCGAGCAGCATCAACTGCCGATGGTGACGATGACGATCGCGTTTGACGCGGGCTCACGGCGCGACCCCGAGGGCAAGGCTGGACTCGCCTCCCTCACCGCGGCCTCGCTGACGCTCGGCACCAAGGACCTGAGCGCCGCGCAGTTCAATCAGAAAGTGGACTTCATGGGCAGCTCGATCGCAGTCGGCGCCGGAGCTGACTATGCACAGGCGAGCTTCACCTCACTTACGAAATACGAGGACGAGACTCTGCGCCTGATAGCGGCGACGCTCACCGAGCCCGCGCTCAGTGACGCCGAAATAAGCCGCAAGCGCGACGAGCGCCTGGCCGACATCAAGGCCCAGGAAGAGCAGCCGAGCTACGTCGCCGGAGTCACCTTCCACAAGGTTCTCTATGGCAACCATCCTTACGGCCATCCCAGCGAAGGCACGTCCGAGTCGGTAGCGAAGCTCACGCCGCAGGACGTGCGTGACTTCTACCACGCGCAATATAAAATCGGCAGCGCGGTGATCGCGGTGGTCGGCGACGTCAAGGCCGACGACGTAAAAGCCAAGCTGGAGAAGGCGTTTGACGCGCTCAAGGGCACGGTGCCCCCACAACCGGAGCCGCCGGCGCCCGTCGTCCCGCCGGGAATTCATCCGACGCTGGTCGACCGCAGCGTCGTGCAGGCAACTATAATTTTGGGCTCGGGCGGTATCGCGCGCTCCAACCCGGACTACTATCGATTGCAGGTGATGAACTATATCCTGGGCGGCGGCGGTTTCGCCTCGCGCCTGATGAAAATCGTGCGCAGCAAGAATGGGCTGGCCTACGGAATCTCGAGCGGCTTCGACGCCGGTAAATTTCCCGGCTCCTTCGCGGTCGACACGCAGACCAAAAACAAGAGCACCAACGAAGCGCTGGAGCTCATCATCGAACAGTTGCGCGATATGCAGGAGCAGCCGGTCTCCGACACCGAACTGGCCTCGGCCAAGAAATATCTGATCGGCAGCTTTCCGCTCAAGATCGATCGCCAGAGCTCAATCGCAAGCTTCATGCTGCAGGTCGAAATGTACGGCCTCGGCCTCGACTACGCCGAGCGTTACCCGAAGTTGATCGGCGCGGTGACCAGAGACGACGTCCAGCGCGTGGCAAAACAGTACCTGCATCCTGACGCGCTCGACCTGGTCGCAGTGGCCAACCAGACGGAGGCGGCAATCAACGTGGCGAACCTCAAACGCGTCGCCGAAGGAGCGCCCGCGAGCGCGCCGGTGTCGACCGCGCCCGCCGCGACGCAAGCGGCCCAGCCGGCTCCCGGCGGCTGATCGCGTTTGTCGTGGCGTGCGCGTTCTCGCGCCCGCATAGCTTTGATGTATTTTCGCTTGACCGCGCGCAGCCCGCGCATGCACGATACGGTTGAACTGCGAGTGTGACTCGGCGTGCGTGCGCCTTCCCATCACCGAACTGGAGCGAACATCGATGGCTAACGAAAGTTGGAAAATCGAGGGCGAGTATTTTGAGTCCTGCAACTGCGAACTGCTCTGCCCCTGTCTGCTGAGCCAGGCCAAGGTCCGCCCGACCGAGGGCCATTGCGACGTGGTGCTCGCCTTCCACATCAATCGCGGCAGCTACGGCAAGACCGATCTTTCCGGGCTCAACGCCGTGCAGGCGTTCACCACGCCGGGCCCGATGGCGCAGGGAGGCGGCACCGGCGGAGTTTATGTCGACGGCCGCGCGAACGCCGAGCAGCGTGCCGCACTCGAAGCGATCTTCGCCGGACAGGCCGGCGGACCGCCGAGCCTGCTGGCCCCGATGATCGCTCATCGGCTGCCAACCAAAACGGCGCAGATCGAGTTCAGCGCCTCGGGCGACACGCGGAAGCTGAGCATCGCCGGCATCACCGAAGTAACCGTGCAGGCCGTGGCGGGACGCGACGGTAAAGCGGTGTGGCTCGACAACGTAACGCATCCTTACTCTGCACGCCTGGCCGCCGCGCGCGGCACGGCGAGCCTCTACAAGGATCATTCGCTGAGCTTCGATAACAGCGGACGCAACGGCCACTTCTCGCCCATCAACTGGACCAACGCCTGACGCGCGCGCGGGCAAGGATGTAGTGCTCAAAATCTGCGATGGCTTCCGCGCTCCCCACAACAGACGCGCCCAGAATTGCGCGCGCACTCCGACTGCCCGACCAGCTAGCGATCTGGGGCGGCCTCGGCGCGCTCTCGGCGCTCGCCTGGCTGTATTTGTGGCGGATGCCGGCCGGCGCGATGGATGGCATGCCAGGGATGGCAGGCATGGCCGCGATGCCGGGGATGTCGATGGCTTCGCCGTGGTCGCCGGGCCAGTTGTGGCTGACCTTCCTGATGTGGGCGGTGATGATGGTGGCGATGATGCTGCCGAGCGCGGCGCCGATGGTCGCGATGTACGCGCGCGTTGCCGAAGGCCGCGGCACCTCGCCGCGAGTGCGGGTGTGGCTGTTCGCCGGCGGCTACGTGGCGGCGTGGACCGCATTCAGCGCCGTCGCCACCGTGCTGCAGGCCGCGCTGGAGCATGCGGCGATTTTGACCGGCGCGATGCGGGTTGCGCCGCTGATGGGCGGCGTCATCCTGGCCCTTGCGGGTGCTTATCAGCTCTCGCCGCTCAAGCGTGGATGTCTGCGCCACTGTCAGTCGCCAGTGGGCTTCCTGATGTCGCACTGGCGCGACGGCCGTATCGGCGCGATCGCGATGGGGCTGCGCCATGGCGCGTTCTGCGTGGGATGCTGCTGGATGCTGATGGCGTTGCTGTTCGTCGCGGGTGTGATGAACCTGCTGTGGGTGGCAGTGCTGACGGGCTTCGTGCTGATCGAACGCGCGACGCGATGGGGCGAGACGCTGGCGACCGTTTCGGGCTTCGCGCTGATCGCCGCCGGCCTCGCGCTGGCCGCGCTAAGCTAGGGAGCTTCTGTGCATCGTCCGGTCCGTAATTTGAGAGCTCGTGAATTGTTCAGAAAGGGCCGGAAGGTAAGCTGCGGATGCCACTTCTGTCATCCTGAGCGAGCGTTGCGCGAGTCGAAGGACCCCGAATTTTTCTGAGTGAGCATTACGCGGGTCTCAGCCCGAAAAGATCCGGGGTCCCTCGACTCGCAGACTCGCTCGGGATGACAGGCAAGGCAGGCCAGATTGGTCTCCGTTCCGATTCTTTGTGTAGGGGCTGCTGGAGAGCGGCCCTCTTTCAATCAGACCCCGGCGGATGCCGAACGCTGAAAAATCCCCGGTCACGCCGCCGCGGCCGGCGCTCTACACGGTCGGCCACTCGACGCATCCGATCGAGCGCTTCCTCGAGCTCCTCGGCGAGCATCGAATTGCGACCCTTGCCGACGTCCGCGCCTATCCGAGTTCGCGCCGATGGCCGCATTTCAACCAGGAGCCGTTAGCGGCGGCGCTCGGCCGCGCCGGCGTCGAGTATCGATGGCTCAAACGCCTCGGCGGACGACGCCACAGTAAGCGCGCCGACTCGCCGCACGTGGCATGGACGGTCGCCGCGTTCCGCTCTTACGCGGACTATACTGAGAGCGCCGAATTTGCGGAAGGCCTCGACGAGCTAATCGCAATCGCGGCCGCCGCGCGCACCACGATCATGTGCTCGGAGGGACTGTGGTGGCGATGCCATCGGCGACTAGTCTCGGACCAGATGATGGTGCGCGGATGGGACGTCGAGCACATCATGCCAGACGGCAAACTGACGGCGCATCGTATGCCCGATTTCGCTTCGGTCGTCGACGGCCGGATTGTCTACGACGGCGGCCAGCCGCCGCTGATCAGATAGCGCGAATCGCTCGCACTGCCCCTTGGCTCACCTGGCGGCGGCAGGAGTCGCGGACGCGGCGGAGGCAATGCGGGCGCGTTCCCACGCCGCCTTCACTGTCGCATAAACGTCGAATGGATCGCAGCCCCACGGCAGCACGTAGGTCGCACTCTTGTCGCGAAACGTGACTTTCACGTCGAAATGCCGCTCGGCTTTGCCTGCCACTACGAACAGGCCCACGGCGTCGATGTCAGCGTAGTTGAGCACGCGAGGCTTCGTCCCTTTTGTCACGATAAGGTCTTGCTTGCCGACCGTCAGGCGGCGCACCGAACGGAGCCGCCATGCCACAAAGGCCGCGACGACGAGCGCCATCGCCACCGCGCAGAGCAATTGAACCAACGGGCGCCCGCGCATCAAATAGATAGCTCCGCCCAGCGCCGCGATCGCAAACGCGCCAGCCGTTAACGTCGGCGTCCCCAGGTCCTGGCCAAACTCATGCGGCAGCGGTACTTCGGGCCATCGATCGGCCAGCATGTCCGCCACGAACTGAACCACCTCGTGCGCGTCTTCGAGGTCGTAAGGGAGACTGACTCGCACGCGGCCGTGCGCATCGCGGAGATCGACGCGCTGGCGCGAGCGCACTGGTTCGAGGCCGGCGATCTCGGCCCAGGTAATCTGACCGGGGCTGGCGTAGTGGACGCCTTGCTCGTCGATGACCACGGGCCAGTTTTTGCGGCCGGACAGGGCGTGCATCTCGCGCACCAGCGTCCAGACAAAAAACAACGACGCGGCGCCCGCGACCGCGCAGCCGAAGGAAGTCCTGAATTGCGGCCGCGTCCATAGCACCGCCGTGATCACGGCGAGAAAGAACAGGCTCGATCCGATCGCGATTAGTTGGTCGCGCCGGGATTCCTCCTGGACGCGAAACTCCTGAGCTGCCATCTCCCAGGTCCCCCCTCCTTGGAGCCTCGATGTGCGCGCGTTATTGCTGGCCGGCGTTGCTGCTCAGGTACTCCAGGATGGTTTCGCGCTCGTCCGGCGTGAGCGGCGCCAATCCGGTTTGCTTCATCCGCTCCTGCATCAAATCCACCTTGACGGCCCACATCGGAGCGGTCATCAGGCTCGGATTATAGGCCTGATGACACTGCCCGCATCTGTTGAGATATAGCTGCGCCGCGTAACTACCTTGATCAGGCATTTTGCCTTTTTGGCAGGATGCAAGCAAAGCTGTGGTGCCCAACAATACGGCGGTTATCCACCGGCGATATATTGAAGTAATTGTTGAAGTTCGCCGCAGGGCCTGCCACCTTCTCTCCGCATCCATCCGGCTGAACGAGCGCAAACTGAAGGCTTTATCGCTCGGCCGCCACGCGCGCCACGGAAATTTGGCGGCGCAACTCTTCTGCGAGCGTCCGGATCAGCGCCCGCCGGTCGGAATCTTCAAGTGACACTTTGCGTTCGGCCTCAGGCCGCGTCCATACCGGCGCTGTGCGCATCGCGTCCGCCTCGAAGCGCGGGAAGACATGCCAGTGGACATGCGGTTCGAGATTGCCGAGACACTCGTAGTTAAGCTTGAGCGGCCACGTCGCAAGGGCGATCGCGCGTCCCACCGCGATTGTCTCGTCGAAAAGCGCGCGCGCCTCCTTGGGTGGCATCAGGTGAATCTCGTCTGCGTGGCGTTTGGCGAGCACCACACAATAGCCGCGATAAAATTGCGCGTCGCCCAGGATTACAAACGAGTGCGGCAGCTCGGCGACGAAATCCGCGAAGTTGCCCGTGCGGCAGCGCTCGATGAGCGCGCAGATTCCGCACGGCAGCCTTGGTGGCGCCGCCGCCCGCGCCCTCGCCGCTCTCATGCGGGAGCATCTGCATCCTCCGGCGCCACCTGCACGAGCTTTACCGCCGCATGCTTGAGCACTTCGACCACCGTATGCAGCTTGTACTCGCGCCCGTAGTAAACGGTGCGGATGCCGGTGTTGATGAGCACCTTGAGGCAGTGGATGCACGGTGTGTGAGTCACGTAGATGTCGGCGTCGCGGATCGCGGCGCCGTTTTTGGCCGCCTGGGTGATCGCGTTAATCTCGGCGTGGATGGTGCGCCAGCAGTTCTGCTCGATTTCACCTTCGGGCGTGTGCGACTCATAGATGAGGCATCCGACCTCGGTGCAATGCGGCATCCCGGCCGGCGATCCGTTGTAGCCGGTCGCGAGGATGCTGCGGTCGCGCACGATCACCGCGCCCACCTTGGCCCGCAGGCAGGTCGAGCGTTCGGCGACCTGTTGCGTGACCGTCATGAAGTACTGATCCCAGCTCGGCCGCTTCCCCCCGCCGCTCATCAGAGTCCCTTAAGCCGCACCGAGGCGGGCAACGGCGGCGGCGCGGGCCGGTAGACGACGCTGTAGGTATTGTCCTTGGGCGGCTGCTCCTGCGGGTTTTGCGTCCCCTCGGCGTACCAGGCCGGCACCGGGCTGAAGGTCACGAGGAACAGCACGATCGTCGCCCATGCAAAGGCCCTGCGCCGGGGATCGAGCGGCGTATCCGCATCGACGGTGGCCGGATGCCCCAGGCCGAGGAAGAAAAGGAACACCACCCAGAAGAGCCATCCGCCCCAATATGCCGAGCCCATGAAGAGCGGCACCACCACCATCATCACGCACGCCACGATGAACAGGCGCGCGATCGTTCGATGCCAGCGGCCGAACAGCGCGTAGACCACGTGGCCGCCGTCGAGCTGGCCGACCGGCAAAAGGTTGAGCGTCGTCACCAGCAGCCCGATCCATCCGGCGAACGCGATCGGATGAAGGTTGACGTTGACCGAGTTGGGATCCACGCCCAGCACCGCGTACGACAGCGCCCAGAACAGGATCGAGTTGCCAAGCTGTAATCCGCCGCTGGAGGTGTCGAGCGGCGATACGTCGGAGAGCTTAAGTCCGATCGCCACCGCGAGCACCGCCAGCACCGCTCCGGCCCACGGCCCCGCCGCGCCGATATCGAACATCACGCGCCGCGTGCGCGCCGGCGACCGCATCCGGATAAACGCGCCGAAAGTACCGATGAAAAAGACCGACGGCAGAGGCGCCGGGATGAAATATGGCGGGCTCACGTCAACGTTATTGCGCCGCGCCACCAGGTAATGGCCCATCTCATGCGCAAACAGGATCATCATCAACGGGATTGAAAACGACAGTCCCGCTGCGAGGTTGCCGAAGGTCGCAAACGGATGCGCCAGCGACACGAACGCGCCAGCCATGTCCGCCCCGGCCATCGTGGTGGTCAGCAGCGTCAGCAGGAACAGTACGACGTGCATCCGCGTGACGCCGGAGGGCCGCGGACGCGGCGGCGTCATCACTTCGGGCTCGTAAACCGGCGCGGGCGTGACGCGCGGGATGTCGGTCAGGACCTGCGATTCGTCGTGTGCGGTGGAATCATCCATTATTAATTTCGTGCCAGAGTTGATTGCCGATTTCGTGCCACGTTATGCCGAAGTTGGTTACCGAAGCTACGACCCACGACGGGCAGTACGCCGTGCCGGCCGTACGGTTACGATAGCGCCCGGCCCGGCGGCGAAACGTTGCGCCGCACTGCCGTCGCGCACCGCAATTTCGAGTAGCTCGAAACTTCCAAATGTAGCGAGAGGAACACCTTTGCGCGCGTCGCCATAAGCCTGAAGTATCTCGATCGGCGCGCTCGTTCCGATCCTAACGGAAAGCCGCATAGCGGGAAAGCGCGCCTCGAATCGCCCCAGCGCGTCGCGTGCGATGTTGCTCACGAGATTGCCAAATCCGTCGACATACAGCACCTCGCCACGCAGCTCCTCGACCCCCTCGCGCGGCTCCGCCAGCTCCAGATGGGTCAGGCCCTCGCGCACCGGCGGCCCCAATGATTCGAGCTTGACGCCGCGCCACAGATGAGCCGCGGCGGGGCGAAGATGTCGCGGCCGTGAAAGGTCGCGCTCACGCGCGCGAGCCGGTAACGCGGCGCGCGCAACTCGACCGCGCGCGACGGGCCCGCCTCCTCCAACGCCAGCGAGAGCACGCCGTTGTCGGGCCCAACGAAGCGCGCTCCCGCGCGCGTCTGGACCGCCACCGGGAGCCGCGCCGTGCCGACGCCGGGGTCGACCACCACCAGGAAGACCGTCCGCGGCGGGAAGAGCCGCCACGTCTGCGCGAGCGCGATCGCGCCCGCCGCGATCGATTGAGGTGGCACGCCGTGCGTGATGTCGATTAGCGGGGCGCCGGGCGCGATCGAGGCGATTACGCCCTTCATCGCACCCACGTAATGGTCGCGGTAACCAAAGTCGGTGAGAATCGCGATCGGAGCGGCGCCGCCCCCGCGGTCCGTCGCGCCAGCGGCCATCGTCAACCTCGCCGCCGGGCGGGCCGCGCGAGTTCTTCGCGCACCGCGGCGGCGAGCAGCGGGAACATGATCTCATGATGGCCGGTGAGCGCGATTCCGCGCGCTCCTTTGCCGCCGGCGGTCGGCCGCTCGACCACGTTGATCCGCGGCCGGTACTGGCGGATGAAATCCATGTCAGCAGCGCACAAGCCGTCGACACGCCGGCCCAGGTTGCGCGCGAGGTTGAGCGCCTTGAGAAAAACCTCCGGCATCACAACCGCAGACCCCAGGTTGAGGACCACGCCGCGCCTAAGCGTCGCGACCACCGCAACCAGTCGATGGAAGTCCGTCATCGTGGCCTTGCCGATCGCGCCGCCGTCGGCCGCCGGGTGCATATGGATGATGTCGGCGCCGAGCGCGACGTGCACGGTCGCCGGCGCCCCCGCGCGGTACGCCGCCGCAAAGATGCTCGCGTCGCGATAACGCAGGCGTGCGCGAACGATTTCGCGGCCCACGACCTCGCCCAGCCCCCTATTCTCCTCGGCGGCCAGGCGCGCCGCGCGATTGAGGAACGCGCCGGTCTCCTCGGCCATCCCGAAACTGCCGTCATTAAGCCCCGCGCCAACGTCCTCCGACGTGCGTCCCGCGAAGGCAAGTTCGAAGTCGTGGATAATCGCCGCGCCGTTGGTCGCGATCGCGCTCAGCACGCCGTCGCGCAGCATTCCGCAGATGAGCGGGCTCAGGCCGACCTTCAGCGGATGCGCCCCGGTGAGCATCAGGAAGCTCCGCCCGGCGCGACGCGCCGCCGCAATGCGCCGCGCCAGCTCGCGCAAATCAGCCGCCGCCAGAGTTTCGGGCAATGCGGCGATAAACTCGCGCATCGTGGCCCCGGCGTGAAGCTCGCTCGCGAACTGGCCGCGTTCGACCTTGCGCGACAGCGAGGCCAGCGGCCGGGTGCGCGCGCGGGCCGGATTTACTGGCTTTATTAGCGTTTTTGTCCGAATTGGGGGTGGTTTCATCAGTACTGGAAGCGGATTCGGACGCCATAGCGCCGCGCCCTTGGAGAGTGTAAAGTTACCCGATGCTCACGTAGACTCCAACTGCGCGCCGCGCGGGGAGTCGGGGACGAAGCGAGCTGTCCGAATGAGGATAAGTCGCACCGGGAAGACGGGAAGTGGGAGAAAGCAAGCCATCAACCTTTACTAGTGGCTTTACTAGTGGCGCGACGAGCAGCATCGTCCCCTCGATCGAGCGTCCCGATTCCTCGATCAGGCCGGCCGCGCCGCAGCCCGCAATCGACCGCCGCCGCTTCCTCAGGATGGCGGGAATCGCCGCCGCAACCGCGACCGTCGCGCCGGCAAGTGCGCTCGCGATGCTGACCGCGCCGGCCACGCCGCGCCGCCTGAAGTTCTATAACCTGCACACGAGCGAACAACTCGACATCGTCTACTACGAGAAAGGACGCTACATCCCGCAGGCGCTCGCCGAGATCGATTACATCCTGCGCGACTACCGCCAGAATGTGGTCAAGCCGATGAATCCGGCGCTGCTCGACCTGGTGGTCGCGATCCGGCGCAAGCTCCATACCGACGCCGAGGTGGCGATTATCTCCGGCTATCGCACGCCCGAGACCAACGCGATGCTGGCGGCGCGCAGCGACGGCGTTGCGCATCACAGCCTGCACATGGACGGATTGGCGCTCGACTGGCGCGTGCCCGGACGCACGCTCGATCAGTTGCATCGGGTTGCGCTCGCGATGCGCGGCGGCGGCGTCGGTTACTATCCGGCCTCCGACTTCGTGCACACCGACGTCGGCCGCGTCCGCTACTGGTAAGCCTTTCGTTTCCAATAAGTCTTTCTCTTCTTCCGCTTGTGCTGCGGGGATACGCGAGTTTGTGTTTCCCACACCAAGCGACTTTCTTTTTCTCACACCGCCGAGGGAGTTTCTGGTTTCCCACGCCACTGAGTGAGTTTTCTGTTTCCCAACTCCTATTTCCTATTTCCTCCCCGTGTCTTGGGGGAGGATAAAGGTGGGGGTCGAGCGAGGAAGCGCCGGATGTCTGTCTTTTATCGGCGCTTCCTCGTGCTGTTCTTTTGGTTCTCGCCGCGCCGCGTGTCTCGTGAGCCTTGCGGATTTGACACTCCGATGCGGCGACCCTAAACTTCACCGCAGGCGGGCGTAATTCAGTGGTAGAATGCCAGCTTCCCAAGCTGGACGTCGCCGGTTCGACCCCGGTCGCCCGCTCCATTTTTTCACGCAACGACGCGCCCCTCCGTCGGCAAACACATCTGACGCGCGGCTTCATAGAGGTGGCGCTGACAGGGCGATCCAGAGCCACACTATCGCGAGAATCCATCCGCCGATTACATCGGTTGGCCAGTGCGCGCCAAGATAGACTCGCGAAACTCCAATCAAGAAACACGCCCCGATCGCAGTCATCCACACAACGGCACGCGCGCGTCGGCCCGGCGCTCGAACATGTGTCGAGAGATAAGCGACGCTGCCGTAAACCGCGGCTGAATGCGTCGCATGGCCTGAGGGAAATGACCATCCGTTTTCATGAAACACCCTCCATGCCGCCGGCGGCCGAGGCCGAGCGACTATGAGCTTGATAATTCTCTCGAGTTCTATCGCGCCGACGGCGATGGCCAGGAGAATCAACAATGGACGCCAACTGCTCGTTTGAAGGCGCAAGATAACGCCGGCAGCGAACACCACGATCAGAAGGACGAGGTCGCTGCCAAGGTCGGTGATGATCCGCATCGAGGCGGTTAACCAGCCCATCCGATGTTCAGCAACGTAACGAACGATCGCCACGTCGAAGGGCGCCGTCGTCCTTGTAGCCGGTATTTTTTCGAGGAGCCCGGAGGCTAGATAAGCGACAAGCAAAAGCGCTCCGAAGCCCACGGCGAGTGAAAGACACCAGGCAAGTTCGGGACCGAGGCGGCGTGGCAGCGAGCGAATGCGCGTAGTCAAACTGTCATCTGCAGAGTTCTGCATAGACTTTCAAGCGCCGAAATATGCGAGCGCCGCCCGGATCGCGATGAACCATACTGCGAGTGTCGAGAACAGATATAGATAGAATCGCAGCATTACGAGATTGAACGTGCAATGGACGGCACTGTGCATTGCGCGAAAAGCCACGAATACCCAGGCGGCATCCACATACGCCGCATCCACCCGTTTCGTCACGAACAGATAAAGCGCGAGCGCATAGAAAAGCACCGGAATCTCGAACAGGTTCTTCAGGTTGTCCGAAGGATTGGACACCGCTGGCGGCGAGAGCCGCGCAAGTTCACCAGGCACGGCGAGGTCCTTCGGACTCAGCTTTTTGGCGGTGATGAAACTGATGCGGCGGATGTACATGTATACCCACACGACGAACGTCAGAAACATCATCGCGAAAAAAGGGCCGAAGATCATTACCTGATCCATTGTGTCCTCACGGTTAAATTACTGTCCTCGTTGCTGAATTATCTGTTCTCACAGTATGGCTTCACCCTCATCGGAGTCGTAGTATTGCATATAGGAAAAGGGGTGCACCTGATGGGGGAGGAGCACGACACTTTCTGGCAGCTCGAACGAGCCAACCGGCGCAAGACCGTCGAGTTGGTGGCGATGTTCGTGCTGATTTATGCCGCCGTCGGATTCATACTCGATTTCATTTTTCACGCCCTTCGCGTAGTCAACCATCACTGACTGTCGTTCCCTGGACTGGCATTCCCTGGCTGACTATCGCGGCGGTTGCGATCGCTTTGGCTGAGGCGCTCTGGGCTTATTATCGCGGCTCCTCAGTCATCATCGGCGCGGTGGGCGGCGATGATCTCACTGCTGAGTCAGTGAAGGAGCAAACGGTGCTGGACGTCGTGAAGGAGATGGCGCTCGCGGCCCATATGCCCGTGCCGCGCGTGTGCCTGATGGAGGACCCGGCTCCCAACGCCTTCGCGACCGGCCGCGACCCCGAGCATTCCGTAATCTGCGTCACGCGTGGCCTGGTCGATCAGTTGGATCGCGAAGAACTCCAAGGTGCGATCGCGCACGAACTTGCGCACATCCGCGGACACGACATCCGCGTCACCCAGATGGCCGTGGTAATGGTCGGAGGCTTCTCGTTGCTGACCGGCCCCGTGATGCGCTTTATGCGCGCAATCCAAGTGCGCAGGCCGGGAGATCAGGGCGGCACGGAGGCGGCTATCCCGGGAATCGGGATCATCACGATTCCGTTGCTGATCCTCGGCGGGCTCGGATGGATTTTCTCGAAGATGGTTGCGATCGCGTTGTCACGCCAGCGCGAATACCTGGCCGACGCTGCCTCGGTCGAGTTCACACGCAATCCGCAGGCGCTTATCCGCGCGCTCGAGCATATCGCGCGAATCGAATCGCCGCTTAAGCGGGCGCTCCGCGGCGTGGCCCCACTCTTTATCGTCGATCCGTTCGAATGTGCGGGCGCGAGCTCAACGGAGTATCTCGACGAGGTGGCGCGGATCGAAGCGCAGGCTGACAAAACGAAAGAGCAGCGTGAGGCCGAGGTTGTCGATTTCGTAGTGAAAAGAATGCCCCTCAACCCTTTCCAAGGGCGCTTCTCCAGCCATCCGCCGATTCGCGACCGCATCGCACGCCTTTACGCGTTGCTCCATCAAACCGTTCCGGCTGAGTCGCCCGAGGAAGTCCGTGCCAAAAGAAAAGCGGCGGCCAAAATCGTGGCCGAAACGATGCGGACAAACCCAGAAGCAATGGCCGCCGTGATGACCAAGGTTTTTGAAAAACTCCAAGGAAACTTGAACGTGGCCGAGATAGCGAGAATAAATCCGGAGTTAATGGCCACGCTCCAGGCGAACTCGCAATTGATGCGCGGGTTAGGAGCAATCCCGCCGGCGAGCGGACCGGATCCTGCCCCACCGCCAGCGGACCCTGCCCCACCCTCAGCGGAGAACCAGCCCTACGACAATCCCTCCGACCAGGCGGCCTACCAGAAGCTCTACGAATACAACATGAGATTCACCGGCGATAAGTCAGAATCATCTACCGGCAATAAATCAGAATCGCCGCTGCAGTCGCTGCTCCGCGGTCAACCAACAACGATCGATCCCGCTCAGATACAGGCCGCCCTGGCGCTCGGAATGGCGAGCATGAACAGCAAGGCTGCGGCCGCGGCCAAGAGTGTCCCCGGCGAGCAGCCAGTCCCGAAAAAATTCCACTACTTATTTTGGCTGGTGATAGCACTTTCCGCCGGAGCGATCGTCGCGTCATTCGCAATCAAATAGAACGCAACCGCAAGACCGGCTCATATATCGCCTCGCCGGCGCACCAGCGCTGGACCACGCCCTTCGGAAAGCGAGTCCTCGCGCTCGCGACTTTGAAATTCAGAACTGATGCGTGGTATGTTTTTCGGGAAAGCGGCGGTGCTTCGCCCTGCGTCGCCATCGGTCAGTTCACCTACACTCTCCTCTCGAAGAGCTAAGCGCCAGGCTTTAGAGCGAGCTTCCACGATTCATACGCTTTGCAGCGCCCAAAGGAGTTGTACCGATGTCCAACATTGAAAAGTACGAGAATCTGGTTATCGGTAGTGGCGGAGCCGGTAAATTTATTGCGTGGACCATGTCCGAGGCCGGCCGTCGCACCGCCATGGTTGAACGCAGAGCACTTGGCGGCGCGTGCCCCAACGTTGCCTGTCTTCCCAGCAAGAACATCATCTACTCTGCTAAGGTCATCTCACTCGCCAGGCGAGGCGCGGAATTCGGTCTCAAAACCGAGTCGCTAGGTGTCGACATGCAGACCGTTCAGCGACGCAAGCGGCTTATGGTCGAAGGGCTGCACCAGATGCACGTCGATGCCACCACGAAGAGCGGCGCGGAACTGATCATGGGCAGCGCCCGATTCGTCGCTCCGCGCACGGCTGAGATCGAGCTCCGTGATGGTGGCAAAAGAACTATCTTCGGCGACCGCGTGTTCCTCGACCTCGGGTCCCGCGCGACCATACCAGAACTGCCGGGACTCGCGGCCGCGAAACCGATGACGCATGTTGAGGCTCTCGACCTCGACCGATTGCCCGAACATCTCATCGTGCTGGGCGGCGGCTATGTGGGTCTTGAACTCTCGCAAGCGATACGGAGATTTGGCTCGCAGGTGACAGTGATCGAAGCCGGCCCGCAACTCGCCGGCCGTGAGGATCCTGACATCGGCGCCGCCCTAAAGGATTTGTTTGCGGATGAAGGAATCGAGGTTTTACTCGAGACCGAGGTTCGTCAGATCGAGGGACGCTCCGGGGATCGCATCCGCGTCCACGCCAATGACCGGCACGGTAAACGCACTATCGAAGGTACCGACCTTCTGGTTGCGACGGGCCGAACAGCGAACACCGATGGAATCGGTCTCGAGCTGACCGGAGTCCAACTCGACGAGCATGGCTATATCAAGGTCAACGAACGGCTGCAGACTACGAGCGATAATATCTGGGCGATGGGCGATTGCGCGGGCAGCCCACAGTTTACGCACGTCGCCTTTGACGACTTCCGCGTCGTTCACGACAACCTGAACGGTGGCAATCGAACCACGAAGAATCGCCTGATCCCGTTCTGCATGTTCACCGATCCGGAGCTGGCGCGGGTCGGACGAAATGAATCCGAGGCGCAGCGTGCGGGGATCGAATATCGGCTGGCGAAGATGCCGATGGCCGAAGTGCTGCGGACCCGAACAGTCTCCGAGCCGCGAGGCCTCATGAAGATGCTGATCGCCAAGGACAGCGACGAGATTCTCGGCTTTACCGCGATGGGATTTGAAGCAAGCGAACAGATGGTCGCCGTGCAGACGGCAATGCTCGGCCATCTGCCTTATACGGTATTGCGCGACGCGATTTTAACTCATCCTACAATGTCAGAAGGGTTGAACGAACTACTTGCGAGCGTTCCGGCAAAGCGCACCTGAACCTCAGCCTGAGGCATGGGTCGGCTATATCGCCTCGCCGGCGCACCAGCCGCTCGACCACGCCCACTGGAAATTGTATCCGCCGAGCCATCCCGTGACGTCCACCGCCTCGCCGATCACGTAGAGGCCGCGTACTTCGCGCGCCTCCATCGTCCGCGAAGACAGCGCCGCGGTATCGACGCCGCCCACCGTGACCTCGGCCTTCGACCATCCCTCAGACGCCACCGGCGCGACCTGCCATCGCGAAAGTTGCGCCGCTATCGCGGCGAGACTGCGATCCGACAGATTCGCGATCGTCCCGTCAACTGCGACCGCCCCCGCCATCGCGTGCGCTAGGCGCGCCGGCAAAACCTCGGCCAGCACGGTCTTAAGCTCGGCCCTCGGACGGCTCCGTCTGCGCTCGCGCAGGAAGTTTTCGACTTCGAGCCCGGGCGCGAGGTCGATCGAGAGCGTGTCGCCTTCGTGCCAGTACGACGAAATCTGAAGAATCGCGGGGCCCGAAAGCCCGCGATGGGTGAACAGGATATTTTCACGAAAACTCTGGCGGCCGCATGAGACGACCGCCTCCACTGAGACGCCGCTTAGCGACTGGCAAAGCGCGAGCATGTCGCCCGCGAATTTGAGCCCTACCAGCCCGGGCCGCGGATCGATTATCCCAAGCCCGAAGCGGCGCGCGACGTCGTAGGCGAAACCGCTCGCGCCCATTTTCGGAATCGAAAGCCCGCCAGTCGCGACCACCAGCGCCGGCGCGGCAAAGCTGCCGCGGTCGGTCTCGACGCGGAAGCGGTCGGCGCGGGTGACGGCGGTGACGCGGTGGCCGACCCGCAAGTCGACCGCGGCGGCCGCACATTCCTCGAGCAGCATCGCGAGAATCTCGCGCGCCGAGCCGTCGCAAAAAAGCTGGCCCAGGGTTTTTTCGTGATAGCGGATACGATGGCGCTCGACCATCGCGATGAAGTCGCGCTCCGTGTAGCGGCTGAGCGCGGACTTGCAGAAGTGCGGGTTGGCGGAAAGAAAGCGCTCGGGCGTGACCTCGAGGTTGGTGAAGTTGCACCGTCCGCCGCCGGAGATCAGAATTTTGGCGCCCGCTTGCGCGCCATGCTCGAGTAGCAAGACGCGCCGGCCGCGCCGCCCCGCGCCCATCGCGCACATCATACCGGCCGCGCCCGCGCCCAGCACGATGACGTCGAAAGTTTCCATCAGCGATGCCGCCCGCCTTCGCGCTCACGCAGCGGCACTGCGGATCGGGCGCTGAAATTCGCTTGACAAATACCGCGCTGGCGCGCTGGTATCGGGCGAACTTCCGCACGCGCGGCCGCCCTGATCGCGGCCGCAAGGAGAGCAGAGTGATGGAATTCGCGATCGCATATCCGGCCCGTCCGGATGCCTGGAAAGACCTGGTAATAGCCGAGGATCACGGCTTCAGTCACGCCTGGTTTTACGATTCGCAGATGATCTACAGCGACGTTTACGTATGCCTGGCGCTCGCCGCCGAGCATACGAAGCGAATCAAGCTCGGCACCGGCGTGGCGATTCCATCCAACCGCATCGAGCCGGTCACTGCGCATTCGATCGCGACGATCAATCTGCTCGCGCCGGGCCGCGCGATGCTGGGTATCGGCACTGGCTTCACTGGACGCAATACGATGGGCCTGCCGCCGGTCAAGCTCGAGCGGATGCGCGAGTATATCGAGATGTGCCGCAAGCTGCTGCGCGGCGAAGAAGTGATGTATCGCGAAGGCAAGCGCGAGCGCGCGATCCGCTTTCTCCATCCCAATCACGGTTACATCAATCTGAAGGAGCCGATTCCGATCCACGTCGCGGCCAATGGGCCCAAGGCGCTCGAGCTCACGGGCGAGGTGGGCGACGGATGGATCACGGCGCTCTCCGATCCCGACCGCATTCGCGGCGATTTCAAGCATATCGAGGCGGGCGCGGCGCGCGCCGGGCGCAAGCTTAACAATTTCCCCGCGATGTTGCTGACCTCCGCTTGCGTGCTCCAGCCGGGCGAGTCGGCCGCCTCGCCGCGCGCGATAAAACGCGTCGGGCCGTTCGCGGTGGTGCTGCTGCACGCGATGTGGGAGGCCTCCGCGATCACGGCGTCAGAGTCCTCGCCGTTCCAGAAGCAATGGGAGCGCTACCGCGACGAGTACGTGGCGAAGTTGAAGACGCCCGCGGATCGCCGGTACCTCGAAGTTCATGAGGGCCATCTCATCTATCTCAAACCGGGCGAGGAAAAATACCTTGACGACCCGATAATCCGTGCCAGCACGCTGACCGGTACGGCGGAAGAGATAATCGCGCGGCTGAAAGCGATGGAGGCGGCAGGGCTTCGGCAGGTCGCGATCCAGGTGGTCTATCCGCAGGGGCGCGAGATGATCGAAGAGTTCAGCCGCGAGGTGATCGCGAAATACTGAGCGGCTGCTGGTCGTGTAATGACTAATGCCTCCCCTTGTCCAAGGGGAGGGCTGGGGAGAGGTCCGATGGCCGCTTTACGAGACCCGCTCGAGGTGGCTGCGGCACAGCGGAATTCAGACTGACCTCTCCCGCCGCTCGCGCTGCTCGCGACGACCTCGCCCAGGTCAAGGAGGGTTAAAAAGATGCCGCCCGGCCGGCTCACGATTCGTACGTGGTCCGCGTGATCAGATGCGCCGAGCCGCCGTCGATCGTCAGTATCGCACCGGTGGTGTAACTGGCGGCCGGGCTTGCGAAGTAAAGCGCCGCGCCCACGACCTCTTCGGCCTCGCCGGCGCGCTGCAGCGGGAACGTCTCCTTCGCGCGCTTGGCGAAATCCTCCGTCCGGGACCATCCCTTGCTGATGTCGGTGTGAAACGGGCCGCACATGATGCAATTCACGCGCACCTTGGGACCGTATTCTTTGGCGAAGGCCACGGTCAGAATATTGAGCCCGGCCTTGGCCGCGGCGTACGGCGCAGTTTCCGGGTCCGGCCGAATCGCGGCGGTCGAAGAGATGTTAATGATCGAGCCGCCCTCGCCCGCCGCCATCCGCGAGCCGAAAAGCGCCGAGAGCCGAAACGGCCCCCTGAGATTCACGCCGATGATCTTGTCGAACAGTTCTTCGCCGGTTTCCACTGACGACGGTGCGAGCGGCGAGAGGCCAGCATTGTTGATCAGCACGTCGGCGCGCCCCCAGCGCGCGTAAACCTCTTCGGCGAGGCGGTTGCAATCCTCCCATTTGCCGACATGCGTGGCGTGCGCCGAGCCATCGGCGCCAAGCGCGCGAATTTCCTTGACGGTCGCCTCGCAGGTTTCGAGCTTGCGGCTCGCGATCGCGAGCTTGGCGCCCGCCGCCGCAAATCCGAGCGCCATCGCGCGCCCGATGCCACGGCTGCCGCCGGTTATCACTACCACCTTGCCACTGAAATCGTATTGCACGGGAGGCGTCGTCATTGCGCGGCCACCTCGAGTTCGATGCGGTCCGCAAATTTCCGGATCGCAGCCTCGCGCAGCGCCGGGATATGGCTGGTCGGGAAAAGGCCGGCGGTGCCCTTGTAATCGCGCAGCACCTGGCGCGCGAGCGTGATCTTGTGGACCTCGGTCGGCCCGTCCGCCAGGCCCATCACGAAACTCTCCATCACCTGCTCGGCGAACGGCATCTCGGGCGTCACCCCGAGCGAGCCGTGGACCTGGAGCGCGCGCACCACGACGTCGTGGAACACCTTGGGCATCGCGGCCTTCACGGCGGCGATGTCTTTGCGCACCTTGAGATAGTCCTTGTACTTGTCGATGCGCCACGCGGTGCGGAGCACCAGCAGGCGGAACTGTTCGATGTCGATCCAGGAATCCGCGATCTTCTCCTGCACCATCTGCTTGTCGGCCAGCAGCGAGCCCTGAGTCGTGCGCGAGAGCGCGCGCTCGCACATCTGGTCGAATGACTTGCGGACTTGCCCGATCGTGCGCATCGCGTGATGAATCCGTCCGCCCCCCAGGCGCGTTTGCGCGACCACGAAGCCGCCGCCGCGCTCTCCCAGCAGATGGTCCTTCGGCACGTGGACGTCCTGGTAGCGCACGTAGGCGTGGGTGCCGTTAGCCTCCTGGCCGACGCCAACGCGGCGCACGATGCTCACGCCCGGAGCATCGGTCGGCACGATGAAGGTCGAGAGCCGCTTGTATGGCGGCGCGTCGGGCTCCGTCACCACCATCGCGATCAGAAACGAGGAGTAGTGCGCGTTGGAGGAGAACCATTTCTCGCCGTTGATCACCCAGTTGTCGCCGTGCAATTCGGCATGCGTGGTGAAGACCTTGGGATCGGCGCCGCCCTGCGGCTCGGTCATCGAGAAGCACGAGACGATCTCGTTTGCGAGGAGCGGTTCGAGGTAACGCTTCTTTTGCTCCGGCGTGCCGTACTTGGCGAGAATCTCTCCGTTGCCGGAATCCGGCGCCTGGCAGCCGAAAACGGTGGGCGCGAAGCGCGAGCGGCCCAGGATTTCGTTCATCAGCGCGAGCTTGACCTGGCCGTATCCCTGGCCGCCGAGTTCGGGCTCGAGATGGCACGCCCATAGCTTGTGCTTGCGAACCTCGGCTTGCAGTGGACGTACCAGCTTGTTGCGATTGGGGTCGCGGACGTCGTACGGCGACTCCAGCACGTAGTCGAGCGGCTCGACTTCCTCGCGCACGAATTTATCGATCCAGTCGAGTTCCTTTTGGAACTCCGGTTCGGTTTCAAAATCCCAGCTCATGATTGCTCCTCCATCGAAATGGTCGGCGGCGGCTCCCTTCACCGCTCGCACTGCCGATTGCGAGACTGCCTCAGGCCGTCGTCTTTCTCAAGGGTTGACGAGCGATGGCTCCGCGCATGGAGTTTTGTTAATCCTCGATGCGGCCAATTGCGGCCGCTGAAGTAGAGGAACGACGCGAATGCTACATACGCCGATTTGCGACTATTTCGGTATCGAGTACCCGATTCTGCTGGCCGGGATGGGCGGCGTCGCGATGCATCGGCTAGTCGCCGCGGTATCAAACGCAGGCGGCCTCGGCGTGATCGGCGCGGCCGGATGCTCGCCTGAGGAGTTGCGCGACGAAATCCGCCGCACACGCGAACTCACCGACAAGCCGTTCGCGGTCGACCTGCTGGCGCCGATTCCCGACATGATGCGGCCGCACATGCCGGTCCTGATCGAGGAGAAGATAAAAATTTTCGTCGCCGGCCTGGCCGTCCCCGCCGAGTTTATCCGCACCATGCATGAACACGGCATGAAAGTGGTCGTGATGTGCGGCAAGGTGCATCACGGCGAGAAGGCCGCAGAGGCCGGCGCCGACGTGGTCGTCGCGCAGGGCTCGGAGGCCGGGGGACATACCGGCGAGATCGGGATGATGTCGCTGGTGCCGCAGATGATCCGCGCGGTCCGCTTGCCGGTGCTCGCGGCGGGCGGAATCGCGCATGGCAGCCAAGTCGCCGCGGCGCTGACGCTCGGAGCGCGGGCCGTGGTTATCGGCACGCGCTTCATCGCGACTCCCGAGGCGCAGGCGGCCCAGGTCTATCGCGACGCGATCGTCAAGGCGCGCGACGATTCGACGCTGCGCACGCGATGCTACACGGGCAAGCCGTGCCGCGTGATCCGCACCGGCTACGCGCTCGAGTGGGAACGCGAGCCGGCGAAGATCAAACCATTCCCGGAACAGGTGCGAGTCTCGTATCGCAACGGCGTGATGGGATTCTCCGGACGCAAGGGCCAGACCGCCGACCCCGACCGCACCTTCATGCCGACCGGCCAGGGCGCCGGCCTCGTCGACAGCATCAAGCCTGCCGCGGAAGTGTTCGCGAACATTTTGCGCGAGACCGAGGAGAGCCTGCGCGGCGCGCAATCGCTGTTGGCCGGGACCTCGCAACCGCCGTAGCCGCCGCGCTATTCCTACCTCTTCTATAGATATATGACTCTATTTCAAGGGGACGAGGCCGGAGCACGAGGCATTGGGCTGGAACATTTCGCGAATTTTTTCGCGACTTGGGAGATCGCAGATGGCAACGAAGGAAGTCAAGATGTATTCAGACTTCAAGAGCCCTTTCGCCTACCTCGCTTTCGAGCCGGGACTCGCACTCGAAAAGCGCTATCAAGTGAAGGTAAGCTGGAAGCCCTTTCAACTACGCATAAAAGACAAGGGCCAGAGAAGCGTCTATTCAGAGTACAAGACCAGGTATTCGTATCTGGACGCGCGCAGATGGGCCAAGCCGCGAGGCCTGGTAATCCGAAGCCAGCTCAAGGTTTATGACACGCGTATCGCACTGATCGGCGGGCTGTTCGCGCAGAAGCATGGGCAGCTACTGCCGTTTAATCTCAAGGTTTACGAGCTTTTCTGGAAGCGCGAGTTGGTACCCGATGATGCCGATCAGGTCGCCGCGGTGGTTGCCAATTTTGGTCTTTCGGCTGACGAATATCGCGGATATCTCGCGAGCGAGGGTGCACTCGAGTACGACCGCCTGCAGGAAGAAGCCGCGGCGGATCATATCTTCGGCGTGCCTATCTTCGTATTCGAAAACGAGCCGTTCTGGGGATACGACCGTATTCCGATGCTCGAAGAGCGGCTGGTCGAAGCGGGACTAGTTCGCGAACCGGGCGCGTGACATTTCTAGTTCGGCTGTGCCGCCGCGTCAATGATTCCATTCACTAGTGGTCGCGCCTTGCCGATCACGTCGGTAAAGTTCGGCCATACTTTGGTCGTCATCAATTCGAGGCTGCGCATTAGCTTGTTTTGTGGAATCGACTCGTTCTGCATGAAGAGCCAGAAGTATTCGACCGGGGCATAGTTTAAGACCGTCTCAATCTGCTTGCAGACCGTCGATGGTGACCCGACGATCAGCATCCCGCGATCGATCAGACTCTGCGCAGTCGTCGGAATGCGCGCCGGATCCTCGCCGTTCTGTGCAATGACCGCATTGAAGCCCCAGCGCGAAAACCAGTACAGCCATTCAAACACATACTCGGACGCGAGTTCCTGCGCCTCCGTATCTGTGTCGGCAACGAGCACGTAACGAACCAGGCCGACTCCTTCGCCGAGCCGGGTGGTGCGGCCGGCCCGCGCCCATCCCTGCTGCGCCATGCGCAAGTACTGCTTCACCAGTTCAGGATCGGTTGCGGCGATGATCGGCACCGAGCCGCGCGCAGCGGCTTCTTCACCCTGGCGCGTCGAAATCGCGAACGGCTCAAAGAAGGTCGGCACGCGATTGTTGTAGCATCGCGGCGCGATACCCACCTCCACCAGTCGATTGTCGGCGTCCAATCCTTTACCTACTTCACGGGTGACCGGCGCACCGCTCCACTTGATTCGCGGGGCGGGAATTTGCCAAAACTCGCCATTGAAACTGAAGGTATCTGACGTGAATGCCTTACGGATAATAGTGATGCTTTCCGCGAATAGTTGTGCACGGGCCTGCATGTGCGCGTTCAGGTCAGTCACATTATCGGCGAGCGCGGGCGAAACATGTTGTCCGAAGGTATTGAGCCAACGCTCCTGAATCCCCCGCACGAAGCCCGCGTATGCGCGCCCCTGCGACATCTGGTCGAGCACCGCGATGTCCGATGCGACTCGTAAGGGATCGTGTGCCGGCAGTACGAATCCCAGTTCGCCGACGTTGATCCGTTTGGTGTGGGTTGCGATATACAGATCCAGCATCGCTGGATTGTTGGAGACGGTGATGCCTTCGATGCTGAGGTGGTGCTCGGAAAAGCCAAAGCCGTAGTAGCCGGTCTCATCCGCGTATTGGGCTTGTTCGACGAGATTCTTCAGCATGCGCTGGTAAAGGTCCGTCCGTTGTCCGGCCATGCCCTGGAGAATTTCTTTGGACGACCCCATCAGCGGTGGGTAGTGCAGCCCAATCTCCATAGGTGTGCTCCTCATCGTTTGCGCATCAACTAGAGTCGCTTCCGTAAATAGACTCGCTTCTTTAATCGATGGGCGAACCGCGTGGCCGGCGTTGCGTCAACGCCGGAAATTGTCAGCGCCTGGACTTGCGCTTCGCCGGTGCGGCCTTCTTGCGCACTACCGCCTTGGCCTTGGCGGGTCTCGGCGCGGCGGATACTTTGCGGGCTGGCTTGGCGCGTGAGCTGGCCTTGGCGGGAGCGGTCGCCTTGGCGGCGGTAGCGGGGTCGAAGCGGATGGCGGTGAAGTAGCGCGACGCGAATTTCCAGTGATCGCCCACCTTCACGTATTCGTCGAGATAGTGGCCCGATCCGATCCATTCCATGTTGCGATTTTCGCTGCGCAGATCGAGGTAGCATCGTCCGGTCGCACGGCCATAGTAGCCCAATTCGACCACGTGGTTGTGAATGTAGGGACGCGGCTTCAGATCGCGCAGTCCTTCGGTGTACGTCTTGATCAGGGCCTCGTGTCCTTTGTGGACGGTTTCGCTATCCGGCGTTTTGACGGTGAACGATCCGTCAGCGGCGAATAAGTCGACAAGTCCAGCAACGTCGTTGCGCCACACGCAATCGCAGTAGCGCACCGGCAGATCGCGAATCTCTTCGCGGTCAATGAGTTCGGCCAGCGTTTCTTCGACGGTTTTCATCGCAAGGAGCCCTCCCCGGGAGCGCCAGGCAGCCATTTTCAGCGCGGCCCTTATCGCGCACGTCTTGCAGCGCGCATCATAGCGGCTCCCAACCGGTTTGCAAGGAACGTGCGCCGGCCGTCAGTCGCGCGGCACCTCGAACCACAACACGCCGAGCGGCGGCAGCGTAATCGAAATGGAATACGGCAGGCCGTTGTATGGAGTAGGCTCGGCCGAGACGCCGCCGCCGTTGCCGACGTTGCTGCCGCCCCAGATTTCGGCGTCGGTGTTGAGAATTTCGCGGTAATAGCCGGAGCGCGGCACGCCGATGCGGTACTCGCGGCGGACTACCGGCGAGAAATGGCTGACGCAAACCAGCCGCTGCCCGCTTGTAGGGGCAATCCGCATGAAAGCGATCATATTGTCGTCGGCGTTGTCGGCGGCGATCCATTGAAAGCCCGCGTGATCGTGGTCGGCCTCCCACAACGCCGGCTGCGCGCGATAGAAGCGGTTGAGTTCGCCCACCAGCGCCTGGAGACCGCGATGCTCGCTGCCCTGGAGCACGTCCCAGTCGAGGCTCTCGTCGTAGTTCCATTCCTTCCACTGGCCGAACTCGCTGCCCATGAAGAGCAGCTTCTTGCCCGGCCGCGCCCACATGTAGCCGTAGAGCGCGCGCAGGTTGGCAAACTGTTGCCAGCGGTCGCCCGGCATCTTGGAAAGCATCGAGCGCTTGCCGTGCACGACCTCGTCGTGCGAGAGCGGGAGGACGAAATTCTCGTTCCACGCGTAGATCATGCCGAAGGTGAGGTCGCGATGCTCCCAGCGGCGATGCACGGGATCTTTGGAAAAATAATTCAGCGTGTCGTGCATCCAGCCCATGTCCCACTTGAAGCTGAAGCCCAACCCGCCGGCGTAGGTCGGACGGCTTACGGCCGGCCACGAGGTTGACTCCTCGGCCAGCGTCATCACGCCGGGGTTGCGCTCGTAAGCCTGCTCGTTGAGCATCCGCAGGAAAGCGACTGCCTCCAGGTTCTCACGTCCGCCCTCGGCGTTGGGAATCCATTCGCCCTCGCGCCGCGCGTAGTCGAGATAGAGCATCGAGGCGACCGCGTCGACGCGCAGGCCGTCGGCGTGGAACTCGCGCAGCCAGCATTCCGCGCTGCCGAGCAGGAAGTTGCGCACCTCGGTGCGGCCGAAGTTGAAAATGTAAGTCCCCCATTCGGGCTGGAATCCCATCCGCGGATCGAGATGCTCGTACAGAGCGGTGCCGTCGAAACGCGCGAGCGCGAAAGTGTCGGTGGGAAAATGGCCCGGAACCCAGTCGAGGATTACGCCGATACCGCGGCGATGGAGATAGTCGACGAAGAAACGGAAATCGTCGGGCGTGCCGAAACGCGAAGTGGGCGTGAAGTAGCCGCTCACCTGGTATCCCCATGAGCCGCTGAACGGATGCTCCATCACGGGCATCAACTCGACGTGCGTGAAGCCGAGTTCAGTCACGTAGTCGGCGAGCGCGGGCGCGAGCTCGCGATAAGTGAGCCAGCGGTTGCGCTCCTCGGAGACGCGCCGCCACGAGCCGAGGTGAACTTCGTAGATCGAAACCGGCGAACGCAGCGTGTCGCGCGCCGCCCGCGCCTCCATCCACTGCTCGTCCTCGAAGCGATAGCGCGAGCGATAAATGATCGACGCCGTTGCCGGCGGCATCTCCAACTCAGCCGCCCACGGATCGGTCTTGAGGTACGGCGGGCCTTCGCGCGGCCGAATTTCATACTTGTAGCGCGCGCCAGTCTCGAGCCCCGGGACAAACAGTTCCCAGATTCCCGACCCGCCCATCGAACGCATCATGTGGATGCGGCCGTCCCACGCATTGAAGTCGCCGACCACGCTGAGGCCCCGCGCGTTGGGCGCCCAGACCGCGAACGCCACGCCGGTGACGCCGCCCAGCTCGCGCGGATGCGCGCCGAGCACCTCGTAGGGCCGCTCGTGTTTGAGCTCGCCGAGCAGGTAAAGGTCGAGGTCGCCGATCGTGGGCAGGAAGCAGTATGGATCGCGAGTCGTCGTCGATGTGCCACCAGGAAAAAACATTTCGAGCCGATACCCGAACAACTCGCGGCGTCCCTTCAGCCGAATCTCGAAGACTCCCGCCGGATGCACGCGCGTCATCGCGCGCCCGCTCTTCTCGCCGTCGATGAGCAACGTGACGCGCTCGGCGTCGGGCCGAAACACCCGCACCACGACGCCGTCGGGCTCCACGTGTGCGCCGAGAATGGAATGCGGATCGAGATGTTCGAGCGCGACCAGGCGCTCGAGGCCGTCCGCCGCATCCTGACGGTCTGCCGCCGCGATATCAGGCTCCATGATGAAATGCGCTTCCTGTTTAGGTTTCGCTTCCTAGACCGCTCCGCTGAGAACCTGGCTGACGCCCTGTAGCGGAATCGCCACCCAGTCGGGACGGTTGTTCAACTCGTACGCCAGCTCGTAGATCGCCTTGTCGAGCAAAAAGGCGTCGAGCAGAATTTTCAGTTCCTCGCGATCGCGAGGGATGAAATCCGCCTCGCCCGCGGCATTCAAGTATCCCTTTAAGTATGCCCACGAGGCCCATACCTGCCACAGCCGCGCCCACGGCCCAAGCGCGTCCAGCACGCTCGGACTCAGCGTGCCCGTGCGCAGATGATCGAGCATCGAACCGAGCGCCGCGTAATGGAACGAGCGCAGCATCCCCGACACGTCGCGCAGCGCCGAGCGCTTGCGCCGCCGCTCGCTCAACGGACGTGCCGGCTCACCCTCGAAATCAATTATGGCGAAGTCCTTGCCGGCGTGCAGCACCTGGCCGAGATGTAAATCGCCGTGCGTGCGTATACGCGTGACGGTGAATCTGCGTCGCAAATATTCCTGGAAGCGCGCAGTGACGAGGTCCTGGCTCGAGAGCAGCGCACTCGCCTTCGCGCGGTCGGCCTCCGGCAGGAAGGACAAGCGAGCACGCAGCACGCGAAAAACCTGGCCCGCCAGATTGCGCATCGACTGGTACTCCGAGCGCTGATAGAGCGCCGAATAAAGTTCCGGGGAGAAGTCGGGATCGTCGGTGGCCGCGGCCAGCGCTATATGCAGTTCGGCGGTGCGGCGGCCGAGGAGCCCCGCGGTTTCCAGAAATGCTCCAATCGCCTCGGTGACCATCGGTCCCGGCTGATCTTCCGCAACCAGGTTCACCAGTGGCTTGACCGGCAGCTCGACCGTGCGGTCTTTATGAGTGAGCGCGCGTTCGAAATACTGACTGAGCTCACCCTGCGCATGCGTCCAGGCATCGCCCTGGTTCGGGATGAACCCGTGGAGCACGCCGATGGTGCGCGGCTCGTCCCGTCCGGTCAGGTACTCGAGCCATCCGGCGAGCGGCGGCGTATGCGCGAAATGCGCATGCGCGTCGAGCATGCGGCCGATCTCGAGGTCGGGGTTGACGCCCGGGTCGAGCATGCGAAAAAGCTTCAGGATTAAGCGGTCGCCGTAAACCACCGAGGAGTTGCTCTGCTCGGCCTTAAGTGCGCGGGGCTCGCAGGGGCTTTCGCGATCACCGCGAAGCGCACGCCACGCAGGCACGGCCGTCGCGATAAGCTCGCCCCGCTGGCCGCGCACGCGGCGGCGACGGTCGACCATATCGAGCAGCGCGCCGGCGAAGCGCGGATCGGCCGAAGCCTCGAACAGCCGCCCCTCGACCACGCTGTTGCGCGCTCCGGAGAGCCGCAGGTGGGCGATGGTGAGTTCCGGATGTTCCTCCTCCGGAGCCGCGCCGTTCGCTCCCAGAGCCAGCGGTATGACGTAGGTCTCGGGCTCAGCGTTGCTGTACTCGACGTTGGCCAGCACCAGATGCGCTCCGCCGGGGCCCTCGCTCAGCGCCATCGTGTCGGCCACCTTGACCGTCTTTATGGTGCGCGCTTTGCTGCGAAACCATCGGCATCGCGGCAGAAAATCGGGCATCGCTTTGGCCAGCATCTCCCAGCCCTCACTGCGCATGAAGCCGTCCCATCCGGCGGGGCTCTCGATGCGCGGGACCTCGTTGCTCGCGACCTCGACCACCGCCGGCGCATTGCGCGGCGGCTGGATCGAGAACCAGTCGAACAGATGAGGTCCGAGCGTGAGCAGATAGGGCTTTTCAGTGATGGCGGGAAATTCGGTGCGCCCGAACAACTCCACCGGCACCATTCCTTTGAAGCGCGCGAGGTCGAGTTCGACATACTGCACGAAACGCGAAAGATTCGCGACCACCAGGATGCGCTCGTCCTGGTACATGCGCAGGAAAGCCAGCACGTGCGGATTTTCGGGGCTGAGAAACTCGACCGTGCCGCGTCCGAAGGCCTTGAACTTCTTGCGTAGCGCAATTACCCGGCGCATCCACCAGAGCATCGAGTGCAGGTTATGTTCCTGGTTCTCCACGTTGACGGTCTGGTAGTGGTACTCGTGATCGATGATCACCGGCAGAATCAGCCGCTGCGGATCGGTCGCCGAGAAACCCGCGTTGCGGTCGCCGCTCCACTGCATCGGGGTGCGCACGCCATCGCGGTCGCCGAGATAGATGTTGTCGCCCATCCCGATTTCGTCGCCGTAATAGATGACCGGAGTGCCGGGCAGCGACAGCAGCAGCCCGTTCATCAACTCCATCGCGCGGCGATTGTTGCCGAGCAGCGGCGCCAGCCGGCGCCGGATGCCCAGGTTGACTCGCATCCGCGACTCGCGCGCGTACGCGCGGTACATGAAATCGCGCTCCTCCTCGGTCACCATCTCGAGCGTCAGCTCGTCGTGATTGCGCAGGAAGATCGCCCACTGGCAGGACTCCTCGATCGGCGGCGTCTGCGCCCAGATGTCGGTCAGCGGAAAGCGATCTTCCATCCGCACCGCCATGAACATCCGCGGCATGATCGGAAAATGGAACGCCATGTGACATTCCTTGCCGCCTTCGAGGTAGGTGACCGCGTCCTCGGGCCACTGGTTGGCTTCCGCGAGCAGCATCCGGTTGGGAAAATTAGCGTCGACATGGCGGCGCAGTTCGCGCAGGAAGGCGTGGGTCTCGGGCAGGTTCTCGCAAGTCGTGCCCTCACGCTCGAACAGGTACGGCACCGCGTCCAGACGCAGCCCGTCGACGCCCATCCCGAACCAGAAGTGCACCGCGCGAAAGGCCGCGCGCTTCAGCGCCGGATTGTCGTAGTTGAGATCCGGCTGATGCGAGTAAAAGCGATGCCAGTAATACGCCTTGGCCACCGGGTCCCAGGTCCAGTTGGAAAGCTCGAAGTCCTTGAAGATGACGCGCGCTTCTTTGTAACGCTCGGGCGTATCGCTCCAGACGTAAAAATCGCGGTAAGGACTCCCCGGCGGCGAGCGGCGCGCGCGTTGAAACCACGGATGCTGGTCCGAGGTATGATTGAGCACCAGCTCGGTCACCACGCGCAAACCGCGCTCGTGCGCGGCGCGCAGGAAGGCTCTGAAATCGTGCAGCGTGCCACAATCAGGATGCACGCCGGTGTAGTCAGAGATGTCGTACCCGTCATCGCGCATCGGCGACGGATAGAATGGCAATAGCCAGATCGTAGTGATACCAAGGTCGCGCAGATAATCGAGCTTCTGCGTCAGGCCGGGGAAATCCCCTATCCCGTCACCGTTGCTGTCATAGAACGAGCGCACGCGCAGCTCGTAAAAGATTGCGTCCTTGTACCACAGGGGATCGTCTGAAAGTCCATTGTTATTGCCATTCTTCATGTGTGTTTCGTAACCAGCAGAATGTGGGCCGGCTCGATCGCCGGATCGAGCCGCACGTAGTTGCGCTCCCCCCAGGTCCACGACGAACCCGTCACCAGGTCCGTCACGCCGTAGCTCTCGCCCGGCGCGACTCCCACGACTTGCGGCGGCACGACGGCGGTGCAGTAATGCGGCCCGGCGGGATCGAGGTTCACTGCCACGAGAATAGTATTGCTCCCGTCCGGCGTGGCCTTGGCGTAGCACAGGATCTGGTCGCTGTCGGTATCCAGGAAGCGCAGGTTGGTGAACAGGCGGAGACAGGGATTCTCGTGGCGGATCGCATTGATGCGCGCGATGAACTCGTTGATATTGCCGGGGGCGTGCCAGTCGCGCGTGCGAATTTCGTATTTTTCGGAGTTCAGATATTCCTCGGTGCCGGGCACTGCCTGGTTTTCACACAGTTCGTATCCGCTATATATCCCGTAGGACGGAGACAGGGTCGCCGCCAGCACGAGGCGCATCTTGAAGGCCGGCCGCCCGTAACTCTGCAGGATCGGACTCAAAATGTCGGGGGTGTTGGTGAAGAAATTGGGCCGAAAGAAATCGCTCACCGGCGGCTGGCTCAACTCGGTCAGGTACTCAACGAATTCCGCCTTGGTATTCCGCCAGGTGAAGTAGGTATACGACTGAGTAAATCCAGCCTTGGCGAGCGCCATCATCATCTTGGGCCGCGTGAACGCCTCGGCCAGGAAGATCGTATCTGGATAGCGTTCCCGCACGTCCGCGAGCAGCCAGCGCCAGAATGGTACCGGCTTGGTGTGGGGGTTGTCGACCCGGAAAATCCGCACCCCGTGGCCGATCCAGAAAAGCACCACTTCCTTGAGCGCCTCCATCAACGCGCCGGCCGCCGGCGCCTCGAAATCGAGCGGATATATATCCTGATACTCCTTGGGCGGATTCTCGGCGTATTTGATCGAGCCGTCGGGCCGATGGCGGAACCATTCGGGATGCTCGCGCGCCCAGGGATGGTCGGGCGAGCATTGGATTGCGAAGTCGAGCGCGACCTCCAGTCCCAGACGCCGGGCGGCCAAGACGAAATGATCGAAATCGTCGAGACTACCGAGCGCCGGCTCGACTGCGGTGTGGCCGCCAGCCTCGCTGCCAATCGCCCACGGGCTGCCGGGACTGTCGGGCCGCGGGGTCAGCGAGTTGTTAGGCCCCTTGCGATGCGTATGGCCGATCGGATGTATCGGCGGAAGATAAACGATGTCGAAGCCGAGGTCATGGATTGCGGGCAGCCGGCGCTCGGCCTCCCGCAGCGTCGCGGCGCGCCCCGGAACCTCGCCTTGGGAACGCGGGAACATCTCGTACCAGGCGCCAAAGCGCGCCAGTGGCCGGTCCGCGATCACCTCTAGCAACGGCTGATGCTCGGTCGCGCTAAAGCGGTCGCCGAGCCGCGCCATTAGTGCGAGCAACTGCGGATCGGAAACAATCGCGACCGCATCGCGCGGCTCGCCAAGCGCACGCACGCGCTCGAGCGCCGCGTCAATCGCCGTGCGGTCTGCGTCCCTGGCGCGACGCGCAGCCGACTCGATGAAGGCAATCCCCTCAAGCAGGTCGGAGGCGACGTCGCGTCCCGCTTCGGCCTTTTTTCTGAAGCCGCGCTCCCACGAAGCGAAGAGATCGGTCCACGCCTCGATCGTGAAGAAGTAGCGGTCGTTGCGCTCGAGCGGGAATTCACCGCGCCAGCGATCGTTGTCCACGAGCACCATCGGCGATTCAGAGAATTGCGTCTCGCGGCTGGGCCGCCATTTGATCATCGCATGCAACACGTGATCGCCGTCGCGGAAAATATCGGCCTCGACCACGCATGGCTCGCCCATCACGCGTTTGACCGGATAGCGGCCGCAATCGACCATCGGCGTAATCGCCTCGATAACGTGAGATCGCGACCCGGGCGGCGGCCCTGCGGCCGGCTCGGCCCTTACTTCGGGCGACATGCCGCCGGAGGTGCGCGGCACGACGCTGGAACTGGTGGAACGCTTCGCCATAGCGGGCTCCTACAAGAACATCCTGACGATGCAGCCTACCAAACAACTATCTTCGCATCCGGAGAGAGGCGAATCGAGCGGGGCAGCAAGTGCAGGCCGATCATCTACGCCGCGCCGCGCTTTTGGGCGATGCGCCGGCGCTTTTTCGCCGCGCGCTTTTAGGCTATCCACTTAGTTGGTGATCGCGATGGCCGATGCGGTTGAGACAATAAAGCTTTATTACGATTTCAAGAGCCCGTTCACGTACCTGGCGATGCAGCCGGCGTACAAGCTCGAAGAAACCCATTGCGTGCGCCTGCGTTTCATCCCGCTCGAACTCGCGATTCGCGAGGCGTATGGCGGCGACCTCGAGCAGCGGGCGCAGCGCGATTGGGACAAGGTGCGCTACCTCTATATGGACATGCGCCGTTTCGCAAACGAGCGCGGATTGATCATCCGCGGCCCGCAAAAGATTTTCGACTCGCGGCTCGCGCTGATGAGCGGGTTGTATGCGGATCGCAACGGCCGCTTCCGACCATACGCCGACCGGGTGTTCGAGCGCTTCTTCAAGCGCGAACTCAATATCGAGGACTTCGACGCGCTCGCCGCCGTGATGGCCGAAGTCGGCCTCGATGCCGAGGGCTTCCGGCGTTACGCGGATGGCGACGGTCCGGGCGACCTACAGGCCGCGGCCGCCGAAGCCGAGCGCGACGGCGTATTCGGCGTGCCTATGTTCAACGTCGCGGGCGAGCTGTTCTGGGGCAACGACCGCATCGAGTGGATGATAAAGAAGCTCGACGAGATGAAACTCCGGCGCACGCGCGCCGCGTAAACAGACCTATCGAGGCGGGGGTTACGATGCGACCGATACCGGTGGGAACCAAGGGCAGCCACAGCATCACGGTTGGAAAAAAAGATCTCGCGGGCACGATGGAGCCGTCGCTCCCGCCGGTGATGGCCACCTGCGTGATGAGCCTGATGATGGAACTGGCGGCGATTGACGCAATGCGGCCCTACCTGGAGCCTGGCGAGATGTCGGTCGGGATCGTGGTCAACGTTCAGCACCTCGCCGCCACGCCCGAGGGGCACAAGGTCACCGCCTACGCCGAAGTGACCAAGGTCGACGGGCGGCGCGTCGAATTCAACGTGCGCGCGGCGGACGAAGTGGACGAAATCGGGACCGGCACACATAGCCGCGCGGTGGCCGATCGGGCGAAGTTCGACGAGCGGCTGAAGAAAAAGATCAAACAGGCATGAGGGCTGGCAAAACGTGAGCGGGATTAAACCAACGACCGTCTTTGACAGAAACGAGGTCTATGTCGGCCGCGACTTCGGCGGCGCCGAATACGAAATCACGGCGGACCTGGTCGAACGCTACATCGCAGGCACCGGCGACGACAATCCATGGTATCGCGGACCCTCGCCGCTCGGCGGGCCAGTCGCGCCGGCGCTCATCGTCCATTCGGCGGTCTTCCATACGCTTGACTGGTACCTGCCCAACCTCTACGGCAACCTGCATGCGCGCCAGGAATTCGACTTCCTCGCGCCGGTGATGGTGGGCGAGCGGCTGCACTCGCGATCGGTCATCGTCGACCGTTACATGAAGCGCGACCGCGAGTACGTGGTCAACGAGACGCTGATCTTCGACTCCGGCGGACGTGTCGTAACCCGCGGCCGCACCCATCAGAGTTTCCTGCTCCCCGAGCATGCGGCCGGTTCGTTCGCGGTCGACAAGTCGCGCGAGCGCGACGCGGCTCGCACCTTCAAGGTGGGAGAGCGCGGCGGCGAGCCGATCGAGTCGCCGATGATTCACGTGAGCGAAGCGATGTGCATGGCGTTCTCGGGACCGGCGATTAACTACCATACCGACCGCGAGGCGGCGCGCAAGCTCGGCTTTCCGGAGATCGTGGTGCAGGGGATGCTGTCGGTGTGTCTGGCGGGCGCGATGATGACGCGGCGGTTCGGCGTTGGCTTCCTCTGCGGCGGACGCTTCGACCTGCGCCTCGTCAACGTGCTGTGGGCCAACGAGACCAGCGCCGCGCGCGGCCGCATCCTGGAGCGTCGGCGAGAAGGCGCGCGCACTCGCGCCGAAGTTGAGGTATGGTGCGAGAAGTCCGACGGCACCAAGACGGCCGTCGGCACCGGCAGCGCGCTCGAACTCTGAGCGCGCGCGCCGCGGTTCCAGGCGACTTGTTTTTTTCGGTCATCCTAAGCAAAGGCTGCCGGAGTCGGCGCCTCGCAGACTCGCCGCGCTCAGGATGACGATGACGAATACATCATGGCGCATGGGCCTCGACAGCGCGTTCCGCAGAAGAGGGCGCGTCGAGTTCGGGGAGCACCTTGGTCATGAATGTGTCGAGCTCCTCGAGCACCACTTCCTTGGGGCACTGCGCGTAGTGCCAGATGAGCGTGATGTATTCGGCGGGGATAGTGGCGTAGATATGACGCCATTGCTGCTTTAGCTGCTCGACGGTGCCGCCAAGGAAAATGCCGCTCTCTTTCATGCTCTGCAGGGTGGCGTCGGCATCCGCGAAGTGCGGCAACTTGGGAAAGAACGCGGTGTAAAAGTTCGCATACATCTCGTAGTCGTAACGCAGCAGCTTGTCGCGGAATTCTTGTTCGTTTCTGCCCACATGAATCCAGCGCACGAGGTTCTGGCGTTCACCCAGGACATACGGCAATCCGGCAGCGCGTCCCTCATCGACGTACAGGCGTGCGAACTGCTGCACGTTTTCGAGACTGGTGAAGTAGGTGGGCCGAAATCCATGTCGTGCGAGGAACGGAATCGAGCTCGCGCTGCCGCTCATCGCGACGAAGACCGGGGGATATGGGCGCGTGTAAGGACTCGGAACCACGCTCACTCGCCTGATGCTGCCGTCGGGTCCGACTTCACCAGGCGCGCCCGCAGTCTCGGCGCTCTTCCACGCCGGATAACCGCGCACTCCGGTCTCATAAGGATAGGGAATTTCGTAGTGAGGTTGCCTGGCCGCGACAGACTCCTGCATCCAGCACTGCATCAGCATCAGCGTGCGCTCTTCGAAGATTTCGCGGTTGCGTGCGTCATCCGCGCTGCCGTCCGAAAGCGTCGCGACCGCGTCGATGGACTGGCCCAGGATGTTGGTCCAGCGCGCCTGGTACCCGCGCGTCAGGCCCACGAAGAACCGGCCCTTGGTCATGTGGTCGAGGATGGCCGTTTCCTCGGCGACTCGGATCGGATCCCGCGTCGCCATCACGTAGCCCAACGCGCCCAGGTACGCGCGCTTCACCTGGCCGGCCCACCAGGCATTGAGCACGCCCGGATTGGGCCCGAGTTCGTAGCCCTCGGAGTGGAGATGGTGTTCGATCGTGCTGATGCCCCAAACTCCCATCTCGTCGATCGCCTTGACGAGATCGAGCGATTCGTGGAGGACGCGATGATAGAGCTCGCTATTGCGCCCGAGCGGACGCTTGCGTTCGCGATCCGCGCGATCCTCGGCGGGCAACACTGGATATAGCTGAACGATCACTTTTGGAGTCGCCATCTCGTCCCTCCTCCGCGTCGCATTTACTATTGGCTATCGGACGGATGAGACCACACCCCGATTCGACTTTCAATGACAATTTTGCAATGACAATTTTGGATGGTCACTTTCCGATGAAGCGGCCGGGGCGCCGTTCAGCGACAGCCTTGATACCTTCGCGATGGTCCTCGGTGCGCATCAGCCAATCCTGCTCGACGAACTCGATATCCGTTTGCGCCTGCACGGCTTCAGCCAGGCCCCGGCGGACCGTCGCGCGGGTTGAGTTCACGGCGAGCGGAGCGTTCTCGGCAATCTCGGCTGCGAGTTTCGTCGCCGCCTCGCGCAGGCGGTCGGGCTCGACCAATACGTCGGCGAGTCCCCACGCAAAGGCTTCTTCTCCCGTGATCCGCCGGCCCGTAAGAAACATCAGGTTCGCTCTCTGGACTCCGATCAACCGCGGCAGGGTGTAGGTGAGGCCGAAGCCCGGATGGAATCCGATTTTGACGAAGTTCGCGGCGAAGCGCGCCTCGGGCGAAGCGATCCGGAAGTCCGGCACCAGCGCGAGTCCGAGGCCGCCGCCGATTGCCGGTCCCTGGATTGCTCCCACCATCGGCTTCTTACAACTGAAGAGCCGCACCGCCTCCGAATAGAGCGGGTTGCGCTTTTCAGTGCCGGCTTCGACTCCGGTCGCGGCGCGATTCGCGAAGTTGGCGCCGGCGCAGAACGACCTACCCTCCGCGCATAGCACCGACGCGCGGCAGGCGGCATCTTCGTCCAGCGCGTTGAAGGCGGTGGCGAGGTCGCGGATGAGCTGAACGTCAAAAAAATTGTGCGGCGGCCGGTGGATCTCGACAGTCGCCACGTAGTCCTTCACCGCGACCGACACGTCGCCATATCTCGATTCCGTCATCTTTCTTCTCCCATTTTTCGAAAGCGCCCTGCTCTGCCCCGGCGGCCTTCAGGATGGCGAACTTGCGGGAATTGCTCAAGGCAATTCCGCTTGCCAAAAACCTATCGCCGCGCTCAATATTCGACACGCATCCGGTGGGAGGAGCCTATGGATTTTGCCATTACCGAAGAGCATCGCATGATGGTCGACAGCGTCCGCCAGTTCCGCGAGAAGGAGCTGATGCCGCTTGAGAAGGAATTCCTGATCAAGGGCAAACTCGATATCGAGGTTCGCCATGGGCTGGAGCGCAAGGGGCGCGAAGCGGGTTTCTGGGCGCTCGAAGTGCCTGCCGAATATGGCGGAAACGACGTCGGCCAGCTCGCGATGTGCCTCATCAACGAGGAGCTGTTCAAGCATCCCGCGATGTTCGAATTCGGCGGCAGCCCGGAGCCGGCGCTGTATCTGTGCAACGACGAGCAGAAGCAGCGATTCTTCTATCCAATTATCAAGGGAGAGAAGCACAGTTGCTACGCCTTCACCGAGCCCGACGCCGGCTCGGATTTAGCGCGCATCCGGACCACTTCGGTGCGCGACGGAAATCGATGGATCGTCAACGGTACCAAGACCTTCATCTCGTACGTCGAGGGCGCCGATTTCGTCATCCTTTTCACCTCCTCGAACCCCAGGGCCGGAGCGAGGGGAATCACCTGCTTCCTGGTCGAGATGGGCACGCCGGGATTTAGAATCGCGCGCGAGATTCCCACGATGGGCGACAACTGGGATCCGCATGAGCTGCAATTCACCGATTGCGTCGTCCCCGATGCGAACCGCCTGGGCGAGGCTGACGGCGGCTTCGCGGTGGCGGACTATCAGCTCACCCATGGGCGGCTGAAAATCGGTGCGTTCCAGCTGGGAATCGCCCAGCGCTCGATCGACATGGCGGTCGAATGGGCCAAGCAGCGCACCACCTGGGGCAAACCGATCGCCAGCCGGCAGGCGATCCAGTGGATGCTGGCCGATTCCGAGGTCGAGCTGGAAGCGGCGCGGCTGCTGGTTTATCGGGCCGGCTGGATGGCCGACGCCAAGCAAAAAATTCGCAACGAGGCCTTCATCGCGAAGCTCTACGCGACCGAGATGGCGCAGCGCGTCACCGACCGCTGTATCCAGATTTTCGGCGGTCTGGGCTATACGCGCGAGCTGCCGATCCAGAGTTTTTTCCGCCAGGTACGGGTGTGGCGAATCGGCCATGGCACGGCGGAAATCCATCGCTGGATGATCGCGCGCAATATGCTCGGCCAATCATCTCGAGACTGAACGGCGCGACTGAAAGGAGACCGGCTCATGAGCGTCTCGATTCCCGATCTGTGCGAAGAACTCAAACCCTACGTGGGGCGGAGCGAACGGACCGACCTTGGGATTATGCGCAAGGAAACTTTCCAGCGCTTCGCCATCGCCGCCGACAATCTTAACCCGATCTTCTTCGAGCCCGAAGCGGCCAGGGCTGCCGGCTATTCCGACACAATCGCGCCGCCGCTATTCCTGAGCGCAGTACGCAATTGGCAAGTCGGCCCGCCGCAGGACTCGCTGCGTCCGGATGGCACCACGAGCCATGAGTTCGCTTTCCTGCCGCTGGAGGGAATGCGCATCATGGGCGGCGGCCAGGACCTGGAGCTTCATGCGCCGGTGACCGACGGCACGCGAGTCTCGATGGAATTGCGGCTTGAGGGAGTCGAACTGAAGCAGGGACGCTCCGGCGATCTGCTTCTGATCAAGGTGATCCAGATTTATCGTGACGCCGACGACCGTCCGCTCGTGACCTGCCGCGAAACTTTTATCGCGCGCTGAACAGGGAGAGCCCGACCATGCATGGCCATCAGCTTTGCTTCGAGGACGTAAAACCGGGCGTCGCGCTCACGCCGCTGGTCAAGCGGCCGACCACCGTTCAGCTCTTTCGCTTCAGCGCAGTGACCTGGAACGCGCATCGGATTCACTTCGACAAACCGTACGCAGCTACTGAAGGCTATCCTGACGTCCTGGTGCAGGCGCATCTGCACGGAAGCTTCCTCTACCAGGCGGTCGCGGACTGGGCCGGACCGCGCGCGCGCGTGCTCAGATTCCGATGGCAGAACCGCGGAATCGCGATCCCTGGTGACGTGCTCACCTGCTCCGGCACGGTGGCGAAAGCCGAGGAGGGCGTGGTCGAGTGCGAGCTCGAAGAGCGCAATCAAAAGGGTGAGCTATGCGCGTCGGGCTGGGCGCGAGTCGAGCTTCCTCGGAGAAGCTGACGCGCAACGACCGGCCCGTCCCGCGACACCGGAGCGGGGCCGTTACACCGGGACTAACGCAGCAACTGGCAAGCGGCGCCAGCGGCGACATCGGAGCGACAGGCGTGATATCAGTGAAAAAGGCCCGGGGGCTGAAGCCTCCGGGCCTTTGCTCTCGACGAAATTTGCGGCGGCCTAATGGACGGTCCAGGTATCGCCCGATCGCAGCAGCTTTTGCGGATCGCCCGCGCCCATCTTGGCGCGCGCCTCTTCGAGCTGCTTGTTCATCGCCGCATCGTAGGTCGGACGCGGCGCGCAGTAGAATACGCCGACCGGCGTCGGCATCGGCGGCTCGAAGTTCCCTAGCATGAAGGCCAGCGCGAGGTTGCTCTCGTCATGCACCACCAGATCGCTTTCGCTCGCGCCGTTACCGAGCTGCACCACCTCGGGACGCATCCCGTTCATGCGGATGCCGCGGTCGCGGTTCTTGCCGAAGATGAGCGGCTTGCCGTTTTCGAGCACAAGCTGATGGTCGGCCTTGATCGTCTTGTCGCTAACTTCCTTGAAAGCGTCGTCGTTGAAAATGTTGCAGTTCTGGAGGATCTCGACAAACGACGCGCCGCGGTGATTGTGGGCGCGTTTGAGAACTTCGCCGAGATGCTTCTGCTCGACGTCGATAGTGCGCGCGACGAACGCCGCATGCGCGCCGAGCGCGACGGTGATCGGATTGAACGGAAAATCAACCGAGCCGGCGGGCGTGGACTTGGTGACCTTGCCCACTTCCGAGGTCGGTGAGTACTGGCCCTTGGTGAGGCCGTAGATTTTGTTGTTGAACAGCAGGATCTTGAGGTCGACGTTGCGGCGCAGCACGTGAATCAGATGGTTGCCGCCGATCGACAGTCCGTCGCCGTCGCCCGTGACCACCCATACGTCGAGCTCGGGCCGGGTGACTTTCAGCCCGGTCGCGACCGCCGGCGCGCGGCCGTGAATCGTATGAAAGCCGTAAGTGTTCATGTAGTACGGAAAGCGGCTCGAGCATCCGATGCCCGAGATGAAAACCGTGTTCTCGCGCGCGACGCCCAGCTCCGGCATGATCTTCTGCACCTGGGCGAGGATTGCGTAATCGCCGCATCCCGGGCACCAGCGTACTTCCTGGTCGGAGATGAAGTCTTTGCGGGTTAAAGCGGTAGCCATTTCTCTCAGCCCTCCAGCGCGCGCAGGATGCGATTAGTTAGTTCGCTGACCTTGAACGGACGGCCCTGGATCTTGTTACAACCCACGGCGTCGACCAGGTAATCGGCGCGCACCATCTTGAGCAGTTGTCCCATGTTCATCTCGGCGACCATCACCTTGTGAAACATGCGCAGCTTGTCGCCCAGATCGCTCGGCAGCGGATTGAGATAGCGCAGGTGGATGTGCGAAACGTTTTTGCCCTTGGCCCGCAGCTGTTTGACCGCCTCGCGAATCGGCCCGAAGGTCGAGCCCCATCCGAGCATTAGCAGCTCGCCGCCGCCCGCGTCGCCGAAAATTTCGATCGGCGGAATCTCGCGCGCGATACCGGCGATCTTGCGCGCGCGCTGCCGCACCATCAGCTCGTTGTTGGCCGGCGAGTAGCTGATATTGCCGGTCTGGTCCTCGGTCGAGAGGCCGCCGAGCCGATGCTCAAGTCCCGGCGTGCCGGGCACCGCCCACGGCCGCGACATCGTTTCGGGATCGCGAACATAAGGCATGTAGCCTTCGGGATCGGTGCGGAACTCGACCTTGATGTCGGGCAGCTTGCTTACGTCGGGCACCAGCCACGGCTCGGCGCCGTTGGCGAGTTGGCCGTCGGTGAGCAGGATGACCGGGCTCATGTATTTGGTCGCGATACGCACGGCCTCGTAGGCGCAATCGAAGCAGTCCGACGGCGTCGCCGCCGCGATAATCGGAATCGGCGATTCACCGTGCCGCCCGTACATCGCCATCAGCAGGTCCGCCTGCTCCGGCTTGGTCGGCATCCCGGTCGACGGGCCGGCGCGCTGGATGTCCGTGATGACGACCGGCAGTTCGGTCTTGACCGCGAGGCCCACCGCCTCGGCCTTGAGATTCATCCCCGGGCCCGAGGTCGTGGTGATCGCGATCGCACCGCCGAAAGCCGCGCCGATCGCGGAAGCCATCCCGGCAATCTCGTCCTCGGCCTGAAAAGTGTAGACCGGGAAATTCTTGAAGCCGGCGAGTTCGTGAAGCACGTCGCTGGCGGGCGTGATCGGATAGGAACCCAGGAACAACGGGCGCTTGGCGCGGCACGCCGCCACGACGAAGCCGAGCGCGGTCGCGCTGTTGCCGGTGATGTTGCGGTAAAAGCCCGAGGCTATCCGGGCCGGGTCCACGATGTATGAGCTGGCGAACGCCTCGGTGGTTTCGCCGTAGTTGTACCCCGCCTTGAGCGCCTTGACGTTGGCGGCCAGCACGTCCGGCGTTTTGCGGAAGCGGCCGGCCAACCAGTTCTCGGTGCTCTCGATCGGCCTTTGATAGAGCCACGACACCAGGCCGAGAACGAACAGGTTGCGGCAGCGCATCACGCCCCGGTTGTTGAGGCCGGAGTCGCGCAGCGCCAGCGTCGTCATCTTGGTCACGTCGACCTGGAAGACCTGGTACTTGTCGAGCGAGTGATCGTTGAGCGGGTTGGAAGTGAAGCCTGCGCGTTTGAGGTTGGAGTCGCTAAACGCGGCAACGTCCGCGATGATCACGCCGTTGGGCGGAACGTCGTCGAGGTTGGCCTTTAGCGCCGCCGGATTCATCGCGACCAGCACATTGGGCTCGTCGCCGGCGGTGAAGATTTCGTTGCTGGAAAAGTTGACCTGGAAGCCGCTGACGCCGGCCAGGGTCCCCGCGGGAGCGCGTATCTCGGCCGGGAAATCGGGCAGAGTCGCGATATCGTTGCCGGCCAGTGCCGATTCGGTGGTGAACTGCATGCCGGCGAGCTGCATCCCGTCGCCCGAGTCACCGGCAAAGCGAATGACGACGTGGTCGACCTTCTCGCGCCGTTTGTGTCCCGCACCGCCGCCGGCAAGGCTGTGCGAGTCCGCGGCTTGTCCGGCTGCCTCAGGTGGTAAAGCCATTTTTGTTCAAACTCCTTGCGCTACATGGCCGGCGGACGCGCTTAGGCGTCATAGCCAAGGCCACGGTCCTTATGCCATCTAGAACTATAGCTAATAACAGAAAACGGTGAAAGGGTCCGATGCTTAACCCAGCGAGCTACCGGATCGCAAAAGGCCCTTCCTCGCCCAGATAATCCGACCACTCCTCCTCCACTCCGGTTACGCGCGCCAGGCGTGGTCCCTGATTGGCCCACGCGGCAAAGATCTTTAGCTCGCGACGCGGCCCTTCGGCAACTATTTCGACGTCGCCGTTGGGGAGATTCCTTACCCATCCTCGGAGCCCAAGCGAGCGCGCCTCCTCGGCGGCCGCCTGGCGGAAAAATACTCCCTGCACCCGCCCGTGCACCAGCAGCCTGAGCCGCGCCAAATCTGGTCCGGGCATCGTCGCGACGTGGCCTCAGCGCCGCTCCTCCTCTCCGAGCATCGTCGTGAACGCCTGCTCGTCGAGCGTTTTCACTCCCAGGTCGGTCGCCTTGCGCAGCTTGGAGCCCGCCTCCGCGCCGGCCACGACGAAGTCGGTCTTGCGGCTGACGGCAGAGGTCACGCGGCCGCCGGCGGCGCGAATCTTCTGTTCCGCCTCCTCACGCGTCATCGTCTCGAGCGTCCCGGTCAGGACGAAGCTCTTGTCGCGCAGCGCGGCGCGCCCTTGCGTAGACGGCGCTTCGAGCGGCTTGAGATCGACATGCTTCATCAGCCGCTCGACCGCCTTGCGGTTGCGCGGCTCGTCGAAGTACTCGCGGATGCTGCGTGCGACCTCGTCGCCGATGTCGCGGACGGCACGCAAGTCGTCCTCGCTTGCGTCGCGGAGCGCGTCGATCGTCTTGAAGCGCAACGCGAGCGCGCGTGCCGTGCTCTCGCCGACGTGGCGGATTCCGAGTCCGTTGATAAAGCGGTCGAACGTCCGATGGCGCGAGCGCTCGATCGCGTCGAGCAGGTTTTGCGCGCTTTTCTCGGCCATCCGCTCCAGCCCGGCAAGCTGCTCATGCGTCAACCGGTAGAGGTCGTCGAGCTCCTTGACCATCCCGGTCTCGACCAACTGGCCGACCAGCTTGTCGCCGAGGCCGTCGATATCCATGCAACCCTTGGAGGCGAAATGGCGGATCGACTCGCGCATTCGCGCCGGGCAATTGACGTTGACGCAGAAGTAGCCGACTTCGCCGTCCTCGTGCACGATCGCGCCGCCGCAATTCGGGCAGTGCGCCGGCATCTGAAACTCCTTCGCGCGCGGCTTGCCCTCCTCGGTCACGCGCACGACGTAGGGAATGACGTCGCCGGCGCGTTCGATCAGCACCGTGTCGCCTTCGCGGACGTCCTTGCGCCGGATTTCGTCGAGGTTGTGCAGCGAGGCGTTGGAAATCGTCACCCCGGCGAGCGCTACCGGCTCGAGCTGGGCGACCGGGGTGAGCGATCCGATCCGTCCGACGTACACCGCAATCCTGTTGACCCGGGTCTCGGCCTGCTGGGCCTTGAACTTGAACGCGACCGCCCATCGCGGCGAGCGCGATACCTCACCCAACTGCTCCTGGAGCGCGAGCGAGTTTACCTTGGCGACCACGCCGTCGGCTTCATAGTCGAGCTCGTGGCGCTGCTCGGAAATCCGCGCGTGATATTCGAGGACTTCGTCCACGCCGTGACAGAGTTTCGTCAACGGGTTCACTTTGAGCCCCAGAGACTTGATTCCCTGGAGAAATTCCCACTGGCTCTGGTAACTCACGCCTTCGATCGCGCCGGGCGTGTGGCAAAAGATGTCGAGCGGGCGCGCGGCGCTGATCTTGGGATCGAGCTGGCGGAGCGAACCGGCCGCGGCGTTGCGCGGATTGGCGAACGGCGGCTCGCCCGCCGCGACGCGCTCGTTATTGAGCCGCTCGAACGCGCGCCGCGGCAGGATCACTTCGCCGCGAGCTTCAAGCAGGCGCGGCATCGCCCCATGCGCCGGATGGATGAGGCGCAGCGGGACGCTCTTGATCGTGCGGATGTTCTGGGTCACGTCCTCGCCGTTGACTCCGTCGCCGCGAGTCGATCCCACGGTCAGCCGGCCGTCCTCGTAGACCAGTTCGACCGCGAGGCCGTCGAGCTTGACCTCGGCGACGTATTCGATATCGGCCTCGCTATGAAGGAAGCGTTTGATGCGGCGGTCGAACTCGCGCATCTCCTCGGCGTCCATCGCGTTGGCGAGCGACATCATCATCCGGCGATGGACGACGACGGCGAATTTTTCGCTCGGGCTGGCGCCGACGCGTTGGGTCGGCGAATCCGGCGTGAGGAGTTCGGGATGCTCGGTCTCGAGCGCTTCGAGCCGGCGCATCAGGGCGTCGTACTCGGCGTCGGTCAGCTCGGGGTTGTCGAGGACGTAGTAGAGATGGTTGTGATGGTTTATCTGCTCGCGCAGCGTGTCGATTTCCGCCCGCGCGCGCTTGAGATCGTCCTTGGGCATCGCCGGTCAGTCTGCGGGGGCCGATTCAGCGGCGGGAGTAGCCCATCGCGTCGAGGAAGTCTTCGAGGCTCGGAAAGCGCATATACATGTTGGTCCGCTTCTGCGCGCCGATCGTCGTGCTCGACTCTGGCGAATACGCGTGTCCGGGATAGACCACCGTCGTGTCGGGCAGGCTGCGCAGCGTGCGGTTGAGACTGTAGTACATCGCTTCCGGGTCCGAGCCCGGCAGGTCCACGCGCCCGCACGAGTTGACGAACAGCGTGTCGCCGGAAACCAGGTTGCCGTCGACAAGAAAGCACTGCGACCCCGGCGTATGGCCCGGCGTGTGCAAAAAAGTGATCGTCTGGTCGCCTAGCTTGAGCGTGTCGCCGGCGTCCATCTTGACCAGGTCCGAATCGCTGAGGCCGGCCACCTTGCGCGTGCCCTCGGCCTCCGCCTTATTGACGTAGACTTTGGCCTTCACCCGCTCGAGCATCCGCGCGGCGCCCTCGATTGTCATCCCCGCCATGCTGCCGCCGAGATGGTCGGGATGGTAGTGGGTTATCAGGATGTGCTCGATTTCCATCCCATAGCGCTCGGCCCATTTGATGATCTTATCGACGTCCCACGCAGGATCGACCACGGCGGCCTTGCGGGTCACCGGATCGCCGATGAGATAGACGAAGTTGGCCATCGGGCCCACCTGGGCCTGATGCAGAACGATTCGTTCCGATTCCGCCATCGGACTTTTACCTTTTAAGTTCTTCTCGGCGCGTTCAGCGCGGGGATCTGAATTAATTTTAACGCTTGCCGCTTCGGGGCGCATCCTTGTCCCTTCCGCTCTCCGCCCCCTCAGCCGCGGCCGCCTGCCGCTTGGCGATGACCGCCGCGCGCGGATCGATTCGCAAGCCGCGGTCCCACAGGAACTCGGGCTCCTTGAGACGCTTGGCGACCCATCGCGATTGCACGAACAGATGATCGCTCAGCCGGTTGATGTAGACCATCAGATGGTCGTTGATCGGTTCGACGCGTCTCAGCGCCCAACATACGCGCTCGGCCCGCCGGCATACGGTGCGCGCCTGATGCAGGAACGCGTTGAGCACTCCGCCGCCCGGAAGCGTGAAGGAGTTGAGCGGTTTCAGCTCCTGCTGCATCCGGTCCATCTCGTCTTCGAGCTTCTTCGTTTCCGCCGCGCTCATCTTGTGCATCCCGGCGTATTCGGCGGGCGGCGGTGTCGCCAGCTCGGAACCGACGTCAAATAACTCGTTCTGGATGCGCCGCAGGCTCTCGGAGTACCATCCGTAGTCCTTGCCAAAGCGGCGCTTGTAGCCGGGGAGATAGCTGCGCACGATGCCGACGATGGAGTTCAGTTCGTCGATCGTGCCGTATGCCTCCAAGCGGCCGCTTTCCTTGGCCACACGGGCGCCGCCGACCAGCGCGGTCAGGCCGCGGTCGCCGCTGCGGGTGTAAATCCGTGTGAGCCGAATCGCCATCTCTCGTACTCAGTTTGCGTAGTCCAGCTTGTACGCGTCACCCGTGCGCCTCAGTCCGCGCGCTAGAGCCCGGCCTTGCGTCGCAGCGCCTGGTAGCTGTTGTCGCCGACCTCGGTCGAGACCGGCAGCCCCGCGTCACGCCATCCCGCGACCACCACCTGGCCCGAGGCGTCGCGCGCGCCGCCAAACCCGCCGCGCACGTTGGTGAGGTCGGCGTAGCCGGCCGCCTCCAGCAATTCGCACGCGCGCTGCGAACGTCCACCGGCAAGGCATCCGACCACCAGCTTCTTCTCGCGCGGCAGCGTCTTGGCCACCACGTCGACGAACTCGCCGTTGAGCTCCATCTGGCCCGGGCCCTTGATGAAGACCACCGGCACGTTGATCGCGCCGTCCGGATGGCCCTGGGCGAATTCGGGTTCGGTGCGGACGTCGAGATAGATGGCGTCCGGGTTGCTCTTGAGTATTTCGTGAGCCTGCGGCGGCTCGACTTGATTGATTGGCATCGTCGGATTGAAACCTCCGTCGGGAGAAATCGATGGCGCCCCCCTCCTCGCGCGCGGGTGGCAGAAGCGTAGGGCTTCGGCGGCCCGCGCCGGGCGACGGCTATCTTATCAAAGCGCCGGTCGCTTCACAGAGCTCCCGGCGTCTGTCAAAGCGCCGGTCGCTTCACAGAACTCCCGGCGTGCGGTCAAAGCGTGGGACGCCCGAGCGCCCCACGCCGGGTAAAGCGCCGGGGCGCTCGTACCGCGCTTCGCGCGGTACGAGCGCCCCGAAACAACCACTCTGGACGCCGATTAGCCCCGGCGATAGACCGCGAATTCCTCTTCGAACCTGGCGGCACGCTCCTGGGCGGAACTCAGCCGCTGGGTGCGCAGGAAGAACTGCACCAATTCCTCCTGACTCACCTGCCCGGCGGGGCTGGCCACTTCAACCAGCTCTTCGATGAGGCTGGGAAACTTCTCGCTCGGGATATAGTAGTGCGCCCACCCGAAGTTGCAGTGACGATGCAAAATTCTGGCTATCGCCTTCTCCAAAAGTTCGCGACTGCTCATGCACACGATACCGTCCAGGGTTCGCGGGGCGAGCTCGGATACCGCCTTTAATACGGCATGGCGCGCCTGCGCTGTTTAGTTATCGCAGACCCGGCGCGCGTCGCACAAGTCCCGTCAGCCGGCCTTCAGCTTTGAGGCTTCCTCGGTCTCGGCGTCGGCCCAGACGATCCTGCGATAGTCGAAGCGCGCGCCTGCGATCAGGTTGAACTTGATCACCTCGAAATATGGCGAGAGGTCGAAGTCGCGCGGCGTGACCAGCGAAGGCGAAATCATGTGATAGAGCCCGGGGGGAAGACGGGCCGGCCTCGAGATCAACTTACCGAACCGGCGCGGCGGATCGTGCACGGTTGGATAGCCCTCGGGCAGCGGCTCGATCTTGGGCACGATCGGGAATCGCACCCTGTCAAAACACTCGGCGATCATGCTCGAGCAGATGGCGCGGGTCGGGTCGCCGCTGCCAAAACGCAGGGCGGTGCGGCGAAAGCGCGCGGGCACCAGGCTTACCGGCAGGAAGTAGCGGGCGAGATCGAACGCGTTTCTGACATCATACTCGCGTCCGATGTGCGCCAGAGCCTCATCCATCACGATCCGGAGGTCGGATTCGGAGAGCCGGTATGGGCGGCAGAGGCGGATGTTGAAGTTGCGGTAATTCGCCAGCGGCGTCAGCACGACTCCGCTCTGCACCAGCGCCTCGACCACCATGTAGTTGGCTTCTTCGCCGTATTCCTCGGCGAGTTTGAGCCGCAGTTCCGGGTCGCGCTTGATCGCCTCATCGCCGATATAGAGCGCCGAATGCGACCACGAACTCTGGGTCAGGTACTTGATGACTTCGCTGATGCGCTCGTTGCCCTCGACCAGGATCACGTCACCCTTGCGGATCTGGCGCTTCAGCTCCGCGAGATCGTTGGGATAAACGAGGGCGTAGCGTTTGAGCGGCTTGGTGAGCTGGCGGACCGCAAAGCGCGTCAGCGCGCCACGCACGCGGCGAAAGGGCTCCAGCAATATTGACGCGCCCATCGGCGAGCCGCCTTTTAAAGCCGAAGCACCTGCAGGCGCGCCACGGCCTCTAAGACCAGTATACGGGGCGTTAACCTATCGAAACAAGTAAGAAGTTGGCGGAGATGGGGGTAACCCCTGCGAAAACGTGACTTTAGCTGCTTGAAGGAGCCGATGATTCCGTAGTCAGCGTCGTCGGTGCGGATGGTCAGTGCGTCGGCGCCGCTGCGGACTCTGTTCGCTATGCCTGTGCGCGCATCCAGTCAGCCACGCGTTCGCCAATCATGATGCAGGTCAAGTTGGTATTGGCGCGCACGATGTTGGGCATCACCGAGGCATCAACCACACGCAGCCCCTCGACGCCGCGCACGCGGCAGTACTGATCGACCACCGCGTCCTTGTCCGAATCCGGCCCCATCTTCGCCGTGCTGACCGGATGAAAGATGGTGCCGCAATTGTTGCGTACGAATTCGGCGGCGGCGTTGTCGGAATCAACGACCTCACGCGTGATGTTGACGAAATCCTTGACATAGGGCGCGAAGCGCGCGCTGTTCATCAGGCGCCATGCGATACGCACGCCGTCCACCATCCGGCGCATGTCTTCCGGGTCGCCGAAATAGTTCAAGTCGATAACTGCTGGAACGCTGGGATCGGCGCTGCGCAAACTGACACGGCCACGCGCGCGCGGACGCTGCAATCCTGGAACTACCGCGACGCACGGGAACGGCAGATCGATTGAAGAACCGACTAATGCCGACTTATCGAAATAGCTAACGACGTACATCTGCATGTCGTTGAACTCGTTCGACCCGCTCGCGGTGTAGCGGATGCCGACCGGGTTGGTGACCCGCGGATCGTGGGGCACACCGGGCCGCGGATTGGCGACGACTGCAACCAGCACGTGATCGATCAAGTTGCGGCCGACACCGGGCAGATCGGCTACGGACTCAATGCCGAGCGCTTCGAGCTCGGCGCGCGGCCCGATGCCTGAGCGCATCAGGATGGCGGGTGAATTGATCGCGCCGGCCGAGAGCGTGACGCGGCGGCCGCGAATCGTTTGGACGACGCCGCCGCATTCAACTTCAACGCCGGTCGCGCGGCCGCGCTCGACGATTACGCGATGGATATTGCTGAAGGGCCGGATGGTCAGGTTGAGCCTATGGCGCGCGGGATGCAGGTAGCCGATGGCGGTGGAGATGCGAATGCCGTCGCGGCGATTGCGCGGCCACGGTCCGATGCCGGTCGATCGCGGATCGTTATGGTCCCAGACGTCGGCATAACCGAGCTCGCGTCCGGCCTCGTGGAAGGCGCGATTGATCGGCTGCCAGGTGTCGACGCGTGGGCGTTCAATCCAGATTGGGCCGGTTGCGCCGTGAAAGTCACCCTGCGCATCACGATCGTTTTCGAGCTTGCGGTAGAATGGGAGAATCTTCGGGAAGCTCCATTCGGAGTTGCCCCATGCGGCCCATTCGTCGAAATCCTCGGGCGTCCCGCGGAGCGCAATATGGCCGTTAACCGCGGAGCAGCCGCCGGTGACCTTGCCCCGCGGGTAAGCAATCTCACGATCGGCGGTGGCTTTGGCAACCAGTCCCCAATCATGTGGCCCCGCCGAGCACCACGTGTGCAACAGATCAGACGGGGTTTGATCGACAGCCGGATAATCGGCGCCGGCTTCGAGCAGCATCACGCTGCGATTGCGGTCCTCGCTCAGCCGGGCGGCAAGGACCGCCCCGGAAGAGCCGGCACCGACGACGATGTCATCGTAATCCATGATCGCCTCATCCACGTTGACAGGATGGGCGATTCATAGTGCCGCGCGTCATCCATTGCAAACGCTCTGCGCGGGGGTGAACGGTCGGGTGAGCCTGCTGGAACTTAGCTTCTGAACGATCCGACGATTCCGTAATAGGGCACGGTCAGTGTCGTCTGCTGCGGATCGTCGGTGCGGATGGTGAGCGCGCCGCGAATCTGGCCGTCTGGCGTGTTGGGCCTGAGCGCCACGGTGACCTTGTATTCCTTGCCCGGCGTTACGGGCGCGACCTGCGCGAAGACGCTGTTGCTGGTGCTATCCACACCGAGCACGTTGATCGTGTGACTGCCCTGGTTGGTGAGCCGCACGATCCGCACCGCGCCCTGATGGTGCAGCAGGATGCCGAACGAGACCTGGTTCGGCTTGACGACCAGATCGCCGGTTACCACGCCGAGAATCGCGACTCTAAGCGGCGCGCGGCTGGTCTCGATCCGCAACGTATCGCTGATCGGCCCGGGCGGCATCGACGGCGCGAGCGCCACGTGCAGCAGCGTTCCCGGCTTGCCGTCCTTGCGCGCCGACTCGGTCACCTTTATATACGGGCTATCGTTCTTGACCGACTTCAGCACGAACCCCGGACCTCCGATCATGTCGCTAACGACGACCTCGCGGGCGGCCGCGCTGCCTTGATGGACGCTGCCGAAGTCCACGTCCATCGGCTGTGCCGCCACTTGCGGTTTGATCACGCCTTCGAGCTTGAGCTGTAGCGAAGGGTTGGCCGGATCGTTGGTGGTCAAGGTAACTACGGAGAGGCTGTGGCCCTGCTCGAAATGCGTGTCCACGGAAGCTGCGATGGTCGAAACTTCGCCGGGCGCGAGTATGGTCTTGCTCGGCTTGGCGGCAGTGCATCCGCACGACGAGGTGACTTTCTTGATCTCGAGCGGTCCGTTGCCCACGTTCTTGATCATGAAGACGTGATTTATCGGCGGACCGCTAAGCGCGGTGCCAAAATTATAAGCTGGCTCGGCAACCTCGGCCTTGGGTGACCCGGCGGCGGCCGTACCCTGTTGCTGCTCTCCGAGCAGTGCCGATCCAGCCGACGGTAAATCGGCGGCAAAAGCGTAGCGCATGGCGTCGGCAAAGCGCGCGCCGATCGCGAACAGCGCGGCAAACGCCAAGACTGAGCGGAAGTACGTGTTCATAATGATGCCCGGAAAAACTGCCTGCGGCTGTGGAAACGAATCGCGGCTCAACGCCCCGCGGCGCGGACAGCCTCGGCAACGTGCGCCTCGCGCTCGAAGCGGTTTAGAAAATCGGTCGCGAACTCGCCGCGCAGAAAATCCGGGTCCTCCAAAATCCTCAGATGGAGTGGGATATTGGTCTTAATGCCGTCAACGAGGTACTCGCGCAGCGCGGCTCGTGCGCGTGTGACCACTCCCGCGCGATCGCCGGCGTGCACGATCAGCTTGGCAATCAGCGGATCGTATTGCACTGGGACGCGGTAGCCGTCGTAAAGCGCCGATTCGACACGAACTCCCAGTCCGCCGGGCGCATGATGATTCGACACCACGCCGGGCGACGGAAGGTGCGTGTCGGGATCCTCGGCGTAGATCCGGAATTCGATCGCCGCGCCGTTGATCGCGACCTGCCGCTGTTTGAGATGCAGCCGCTCGCCCATCGCAAGCATCAGGCTCTCGCGCACCAGATCGACTCCGGTCACCATCTCGGTCACACCGTGCTCGACCTGGATCCGCGTGTTCATCTCGATGAAGTAGAAATTGCCGTCGGAGGCGAGCAGGAATTCCACCGTGCCGACGTTGGAATAGCCGACGACCTGCGCGGCGCGCACGGCCGCCTTGCCCATTTTTTCGCGCAGTCGCGGCGTCATCACCGGGCACGGCGCCTCTTCGAGCACCTTCTGATGGCGGCGCTGGATCGAGCAGTCGCGCTCGCCCATGTGAATCACGTTGCGATGGGTGTCGGCGAGAATTTGAAATTCGACGTGCCGCGCGTGCTCGAGGTACTTCTCGAGATACATCGTGCGCGAGCCGAACGCCGCCTCACTCTCGCCGCGGGCGAGCCCGAACAGGCGGCTAAGTTCCTTCTCGTCGCGCGCCACCCGCATCCCCTTGCCGCCGCCGCCCGCCGCCGCCTTGATCAGCACCGGGAAGCCGAGCCGCTTGGCGTCGGCCAGCGCTTCGCGCACCTCGGTCACGCCCTTGCCCTCGCTGCCGGGCAGCACCGGCACTCCCGCGCGAACCATGATACGGCGGGCGCGCGGCTTGTCGCCCATCAGGCGGATGTGGCGCGCGAGTGGGCCGACGAAATGCAAACCGGAGCGGCGGCAGGCCTCGGCGAAGTCGCCGTTCTCCGAGAGGAAGCCATAGCCGGGATGGACCGCGTCGGCGCCGTAGGTCAGCGCGGTGCTGATGATCGCCGGGATGTTGAGGTAGCTGTCCTCGGCCGCGGCCGGCCCGATGCACACCGCTTCGTCGGCCATGCGCACGTGCAGCGCATCCTTGTCGGCAGTCGAATAGATCGCCAGCGTGGCTATGTTCAGCTCGCGGCAGGCGCGGATGATCCGGATGGCGATCGTGCCGCGATTGGCCACCAGCAATTTCTTGAACATGATGCGATTGCCTGCTCGAGGCCGAGCCGCTAGGCGGCCTCGATTATCATCAGAGGCTGTCCGTACTCGACGGGCTGGCCGTTCTCGCAAAGTATCTTCACCAGCTTACCACCAATCTCGGCCTCGATCTCGTTCATCATCTTCATCGCTTCGATGATGCAGAGGGCCTGACCCTTGCGCACGCTGGCGCCCTCCTCCACGAAAGGCTCGGAGTCGGGCGACGCCGCGCGATAGAACGTCCCCACCATCGGGCTTTGCACGTAACGATGGCCGGGGCCGAGCTCCGGCGGTGCCTGAGGCCGCGCGTTCGAAATCGGACCGCCAAGACCGGCCGCCGCCTCGGTGGCCGAGCGCGGCGCGCCACGCCTGGAGAGCGCCAGCCGGAGCCGAATGATGCTCGTCGACGGAATTGGCCGCGCGCACCAGGCGCACCTTGCCTTTTTTGTCTTCGATTTCAAGCTCGCTCAGCCCAAAGTCGCGCATCAGGGCGAGCAAAGCTTTTATTTCCCGCAATTCCATCGACGCTCCAAGGATACGGCGCAGACCGTCTCGCGTTACGCCATACAGGCGCCACGCCTCAGGCGCGCGCCGCGGCGCGCTCCGTCTCGATCATCCGCCTCGCCGCGCGCAGCGCGAGGAGGTAGCCCTCCGCGCCGAATCCCATGATCCGGCCGACCACGATGCCGGCGATGGTCGAGTGATGGCGAAACGGTTCACGCGCATAAACGTTGGAGAGATGGACCTCGACGGTCGGCAGCTCGCAGGCGGTTATGGCATCGCGAATTGCCACGCTGGTATGCGTATAGGCGGCAGGGTTTATCACCAGCGCCCGCGCACGCCCACGCGCCCGTTGGATACGATCCACAATCGCTCCTTCGCTGTTCGACTGGAAGGTCTCTACCTTGAGGCCCAGTTCGCGGCCCAGCTGCTTGAGCGAACGGTCGATGTCGCCCAGACGCGTGCGTCCATAAATCTCCGGCTCGCGCTGGCCGAGCAGATTCAGGTTCGGGCCGTGGATTACCAGCACGGTGGCAAGCGCCTGCGCTGCGCTGCCCGCTGCGGCCTCCCCAGCGACCGCTTTCCCTGTTGTCGCCATCTCTGGCGGGCATTGAAGCCTACCAACCCACGGCTTTCAAGCAATCGCCAGCGCGCGCATTAACAGCGCGATGGAGCGCGACGTGCCAAATCATCATTAATCGTCCTGATTGTCGTCTTGGCGTGTTCGACGCGAGGCCAGTGCATCCTGATAAACCTCGCGCCGGCTGCGTCCACCCAGCCGCGCCATCACTGCGCTCGCCTGTTTGAGCGAAAGTCCGGCCTCGCACAGCATTTCGGCCGTGAGCGCCGGCGCCGTGGCCAAATCACCGCCGGCAGCCTGTTTCTGCGCGCCCTGCTCACGACCCATCCCTGCCACCACCAGCGTTATCTCGCCGCGCGCAGGGTTCGCGGTGAAGCGCGTCGCCAGCTCTTCCAGGCTCGCGCGCACCACTTCCTCGTAGGTCTTGCCGATTTCGCGCACGACCGCGGCCTCGCGACCCGAACCAAAGACCTCGGCCATCTCGGTCAGGGTCGCGCCAAGACGGCGCGCGGTCTCGAAAAACACCATCGTGCGCCGCTCGCGCGCGAGCGCTTTCAATTCGTTTCGACGAGAGGCGGACTTCGAGGGTAGGAAACCCTCGAAGGTGAAACGGTCGGTCGGCAATCCGGCGATCGAGAGCGCCGCGACCACGGCCGAGGGCCCCGGAATCGCGCCGACACGGATTCCCGCCTCGAGCGTCTCGCGCACCAGCCTGAAGCCCGGATCGGAGATGGCCGGCGTCCCTGCGTCGGTCACCAACGCGATTCGCGCGCCGCGGCGCATCCGCTCGACCAACTCGGGTGCGCGGCGTTCCTCGTTATGCTCGAAGTAGCTGAGCGTGGGAGTGCGGATCGAATGCGCCGCTAGCAGCGGTGCGACTCGCCGCGTGTCCTCGCACGCGATCAGATCTACTTGCGCCAGGATGGCGAGCGCACGCGGGCTCAGGTCGGCGATGTCGCCGATCGGCATCGCGACGACATAGAGCATTCCCGCCACGCGCGGATGTTATTTTTGAATATCTTCCCGCAGGGGCATTGCGTCGCCCTTGCGCGCGGAGACGACGGTCAGGTGCATAAGGCCGAGCAGCCCCAGCAGCAGAACCGTCTCGAACGACGCACTGTCGACGAAACCCGCGATTCCCGAAAGCATGCCGAAGAGCAGGGTGAACACTACGGAAGACATTCCATTCTCCTCCGATCTGTAGGCGATGCGCCCCCTGCATGCGCCGGCTGACAGCGGACACTCAATCCAATGAACTAACTATCAACACCATCATACATTTATGTAGGCAAATAAACCATAGGATTTCGATTATGCTCGCGAAAACCACACTGCGCGTTCACTTTCACTCGTTCGTGTTTCCTCTAGGTGAGTCTTATCATTCGATGACCCGTCGAATAACCCCCATCCACGACTACAGCTTGCCCGGTGATAAAAGACGCGTCTTGCGAGCATAGAAATAATGCGACCCGCGCAATCTCTTCGGGCTCTCCCGCGCGTCCCAGAAGATGCATCGCCGCGAACGTCTGATGCGCTCGTGCGCGCTTCTCGGGCGTCAGGTGATCGAAGCCGCTCTCGTACAGCGGCGTTTCGATCGATCCCGGGCAGATGCAGTTGACGCGAATCCCGTGCTCCGCGTAATCCATCGCGAGTGATTTGGTTAGCAGGATCACGCCCGCCTTCGCCGCGCAGTACGCGGCCATCTGGCGGAAGCCCTCGATACCGGCGACTGACGCGGTGCTCAGGATCGCGCCGCCGTGTTTCATCAACTCCGGCAGCGCGTACTTGCAGCCGAGGAAAACGCCCTTCAGGTCGACGTCGATCGTGCGATCCCATTCCTCCTCGGTGAGCAGATGCGTGCGCCGGGCGAAGCCGATGCCGGCGTTGTTGTACAGGATGTCGAGGGTCCCAAAATGGCCTGCCGTCTCGGCCACCATACGTTCGGTGTCGGCGGCTTTCGAGACGTCGGCCACAATCGCGATCGCCTCGCCGCCGCCCTGGATGATTTCAGCGGCAACCGCGCGCGCGCTGTCCTCCGCGCGATCGACGACCGCGAGCTTTGCGCCCTCCGTGGCGAACAGCAGCGCAGTGGCGCGTCCGATTCCCGATCCGCCGCCCGTGATCAGTGCGATCTTTCCGTCGAGCTTGCCCATTTCCGTTTTCACTCCGTTTGATTCGTCGCCACGTTTGTCCGGCGTGGCGCTCAAGCGCTATAGCATCTAGCTCGCGATCATTTGCGCATCAAGCGCGAGACCGCATCGGGGAGGTTCCAGGCGATGGCACGCTTACCCTATCTCGACAAATCGGATCTGTCGGCGGAAAACCAGGATCTGCTGGCTCGCAACATCAATCTGGTGCGCGCGCTCGTGCACAGCCCCGACGGCGCGCGCGCCTTCGGGGCGCTCGCCACGTTCATCCGCTTCAAGAGCCGGCTCGACCCGCGCCTGCGCGAGCTGGCCATCCTGCAAGTCGGTTACCTGACTCGCTCGCCCTACGAATATTCGCATCACCTGAAGCTGGGCCGCGAATTCGGGGTTTCGGATGACGATCTTCGCGCGATTCCTGAGGAAACCGCCGGCCGGCCAACCAAACTCGAACCACTCGCGAAGGCGGTGCTGCGCGCGGCGCGCGAGATGACGCTCGACCTCGCGGTGACCGACGAAACGTTCGCGGCACTGCGCGCCGAACTGGACAATGAGCGCCTGGTGGACCTCGTGATGACGATCGCGGTTTACAACGGCGTGGTGCGGCTGCTGGCGACGCTGCAAATCGACGTCGAGCCCGAATACCAGCACTACCTCGACGAGTTCCCGCTGCCGAAGGGATGAAGCGCTAGCTTCCGCGATTGCCATACTACGTTGCGCGTAGTATGCTGATCATGCGTGGCCGTCGGATCCTTCAGTTGTGCGGACACTGAAGCGTTCTGGGGTGGCGTCCGCGTGGCACGGTTTCAGAATTTTGCAAACGTCGCAATCAGGAAGTTGCAAATGCTGAACGCAGCCACCACTCTCAGCGCGCTCGCAGCGGTGCCTGGAAACCGGCTGGAACCCCTCAAAGGAAATCGCCTCGGACAGCACAGCATAAGAATCAACGAACAATGGCGGCTTTGTTTTAGGTGGCAGCAACCCGACGCCTACGATGTTGAGATCACCAATCACTATACCTAGGGAGCACGGCACGATGGCGCGAAACAAACGGCAGGTTCCGCTGGCTCATCCCGGTGAGATTTTGAACGAGGAGTTTCTGAAGCCGCTGGGAATGACCATCAACGCGCTGGCGTTGGCCTTGCGTGTGCCAAGCAATCGGCTCTACGCGATTGTCGAAGGCGAGCGCGGCGTCAGTGCTGATACGGCGCTGCGGCTGGGCCGCTACTTCGCAACCGGCCCCGAGTTCTGGATCAATCTTCAGGCACATTACGACCTTGAAACCCTGAAAGGAGAACACGGCGCAGAGATTGAGCGCCAGATTCAGCCACGCCAGGCTTAGAAGCCTCGCGATCTACGAGGGGCCGGTGAAGAAGTGCATCGAACGATCGGCGAACGCGATGATCGGCGTCCAGTACAATCCCAGCACGATCGTCGCGCACGCCAGCACGCCCATCAGGCCATAATTCCACGGCTCGAAAGTGATCGGCGTCTCGTCGCCGCGCGGCTCTTCAAGGAACATCATCCTGATCGGCGCCATGTAGTAGTAGAGCGAGACCGTCGAATTCAAAATGCCGATCACCGCCAGCACGTAGAATTTCGAGCGGATGACCGCGGCGAAGATGTAGAACTTGCCGATAAAGCCGATGGTCGCGGGAATCCCGGTCAGTGAGAGCAGGAAGATCGCCAGCGCGATTGCCGGGACCGCGCCGCCGCGCCAGGCCAGACCGCGGTAGGCTTCGATATCCTCGCGCCCGGTCGCATTCGCAACGATCATCACGACCAGAAACGCCCCCGCGTCCATCACATAGTAGGCGAACAGGTAGAACAGCATCGCGCGGATGCCGTCGTCGGTCAGGATCACGATACCCATCAGCGCGTAGCCGGCCTGCGCGATCGATGAGTAGGCGAGCAGCCGCTTCATGTTGGTCTGCTGAAGCGCGGCGAGATTGCCGAGCGTCATCGTGATCACGCATACGACCAGCAGCAGTTGCGGCCAATCGACGCCGGCTAGAGGCTGCCAGGTCCCGCCTGCGCCCAGGCGCGAGATCGCGGGGTAGAAAAACCGCGTCAGCAACGCGAAGCCCGCCGCCTTGGAACCGACGGCGAGGAAGGTGGTGATCGGAATCGGCGCGCCGGTATAAACGTCGGGCGCCCACATGTGAAACGGCACCGAGGCGATCTTGTAGCCGAGGCCGGCCAGGATCAGCACTAGCGCGATGAATACGGTGAGCACCGGCAGATGGCCGGGCGCGCTCAGCGCGCTGTTGATCGCGCCGAAGTCGAGCGAGCCCGCGATTCCGAAAATCCAGCTCATCCCGTAGACCATCGTTCCCGAGGCGACGCCGCCGTAGATCAGGTATTTCAGCGCGGCCTCCTGCGAGCGGCGGTTGCGGCGCAGAAAGCCGGTCAGGATGTAAGAGGTCAGGCTCACGAACTCCAGCGCGAGATACGCCATCAGGAGGTTGGTCGCCTCCGCCATTAGGAACATCCCAAGCGTGCTGGCGAGCAGGATGGCGTAATACTCGCCCTGGTCGCAGTTGCGTACCTCCACCGAGCCGATCGACATCCAGACCGCGACCAGCGCGGCCAGCGCAATCAGCGCCCGGAAGAAGAACCCGAAGGCGTCGAACACCAGCATCCGATGGAACAGCCACGCGCCGCGCTGCGCCGGCTCGATCGCGATCAGCACCAGCGCTCCGGCGGTTATGATCAGAGCGAGATCGCCGAGCGGCGTCTTGTTGCGCAGAATCAGATCGACGACCACCAGCACGATGACTCCCGCCGTGAGCAGCAATTCGGGCAGGAAATGGCCGAGGCTTGCGAGGTTGCCGAGATCCATCGTTGATCTTTCCGCGTTGATCTTTCCGTCAACTCGTCCGCTAATCCGTCGCGGCGCGCGTCCGCCGCTCAGGGCACCGTCGCGGCCGCCGGCGCATGCGCCATCAGCACGACCTGGTTGACGTGATTGAGCGAAGCGCCGAGCAGATCGAGAATGGCGTGCGGATAAACGCCGAGGATGAGCACGATGATTGCGAGCGGGACCAGCGTGAAGGCCTCGCGCAGCGTGAGGTCGGGCAGGTTCTTGTATTTTTCGTTGAGCGGACCGAGGTAGATGCGCTGGAAGGTCCATAGCATGTAGCCGGCGGTCAGAATCGCGGTGCCGGCGCCCAGGATCGTCATCACCGGGTAGCGCTGCCATGCGCCGATCAGCACCAGGACCTCGGAGATGAAAGCCGAGAGTCCCGGCAGCCCCATCGCGGCAAAGAACGCAAAGCCGGTGAGCGCGGCATAGATCGGCATCTGGCTGGCGAGTCCTCCGAAGCCGGCGATTTCGCGATGGTGTGCGCGATCGTAGATCACCCCGACCAGCAGGAAGAGCATCGCGGTGATCGTGCCGTGGTTGAACATCTGCAGCACCGCGCCGTTGATCCCGGCCTCGGTCAGCGCCGCCATCCCCAGCATCACGTAACCCATGTGGCTCACCGAAGAATAGGCGATGAGCTTTTTGTAGTCCGTCTGCGCCATCGCGCACAGCGCGCCGTACACGATGTTGATCGTGCCGATCACGCCGAGCAGCCAGAAGGCGAACTCGTGGCTGGCCGCCGGCAGGATGGAAAAGTTGATGCGCAGGATGCCGTAGGTGCCCATCTTGAGCAACACGCCGGCCAGGATGACGCTGATAGCGGTGGGCGCCTCGACGTGCGCGTCGGGCAGCCAGGTGTGGAACGGAAAGGCGGGGATTTTGATCGCGAAGCCGATAAACAGCGCAATCCACGCCACGCGTTGAAAGGTCATCGAATAGTGGCCGGCGTTGGCGGCGAGTTCGATCATGTCGAAGGTCGGCGTCGCGCCGTAATAGTAGAGCCCCAGCATCGCGAGCAGGATCAGCACCGAGCCGAGCAGCGTGTAGAGAAAAAACTTGATCGCGGCGTACTCGCGCCGCGGCCCGCCCCAGACGCCGATGAGAAAGTACATCGGCAGCAGCATCACCTCCCAGAAGATGTAGAACAGGAAAAAGTCGAGCGCGACGAACACGCCCATCATGCCGGTGTCGAGCAGCAGCAGCAGCGCATAGTAGCCGCGCTCGCCGCGATCGATAGTGAAGCTCGCGAACACAGAAATGAAACAGATGATCGCGGTCAGCAGAACCATCGAGATGCTGATCCCGTCGACGCCGAGAAAGTAAAAGATGTGATAGGCGGGAATCCAGGCGCGATGTTCGGCGAATTGAATGGACGCGGTGGTGGTATCGAAATTGGCGTAGAGCCATCCGGCGATAAGCAGTTGCGGAAAGGTGAAGAGCGCGGCGATCCAGCGGATGAACTTCTCTTGACCCTTGGGGCAGAGCAGGATCAGGACCATGCCGACGAGCGGAATGAAGGTGATGAGGGTCAGCGGATGAGTCATCGTCGGTTGCGCGATACGGCCGTTGGCTTTGCCGCCCCTCCCCGCCTCTGCCTCACGTCCGCAACACCGCACGAACGATGAGGGCGAACGTGACCGCCGCCAAAATTCCGTACAGGTAGCCGTTGATCGAACCGGTCTGCAGCCGCCGCATCCGTTGACCCGCGTCCAGCGTCACGTTGGAGGCGAGATTGACCAGCCCGTCGACCACGTAGCGGTCGAGCAACCCCGAGAGCCACGAACTGAAAACGGTTGCCGTGGCGGCGAAGTTCACGATCCAATCGATGATGTGGACATCGAACCAAGCCGCGGCTTGCGAGGCCTCGAGCGTCGCGGCCACCGGGCCCGCCGCGTACACCTCGTCCACATAGTACTTGTTGAGCATCGTGCGATAGAGCGCACCGCCCCACAGTTCGCTAACCCAATCGAAGGCGGTCGAGCCCTGGCGATAGATGAGGTCGGCGAGAAACCATCCAGCGGCCACCATCACCAGTGACAGCACGGCCAACCCGGCTTCGGCACCGCGGT
>CAWFGH010000006.1:0-185049 GCA_963815255.1 uncultured delta proteobacterium | reverse complement strand
GCGGCAAGCGCTCGCGGGTCAGACCTGACTCGCCGGCGGCGCTTCAGGAACCCTGATCCCTCGGTCAGGCTAATGACTGTGAAATCAGACGCCAGTTGTAAGATTGACGTACACGCACAGTATTGTTGAAAGCAGCAGTAGGAGCGTTCCATCGAAAAGGCGCTTTATTTGTCGATCATCGAGGCGATTATGCGATTACCCCTTTTTTCTCCTTCCGAGTTGAGTTCCGAGCAGCGTCCGCTTTATGACGATATGCGCAAGGGTATCGAAGCGAACTTTAAGGGATTTATCGCGATCAACGGCGCGGGTCAGTTGATCGGTCCCTGGAATCCGTGGATCCGGTTTCCGAAATTCGGTGGGCCAGTTTGGGAACTAGTCAAATCCCTATCCACGGCACCGACCTTACCGAGGCCCGTCCGCGAAATCGCGATCCTCGTCACGGGCGCACATTTCCATTCCGCCTACGAGATCTATGCCCATGTTTTGGTCGCAGAACTGCGCGGGATTGCGGACGACAAGATAGCGACGATCATCGCCGGTCAGCGTCCAGGTGATCTAACTCGCGACAAGGCCGTGGCTTATGACCTAGCGTCAGCTCTCGTGTCCGGTGGAATTCTTCCGGCCTTGACCTATCAACAAGCAGTCCGATTGTTCGGCGAACAGGGAACGGCGGAATTTATCTATCTCGTCGGTCTCTATTGCATGGTGTCTGTCACGTTGAACGGCTTCGATGTGCCGGTACCAGACGTCGATGAGTCCCGCAAACCACCTGTGGTTAACTCGTAATGGGTAGATTAGATGCAGATCAAAAGGACGAAACGCTGCGAGCAGGAGTTAAGTAAGGAGTGTCTATGGAACGAAGGGTTGCGGGACGTCATGCGGGTGATGCCGCTTTCTCCCTCCGCATGGGAGCAACCGCGATCTTAAGTATACAGGGTAACCATTGAGCAACAGTTCTATGGCCGGCTTCGCCAAACCGGAGCTCCGCCTCGCGCAGCCGCCTGGTTGGTTCGACCAGCTCGCTGCACTGCTCGGTCGTGAGCTTTCACCTAGCTCACGAAAATTCCGCACCGCCCTTCGCCTTGCCACGATTGGCACGATCGGCGCAGGCCTGGTCGCGAGCTGTCACGTCAACAACCAGCTCGGCACTTACATCGTATGGCTCCTGGTGGGCGCGGGACCAATGATGTCTGCTCGCAAGGCGGGTGCGTTTCTTATCGCGGAAGCGCTCGCTCTTGCTGCATCAGTGGTGATGGCGCGCGCATTGGCGGAAACGCCGTGGCTGATGCTCCCGTTTATCTTCGCAGTGATGTCGTTTTCGACCTACTTAGGAACGACTCGTAAGCTCGGCGCTGCCCTTCTCCTCATCCAGGTGGTCTGCTTCGATACCTTCTACGGTGTCGTATTTGCGCCGGGGGAAATCGGTTGGGGCGCGGCAGGCGCATTCGGCGGCAGCGCGATCGCCTTCGGCACGATCGTCCTGTTCGACAACTGGCTGTGGCCCGACCGCGGCGAAGAGATCCTCCTGGAATCGCTGGGAGCGAGCGTCGCGCGCGCTCGTTCGCGGCTTCTCGAGGCTGCAAATTTTTATCTGAATCACCAAGACGCACCGCGACCGCCGCTGCCACCGCCGACTTCGGATCTTCCCGCACACATGGATTTTTTGAATCGAGCCGTGGCCGAAGGTGTGTCCGAGCATCGCCATGCGATCCTGCTTGCGGCTATCACGCGCGTGGCGCGCATCAATCTCGAAGTGGATCGCCTGACCTTCGCCGCGCGCCAGAACGTACCAGGAGAGATTCGCGCTATGGTACGGCCCGAAGTTCAGGCGACGGTGGAGGCGATCGCGGCGGTGTTGGAGGGGATCGCTCGCGAACTGCCGACGCACATCGCTGTTGGCGTCGACCAGCCGCCTCCCGCCTCGCGGACCCGTGCGCGATCGGCGTTAGACGCTCTCAATGCCCGCGTCACCCAGGTCAGACCGGCATACATCGGCAAGGCCAGTTCCGCCGAGATCGAGAATTTCGCATCCTTCACCGATTCGCTGGCTGTGCTGACCGGGTATATCGAGCGCCTGCTCGATGAGCCTCCGCAGCCGCCCGCCGCGGCGCCGTCGAACGGTGCTGTTCCGCGATTGTCCGACGCTCCGGATCCTGCAGTTGTCAACTATTCAATAAAGGTCGGTCTGTGCGGGGTTATCGGTTTTGTGATCGGCATCACTACCCAGCGCGCCGATCTATCTACAATCCTGACGACGATACTAATAACATGTCTTCCCACCTACGGCGCAGCTATCCACAAGATGATTCTGCGGATCGTTGGAGCGATAATCGGCGGGGCGGTTTCTCTTCTGGCAATCATCATCGTCACGCCCAACTTCGAAACTCTGCCGGCTTATCTGATCGCTGTCTTCATAGTCTTCTATGTCTCCGCGTACTTCTCTCTCGCCAGCGGACGAGTTGCATACGCAGGAAAGCAGATAGGTACGACATTCGCATTGGTGTTCGCTGGCTTGAGTCCAGCCCTCGACGTCTATGAGCCGCTCTGGCGTATCTGGGGAATTTTGCTTGGCACGCTGGTCGTGGCAATCGTCACTCTCCTATATTGGTGGCCGGAATACGCCGCTGACTCCTTGTTGCCGAAGCTGCGTAAGGTTATTCACGATACGCTTGTCTTGGCGCCCGGCGGTTCCGCTGCGAACACTGAGAATGAGATCCAGCAGGCTAACTCGAGGACCATGCGCACGCTCGCCGACATTCTGGAGGTCGCGGACGATGCTCAATTGGAGGGCCGCACCAGCACGGTCAACCATAGTGCGATCGTCGAGGCGGCCGGAACACTCCGGCGTATCGCGAACCGGCTGGCCGCGATTGCGACTGGGCGCATCGTGACTCCCGTGCCTCACCTGGACCCGGTGACCGAATTGGCGCGCGAGGCGGTGCTCGACGCAATTCGTCGGCACCTTCAGTCCTGGCTCGACTTCTTCAGCAGCGCTGATAGCCTAAGCGCTCCGGCCGCTCAGGCAATCGCGCGAGCTCACGCACCCGATGACATGGAAAGGCCTCTCGAGCAGTTCAGCTCGCGGCTGGAGGAGCGAGAATTCGCGCGAATCGAATCCTGGACTCTCGATCAGCGGCGCGCGCTCCTCGCTGAATTGCACTCGATGCGCCGGCTCGAATACCTGGTCTCCGAGTTGAATCGATGGCTCGCGCAAATTCCGGGCCCGGCCTCGAACCCAGAAAAGCAAAAACGAACCGCCAGGAACTAACTGCCTATTTCCGCGATGACACGTGCAGAGAGTGTTTACCGATCAATTTATTGCTGAGCTGAGCCTCGTCGGGATAAGACTCGACGCCCTCGGAGGATGTTACTTGGCGTATGACTTACTCGGCGGCAAGCGAGGGCCGCTTCGTACGATCGCCCGTGCCTCCGGCTATGTAGTACTGTTTTTCATCGGGTATGTGCTTGTCCTAGGACTACGGTATGCCATCGTCGCTGCAAGCGGCATGGGCATTCTCCTGGGAATTGAGTTTCGCATCGCTGACATAAACCCGTCCCATGGAGAGCAGCACAGGACCGTGGCACTCTTTGGGAATGATCTTGCAATCAATACAGTACTGGATCGTTGTGTTCGAACTCCCAGTGCAGTGATCGCCTCGGGCTTCGGTCACCATCCATTCGTCGCAGCGCAAAGAGCTGTCAGATCTGAAGTCCCTTACTGCAGGAGCTCGGGTCCCTGCGGGTTCTGAGTAACTCCCGACACGATGCACGATTTCACGACGGGCTACGAGTACCGAACCAATACCACGTAAGACCATTTGCCTGATCTCAAAGCTACGCTCAGCGATCCGCTCTTCGCCGGTAAGGGCAGTCCCTCACTAGACCGAGCGGCGAAGGGGATAATTTCCTTACCATCTCCGCCGAGCACTTGCTGAGATCTTGGGAGGTCGCGATACGGTGCTGCCACGGTCGCTCATCGCGTGTGCCCTCCTCCTTCGAACACATATTCACGAGCGTGATTGGCAGAGCCATATTCGGGCGGAGATGCTTGATCAGATGTGCGGTCAAGACAGATGTCGGCCGCCGTCGACGCGGATACATTCACCGGTGATGAAATCGCTGTCGACTAGGAAGAGCACCGTCTTGGCGATTTCCGCAGCACCGCCCCATCGCCGAAGCGGTGTGGCTTTCATCACCTCCATGCTCTCCTCGGGAGTCAGACCCGGAGGCGCAAGGATCGGTCCGGGCGCGATCGCATTGACCAGAATTTCTGGAGCCAGTTCCAGCGCGAGACTTTCGGTCAGGGCGACGACGGCAGCTTTGGACGAATAGTAAGGCACAAAGCCTCGGTAGCGGGGGCGACCGCTTACGGGTAGCCAGTCCGCGAAGTTAATAATTCGCGCTCCACCGCTTTGCTTCATAATCGGCGCTGCAGAGGTCGAGAAAAGAAAGACGCTGCGGGCGTTAGCGTCGATCGTATTCGACCAATCCGCCTCATTGGGATCCGGCGTGCTCAGATAGATCGATGCCATGTTAAGCAGGATATCGATGCGTCCTAGCGCGCGATGTGTTTCCTTGACCGCTGCTGCGATCTGATCCTCATCGGTCGCATCGGCCCGGACGGTGATCGCCCGCACCCCTGCGCTGATCGCGGCTTTGGCCGAAGCTTCCGCCGCTTCGTGCGAGCCGCGATAAACCAGCGCCAGATCGCACCCGTGCGCCGCGAGGTAGTGAGCGACAATCTGTCCGATGCGGGCCCCACCGGTGACGAGCGCCACTTTGCCTTTTGGATCCATGTCTCTAGAGGTAGTTGAACAGACGCAATCGCCTTTCACCGCCGGCTATATTTTATGGCGTATTTCCGCCGCCTGAACTTGAGCGATCTCAGGTCACGCGATCCTGTGTCATTGAGACCCCAGCAGGGCATCCTACGCGACGAATTTGCGCCCGATGATTTGGGTCTCGATCTCGACCGTGTCCATGAACTCGACGACGCCGGTGATGGCCCCGTTTTCGATTCGCAAGATCATCGCATAATGCGGCTGATCATAGGGCAGGCCTGCCGGGCTGATGCCGTGCCCGGATGCCAAGGCGACGGCGCGGTTTCCCTCCACGATCAGTTCTTGAAACGTAAGAGTCGGCGGCTGTTTGAATTCCGCGAGCGCAGGTACGAGGACGTTCAGCAGATCCGCGCGGCTATAGGTCTTGGATAACGGGGTCTTGCCGATAATGCGGTATTTCGCATCGGAGGCCAACATCTCGAATGCCTCGGCAAATTTCAGTGCAGCTATGAAATCGATATATTTTTGAGCGGTCTCACGTGTGCTGGGCATGATTTCGGTCTCTCGTTCGTCCAGGTCTTTTAGATTTTCCTGGTGCATTCCGCCCGCGGACTTTGTGGGGGCTGCACTGCTTTCCATCCTGAAAGTTTGCGATGAGAACGCCGGCCGCGAGATCGGGTCCAGGCAGAGCGGATGGTTCGCGCACATCGGCCGCTCACTCTCCCTTGCTGCGGTGGTCGTACGAGATAGAGTAAGCGGCCGAGCGGGCCAGCAGAATCGGATCGGCCGAGAGATCAATGCCGTCCGTCAGGTTGGTTGGGTCGAACACCATGCGGCGCTCGTCGGTCGCGCCCGTCGGAGAGAGGCCGGTCACCTCCAGCCGCCCCAGCTCGACCAGGGGCCGGTCCGCCGGCCAAAGGGTGGTGACGTCGTCCGTCGGATCGCTCTCCCCAGCCAACTGCAGGAGGAGGCGGAACACGATCGGACCGTTCCGTAGGCGGCTCTCCAGCTCCTCGCGCAGGAAGTTCGCGCTGCGCTTGCTCGCATCGTCAGGCGATAGATAGGCTTCGCCCGCCTCAGGCATCCAGCGATAGCGGCCGAATCGGCTGGTGCCATCCGCGGCAGTGAACAGAAAGGCATGCTCCGCATGGTAGCTGGCCTGGCCGTAGCTCACCGGCACCGGTTTCTGCATCAGGCGTTCAACGAAGGCGCGTGCTGCGGGGTGACTGTTCAGAAAGCGCGGGAGCGCATCGGGTGCAGGCTTGCCGGTAACCGTGTCCGGGAGCTGCGCCCGCAGGAACCCGAGAAAGTCCTCAGGCGTCCGCACCGGAAACCCTTCGATCGAGTTCGCCAGGATGTCGGCGTTCTTGCCATCAGGTAACTGAAATTTGACCGCCAGCGCACGCGTGTTGGCGAGGCCATCGTGCACGTCCGGATTCCCGCTCGCATTTGAGAAGCGCATGACGGTTGAGACCGCTTGGCCTTGCAGGTGCAGCGCCCGGCTCACACCGCGCGCCTCTGGCGCACCGCGAAACGTGCCCGAGCAGACGATGCCCTTGGCGTGAACAGGACGGAACCCAGGATGCGAGCCGGCAAGCGCCCGCATCGCCTCGACGAGTTGAGCAATAACAGGTGTGGCAGATCCTGACATGGTGGGACTCCATCCTGGTTGGAGAACTTGACGTTGAGCCAGCAGGTCGCCTGGAAATGTGCAACGTCCTTAAAGCGTCCGCTAAGCGACTTTAGTAATTTCCTCAACGACCATGAGCTTACAGCCTTCCATGTCGATAAAGGTTGCGTCGTCGGGATGAACTTCCGCCAGAAAACGAGGCTCATTGAACGCGGCGTTCATTTCTTCAACGCTGTCAAAGCACAACTCCGCTTGCCCGTCGTACTCTGATACCCCCCAAGGAAGTTTTATTCCCTTCTGGGTCACTACATGCGATTGTACATATCGTCGGAGATGTCGTTTGAAATCGGCGCACCCGAGGACCTGCTCTGCGTGGGGACCGCTCCAATAGCGGTGGAAGTCTTCCTTTGGCATACCCGGCTTGCGCTTAATCATGACCACAAGTTTTATCATTTCTTTCCTCAAATGTTGGATGTCTATCAACGGCTGCACAGAGGAGACCCCCTGCAGGTCTGCGTTACACTTATTTGAATTTCCTGTTTCTCCTTTCCTCTATCATGCCCGCCAAAGTGGCCGGTTCGTTTAGCGCGGCATTCTTACGAGCCTCTCAGGTCTTGCACGGCCGATCTCCGCTGCTCGCGCTTAATCAGGTCCGCGTGCTCGTCACAGACCTCAGCGAGCTGGCGTAGCGGCCGGCCATGGGCATCGAGATAGCGGACGATCGTGGTTGCTCCGTGCTGATGACAGCCAACGCCTGAGCAGCGCGCTGCATAACCGCAGCGCACCAGTTCAACTTCGACTTCGGCGAGCGCCCACGCAGCGCCCCTTTGCAGCAGGGTTCGAAGAAAATGAGGAACCATCGCCGCAGCCCTCACCTTGGTCGTCTCTTCGACGCCTAAGGCGGACGCGCGGCAATGTCAAGACGTCGTGCTGAAGGGCACCCAGGTACCCCGGTCCGGAGAGAAATTCGATCATTGGGCGGCGATACCTGTTGCAGCCGATTCTCCGGTATTCTTCAAATCGCGTGAAGCGCCGCATGAGCACGTGGATTTTCTTCAATTGGTGTAGAATTTACACGCATAACTCCTGAGCATTCTGAAAATCTTACATTGTTACAAAGTGTGCCGAAGCCAAATCCCCATCGATTTAGGTCATTTTCGCGGCATCGCTATTGCACGTTACCGCCTTGGAACACTTTCTTTCCGTTTGGGGGGAAACCATGCGTAGTCACAGGGCTGTTGACGTTTGTAAAGGGGTCGCAACGAGCGTCCGCCCCGGAGCTACGGATACCCTGTTTTCAATGAAACCGGCGAAGCCAGTGGCGCTACTTCCCGAGGAGCCATTGGCCTCGGAAGTCCAGGCACTGCTGAATAGCGCCACCAACTTGATCGAATGCGCCACGGGCGGACACGGACGATGCGCCAACAGCGTGTGTGGATGCCGCTGCCACAGGTCGCGGACGCGGACAGGCGCGAAGCGGCGCATGAGCACCTAGGCCTATCCGCCAACGTCTGCGTTCGATCACTTCTCTTTGTTGAGACAGCGTACGAAGGTGATCAGCTCCTCCTCGTTCCGATCGGTGAGCCTGCCAACGCGACGCGCTTGGTCAAGCAAGGTGCGGTTTACGCCGTAAAATCGATGGCATCGCGACGCGCACGACGTGTCTGAGGTAAGCCTTAATAGGAGGGGCTGCCTCGGGTCGGCTGAAACAACGTAGCGGTGCGGTCTTAGTCACAGGGGGGTAATTTCACCGCCAGTTGTAGCTGAGCGATCGCGGCGTCCACATGTTGAATGGCGGCGGTGCGGTGTCCGCCGAAGTCCTGAGCAGCGGCCGCGAGTTCTGCTTTGGCGTCGAGGGATTGCCGCAGGGCATCGTGAATGTACGGATGAACTTGACCGGGTTTGACACCTATACCCCCGGACTCGGTCATTAACGGGAGAGTCCCGTGATCCACCGCAATTGCTAGCTTCAGCTCGTTGAGCGCCGCGTCTATCTCGCTGAGGGCATTGGCCCGCTCTCCGCTAAGGTTACGGCAGCTACGTTGGAGCACGTAGTGCGCACGCCTGAGCATGCGATATGCGTTGTAGATGTGCGGATGGGGTTCGGCGGCCTGCGCCACTGCGGCGCTGCCCGCAACAGCGAACACGACTCCAATAATCGCAAGAACAATCACTATGGCCGGCAACGACTTCTTCATGGAGTTCTCTTCTATTTCGTCTGGTTGACCCTTAAAGCCCCGCGCAATGCGCGCATGCTAGCTCAACAGCCTTCCTGGAATCTAGAGTCACCTGAGTATGGCTTCTCTATCCGGATGTAGCCTTCCTTTGCCGTGCCCCTCCTGCGACTGCCTTTGCCTTCGAACGCTGACGAGGCGAGATCAAAATGAGCTTTCAGGAACAATGCGGTAATCGTGTGTAAGTTTCCAACTGAGATTCTTCGGTTCCCTTAATGCGGACAGAATCGCAAAGACGAGCAGGATTTCCGAATTTTCCGCGGAGAGAGCGAAAGTCGCTGACTGCTTGGCGGAGCGGGATGAATCGCAGCTCCTTCGAAGATGGCGGATGGCGGATATTGCGCTGCCTGATTCGGAGCCCGTCACAGACGAGCGGGCAACCACCAATGGAAGCGGCGAACAATAGACCGGGACTCATCGGCGGAGGGGTGGGATTCGAACCCACGAGCGACTTTCGCCGCATCGATCTCATCGCGTGGCAGGAAGATCGCAGACGGCCAGTGCTCCAGTGACGCGCGCGAAAGGCTCAAATCCACCCAATCGAAGCAGCATTGCAGCATGACGCGCGAATGCGCGCCGCCTGTGACCTACGCGGAGCTTCGCCCTTCGGAGCAATTGTCAATTTGCAGGCAACGAGAGGGAATGTAATGAACGTCGCGTTCAGGGCTGTATCGACAAGAACTGAGAGCCGAACGCGAAGCCATCCTGCAGCGAGCCGCCTCACCGCACTCGGTTAGTATCTGCTAAGCTGATTCCTGTGGCGACACGGAAGCCCAAAGTCTGGCCAAGTGTAGCCGCGCCGGCGCGCGCCCCGTGCGTCTCGGAGATGGCCATCACGAGGCACTTCTGGAAAGGGCGACTTGAGAGGGACGCAAGATACCGGTCGCGCGTCGCGTTTGGCGAGTCAACGCTGTTCGCCTCGAAGCCTCTAAGGCATCCAGAGATCAACGCATCGCCGAACGACGAAGGCCAAAATCGCAAAGCTGATGACACACGAGTGATGTGAGTTGACCGAGGCGCTAGGGCTTTGCCTTGGCGAAATGACGAATATGGTGCCATCGATGCGCAAGGCACCCAAGTATCTTGCACGGTTTCAGAGCACCGTTGATAGACTCATACGCGAAGTCCAAAATCTGCGCCGCTCCTTTGCTGCAATGTGTTCCACACAGGGAAAGTACTCATCCAACCTGTTTATTCACGTAGCCGCAAAGGCATTACAAACCGATGTGCTCATTCGCCTTATACGCATCTTCGAAGACGGGGAGGCAGCGTCGTTCTGGTATCTCCACCGGTGTGAGCCCCGCAAGGTAGCTGAAGGAATCGACATAGCGAAGCTTGAGGACTTCTCCCGTCGGCTCAAACTCATCCGCGACAAAGTGTTTGTGCACATCGACAAGGATGCCGTGTTCGATCCGTCGCAGGCCTACCGAGATGCGGCCATCAGAACGTGGGAGATCGACGAAACGATCGAGACGTTGTGGATGGTCCTTGATCGGCTATACCTTGAGCAAAACGGCATGCCGTTCGCCAGTCTCGCAGAGTCGACCCTCGACAGCCTCATTGAAGCTTTCATGCGCGATTTTGCCGAGCTATCGGAGAGATAGGGCTCGCCAAATGGGCCAAGGTTAAGAGCATGCGCCAGCGCAGCGAGATCAAGAAGCGCGTCCGACGCGGACATGGAGCCCGCAAGGCAAAGTGAGCGTGCGCGGCAAGCGCGCGGCGCGCAACGGCCTCATTGTTTAGCACCCTCTTCGTCAATCCAACGAAGAGCCTGCAGCAGGCATTCTTCTACATCGGCTCCATCTTGCCAGGGGAAATGAGCGTCGGCCCAAACCCGCAGCCGTTGACCCGGTTTCGGCTCAATTTCCACGTGCTCCTCGTAGTGCGCAAAGTAGTTGGGTGCGGTGCCGCTACGTATGTTGCCAAGCGCACTGACTCTGATGGTCCGGTAACTTGCTGTAACGACGTGAAGGGTGTTCGGGCCTGAATCCCAAATTTCAACGATATTCTTGAATTGATCCGATCCGATGGAGATCGTCATATTTCCTCCAATCTCGAAAGTACCAAGGGTAAATCCTCTCGCGTTTCTCTCGACCTATCATACGCTCACAGGGGTGAGGTAGTTATGGCCGGTCTTTTTGAGCGCTCTCGTGTCCGCCTGCTCTATGGCCGGCACTTCGCGGTCGAACGTACTACGACGATTGACAACTCGGCGGTTGACGATCTCTTCCGCATTAACCGCGTGCAGGCGGCGCGGGCCGGAATCGCGACTCTCCGTTTCGTCTGTGTCGGCACGCTCGACGACCTTGCGACGATTCCAACGGACGTGCATATTTACGTCCGCTCGGTTCGCGGTGACTCGTTGACGGAGCGCAGTGGATTCGAACTCTCGATTCCTGTTAACTAAGAATTAAGACACGATCATGGAGGACAATTTTGGATCTGGAGAAGATAGTCGCAGAGCTAGAACAAGAACGGGACCGACTGAATCAAGCTATCGCCGTGCTCAAGGAACGCGACTCGCCCGCCAGTGCACGGAAGACCGCTGCCGGGGACGGCAGAGGCTCCACAGCGCGACATCGCCGCCGTCTCACGGCGGCTGGCAGAAAGCGATTGTCGGAGCTGATGAAAAAACGCTGGGCTGAGAGAAAACGTAAGGCCAAATCTTCATAGCCATCTGCTCACCGCGATGCACGGCCGATCGCGATCACTGCGATGGGCCGCGAGGGGCGATTTCAAACCCGACTAAATTGCTTGCGCCATGCCGGAGCTCGGCATGTTTATGGCCGGCTCCGGCGCGCCAATAAATATGCTCGAAAGAGACTCTCCCGAGTCGGTAAGTTTGTCTCGGCCGAACCGCCCGGATCCTTCAACCGTGAAGGCGGGTCGGAATCGACTTGTAGCCAACAATGAAGTTCGAGCGCATTCGCTGCACAGGACCGCACGGTTGCGCCTCGGGATATCGGCGAAGGAACTCTTCATAGAACGTGCGGATCTGCATTTCGGCGAGTCGCGCTCCGAGGCAGAAGTGCTGACCGGTTCCGAACCCGATATGAGGCGGCTCCGCACGCGCGACGTCAAAGCGATTTGGATCGGCGAAAATCGCTTGGTCACGATTACCCGAGCAATACCAAAGGATTATCTTGTCGCCCGGACGGATCGACTGATCGCCGATTTGCGCCGGTTCGATTGCAGTCCGCCGCATATGCATCACGGGGCTGACCCAACGCACTATCTCGGAAGCCGCGCTGCCCAGCAGCGATGGATCCGCGATTAAACGTCGCTTCTCAGCGGGATGATCCGCAAGCGCGAGAAAGCCACCTGAGAGCGAGTTCCGCGTGGTCTCATTGCCAGCAGCGACGAGCAGGATAAACGTGCCGATGTAGCGTTCAGGCGTCATCGCCTCGCCGTCAATACGGGACTGGACCAGCATGCTGATCAAGTCGTCGCCCGGGCATTCGAGCCGATCTCTCCATAATCCGAGCGCATATTCGGACATGGTCGCAATTGTTTTCGCAAGCGCTTCAGGGGAAGGGCGGTACTCAGTATCGTCTTCAGCTATTAGCGCGTTAGACCATTGGAACAGTCTGTTCCGATCATCTTGTGGTACTCCTAGTAGTTCAGCGAGCATTTGAATCGGTAGTTCAGCCGCGATGTCGGTTACAAAATCACAAGTGTCAGCGCCTTTGAGATGATCCAGAATCGCGACGACGCGCTCGCGAATCCGATCTTCGAGCTGTCGTACGCGCCGTGGGGCAAACCCCGGCGAGACCATCCTTCGGTATTGATTGTGTTCGGGCGGATCCAAGCTGATCATTGGGGCCTCCGTCTTGTCCGTGCCGATCCCCGCGACACCAGTGACGTTCTCGTCGAACATTCGATGTCCACCGTGCTTGCGGTCGGAGGAAAACACTTCAGGTCGTTTCGACACCGCGACAATGTCTTCGTAGCGCGTTACCGCCCAAAACCCACGGCGGTCGTCTTCGGGATTCCAGGCGACGGGCGCTTCACGCCGGAGCCTGGCGAAAACCTCATGTGGTATGCCATCGCGGTAGAGATCCGGATTCTTGAGGTCGACGAAGGTGGTTTTCATCAGTAAACTCCTTTCGTGCCCGCGGATCTTTGCCGATTCCCCTTTTTGACTCTCCAATTGCGACTCCCATACAGGAATTCAGGCGCGAGTCTCAACGCTACTCGAGTCTTAGTGACGGTAATCATCAGAGCCGCAACAGTTGGCACGCGTTACTCCCAAGTATTTTGTTTTCGTCGCCCGGCGCCAGGCCGAGCGCTTTGATCTCTTCCACCGGGTGGGGGAGGCCAGCGGGCAAGGGGTAGTCAGTTCCGACCACGAATCTATCCGAACCATAGGCTTTCACGAGATGGCTCAGCATTGTGCGACTATGCGCGATTATATCGAAGTAGAACTGACTTGCGTAGCTTGACGGCGGCCGTGGAATGGCGCTGCGGCACTCCGGCACGAGCCTGTAACCCATATCGAGTCGTCCCACCACGACGGCAGCGCGCCGCCTGCGTGATATAGAACGATTCGCAGATTTGGATGGCGCTCGAGCACGCCGCCGTAAATCAACAGCGCGGCGGCCAGCCCAGTGTCGTAAAGATTGCCGACCAGGTTGCCGAGAAAATATCTGGCCAGCGCCCCGGCCGGCGCGGCTTCGAATGGGTGGATGCAAACCGCCATCCGCAGCGCTTCAGCCGCATCCCAGAAGACCTCGAAATCCGGTTCGTCGAGCTGACGTTCAACGACTTTCGGCGGAATCTCGACTCCCCGAAGTCCCAGCTTCGCAGCGCGTTCCAGTTCCCTCGCGGCCGCGGCGGGATCCTGCATCGGGACACACGCCAACGGCACGAAATGAGCGGGGTCGCTCGCTCTCAGAGCCGCCATCGCGTCGTTATTCACCTGCGCAATTGCCAGTCCGAGGGCGGCATCGACGTCCGGGTACATCAGGAACGGAACGCACGATACCGCCTGCGCCGTGACGCCCTCGCGTTCCATGTCCGCGATGACGCGCCTGCGCGTTTGAGATCGGACCGTCGATTGGCCGCATCGCCTTTTCCTGGATCAGGAAAAATCGGCGGCCGTCGCGCTCGACGATCCTCGTCGCGAAATGCTTACCTTCGCGCGCCAGAAAATCGATTATCTCGGGCGCGATGAAGTGGTTGTGCATGTCGATGACGTCCATTGCGTCCTCCGACGTGATCGCGAGCTGGTTTGGTTACAGGATGAAGCTGATTTTGCCGTGCGGGCGCAGCGCCTCGTTATCAAGCATGGCTCTTCGCTCGCGGATTCTGAGATCGTTCGCCGCGCGAACCAGCTTGTAGTCGTAATGCCCTATGTAGGTATCCACCGACTCATAGCGCATCCGATACACGGCAAAGTTGGCGGTCACTAGAATGTTCTCGCCCTCGGCCCCGACGACGCGCACATTGGATATCATTCGCCGCGTGCGTGAATGTGGATTTTCCGCCCACGCCGCCTTGCCGAGCAACTGCTTCACGCGCGATCGGATCCGCAACGCATCGTCCGCGATAATGAACAGCGTGTTTCGCGAGTCGCCTTCGGGAACGTCAGTCGGCGGGATCTCGTAGATCGCGTCTTCGGTGAGGAGCTCGAGCCATTCGTCGAGCCGCCACTCGTCGAGCAGCGCGGCCTCCTTGTATAGGAGATCCTCCGACCTCCTGACGGCTGGGTAGTTCGACGTGCTCATGCTGCTTTCCTCGCGCGCTTCAGTTGAGGTTCCGTCATGAGCTGATTCCATCGACGCCAGAACGCGCGCATCTGCAGTTCATCTGTGATCGACGGATGCTCGCGCTTCATCCCGCGCGAGATGTCGGACCAGCCGACTTCACGATTGGCAAAGCCGCGCTGACAGGACTCGAGCATATCGACGTCGTCCGGCGTGGCGAATCCGCCCGGGCCGAGAAACGTCAGGAAGTTGTCGAGGCGCAGCGCGGAGTCCTCAGCGCTCTCGTCCGCCGGCGCCAGCGCCCACGCGTTCACCTCCATGTAGTCGGGCGATACCGGGTAGAAGGTGCGAACCGTGATCGCCATGATGTCGTTGATAACGAGATTCGGAAAAATGCCGAGGTTGCGGCTGGTCTCGCAGATGCGCCGCGCCCGCTCCGGACCGAAGCGCTCGTCGAATCGGCGCCGCACTTCCTCGAAGTGCGCCTTGCGATGCTCGCCGAAGGGCGCAACCCAGTGCGCGATCGGCCGTCCCCACGCGCTCTGATACTCCAGCACCGCGTGACCATTGCCAAGGTCGACAGCCTTCTGATACGACGGCGCCGCTACGTCGCGGCCTTTCATGTCGACGCCGATGTCGCTGAGAAAACTGAAATAGCGCTGATGCGTCGGCAGGCCGTGATAGCCGTCGTAGCTGTTCTCGACCAGCAGCTTCCAGTTTGCGCGCGCGCTGTACGATTGCTGCCCGGCGACGATCTTCATTCCAAGCTCAGACTGATCGGCGACCAGGTCGAGGTACTCGCGCGCGCCCGCCAGGTAGTCATAGAGGCTTTCCGCCGCGGGGTCGAAGCAGGCGAAAATGAATCCACGGTAGTTATCCACTTGAGGCGGCGCGGCCAGCGCCATGTCTTCGCGCTTGAACGCGTCGCTGTACGAGTCCTCGCCCGGCACTCCGACCAGTTGACCGCGCGAGTTATACGTCCACGCGTGATATGGACACTGGAAAGTCCTGCGCGTTGCCGGATTTCTGGCGGCATACCAGCGATCCGCGATGGGTGCACGTATTGAGCAGCACACGCACCACGCTGTCATCGCCGCGTACCAGGATCATCGGCCGGCCCGCGACGTTTCGCGAACGATAGTCGCCCGCGTGCGGAACCTCAGACTCGTGACCAACGTAGATCCAGCACTTGTCGAAGACCCGGCGCCGCTCCTCGGCGAGGCATTCCGGATCGGTGAACACCCGCCGATTTACGCGGAACAGACCCGCTTCCTGATCGTCGATGATGATAACTCTCGGCTGATTTTGTCCATGATGCTTCTCCTGCGTTTGATCGTGTCCGGTCAGTGCTACTTGTCCGACGGATTCCACGCCCAGTAGCGCGCGATCGCGCCCGCATCGACGCGAAGATCCGTCCCGGTGATCATGCCGGCGTCGTCCGACGCGAGAAATACCGCAGCCCGTCCGTAGTCGCTCGGACTCGGCAGCTTCTGCATCGGCACGCCCTTTCGAAAAGGCTCGAAAGCCTTCTTCAGTTGATCGCCAGCTGCGGACCTCGCGGCCCCATCGCGCGCCGCGCTCGAGCGACTCCGCCGGATCGGTCGCGGTGGGCGTCAGGCTGTTGACGCGGATGCCGTGCGCGACCAGTTCCATCGCGGCCGAGCGCGTGAAGTTCAGCAGGCCGCTCTTGGCGGTGCAGTACGCGATATTGTCCGGCTCGCCCTGGTGGCCCGCGGTCGAGATGATATTGATGATGGCGCCTTTGCGGCCCTGTTCGATCATCGACTTCGCGACATGCTTGGTGAACAGGAACGCGCCGCTAAGAATAATCTCGAGCTGGCGCCGCCATTCATCGAGCGGCATGTCGAGCACGCCCTTCTTGTTGAAGATGGCGGCGTTGTTCACCAGGATGTCGATTCCGCCGAAAGCCTCGCGCGCTGCGGCGACCGCGGCGACCACCTGGCGCTCGTCGGTGACGTCGCAGGTCACCGCCGACGGCGCGGCCGCCCGTGCTCTTGATGTAACGCGCGCAGTCGGCCGCATTTTCGGCGCGCGCATCGACGCACACGAGCGCGGCGCCTTCAGCCGCCAGACCCTCCGCGATGCCGCCGCCGATATTCGTGCTGGTCCCCGTGACCAGCGCCACTTTTCCGCTCAGCTTCATCTGACTCCGCCATTTCGATTAACGCGCGGGCGGCGGCGCCATCAGGAAACACTTCGAGGAGTTGAAAATCCACGTATCGATGAATTCGGTTTCCGCCGGCTTGCGTTTAAGTTCGGCGAGCACCCCCGCGATGCACATCCAGTTGAGGATTTCCTGCTGGCCGCTCGCTTCGACCGACGACGCCGGATAGTTCCGCCACGCGTCGTAGTTGCCTGCGCGCAACGCTTCGAACAGAGTCCGATCCGCGGGCGTGTCCGGATAGAGAAAATGGTTTTTCGCGGTGAGAAAGGCGTGCGACCAACCAGACGACGCCATAAGCGCGACCCGCCACGGACTGCTCGCAAAGATCCGCGCAGTTGCGGCGCCGAGGTCGAACAATCGCCGCGGCGTCGGCGCAGGCGGATCGAGCTGCGCTTCCGACAGCGGATTTTCGAACGCGGGCAGGCCGCCGCGCTGCGCGATCACTTTCCGACCGTAACAATTGATCGCGAACGGAATGATCGGATACGGAAACCCTTTGCGATCGTAGTCGAGGTACATCACCGCATTCGCGAAAGCGTGGCCGAGCGGATGATGCAGCGGCTTATACGAATATGCGGTGTCGAAACCGGCGTCGATCAAGCCGCCGGCAAGATACTTGGCTGCCGCCACGTTGCCCGGCGCAGCGGAACTTCTTGTCGGCCGGCTCATTCCACACGTTGTGCGCAGGCGGCGCGAACTCAAATGATTCGTGCGCGTAGATGCAGTATGGCGGGATCACGTCCTCGCGGAAATTTTCGTATTGATCGTCGCCCCACATGACGATGAAATCGGGGCGAAACTCGTCGATTTGCGCGCGCGCCTTGCGCAGCGATCGCAGCAGCCGCTCGCGATGCATGCGCGCGGCGCTGACGCCTTCGTCGTTGCCCCATTCGGCGCGCATCGCTTCCGGCCAGCCCTGCGCGCTGCGAAATTTTTCCGGCAGATGCGGATTCTGGAGCATCCGCTTCAGAATCCACGCCATCGTTTCGTCGCTGCCGGCCAGCGGCGGATAGTGAGTTATTCCAACTGCGAGAATCTCACCCATTTGCTTGTCCTCCGCGGCCCGCGTTCAGGCTCGGCCGCTATCGTCGTGAAGGATCCGTTTCTCGTATAGCGCGGCGATGCGATCCTCGGAATACCCCAGCACGCTCGAAAGAACCGCCGCGTTGTCGGCGCCGAGTGCCGGTACATAGTTGTGAGCCTGTGCCGTGGCATTGCCGAATTTGAACGCGGGATTCGGCACCTTGAGCGGCCCGGCGCCGTCATCGATCACGCTGAAACTCCCGCGCTGCTCGAGATGCGGATGCTGAGAGAGCCTCACGGACCGTGTAATACCGCGAGCATGGAACGCTGCCCTCGGTGAGCGTTGCCTCGCACTCTTGCAGCGGTTCGAGTCGAAGCCCACTCATCGAGCATCGACATGAACGCCGCCCAATTTGCAGCTCTGCCTTTCGCCGTGGCGAAACGAGGATCCGCCGTCCATTCCGGATGCCCGACCGCGCGCGCCAAAGCTTCAAAGTTATTTGGCTTGACCGCCGCGATCATTACGAACCCGTCCTTGGCGCGCGTCGGCTGAAACGTATTCGCCCGCTTCTTCTGCGGAAACTGCGCTTCCTGGAACTCATAGATGAGCATGCCGAGCACGCCGTCCATCATCGAGAGATCGATGCTATCGCCTTGGCCGCTGCGCTCACGCGCGAGCAGCGCGGATTGAATCGCGCCGAACGCGTACGTCCCGCCAAGCACGTCACCCACGTAGATACCGGTGTTGAGCGGTCGTTCGAGCCCATCCTGGTATGAAAGGTTGACCAGGTCGAAGCCGCTGGCCGCGTGCAGCATCGGAGCGTAAGCGCTCCGCGTCGCCCACGGACCGCTTTGGCCAAAACCCGAGATCGAGCAGTACACGATTCGCGGGTTCAGCCGCGTCGAGCGTCGCGTAGTCGAGCCCCAACCGCTGCATTACGCCCGGCCGCGAATTTTCGACGACCACGTCGGAATTTGCGGCGAGCTCGCGAATCAACTCGGTGCGCTCCGGTTTGCGCAGATCGATCGCGAGGCTCTTCTTGCCACAGTTCAGATGAGCGAAGTACGCGCTTTTGCCGGCGCGCATCGGCGGTTGGGTGCGGATGAAATCACCCTCGGGCGGCTCGATCTTGATCACCTCCGCGCCAAGGTCCGCGAGCAGCCGCGTGCAATACGGCCCCGACACGATCGTCGTGAAGTCGAGCACGCGCACGCCGCTCAGTATCTCGTTATTCACCGGTGGCCTCAGCGCGGTCCTTCTCTTTCATCAGAGACAAATAGCGGCGATTCAGGCGCTCGAGATGCTGTTCCATCTCCTTCACGGCGCCGTCGCTATCGCGCGCCTCAAAGCGCTTCATGAATCTCCGGCGCGACGGCAGCACCCATGGATTTCGTGTTTGTCCGATCGCCCGGATGAAGTGCTGCATCACATCGAGCAGCGCTTCCATCACGATGACCATCACCGGATTTTTGGTGGCACGTGCGATGATGCGGTGAAAATCAAGATGGATCGCCGCCTGATCGTAAAAGTCGATGTTCTCGCGCGCGGCTCTTAGCCGCCGAGGCGATATTCGCGTTGAGCGCCTCGAGGTCTTCCGCTGTCGCACGCTCGCACGCGGTGCGCACCGCGACCGATTCGATCAGTACTCGCGCCTCGGTAAGATGCTCGGGCTGAATCGCACCCAGATGGAACATGTCGCGCAGCCCGGTGACTATCGCGTCGCCGGTGCTCTCGCGCACGAATGCGCCGCCGGTCGCGCCCTTTTGAAGCCGCAGCAGTCCGGCATTCTCGAGCGAACGCAGCGCCTCGCGCAGCGTGTTGCGCGACACCCCAAACTGCTCGGCCAGCATGCGCTCCGGTGGAAGTCGATCGCCTGCTCTCAGCCGGCGATCTGACAGTTCTCTTCGAATTTGATCGGCGATCTCTTCAAAAGCACGCAGGTTGCGGATGCGGCTGAATTCCACGCGGCGCGGCGTGCGCGGTCGTTTCGAGGCTCACTGCGCCGGGGCGTCTCCACTGGCGGAAGGCTTCCGCTTGACATTCGTATCGCTCATATGTTCCATTGGTTCAACCATTGCTATGATGAACTGCCGCGAGCGGAATGTCAAGCGAGGATCGAAATCAAAATCCCCCATGGAGGAATGAGCGCAATCGGCCGACGCTGCGATGGTGCTGTCGCGATTCATTGCGCCGGACGGAAGCCGCGGCATGACGACATTCCTGGTCGAAAAGGGGACGCCGGGATTCACCGTCGGGCCGCAGCTAAAGAAGCTTGGCATCCGCTCTCACGACACCTGCAACCTGCTATTTGAGAATTGCCGGATACCGGAATTCAACCATATCAAGGGCGATTTCAAGTCCACGATGTCCGTGTTCAACGACTCGCGGCCAATGGTCGGCGCGATGGCGTTAGGCGTCGCGCGCGCGGCGCTGGATTTTACCTGTGAAAAACTCGCCGACCGGGGAATCGAAGTCAGCTATCGCGGCGGCATGCGAAGCCGCTCGGCGGTCGTCGATCGGTTCATCCGGCTGGAAGCCATTTACGAAGCCGCGTTGCTGACGGTGCTGCGCTCCAAGTGGCTCGAGCAGCAGGCCGTGCCGCCGAAAGTGGAAGCATCGATTGCGAAAGCGGCTGGAGGCAAGCCGCGCGAAGGATTACCCAGGGATGCATCGATTTGCTCGGCCCCGAGGCGGTGTCGGAAGACCATCCGCTGGATCGGTGCTTCAGAGACGGGCGCATCTTCGACATCTACGAGGGCGCCGGCGAAATCCAGCGCCTGATTATCGCGCGGTCGATACTCGCCTACACCGGGCGCGATTTGAGGTAGCCCCTCGCGCGCTTAAAACGAGATCCGGAATGCCTAGTCGGCGTCCAGAACGACCGAGTCCGCTCACAAAACCTTGTCGGGGCTTTCAGGGGGCTTGGGCGCGCGCTAGAACAGCAGGTCGCCGAGCTTCAACCTTCGTGAGGCATGTATGTCGAGCGATGTACCTGAAGCGTAGAGGACTCGGTGGCGAAGAGAGGAGGATTTGAACTTCCAAGACCCTTCAGCCTGCTATGTGCGGAAATTCGTCCTGAGTTCGGGGCCCTATTCAGCCCGAGAAAAGCATCTGTGTTGAGGAGATCCGTGTTAGGGAGAATTTGTTCGCCTGGGACTCGGCTCTGCTTCGGGTCCCTTTCGCTATCCGGCCATAGATCCCACAGCGGACAGCGCGTTTGGATGGCAGATGCAAAGCTCAAGAACGTAGCTTTGCGTTCGCCGAGACACTCGCAAAAATTGACCGCCTACCACGCGGTCGAGCCTGCACGAGGGCATGAAGGAACCGGAAAGTCCGTATCGAGATAAGGTGAACACGTTGAGCCGTGATTCCTGGAGGGAACTCACGACCCGAGAGCTGTCGCGGGATAATAAATTCCTTCCGGTTGCCGCACCCACCACGTACCTGTGGCTTCTTTTTCTTCACGGCTGGAATAGCGATAGTCATAAAGCAAGGCGCGCACGTAGAGAGGCGGTTTATCAGGAAACGGATTGCTATCGAGCAGCGCCGTCACCTCGGGCGAATTTTCCAGCAACCGCTGCAAGAACCGCAAAAACCATGGATTTTGCGACGCTGTACCCAGAGCGGCAAACCACATCTGCCAGTCGAGGCGCGGCTGGTGCGGAATGTTCCATAGCGGTGGCCGCCTGACGTCGCCTGGTTTGTATTTGAACGTGTATTCGTGCCAGTGAACGCCATCATCCGAGCCCTCGATAATGATTTCCGGCCGGGCGGTAGTCATCACCGCAAACAAACCATATGTATTGACGATACGCAGTGGCGCAATTTCATCGTTGATCCATATTGCCGGGGCGGAGAGTCGGCCGCCGAACGCCGCATGAATCTGTACAATATTGGCGAACACAATCAACAGCGCGAACGCTCCGGCGGCAAAAGAAACGATCTTTCCCGGCTTGATATCCCGAACGTGGTGTTGCACAAACCGCGTTAGGCGCTGCGGAAGAACCTTGCGCAGCGCAGCGTCGTCAAACAGCACCAGGCATAAAGCCATGGCCAGGAGATTGAAAAAAGTGTAGTTGCCGGTGAGAAAGATCAGCGCTTCCAGCAACAAGATGCCGAACGCCGCAACGAACCTCAGTCGCCGCGGGCAGAAAATCAAAAACGGCAGCCCCAGTTCAATGACAAAGGTTGCCGCGGTTGACGCTTTGAGTACACCCCGCGGCAAGTGATGGGCGTACCAGGCCAGCGGGGTCGGGAGCGGCTGGGTCTGAAAATGGTAGGAGAGCGCGGAGAGGTTAGCCCACGTGGGGTCGCCGCTCAGAAGTTTGACCGAACCCGAAAGAAACATGAATCGGAACAGCAGCCAGCGCAGTAGCCATATGCCTGGTCTTGTCACCATGCTCAGAAAAAGCGCAAGGAAGCCAGATTCGAGCAAAAGTGCATCCCACTGAAAGCCCATAAAGATTTGACCGGCGTAAAAGAGCGAGAGATAAAGCGCATAGAGAAAAAACAAACTTAAACGCGGCAGGACGTTGAAAATCAGGAGCAGCGACAGCGCCGCCCCCGCCCAGCATGTGGCCCGAATGGCAAAATCGCTTTGGTCCAGCCAGAACACCATCGGAAACCACCAGTAGCGTTCTGAACCGAGCTGGCCCCGGATGGCGCCGGTGAAGTCGGATAGCGGCAGGATGCCGTGGCTGCCGATTAATCCCAACGCTTGCACGCCAAATGAAACAAAGGCAGCAAGATAGATCAGCCCTATGGCTCGTAGGAAAAGCCAGGAAACCAGATCGAAATGCGGCGGCCCATAATCGCGCCCCCATAACCACAGGCTCGGGCGGTAGAGCGCGGAGCGATGCGAAGCGACAAAGGCGTAGATGAGCTCGGCGATTGCTGCAAAACCCGGAAGATGCCGATAAAGCGTCAGCCAGAAGCCTTTGCCGTTTGCATGACTTAAAGTCAGGAGACTGGCTTCGGCGCCGCTCGCGATTTTCCCATCGGGCGCTACGTATTGGACGGCACGCTGGATCGCGGCCAGCGGAATTTCAGGGTATTGTGCGGCGACCTCCTGGTACGGCGCATAAGTCACGCGATGACCCGTAAGTCTCTGCCAATAGCGCGCCCAGTAGATGCAGAACCGGCAATCGCCATCATAGATCAGAAGCGGCTCGCGGCGGACCGTGTTTGTTGTTTGCATCGCGCCAGATCATCCTGAAGTCTAAAAGAGAGTCGTGGCGCTCCCTAATCCGGAGCGTGTCATTGGTTTCTACCTACACGAGTGCCCCGCAGTCCACTTCCAGTCCCGGAGATACTATCTTCGGATTTCGACTTACTGCGCACTTCCTTCCGGAGCGGCCGTGCAGTCTCAGCCTCTTTCCGTGCAGTTTTCTTCCGGGCCGTCTTCCGACCGACCGACCGCGCCGCATCTATCTGATCCCGCAGGGCGGGTGGGTGACCTGCAACTATCGCCTCGGTTTATTCCGTGCGTGAACTACGGAGAGCATGTTCGCCTCTAATTCGCGGCGATTCGGACCCGCCGGAGATTCTGGGGGCCGCCTTGCCTGGGTTTTTTAGGGGCCTCGATCCTCACCATTGCGGCGCGGCAGCCCACGCATTGACGACCACCTGCACACACTTCAGTTGCCGGCGCATCACCACTCGCCCGCTACCATCCGCATCCCGCACAGCGAACACATTCTTCGCCAAGTCGATCCCGATCGTTGTAACTTCCATTTCGCGCTGACCCTCCCTTGCTTTGTTCGGATGTTGCTCAGCACATCCTGGGCCCATTGCGAGGCCGGGTATAAGCGGGCGGGGGTCCCTACCATCTGTCTTGAAGTTTCCCCGTTCTCCGGAACGATAAGCGAAATTGCCGCGTGTGCGCGGATCCGCCTCCACAAGGAGGAGCTTCGCTCTCGGCCATCGAGGTAGCTTTCCCCGCGTCGACCGCGCGGCGTCGAGCCCCGACTCAGGTGGGGTATGTCGGGGCCAATCCGAGGCGAAGTCGACTCCCGATGCGTGATCGAATCGCACTCGAGGCGGCTCCGGTATGGTATCCACGATATGTTCCAACCTCTTCGCCGGCCCGTGGATTGCTTAACAGAGCGCCATGTTCGCGAGGGCGGGAGCTTGAGATGACGACGACGATCCCAGAGGTGCTCGCGGATTTGTCGCGTGTTCGCGCGCGGGCCACACCGTCAGCGGTCGCGCTGTCCTGCGGCGGGCGCGACACCACCTACGGCGCGCTCGACGAGCGATCCTCACGGGTAGCGACCGGGCTGCTCGCCGTCGGATGCCGCCCGGCGGCCCGAATTGCCTATCTCGGCAAGAACTCCGACTCTTACTTCGAGATCTTGCTCGGGGCTGCGAAGGCGCGCGTCGCGCTCGTTGCCGTCAACTGGCGCCTGGCGCCACCGGAGATCGAGTACGTGCTGGGAGACAGCGGCGCCAGGATCCTGATCGTGGATCCGGACCTTGCGCCGACGGTCGAGGCGATGCGCGGGCGTCTCCCCGCGCTTGAGCGCGTCCTCGTGCTGGGAGCCGACGGGGCAGGTGGGGACTACGCGACCTGGCGCGACGCGCAGCGGGCGGAGGACCCGAAGCTGCGGGTCGAGCCCACGGACACGGTTCTCCAGATGTACAGCAGCGGTACGACCGGGCGGCCAAAGGGGGTCGAGATTCCGCAGATGGCATTTGCGCCGCTCCGGCAAGCGGAGCGCGAGCTCGGCGCTTGGGCGACGTTCGGCGCGGGCGCCTCCAATCTTGTCGTCATGCCGACCTTCCACATGCTGGGCACGGGGCTCGCGCTCACCGCCCTTTACGGGGGTGCCCGCTGTGTGGTGCTTCGCGTCGCGGACGCGGGCGAGACGCTGCGACTAATCCCGGCGGAACAGGTCACGCACCTGACCGTCGCGCCGGCGTTCCTGAGCCTCCTTCTCGAGCACCCGCGTTGCGCCGAGACCGACCTCTCCTCGCTTCAACTAATTATCTACGCGGGCTCGCCAATCTCGCCGTCGCTTCTCCAGCGCGCCGCGGCGGTCTTCCGTTGCGACTTCATCCAGTACTACGGTGCCACCGAGACCACCGGCGAAGTCACCTGCCTCGGTCCGGACGATCACCGCGGCACCCGCCCCGAGCGCTTGCGGTCCTGCGGCCGTCCCTTGCCGGGCGTCGAGCTACGGATTGTCGGCAGCGATGGACGCGAGCTCCCCGCTGGTGAGGTCGGCGAGATCCAGGTCCGCACGGCCTCGCTGATGAAGGGATACTGGAACCTCCCTGATGCGACTGCGGACGCGCTCGTCGACGGCTGGTACCGGACCGGCGACGCGGCGTTCCGCGACGATGAAGGCTACGTCACGATCGTCGATCGACTGAAAGACATGGTCGTGACCGGAGGCGAAAACGTCTATACGGCCGAGGTCGAAGCCGCGCTCTTTCTCGACCCAGCGGTCGCGGACGTCGCCGTGATCGGCGTTCCGGACCCGCGGTGGGGCGAGGCTGTGAAGGGCGTGGTGGTGCCGAGACCGGGCGGCGAGAAGGACGCGGGCGCGATCCTGGCTCGGCTGCGTGGTCGTCTCGCCAGCTACAAGATTCCCAAATCGATCGACTTCGTCGAAGCACTGCCGCGGAACGCGTCCGGCAAAATCCTCAAGCGCGAGCTGCGGGCGCCTTACTGGAAAGATCACGACCGCGGTGTGGCGTAGAGAAGCGGGCAATGAAGATCGGCATCTCACCCGACGCCATCCGCAACGCCCACTGCCCGCCGCGGCGGCACATGAGCTTCTGACTGTTTCCGCGCGCTACCGTCCTCGGTACTGCGGGCGGCGCTTCTCGCGGAAGGCGCGGCAGCCCTCGTCGGCGTCCTCGGAGCCGACGACGCGGACGATCGCCACGGCCTCATCCTCCATCTGCGCTTCGATCGGTCGACTGAAGCCGTCGGACACGAGCCGCTTGCAAGCCCCGAGCGCGACCGTCGGCGCGTTCGCGAGGCCGCCCGCAATCTCGGCCGTTCGCGCCGCGAGCTCCGCGTCGGGGACCACCCAATTCGCGAAGCCCCAGGCCTGGGCCTCCGCCGCCGTGAAGAACCGATTGGTGTAGAGCAACTCGAGCGTCCGTCGCGGGCCGATGATGCGCGGCAGGGACGAGGACGAGCCGCCATCCATCGACAGCCCGATGCCCGTCCAGGCGAGACGAAACGTCGTGCTCGCAGCGACGAGCACGACGTCGCACGCGGCGAGCAACGCCACACCGCCCCCGATCGTCATGCCGTGGGCGACCCCGAGGACGGGGACCTCGATCCGCGCGAGGCGGGTGATCGCGTTGTGGAACCGCGTGGCGAGGTCGCGCAGCAGTCGCGGGCGATTCGCTGTGCCCGCATCCACAAACATGTCGACGTCGGCGCCGAAGCAGAAATTCTTCCCTTCGCCGCGCAACACCACGGCACGAATCCCGTCCTCGGTGGCAAGCTGACAGGTTGCGTCGGCGAGCTCGGCCAGCAGCTCGGGGGTGAAAGTGTTGCCGTGCGACGGCCGGTCGAGGACGATCTCGGCGATCGGCGGATGGGGCTCGTAGCGGATCGTTTGGTAGGTCGCACTCATCTTTCCGCACCTCCGGGCGACGTTCAGACCACCGGGATGAAATCGCGCTTGCGCGCTCCACACATCGGACACGACCAGTTATCGGGAATGTCCTCGAACGCCGTGCCCGGTGGGATCCCGCCGTCGGGGTCGCCTCGCTCGGGGTCGTAGACATACCCGCACGATTCGCAGATCCATCGCGTCGCGGTTTCTGCGTTGGTCGACGATGGCATCACCCGGCGCAAGCGGACGTGGTCCGCTTCCTCCATGATCCTTTCAGGGACAGCACGCCATTCATGAAGTTCGAGAGCAGCATCGTGGGCTCGCCGACCTCCAGGTCAGGCATGCGGTTAGTGAACTGCCGCAGGATCGACTTGATCATCTGGCGGCCGAGCGCCGCCCCCAGGCAATAGTGTGGCCCGTTGCCGAAACTCAGGTGGCGGTTGGGCGAGCGCAGGATGTCGAAGCGGTCGGGTTCGAGGAACGCACGCTCGTCGCGATTGCCCGAGCAGTACCAGAGCACGACTTTGTCGCCGGCCTTGATTGTGACGCCGTGGAGCTCGACGTCCCTGAGGGCGGTGCGCCGGAAGTGCATGAGCGGCGGCGACCACCGCAGCAACTCCTCCACCGCGCCGTCGATGCGCCCGTCGAAATCCTCGCGCAGTAGCGCCTTCTGGTCGGGGTGACGCTGCAGATTGAGCACGGCGTGCGCCATGGCGTGCCGAGACGTGTCGTTCGCCGCGCCCACGAGCAGCGTGAAGAACGCCCCCATCTCCGCCTCGGTCATGCGCTGCCCCTCGAACTGCGCCTGCACGACCCAGGACATCAGGTTGTCGTCGGGCTCGCGACGGCAGCGGTCGGCCTCCTCGTACGCGATCGTCATGATCCGTTGTGCGGCGTCCTGAAAGACCGCGAGCGGCGGCCCGATGTGCGCGTAGGTCGGATCGGCCCACGCCCCAAGCTGCTCGGCGCCTTCGATAAGCACCTTGCGCCGACGGACGTCCTTGATCCCGACGAAGACCTCGGCGAACACGAGGCCCGGAAGCTGTTTGAAGACCAGCTCGCAGAGATCCCCATCCCCGAGCGGTGCCACCTCGTCCACGATCCGCGTTGCCATCGCGTCGATCTGCTGTTCCATGCGACGGATGTTGCGCGGGCTGAACGCCGCCTGCGTGATGTTGCGCAGTTGCTGATGGCGCGTATCGTCCATGACGATGAAGGACAGGATCGTCTCGAGCTGCGGGAAGTCGTCGAGAAACACCCCCTCGGCCGACGAAAATACCTTGGCGTTTCGCGAGATCTCTTTGATGTCCTCGTAGCGGACGATCGCCCAGAAGCCCTTCGCGTTCTCGAGCCCGGGGGCCAGCGGCTCCGGCGGACGATGCCAGGACACCGGCTCGTGGTCGCGCAACCACCGGAAGGCACGCTCGCGGTCCTCGTAAGGCCGCGCCCAAAACTCGAGGGAGCTCAGATCAATGTGCTCGTGCATTTTCCTCCTCGGAGCATCGGGAGTGCGAGATGCTGTCCTCAGAGCCTGGAGCAAGAGCGATGCCGACGACGACGCTCGGAGCGGCCATAATATCTCCGCTTGCCCCGAGCTGCGATCGATTCGAACCTCGGCGTCGAGTCAGCAGCGAGTCGGGAGCGACTCACCCGCGGCGGTCGGCCGGCCGTTATTCCACGCAAACGAGCCTCGGCCGGCTTGGCTTGCCCCTTGCGTGGTAGCGAGGAGGACGGCAAACAGGAGCGAAGGTGTGACCGTGAGTATCGAATCTCCAGCGAAGCCCGCGCCGCGGACACGGCCTCTCGAAGGAATCCGCGTCCTCGATCTCTCGCGCTTCATCGCCGGGCCCTACATCGGACGACTCCTGGCCGACCTCGGCGCCGACGTGGTCAAGGTCGAGCCGCCCGAGGGCGACGTCACTCGTCTCTTCGGCGTCGTGCGCAACGGCCTGTCCGGTCTCTATGTCCAGCAAAACGCCGGCAAGCGGAACCTGTGTGTGGACCTCAAATCCGCTGGCGGCAGCGCGCTCGTCCTCTCGCTCGCCGAACACGCGGACGTCGTCATCGAGAACTTCCGACCGGGCGTGATTGCGCGGCTCGGTATCGGTTGGAACGAGCTTTCCGCCGCGAACCCGCGGCTGATCCTGGTTTCGATCTCGGGCTTCGGTCAAGAAGGACCCGAATCGCAGCGGCAAGCGTATGCGCCGATCATCCATGCGGAATCGGGCTGGATCGGTCGGAAGCTCGAGCTGCTGGGCGAAGCGCCGCGCGACTCGGTAATGAGCTTCGCCGATTCGATCGCCGGACTGCACGGGATGGTCGGATTGCTCTCCGCGCTCCACATGCGCGAACGCACCGGCCGCGGGCAGCACGTCGACGTCGCCATGCTCGATGCGTGGCATGCAACGGACGACTATCTTCACTACCTCCTTGACGGGGCCGAAAAACCCGTCCTGCAGGGAGGCGAGGTGTTCGACGCACCGGGCGGGTTGCTCATGCTCAACCGAACCCTGCCGCACGTGTGGAAGCTCCTGAAGAACGCTAACGATCTGATCTCCGAGGAGCCGGAGGACGCTGACGTGCCGACGAAGGAGCGTTACCGCCGCGAGGCCGTCCTCCGCTGGATGGCTTCGTTCCCCGACCGGGACACCTTGAAGCGTGCGCTGGAGGACGCCAACCTCGCGTGGGGGGACGTCCGGACGTCGGCGACGGTGCTCGGGTCGCCCACGGTCACCGCGCGCGGCGTGGTCGCCGTCGTGGAGGACGACGAGGGCAACGTGCGGTTGGTCGCGCAGACCCCCTACCGTTTCTCCGGCGCTGACTCGGGCGTGAATGGGCCGGCGCCGAGGCTCGGCCAGCACAACGGGCGGGTACTGCGCGACTGGCTCGGTCTCGACGACGGCGCGGTCACCGCGCTGGTTGAGCAACGAGTCCTCGCAGATGAAAAGGGGCCGTTGTGAGTATCCGCGCCGCGATTGTCGGCATCGGCGAAACGGAATACGTCCGCGGCGCCGGGTCGACGCCGGTCGAGATGATGGTCGAGGCGGCCCACGCCGCGCTCGCCGATGCCGGACTTCGTGGACGCGATCTCGACGGCATCATCCCACCGCCCGTCTACACGACCGCCGAAGAGCTGGCCACGACGCTCGGCGTCGTCGATCTTCGCCACGCGGTCACGGTGGAGATGGGCGGCGCCTCGCCAGTTGCGGCAATCGGACACGCCGCCCGTGCCGTGACCGAAGGGATCGCGTCGGCTGTTCTTGTCGTCGTGGGCTGGAACGGCTACACGGCGATGCGACCGAAGCCCGGGGCGCGTCGCGTGCGCGTTCCCGAGTTTCAGGCCACGGTGCGAGCATTTCGCGACTTCTACCGCCCCTACGGAGCCGTGTTGCCGGTCCAGGTCTATTCCTGGATCGCGACCCGCTACCAGCGGCTCTACGGCGTCCCGCCGGATGCGCCGGGCACGGTCGCGGTCGCAATGCGAAAGCACTCGCGCATGAACCCGAAAGCGGTGATGCGTGAGAAGCCGCTCACGATGGAGGACTATCTGGCCTCGCGCTGGGTGAGTGAGCCAATGCGGCTCTACGACTGCTGCCTCGAGACCGACGGTGCCTGTGCGGTCATCGTCACGTCGACCGAGCGCGCCCGCGACCTCGCCAAGCCGCCGGTGGCGGTGCTCGGTGCGGCCGAAGGCCATCCCTACCCAGCCGACGACATTCCTGCACGTACAGACATGCTCAAGATCGGGCTCCACGACGCCGGTCCGCGGGCCCTTGCAGAAGCGGGGGTCCAGGCTGCTTCCGCCGATCTCCTCGGCATCTACGACTGCTTCACCTGGACGGTACTCTGGCAGATCGAGGCGCTCGGCCTGTGCAGGCGCGGAGAGGCCAAGGACTGGGTGCGAGGCGGGCGTATCGAGCTCGGCGGCGAGATGCCCATCAACGTGAACGGCGGGTTACTCTCGGAGGCGCACGTGTGGGGACTCAACAATGTCGTCGAGGTCGTGCGGCAACTCCGCCACGAGGCCGGGGCCCGCCAGGTCGCGGACGCGGAGCTTGCAATCGTCACCGGGTACGGCGACCTCGGCGACGGGTCGTGCGCCGTGCTCGCCAGGAGCGCCTGAGTATGAATGCGGAACGGATGTCGAAGAGACCCCTGCCGTCGCCCGATGACCCCCTGGTCGGCGAATTCTGGGAGCATTGCAACCGCGAGGAGCTCCGCTTCCAGCGTTGTGCCGAGTGCCGCACGTGGCGGCACCTGCCACGCTTCGCTTGTGCAGAATGCGGCTCGCAGCGATGGACCTGGGAGATCTCGAGCGGGCGCGGCCGGCTCCACTCCTGGACGATCACCCATCAGCCGCTCATGCGCGACTTCGCCGAGCCCGTTCCCTACGCGGTCGTCGTCATCGAGATGGAGGAGGGTGTGCGGATCGTGAGCGGCGTGCGCGGGCTCGAGCTCTCGAGGCTCGATCTCGACCTTCCCGTCGAGGTCGTTTTCGAAACGGTAGCCGAAGGCGTTCGCTTCCCCTTCTTCCGGCCGCGCCCGGACTGACCACGGAGTCCCGCATGTCCAACCTGCTCGTCCAACAACGTGGCCCCATCCTTCAGATCACGTTCAACCGTCCCGACAAGAAGAACGCCGTGACGCCCGAAATGGTCGTCGGCCTTGCGCGCGCCTGGACGCGGCTACGCGACGACCCCGAGCTCAGGGTCGCAATCTTGACCGGGGTCGGCGACGCATTCTGCGCCGGCGCCGATCTCGGCCGTTTGATCCCGCTTTTGAGCAAAGCGCGGCCGCCGGAAGACGAGTTCGATCGTGCGATGGTCGCCGAGCGGTCTATTTTCCAAACGGCATTCCTCCGGCGCTTCGAGATCTGGAAGCCGATCATAGCGGCTGTGAACGGTGCGGCGCTCGCAGGCGGTATGGAGATCCTCCAGGCCACCGACATCCGACTCGCTGTCCCGGAAGCGACGTTCGGTCTCCCCGAGCCGAAGCGAGGCATCATTCCGGGCGGCGGCTCGACGGTGCGCCTCGCGCGACAGATTCCCTACGCCGCGGCGATGCGCATCCTTCTCACCGGTGCACCGATTTCCGCCGAAGCGGCACTCCGCTGCGGTTTCGTCAACGAAATCGTGCCGCGCGAAGAGCTCCTCGAAGCCGCATATGCGATCGCCGGAGACATTGCCGAGAACGCACCGCTCGCGGTGCAGAAGATCAAGGAGTCGGTAGTGCGAAGTTCCGGACTCCCCTTCGACGACGCGTTCGCGATCGAGGACGAGGCGGTGACGACGGTGCTGCGCTCGGAGGACGCCAAGGAGGGGCCCCGCGCCTTCATGGAAAGACGCAAGCCCGAGTTCAAGGGGCGGTGAGGACCGGCGCGTCGTGAAACCGACGTAGCAGCGCGGCTTGCGCATCCTGAGCATCTCTCGGAGTCGGCTGAATGCGTCGGTTGGCCGGAGCTAGCGGACATAGGCGGAAGGCGCAAACGGGCTCACCGCGATTGACGCTGCGGCTCGAGGCGGACGAGAATGGGGCAATGGCCGAGCCGAACGTCGATGACCCCCGAGTCGTCGGGCAGGTAGACGGAGCGCGGATCGCCGAGCTCGAGCGCTCGCTCGCCGCGATTCGGGCGCTGAACGACGCTGTATTTGTCTCCTCTTATGACGGAATCGCCGTCCTCGATAGCGAAGGGGTCTACCTCGAGGTCAACACCGCATACGAGCGTATGACGGGGATTCCGCGCGAACGCTGGATCGGCCGGCGGGTCGAGGAGATGCAACGCCTGCCCGACGTGCCGAAGCAATCGGCGACGCTCCAGGTACTGTCGACCAAACGACCCGCGACGACGCTGGTCAACACCCGCGGCGGCGAACTCGTGATGATCACCGCAAGCCCACACTTCGGTTCTGACGGTGAGATGCGAAACGTGATCCAGAACATGCGCAACATCACGCAGTTGAACATCCTCAAGTTCCAACTCGAGAAAGCGCGCGGCTCGGCGAAGCTGCTCGATCTCAGGAAGGCGCGTAGACACTGGCTCGAATCGCAGCTCGCAGCCGCGGCGATCGATGAGCTCGTCGTCGCAAGCCCGGTGATGGAGAATCTCCTTTCCACCGCGGCGGAGATCGCAGACTTCGATTCGACCGTTCTCATCGACGGCGAGACGGGGACTGGGAAGGGGATGATCGCCCGCTTCCTGCATCGTCTGTCGCGTCGCGCCGGCAAGCCATTCGTCGAGGTCAACTGCGGCGCGCTCCCCGAAAACCTTGTCGAGTCGGAGCTGTTCGGGCACGAAGCCGGGGCGTTCACCGGATCGCTGCGCACAGGCAAGAAGGGCCAGTTCGAACTGGCGAACGGCGGTACTATCTTCCTTGACGAGATCGGCGAGCTGTCAGTGGCCTCGCAGGCCAAGCTACTCAAGGTCCTCGACGGCAAAGAGATCCGCCCACTTGGCGGGACGTCGGCGCGGCAGCTCGACGTACGCGTTATTTGCGCCACCAACCGCAACCTCCGCGAACTCGTGGCGAAGCGGGAGTTCCGCGAAGATCTGCTCTATCGGATCGAGGTCATTCTTCTCCATGTGCCGCCGCTCCGCGAACGTCCAGAGGAAAAGAAGGCGCTCCTTTACGCGATGCTCGAGCACTTCAACAAGAAGTTCGGGCGCGACAAGGTGCTGGCGCTTGAAGCTGTAGCCGCGTTTTCGAGCTACGAGTTTCCGGGTAACGTTCGCGAGCTCAAAAACCTGGTCGAGCGCCTGGTGACAACGACGCGCGGAGAGGAAATTCGGGTCGAGGATCTTCCGCCGCAAATTCAGACCCTCGCGTCCGGCCCCGCCGCGGTCGCCGCTCGCGATGCGATCGTCGAGGAATCACTCGCCGAGGTGGTTGATTACCGCGAACGTCTCGAAAAGCTCGAACGCCAGATGCTCCATCACTTCGCGCGTTCATGCCGCTCTACCTACGAGATCGCCCGACGGACCAAGCTCACGCAGTCGGCGGTCGTGCGTAAGCTGCGGAAGTACGGGCTCAGCGCCGGGGACTCGTCCGGCTCCTGACGGCGGACTTCGGCGGGCCGCCGACACCGATTCATCTTCGACTCGCGAAGCGGGCCCGACTCATGCCGCGGCCGCTCGATCGCGCTCTCTGCGAGAGGGCCGGTTGGTCCGTTCATTGCTCTGAAAGCTCAAGGGGTCGCGGAGTGTGGTGCGCTGACGATCAAGTGGCAGAGAAAGGAGAGTCGACATGGAATTCGAAGACATTCTCTATGAGGCGGCGGACGGCGTCGCTACCATCACGATCAACCGGCCCCGGCAGATGAATGCATTCCGCGGCCAGACGGTTAACGAGCTCGTTCAAGCGTTCCATGAAGCTTGGCGCGATCGTAGCGTCGGCTGCGTGATCCTCACCGGTGCGGGCGAGAAGGCCTTCTGCGTGGGGGGCGATCAGACGACCCGGGAGGAAGGCGGCTATAAGGGCAAGCCCTCGCGATCGGATTTGGGACTCGACATCGAGGACCTTCACTCGGTGATCCGCGACATACCCAAGCCCGTGATCGCCGCCGTGAACGGCTACGCGATAGGCGGTGGACACGTGCTCCACGTGCTCTGCGATCTCACGATCGCATCCGATAATGCGAAGTTCGGCCAAGTGGGCCCAAAGGTCGGAAGCGTGGATCCAGGCTTCGGCACCATGTACCTCGCTCGCATCGTCGGCGAAAAGAAGGCTCGCGAGTTCTGGTATCTGTGCGAGCAGTATACGGCCGAGGATTGCCGTCAGATGGGCCTCGTAAACAAGGTCGTTCCAGCCTCCCAGCTTATGAACGAAGCGCGTGCATGGGCCCTGAAGATCGCCGGCATGAGCCCGACGGCGATAACGCTTGCCAAGGCCTCGTTCAACGCACCGAGCGAGGAGATTCGCGGCATCGGCGCCGTAGCGCTACGCGGACTCGCGCTTTACTACGGGACTGAGGAGGCGCTGGAAGGCAAGAACGCGTTCCTCGAGAAGCGGCCGCCGGAGTTCGCCAAGTTCCGTCGTTGAAACCAGGTTCCGTCGTTGAAAAATGAGCAAAGAGAACGGATGAACGGTCAATGACCCATGAACGTTGCAAATTTGGAAACGGGAAACATCGGAAAGAAAGATGCTATGAGACCAACCTTTGCTGAGATCCGCTCCCGTTTTGAAGCGGAACGTCAAGCCGCCGGGCAGCTTCGAACCGCCAGCGACCTTCCTCGTTCATACGAAGAAATCAGCCCGCAATGGCTTACGCGTGTTCTTGCCGACGATCATCCAGGCGCGAGGGTTGTGTCTCACAGTTTAGGCGAGCCCGACGAGGGGACGTCGAGCCGCAGGCGAATCTTTGTCGATTGGAACGAAGCCGGCAAGCGCGCGGGACTCCCTGCCAGCGTGTTCTGCAAGGGAACGCAAAGACTCGAGAGCCGCTATCTGCTCGGCATGAACGGCGGCATCGAGGCCGAGGTCACATTCTACAATGTCGTCCGCGGCGGGCTGGCGATTGAGGCCCCTCGTCCCCTGTTTGCCCGCTTCGATCCGCAGACATTCAACTCCATCATCATTCTCGAAGACCTGACGGCACGGGTGGAGTTCGGCAAGCACGCGATGAAGATGCCGCTTGAGCGAGCCCAGAGCCAGATGAGACTGCTCGCGGCTCTTCATTCGAAGTATTACGAGAGTCCGGAGCTGGTCTCGACGCTATCGCGGTTCAATGACTGGGAGGACTACTTTGCCGTCACGGTCGAAGAAGCCGGATTCGGCGAGGCTTGCCAGCGCGGCTTCGAAGAGGCCGAGGCAGTGATTCCGCCGGCGCTGTTCGGACGCGCGCGCGAGATCTGGCCAGCTACACTTAAGTCGGTCGCACGTCATCGTGAGCTGCCGCGAACGTTTCTGCATTCCGACCCCCACCTCAAGAACTGGTATGTCGGCGCCGGCGGTGAAATGGGTCTCAATGACTGGCAGTGTGCGTGCAAGGGCAACTGGGGCCGAGACGTTTCGTACGCCATCACGACGTCGCTCACGACCGAGAACCGCCGTGCGTGGGAGCAGGATCTCCTGCGCCTCTACCTCGAGTCGCTCGCGGCGGCGGGAGGACCGAAAGTGAGGTTCGACGATGCCTGGACTATCTATCGTCAACAAACGTTCTCGGCGCTTGCTTGGTGGACGGGAACTCTCGGACAACCGCCGGACGCGCCGATTATGCAGCCACGGGAGAGCTCGATTGAGTTCATCGGACGGATGACGCGTGCGATCGACGACCTGGACGCGCTGCGGAGCTTCAGTGCTAAGTGAGCCTCTGCGACGAAGGAATGAGCCGCCGTTTTGCTATCACCACCGGGCAGACACCGGAAACAAGCACCGGCAACGTAGTCGCGAGTCGGAATTGACTTGGCGGACGGAACCGTGGCCGTAGGAGGAGAGCCTAGATCGCCTTGGCGCGACCCTTGCTCAGATTAACAACGTGCGCCGCGATATTTTCAATCAGGAACACGAGCTCTTTCGTGATCAGATTAAGCGGTTCCTTGAAAAGGAAGTTGTGCCGAAGATCCCTCGCTGGAACGAGACCGGAATCTGCGACCGCGAGACGTGGCGCCGGTTCGGTGCGCAAGGCTTTGTCGCGCCGAGCGCTCCCGTGGAATATGGCGGCTCGGGCGTTGACTTCCTCTACGATGCGATCGTCATCGAGGAACTCGCCCACGTGCGCGCGCACGCGCTAATGGTGAGCCTCCATTCCGGTGTCTGCCTGCCCTACATAGCGACGTTCGGCACTGAGGCGCAGAAGCACAAGTATTTGCCTGGAATCATAAGGGGCGAGATCCTGCTTGGCATCTGCATGAGCGAACCATCGGCCGGATCCGACCTGCAAAACATCAGTACCGCAGCGATACGCGACGGCGACGCTTACGTGCTGAACGGCTCGAAGACTTTCATCTCACACGGGCAGCTCGGTGATCTCTTCATTGTCGCAGCCAAGACCGATCCGAAGGCGACCCCTGCGTACGCTGGGATCAGCCTCATCCTGGTCGAGGCGACGGCGCCCGGATTCCGCCGCGGGCGAAAGCTCGACAAGATCGGGTTGCGCGGCCAAGACACGAGCGAGATCTTCTTCGAAGACTGCCGCGTTCCGCGTGCAAACCTGCTCGGCCCGAAGGAAGGGCTCGGCTTCCCTATGCTGATGGAGAAGCTCCAGCAGGAGCGGTTAGTGATCTCGCTGGCTGCTGTGGCCTGGTGCCGGCGCGCGCTCGACGACACGATCGCATACGTCAAGCAGCGCAGGGCGTTCGGTCGCGCGATTGCGGACTTCCAGAACACACAGTTCCGGCTCGCCGAGCTTGCGACGGAAGTCGAAATGGGGCAAGTGTTCGTCGACCGGCTGCTCGCGGCGCACGTTCGCGGGGACGACCTCGTAACGGAGGTGAGCATGGCGAAGTGGTGGACAACGGAACTCCTGCGCCGTCTTACGGGACAGTGCCTGCAGCTCCATGGAGGCTACGGCTTCATACGAGAGTACCCGATCTCGGAGGACTACGCCGATGCGGCTGTACAAACCATTTACGCGGGAACGAACGAGATCATGAAGGTGATAATCGCGCGAAGGATGGGTCTGTTGTCATGAGAAGCAGACGATGAAAGACCTAGGATTTACAGAAACACAAGAGGCGATCCGATCGACGATCCGCGAATACCTCGAGCGCGAAGTCGAACCCCTCGTCGCGGAGATGGAGGCGGAGCGCCTCCTTCCCTACGTGCCGATCCGCCGGATGGTGGCGGCGCTCGGGTTCGGCGCTGATGGCGAGCTCACCCAGATGATCAAGGATTCTCCTCCGGAGGAGATGCTCAAGTTCTTCGTGCCCCGGATCCTGTCGATCGAGATGTCGCGCATCTGTGCGGGCATGGCGCTCAGTCACGGCGCGAGCCTCGGGCTCTGCGCTGGCAATGTGCTGTCGAAGGGAACACCGGAACAGAAGGAACGCTTTGCCGGCCCGCTCCTGCGCTTCGAGAAGATCGGCGCTTGGGCGCTTACCGAGCCGCAGGCGGGATCATCCGCGATCCGCGACATGCGGACGACTGCGGTCCGTGACGGCGATCACTGGGTATTGAACGGTTCGAAGACCTTTATCACCAACGCGCCCTATGCCGACACATTCATCATCTATGCGAAGGTGCTCGACAACGGGCGGCAGCGGCCAGAGGCGTTCATTTGCGAGCGCTGCGATCCCGGCCTCGAGACCGGCAAGCCGTTCCACAAGATGGGCTTTCGCTCGAGCCCCACGGGTGAGGTGTTTCTCTCGGATTGCCGCATCCCCGCTGATCGCATCCTGGGCGGCGGCGAGCAGAAGACGAACGTGAAGGAGAGGCTGTCGCGGGAGCGCGTCGGACTAACGGCGATCTCTTACGGCATCATGGAACGCGCGTTCGACCTCGCGCTCCAGTACAGCCGCGACCGGAACCAGGGCGGCCAGCCGATCGGCCGGTACCAGCTCATCCAGCGTCGGCTCGCGCGGATGTACACCGCGCTCTCGAACTGCCGCCAGATCGTATACGGCGACATCTGGGCCGGAAAGCGCATCGATGTCTCTCCCGCTGATGCGAGTGTCGGTAAGCTCTACGTCGCCGAGATGTCGACCTACGTCTGTCAGGAAGCGATCCACGTGCTCGCCGGCAACGGCTATATGGAGGAGTACGTCGTTGAGCGCCTTTTCCGCGACGCCAAGCTCATCGAGCTCGGCGGAGGCACGACCGAGATCCAGGAGCTCACCGCCGGCCGCTGGTTGGTTGAAAACTACCAGATCTGAAAAAAGGTCAAGCAGGAGGGCGGTTCATGAGAGGACTTACGGGCAAGGTCGCAATGGTCACCGGTGCGGCACGCGGTATCGGGTTAGCGATCGCGAGCCGCTTGGCAGAGGAGGGCGCGAAGATTGCCATCGCGGACATAAACGGCGATGGTGCTGCTCACGCAGCGGAGCGAATCGGCGGGGCCGCGATGGGCGTCCGTGTCGACGTCACCGACACTGCATCCATCGCGGTCGGTGTCGCGGCGGTCGTCGAACGCCTCGGCACAATTGACGTGCTTGTCAACAACGCTGGTTGGGACAAGGTCGAGCCTTTCGTGAAGAGCGAGGAAGCGACCTGGGACACGGTCATCGCGATTAACTTGAAGGGACCAATCGCCTGCGTCCGGGCCGTTCTAGACTCGATGATCGAGAGGCGTTCGGGGAAGATTGTCAGCATCTCCTCAGACGCGGGTCGAGTCGGATCTGCGGGGGAGGCGGTGTATGCGGGCGCGAAAGCCGGGATCATCGGTTTTTCGAAGACGCTGGCGCGCGAGCTCGCTCGCTACGGGATCAACGTCAATGTCGTCTGCCCAGGGCCCACGAATACGCCGCTCTTCCACGAGATGGCAGGTGGGAACGAGAAGCTCGCCGCTTCGCTCAAACAGGCGATTCCGCTCGGCCGTCTCGGCGAGCCCGAGGATCTCGCGGCCGCCGTTGCGTTCCTCGCTTCTGACGACGCCTCCTTCGTGACGGGTCAAACGCTCTCCGTGAGCGGCGGCCTCACGATGATTTGAGGCAAGTTCGACCGAGATTTGGCGATTGCTTGAGGTGTCAATCGATGGTGTCCCGGATGCATTCCATAGCCACGACAAAGGGGTGATGAGAATGACTACCAAACAAAGTCTGAAATACCAGTTACTCGCCGCGCAGTGCGGTTTTGCGTTCGAAATTCTCTATACAATTTTCTGGGGGTGGATGGCACACAACCTGCCGCCTGCCTCGCCCAATCTGAGCGCGCAAGCACTCGCCACGCACTTTGCGCTGCATCACAACGCGATCCTGCTCGGGAACAGCGTGGCCGCGTTGGTCGGCGTTCTGTGGATCCCATGGACGGCCCAGCTAACCATAGCAATGTGGCGAATCGAAGGGTCGAGCCCAGTTTTGACGATCATCCAGCTAATCGGGGGCACGATTACCGCTTGGGTAGTGATGTTTGGCCCCGCCATATGGGCGACTGCAGCGTTCCGGCCGGAGATTGATCCTAGCACCGTCCGGACGCTGAACGACCTGGGCTTTATCTTATTTAACATCACCTACGCTGCCACTTCGGTGCAGGCCATCGCCGCCGGTCTGGTCGGCCTGGCGGATAAAAGTGCGCGTCCCGTGTTCCCGCGTTGGGTAAGTGGCTGGGCGATCTTTGCGGGCATCAGCTTTGTTCCGCTCACCGTGATGCCCTTCTTCAAGACGGGTCCGCTGGCGTGGAACGGTGCCATTTCGTTCTGGGCCCTGTTCGGAACCTATTTCTTCTGGACCTCCTCGATGGGCATTTGCATGGCGAAGGACGCCAGCAGGAGGCTGCGCGAGGAGCGTGACCTGAATTTGCCGCGCAAGCAGAAGTTGGGTAGTGCCATCGCTTCGGCCTGACCAAGCAATGCCGATTCCGTCCAAGGTAGCCGACTCGGCCAGACCGGACTCGCCGCGCCGTTCTCGACCTGCGCGGTGCGGGTGCAGATCAGCAGCCCCTGCCGCCGCCGCAATTGTGGATGCGCTGTCCCGGAGAATTCCCTCCGATCCTATCGTGTCATGGACCGGCTGGCCTGTTCTGCCGCGCGCCTTCATTCTCCGACATCCAGTCCATGAGCAGAGTATAAGCCACGGCGAGCACCACCGGCCCGATGAACAGTCCGATTACGCCGAAGGCGATGAGTCCGCCGATCACGCCCGCGAAGATCAGGAGCAGCGGCAGATCGGCGCCTCGCTTGATTAGCATCGGGCGCACGACGTTGTCGAAAGCCACGCAGAAAATCGCCCACACAAGAAGGCCCGTACCCCACAGGGCGCCGCTCCTCGAATAGACGAAGATCACCGCGGCGATGAGGACAGGCCCGGGGCCGATCTGCGCGACTGACAGAATGAACATCACCGCGGTCAGGAACGCCGCGAACGGCACACCGGCAACTGCGAGCCCGAACCCGGCAAGAATGGACTGAAGAACAGCCGTTACCACGACACCCAGTGCGACGCCGCGGACCGCCTGTGCCGCCAGATGCATCGCCTTCTCGCCCGCCGGCCCCGCGAGTCTGTTCGCAAAGGTCAGCATACCGCGGGCCGCCGTCTCGCCGTTCGCATATAGAATCGCTGCGATCATCGTGGTGAGCAGGAACTGCACCAGCAGCAGCCCAAGGTTGCCCACGTGGCTGAGGAACCAGAGGGTGACTGTGCGAGCAAAGGGCGCCAGATGCGCCGTGATCTCGTCCGGGCCCGCGGCCGCGAGTTTCCGCCAACTCGTTGCGAGTCTCGCGCCAACCAGCGGCAACACCTCGACCCAGGCGGGTGGCTGGGACCGAATGAGCGTGGCCAGCGATTTCGACCATTGTGTGATCTGCCCGACGTTCCCCGTGATCGTCGTAATTGCGAAGTAGAGCGGCACCACCAGAATCAGCAGCAACACGACGGTCATCAGCGCGACGGCGAGGCCGCGCCTACCGCCAAACCACGATTGCGCGTGCAGCAGGAGCGGCCACGTGGAAATCGCGACCGTTGCCGCCCAGATCAACGCGACCAGAAATGGCCGCACGATCCAGAGGCTCGTGCCGATCAGGGCCGCCAGGGCAAGCAGCTGGAGGGTGGTACGCGCGAGATCCGGCGATCGGTTAGGATCCATTTTCTGACTCCCCCAAAGTCCTCTCGCCACGGCATAGGATTCGGTTCACTCGCGAACGCCATGAGAATTGCGATCTCCGCCGGGGTGCCCAAGTCGAGGGCGAGATACGTCATACCACTTCATGCCTATCGATGGTGAGGTTCTGGATTACAGGCCAGCGCGACCGAATGGGCCAAGGCAACACCGTTTAGACCCATCCTAGAAGCCCAGTTCGACTTCAGCCGTAAATCCTCCACGGAGGCGGTAAAGCGTCCGCACGCCTCCGGCCGTTGGCGACGAAGCACGTGCAGCTGGTGACGCAGAGCGAGGTTCTCTAGTTCCAGAACCGCGCGACTCCGGAATCTGCGGGCAACAATTGAAATCGTAAAACGCACCTGCTGAAGCATGGCGGCGACACTACGGCGGCCCTTCCCAAAACTCTAGAGTTTTAACGGCATTCGGAGTTTTTAGTAGGGCACAGCGGAATCTCGACGCCGCACCGCTTGACTCGTATCGGGGAGGAACCGAGTGATGGTCAGATCGGGCCGTGCTTGGTCATCGGGGTCTGGCTCTCGATCATCGGGAGCTTGGGGAAATCCGAAGTCTATCCGTGAGTTCAATTCGGTTGACCAGGGCTGCCATGGCCGTGGCGGCTTCCGCTGGTGACTGCAGTTTGCCCCCTGGGCCCCGGCCACTTCCAGGCTGGAAGAGATTTGCCTAGCAGCCCCAGCGTCCGCCTGTCCACGGGCACTTGGCCGGATAGACAGCTTATCTTAAAACAGCCTAACCTCTAGCGCCGTAGGGAAGCGCCTCAGACTCAAGATTTGCGTTTGCAAACCTCCTGATTCTGGTGCGAACTTCAATCGGAAATAAAAGTTTCGGATAGAATCCACAAATTGTCCATAGCGGTTTGGTCCCGAACCGCAGAGGACCAGTGAATGCCTAGGTTCGATACGGTCGTTAAGAACGGAATGATCGTCGACGGGACCCGCTCGCCCCGTTATCGCGGCGATATCGGAATCAAGGACGGCAGAATTACCGAGATCGGCCAGTTGGGCGCCGGCAAAAGTGCGAACGAGATCGACGCCTCCAGCCTGATTGTCGCGCCCGGATTCATCGACCTGCACACGCACTACGACGCGCAGATTTTCTGGGATCCCCACTGCTCGATTTCGGGATGGCATGGCGTGACCTCTGTCGCGATCGGCAATTGCGGTTTCGGCTTCGCCCCGGTGCGGCCGGAACAGCGCGAGCGGGCGATGCTGACGATGACTCGCGTGGAAGCCATTCCATACGCCTCGATGAAGGCCGGCCTGCCATGGGATTGGGTGACGTTTCCGCAGTTTCTCGACAGCCTGGAGCGCCAACCCAAAGCCGTCAATCTGCTGCCGTGTGTGCCGCTCGGTCCGCTCATCACATGGGTGATAGGAAGTCCCGAAGAGGCCAAGCATCGCGCACCCACCGTCATGGAAGAGCGCGAGATAGTCCGTCTCTTCGGCGAAGCGATGGACGCCGGCGGATGGGGCTGGTCGGCGCAGCGTCTGCATCCGGACGGTCCGGCGTGCCTCCAGCGCGATTATGACGGTACGCCAATGGTCACCGACGTCATGGGCGACGAAACCTGCCGCAACCTGGCCCGCGAGCTCGGCCGGCGCAATTCGGGTTTCATGCAAATGTCGATGGCCACCGCGGATCCCTTTCACGATCTGAAAGAGCTCGAGACGCTCGCCGAACTGAGCCGGCGTCCGCTGCTTTTTCAGGCGCTGGTCTCATTCGATCGCGAACCCCAAATCCATCGATTTCTGATTACCTGGTTCGACCACTGCCATGCCAGGGGACTGCGCGTTTACCCGCAGGCTCACACCAACACCACCAGCTTCACGTTCACGTTTGCGGACTGGAACCTGTTTGACGACTCCGAAGCGTGGCGAGAGGCCACACTAGGCAGCACGGTGGAGCGGCTGATGAAACTGAGCGACCCGTCGCGCCGCGCCAAGCTCAGGGACTATGCCAACGGACAGCGGATTGTGACCGGCGATCTGGAAACTTTCGTGATCGAGAAGATTTTTACGCCCCGGTTCAAACACCTGGAGGGTATGACCTTGAGGGATGCCAGCAGGAAGATGGATGGGCATATCGTCGACACCATGCTCGAAATCGCGATTGCCGATGAATTGCTCACGGTGTTCGACGCGCCACCGCCGCATACCCGCCTCGATCTGCTTAAGGAAGTCGTCAACTATCCATATACGATACCGGGCCTCTCCGACGGCGGGGCGCACACTAAGTTCTTCTGCGGTGGACGCTATCCGACCGAGTTTTTGGCTTCATTTACCCGTGACCAGGGCATGCTGACGCTCGAGGAGGCGCATTGGAAACTAAGCACGTGGCCGGCGACCTGCGCGGGGCTTTCGGACCGCGGCGTGCTGCGCGAGGGATATGCCGCGGATATCGTCATGTACGACTACGACGGTTTGGGGATCGAACCGAGCATGGTAGTGCATGACCTTCCGGGTGGCGAATGGCGGCGCGTGCAACGGGCCCGCGGCTACCGCTACATCATGGTCAACGGAGAGGTCACGTTCGTGGATGGCCAACCGACGAAAGTCACGCCGGGATTGTTGCTACGGCGCGGAAATGGCTGGAACACGCCGCATCTGCGCCGCGCGATCTAAACCCGCCCAACTTAAAGACATAGGTGGTATTTCTTACCTATACGGACCGATTGGACCGATCGCTCGGGTGCCATTGATAGAAACGCAGGAGGCTTATTACGACTCGCAAAAGCTCTGGCCTGCTGTCAGCCTGAAGCGGAGACGCGCGATTCTCGGCTGATGTATCGGCCTCGGAAAACTTCTTCGCGTTTGCCGTTATCGTATGCAGCAGCCGTGTCACAGGAGGATTTCGTGCGTACCCGCATCATTCATCTCATCAATCCGAAAACGGATTCGGCTACGACCCGCCCGCTGTATATGAATCGAGCGCTGTACTCTCCGCTTGCAGGCTTACTCGCAGTTGCCGCATCCACTCCACGCGATCAGTACGAAGTGGTGCTCACAGACGAGAACATCGAGACGATCGACTTCGATTTGAAGCCGGACCTCGTCGGGATTTCCGCGATGACGAGTTACGTCAACCGCGGCTACGAAATTGCCGACCAATTCCGCGCCAAGGGCGTGCCCGTCGTCATGGGCGGCGTGCATCCGAGCTTCATGTCGCAGGAAGCGCTGAAGCATTGCGATGCGGTCGTTATCGGCGAAGTCGAGCTCGTGATCGACAAGCTGCTCGATGATCTCAAACAGGGATCGATGCGCGGACCCTATAAGTCGGACACGCTGCATCCGATGGTCGGGATGCCGATGCCGCGTTACGATCTTTTGAAGAAGAACCGCTACGTGAACCGCACTTACGTCCAGACTTCGCGCGGCTGCCACCAAGGCTGCACGTTCTGCGCGGAGCCGCTGATGAACGGCCTCAAGTTCCGCTATCGGCCGGTCGACGAGGTGATTCACGAGATGGAGAACTGCGGTGCGCGCACCATCTCGATCAACGACGCCGACTTTTTCGGTACGCCGGAGCGTCCGAAGGAAGTGATGCGCGCGTTGAAGGGACGCGGCATCCAATGGCAGGCCGGCGTCACCTCCAAACTTGCACAGGACGACCGCATGCTCGAGCTCGCGGCTGAAAGCGGCTGCACGATGCTGAGCATCGGCTTTGAGTCGATCTCTCGCGCGACGCTCAAAAGCGTGCACAAGCATGTCAATCGGCCGGAGACCTTCGCCGCGCTGGTGGAGAAGGTGCACTCCTACGGGATCATGGTGTTCGGCTTATTCATGTGTGGCTTCGACGGCGACGATCGCTCGGTTTTCGACGAAACCGTCAACTTCAACATCAACGCCGAATACGATGCCTGTGCCTATTCGGTGCTTACACCCTATCCGGGCACGCTCACCTGGTACGAGATGAAGAAGGCGAACCGTATCGTTTCCTTCGACTGGTCGATGTACGATCAGGGGCACGTCGTCTATCGCCCGGCGCAGATGTCGGCGGACGAGCTCCGCCTCGGCCAACGCGACGCTTATAGGAACTTCTATTCGACATCTTCAATCGCCAGCCGATTCCCGCTGCGCGGTAAGCGGCATCGCGCGCAATGGCTGATCTACAATCTTTTCATGCGCAAAGCCGCGCAGACCGATAATCATTCAATCGCGCCGCCAACGGCGGAGCCCGACGTTGCTCCGATACCTCCTATCCTGCCCGTCAAGCGCGAATGGCGTGCGGCCGTGATGGAGGCAGCACGCGGACCGGGACCACACTTGAGCTGAAGCGACGTCGAACAAGGAACAAAAACTTGCGGACGCCGCAGTGCCTGGTAGCGGCCACACAGATCCGCCCGCAGAGATTGCGGAGCTGGGTGGGGAAAAATCGACCCGGACGACCCGCCAGGAGGGGTTCTGGACAGGAATCTGTTTCACCCTGAGTGGTGGTGCCTCACCCTTTCGGCCCCGTCTGCGCGACACTGCTGATGGCCACAGGGACATTCCGGAGAGACGGCAGCGTCGGCGCTCTCGCACTGCTCACTGCAAAAATTTTTCCCTGAAACGACCTCGCACTTGCACGGTCCATGAAGGCACTTCATAAGCATTTTCCCCTGATAATTTTATAGCGAACTTTCTTTGTCGATCGATGTTTCCACGTTGACCGGACCCAGCCGATCGCATTGCCATTCTCCGTCTCTACCGACGGTTCTTGTTTGCGACAATCCGGGTGTCGCGTGGGAGTTGGGCTATGCGGAGCGCAATCGATCGCGATCGCCGAATTCCAGGTAGTCCGGCCTATTTTCGTCGTGGCCCCGAATCTGATTCCTGCGGATAAAACGAGCCGCAAATCGGCCGAATCCGCGGTTCGGAGCGTTCTCCGCTGCCACAAGCTGTGCGAAATCGGCCGCGCAGGCGCGTATTTCGATCATCTGTCGCCGAATTGCAAACAGAGAAGGACTCGATGGCGGAGAGGGGGGGATTCGAACCCCCGGAGCCACAAGGGCTCACGTGATTTCGAGTCACGCCGGTTAAACCAGACTCCCGAACCTCTCCACACGAGGCAGCATTGATGTTTGACCTGCCCCAGTCAAGCGACGCCGCCAGCGCGCCGCGTTGGCCGGCTTCGCGGAGGTCTGCTAGTTTCCGGAATAAATCACGAGGAGACCTGCCAGATGGCCACCGCGATAAAGATGACTTCGAACTGGCGCGAGCAACTGGGCGCCAAGCTGGTCACCCCCGAAGAGGCGGTCGCGCATATCAAGTCAGGCGATCGGATCACCGCCTCGATCGCACACGCGACGCCGTTCACGCTGTTCCACGCGCTGGCCGGCCGCCTGATGGAGCTCGAGCGGGTGGTGATCAACTACAGCGCCGCGTTGTTCGCTTTCGACCTGCCCGGCCTGGGCGAGCGCTTTCGCCTGGAGTCGTTCTACCTCACGCCGATCGATCGCAAGCTCTTTCACGACGGGATGGGCGAATACGTGCCGGTCAGCTACTACCGCGCGGGCCATCTGCCGCCCGGACTCCAGGACTTCAACGTCTACCTGATGACCGTGTCGCCGCCGGATGCGAACGGCGAGGTCAATTTCGGCGATTTCCAGATCATGTCGAAGCTATGCGCGCGTAACGCGGATTTGGTGATCGCGGAGATAGATCCGCGCTCGATTCGCGTCGGCGGCGACAACTCGATGCATATCTCGGAGATCGATTACTTCGTCGAGCGCACGGTGGGGATGCCGGAGATCGCGGCCCCGCCGCCCTCCGAAGAGGAGCGGCGCACCGTCGATACTATCGGCGCCCTGGTTGCCAGCGAACTGATTCCCGATCGCGCCACGATCCAGATTGGGGTAGGCTCGACCTCCGGGATGCTGATGTCGCATCTGCGCGGCCATCACGACCTTGGGATGCAAACCGAGATCATCCCGATCGGCACCGCTGACCTGGTGCGCCAGGGCGTGCTTACCGGGAAGCATAAGAAGATTTTTCCCGGCCTGGTGGTCGGCAGCGGCTTTGCGACCGGCACGCCGCGCGAGCAGTTGGACTACGTCGACGGCAATCCGGGCTTCCAGCTCTACGATTTCAATTTCACCGACGACATCCGCACGATCGCGCGCGAGGAGGGACTCGTCTCAGTCAACAACGCGCTGTACGTCGACCTCACGGGGCAGGTCGGCTCCGAGTCGGTGGGCCATCAGATGTACACCGGGACGGGCGGGCAAATCGCCTTTGGCGTCGGCGCGTCATTGGCCGGCGGCAAATCGATCATCGTGTTGCCCGCAAGCGCGCTCAGCGCCGGCAAACGCGTCTCGCGCATCACGCCGAGCTTTCCGCCGGCGACCGTCTTCACCCTGCCGCGTGCCTTCGTCCATTATGTGGTGACCGAGTACGGGGTGGCGAAGCTCGCCGGCAAGTCGCTGCGCGAACGCGCGCGCGAACTCGTCGCCGTCGCGCATCCCGACTTCCGCGGCGAATTGTCCGCCGAGGCGCGAAGAATGTACGGGTGATCTACGGCTGACTGACCCTGGCCGTGCTAGATCGGACGCGGCGTGTAGATTCCCTCGAATCCGGGCGGGCGCCATCCGCCGTTCGCGCACACCAGGCAGACGTTGAACTGCTTGTACTTGCCGTTTTCGCGGCCGAGCAGGCTGACCATGCTCTCGGTCGAGACGGCCTTGCCACAAGCGACGCAGGTCGCCGCCAGGGCTTTGTTGTCTTTGGCTTTCTCGCTGGGCATCGCGGCTAGTCAAAGCGGCCGAAGCATCGTCCCGCCGCCATGCACAATTTCATAGTCAATCTCATATGTCCTGCGCAATCGCGCGAGACTTGCGCGAGTGTGTCAGTGGCCGGCGGAGCCGATCGCGATGCCGATCACGAGCGCGATTCCGACGATCGCGGCCAGCGCGAGCCATCCACCAACGCTGTGCGCGCACTGCTGCTGCTCGGGACTGATCGGAGTATCGACGTGCGCCGAATGAACTCCGCTCTGGTAGCCGCTGTGCGAGGTGTAGTAGATGCCCGTGCCCGGGATGCCGACGGTGCGGCGGACGCCGCTCGGACCCATCGTGAGATGGGCGCCGCGCACGCCGACCGTGAGGCTTGGCCCCGACTTGGAGAGATTGACCGAGAGACCCGGAAAGATATGGAGGCGGCGGTAGAATCGGAAATTGCCCATTGCGCGCGTGACGGATTATAGGCGAGAGCCGTCGCTATTGCGCGAGCTACTGGACGATAGATGCGAGCATCGTGGCCGTCTCGCGCAACAGTTGCGCGACCAGCTCTGCGGCCGGCATCTCGCGCGCGAGGGGCGCGGCCTGTCCGGCCCACAACGAGAGGCAATCGGCGTTGCCCTGCTTGGCCGCCGCGGTGCGCATCGGGCGAGTCAGGTTGTTCTGAGCGGGGTAGGGCAGAAGCTGGTCTTCGTGGCCGCGCATCGCGGCCGCAAACCCGTTCGTGATCCCGCGTGCGAGCCGGCCGCTGAACGCGCGCGTCAGCGTGGTGCCGTCGTCGTGGGCGGCGCGAATCGCCGCCTTGTGGGCCGGCGGCGCGCCGCTCTCCGGACAGGCCATAAAGGCGGTTCCCAACTGCACGCCGCTTGCGCCGAGCGCCGCGGCGGCGACGATTCCGCGGCCGTCCATTATTCCGCCCGACGCGATCACCGGAACCGAAACCGCGTCGGCCATCTGCGGCACCAGCGCGATCGTTCCGACCAGGCTATCCTCGAGCGCGGCGATGAAGGTGCCGCGATGGGCCCCGGCCTCACTGCCCTGGGCGACGATCGCGTCGGCGCCGGCCTGCTCCAGCGCTCGCGCCTCGGACACCGTCGTTGCGGTGCCGATAAGCTTGATTCCGCGATCTTTCATTCCCCGCATGATCTCAGCCGCCGGAATGCCGAAGGTGAAGCTGAACACCGGAACGTCCGAGCGGAGAACCGCTTCGACCTGCTGCTCGAACGGCGGCAATGAGCCAGCCGGAGCCGCCGGCTGCGGCAGGCCGAGCCGCTCGTGCCATGGAGCGATCAGCTTGAGCATCGCCGCCGCGTCGGAGGAGCCGGTGCCGTCGTAGCCGCCCGCGAACAGGTTCACCGCAAACGGCTTGCTGGTCCGTTCGTGGATCTCCGCGATCGCCTTCGCGATGTCGTCGGGAGTCATGTAGCCCGCGCCGAGCGAGCCGAGCCCTCCCGCATTGGAGACGGCCGCGACCAGCGCCGGAGTGCTGGTCCCCCCAGCCATCGGTGCGAGAATGATCGCGTGCTCGACACCCATCATGGACGCCAGTTTTCGAAAACGCTGCATGGCTGTTCTCTCGAATAGCGAGTATCGGATATTCGTGGAGATTAGGTTGACCTGTTAAGTCTAGTCAGAGCCGCGGCGGGAGCGGAAGAAGTCGCGCAGCAGCGCGGCGCATTCAGACTCCATCATGCCGCCGTAGACCTCGATCCGATGGTTGAGGCGCCCGTCGCGCCCGATGTCGTAAACCGATCCGAGCGCGCCCGCCTTTTCATCGCGCGCGCCGAAGTAGAGCTCCGCGATCCGCGCGTGAACCATCGCGCCCACGCACATCACGCATGGCTCGAGTGTCACGAACAGCGCCGCGCCGTCCAGGCGGTAGGCGCCGAGCGCGGCACCGGCCTGGCGGAGCGCGAGCATCTCGGCGTGCGCCGTTGGGTCGTTGAGCGCGATCGGGCGATTGTGGGCCGCCGCGAGTATCACGCCGTCCGCGCCGTCGGGGCCGCGGCCGACAACGACTGCGCCGACCGGCACTTCGCCCTCGGCGGCACCGCGCTCGGCCTCGGCGATCGCCTGGGCCATCAATTCAATTTGTCGCATGTCAATCTGTCGCACGCGCTCTATCATCGAACTCGGGAATTCGGGCCGTACCCGTTAAGCTCCGCGGCCCGCTGACAATGCTACATTGACAAGGCGCAGGCGCCCAACCGAGAATCGCGATCATGAACCGTGACGCCAGAGCGTCTATGATGTGGAATTGGTGAAAAATTGAAAAATGGAAATCGGTGAAATTCTCCCGGAGGAACTGATCGAGCGGCTAAGGCGCGGAGAGCGGCCCGTCATCCTTGACGTGCGCGAGCCCGAGGAAATCGCGATCGCGTCTTTCCCAGGCGCGACGCATATTCCGATGGGTGAGATTCCCTCGCGTCTAACCGAACTCGACCCCGACCAGGAGACGGTCGTGGTATGCCATCACGGGATCCGCAGCGCGCAGGTCGCGATGTACCTGGCGCGGCTCGGCTTCGAGCGCGTGTCGAATCTGAGCGGGGGAATCGATCTATGGTCGGCGACGGTCGACCCCGCGGTGCCGCGTTATTGAATTCGCGATGAACTCGGGCATATCGACGGCGACGGCGCGACAATCGGAGGCAGGCGCATGAGTTACTACCTTGCGGCGGCGATCCAGATGGCGGCGGGGAGCGACAAGGCGGCCAACCTCGAACGCGCCGAGCGCTTGATTCGGCTTGCGGCGGCGCGCGGCGCCAACCTGGTCGCGTTGCCTGAGACCTTCAACTGGCGCGGCAAACGCTCCGAGGAGGCAGCTGCCGCGGAGCCGCTCGAGGGCGAATCGTTGGCGGCGATTTCGCGCCTGGCTCGCGAGCTCAGCCTGCATATCGTTGCCGGCTCGATAACCGAGCACGCGCCCGGCCAACCCAAGCGCTACAACACTTCCGTGCTGATCGGCCCCGACGGCGCGCGGATGGCCGTCTATCGCAAAATCCATCTCTTCGACGTCGATTTGCCGGGCCGCGTCACGGTCAAGGAGTCCGACGCCAAGCTCGCGGGCAGCGAGGTCGTCTCGGCGCGCACGCCGCGCGGCACAATTGGGCTTAGCGTCTGCTACGACCTGCGCTTTCCCGAACTCTATCGCCGCCTGACTTTCGCCGGCGCCGAGATCATCACGGTGCCCAGCTGTTTCACCTTCCCCACCGGCGAGGCGCATTGGGATGCGTTGATTCGCGCGCGCGCGATCGAGAACCAGGCCTACGTTATCGCGCCGGCGCAGTTCGGGACCAATGTCCACGGCTTCAGCGACTATGGCAATTCGATGATCGTCGATCCGTGGGGACGCGTGATCGCGCGCGCCTCCGACCAGGAGGGCGTGGTCGTCGCGCCGATCGATTTCGAGTACCTTTTACGAGTGCGGCGCGAGTTGCCGGCGCTTGGCCACGCGCGTTTGCGCGAGGGTCTCGGCTGAGCACGCTCTATTAAAGGTGACCACAAAGGTGCGAGGATCGCAGCGCGCGGGCCGTGCGTGCTCTTAGATCGTGTTGTGGCGCTTGACGCGCGATAGGCTGCGGGAATAATCAGGCACTACCCTCGCGCTCGCGCGGCTTGGCTCGTATCCTGAAAGGACGGCGTCCGCCCGCGCCGGCGAAATCCGCGGACGGCGAGGGTGCCGGGGAAAGGGCGGGTGGCGCCGCGCGGCGGGCATACGCACTGAGGAATAACTTCACATGGCAGATGGACCGTTGGCTGGTTTTCGCATCCTCGACCTGACCCAGGTGGTCTCGGGGCCGTTTTGCGCGATGCTGCTGGGCGACCTCGGCGCCGACGTTGTCAAGGTCGAACCGCCCGAGGGCGACACCACGCGGCGGATCGGGCGGCCGCGCAAGAACGGCGTCACCGCATCGTTCCTGAATTTCAACCGCAACAAGCGCAGCGTCGTGATCGACCTTAAGAAAGAACAGGGCCGCGACCTGGTGCGGATGCTGGCCGTGCGCGCCGACGCGTTCATCGAGAACAATCGCCCCGGTGTCGCCGAGCGCCTCGGTATCGGCTATGCCGATATCCGCCGGCTCAATCCCAAGATCGTCTATTGCTCGATCTGCGGCTTCGGCCCCAAGGGCCGCTACGCCAACGCGCCCGCCTACGACCCGGTGATCCAATGCTTCTCGACCATGGCGGCGCTGCAAGGGCGGCGCGGCGGACAGCCGACGGTGGTCAAGATGGCGCTGGCCGACAAGATCAGCGGGATGACTGCCGCGCTCAGCATCGTGAGCGCACTGCACGCGGCGCGTAATCGCGGCGTAGGCCAGAACATCCGCATTCCGATGGTCGAGGCGATGATGGCGTTCACCTGCAACGACACGATGGTGGGTTACACCTTCGTGCCCGAGGACGAGTACAAGGACCAGGCGCCGAAGAGCCAGAGCCTTGATCCGTTTCCGACCAAAGACGGATGGATTTCGATCGCGCCGTTTACCGACGAGCAGTTCGAACGATTGTGCCTCGGCGTCGGGCATCACGAATGGTGGACCGAAGTCGCTGACCGCACCGAACGCATCCGCGGCATCCTGCGCGGGCTCGCCAAGACGCTCCCGGAGCGCACGACCGCCGAGTGGCTCGAAGTGCTGGAGAAGGCTGACGTCCCGGTCGGCCGCGTCAACGACTACGAGACGCTGTTCACTGACGAAGAGGTCGTCGCCAACGAAAACTTCACCCTGTACGAGCATCCCGATGCCGGCACCGTGCGCACGGTAAATCCCGGCGCGCGCTTTACCGAGACGCCGGCGCGGATGTGGCGGATTCCGCCGCGCCTGGGCGAGAACACCGAGGAAGTGCTGCGCGAACTCGGCGTCGAGCGCTCGACGATCGAGGAACTGCGCACCTCCAAGGTCATCAACTAGCTAGAAAAACAGTATAGCTAGGAAAACAGTTCGGGGACGTGCTGGCTGAGATAGACCAGCGCCTGGTACAGATAGTGAATCCCCGACACCACCAGCACTGTACCGGTCAGATAGAGCAGCGCGTACCAGTAGCCCTGGCTCAGGCCGAAATGCGCCGTCAGCGTGCCAATGACGCACACGATCAGCAGCACCGTAGTCATTTTGCCGAACACGCTCGGCCGTACGGGGAAGCGTTCGCCCGCGGCGAACGAGATCATAAGGTAGCCGAGCACCAGCACGATGTCGCGGATCGCGGTCAAAATCAAAAGCCACACCGGAAGCGCGTGCTCGAAGGTCAACACCACCAGCGCGCTTAACAGCATCAGCTTGTCGGCAAACGGATCGAGGATCGCACCAAGCTCGGTGCGGATATCGAACCATCGCGCGACCGCGCCGTCGAGCGCGTCGGTCACCGCCGCCAGCACGAAGACATAAAGCGCCTCCGTGAAACGGTCCTTGCTCAGCAGGACCAGGAAAATCGGGACCATCCCGATGCGGCAGAGTGAAATGATGTTGGGGAGCTTGAGCAGATGCCCGAGGCGCACGCGGCCGACCGCCGCCGGCAGGATGCTGGCGGGCCGTGGCGAAGGATTAGGCGAAGGATTAGGGATATGCGCTCCCATCTGTAAGCCGCTCGCCGTTTAGACGATCGCCGCTTTGCGCAACCGTCCGGCCACCGGCGCGCTAACTCGCGCCCGCAGCGAAACAGTGCCGTCGCTGTACTCCTCTCCCAGCACCTCGCCGTCTCGCCGCGCCATCGCGACCAGGTCGCCGCGCCCGGCCGGAAGCATAACCGTCACTTCCTCGCGCCATGCGCTGAACCATCGCGCCATCGCGCGGAGTAGTTCGTCCAGCCCCCGGGTCCGCAGTGCCGAGATCGCGACCGTGTCGGATGCGGTTGCAAGCCGTATCCCGTTGGCCGTTACGAGGTCTATCTTGTTCATCACCACGATTCGCGACGCCGCGCCCGCGCCGATCTCCTCCAGCACCCGATCGACGATTTCTATCCGCTCGGCCGCCAGCGGCGAACTCGCATCGACCACGTGGAGCAACAGGTCGGCAGTGCGGACTTCCTCGAGCGTGGCCTTGAAGGCCTCGACCAGCATGTGAGGCAGCCGATGGATAAAGCCGACCGTGTCGGCCAGCATCACCGTCACCTTGCCGGGCAGCCTTAGGCGGCGGATGGTCGGATCGAGGGTCGAGAACGGGCGGTCCGCGGTTTCGACGCCCGCCTGCGTAAGGGCGTTCATGAGGGTCGATTTCCCCGAGTTGGTATAGCCGACCAGCGCCACGGTTGGATAGGGAACCTCAAGCCGGCGACGACGCTGGATCGTGCGCGTGCGTTCGACTTCGCCGAGGCGCTGGCGCAGCCGAGTCAGACGCTCGCGCACGCGCCGGCGGTCGACTTCGAGCTGCGTTTCGCCGGGGCCGCGGATCCCGATACGGCCGCCCGAGGCGCCGCCGCCGCCGGCTTGACGCGAAAGATGGGCCCATTGTCGCGTCAGGCGCGGGGCCAGGTAACTTAGCTGCGCGATTTCGACCTGGAGCTTGCCCTCCAGCGTGCGCGCGCGCTGGGCGAAGATGTCGAGGATGAGCTGGCTGCGATCGATGACGCGCAGCTCGAGTTCTTTTTCCAGATTGCGCGCCTGCGCGGGGCTGAGCGCGTCGTCGAAGATCGCCAGCGTGGCGCCGCGCTCGCGTGCGAGGTCGCGCACCTCCTGAACCTTGCCCCGGCCGATAAAGGTGCGCGGGTCGGGACGTTTGAGTTTCTGGCTGACGGTGGCAGCGATCTGCGCGCCAGCGCTTTCGGCCAGCGCGTCGAGTTCACCGAGCGAGTCTTCGCTGGCGATTGCGCCGTTGGAACCGGCCAGTTCGACTCCGACCAGGACGGCGCGTTCCGCATCCTCGATGGTAGGGCTATGGGAAAAGCTCAGAGGTTAACCTCGCTGCGGACTGGATTGTGGATCTCATATCGAATCGTCGAATCTCGTGTCCCGACGCTCTGACGATCCTAGCAAAAATGTCGTATCCTGTGTCAGCGCTTTCTTTACAGCACAAAACGCGTGCCGACACTGTTTTGTACAAAGGCGCCGGGGAATTCGCGCGCGATCAGATGGGTCGCGCGCCATCCCGTGCAGTGCGCCGGCACGATCATCTCCGGTGCGATCTCGCGGAGCGCCGCGACGGTGGGCGCGATAACCGGCTCGAACAGCGGCCCAGAGAGATGAAACCCGCCGATGATCGCGTGCACGCGATCCACGCCGGAGAGCGCGCGCGCCTGACGCACTGTGTTGATCACGCCGGCATGACCGCATCCGGTAAGCACCACCAGTCCCTTACCGCGCAGGTTTACCACCAGCGCCTGGTCGTCGTGGATATAAGGATCGGCCTGCCATTGCTTGCCGATACGCGCGAAGTGGGTCGGAAAGCCGGTCTCGAAATCGGTAGTGCGATGGATTTGCCCGGTGATCATCACCAGGTTGCCGAGCAGGTATGACGGCCCGCGTTCCTCGACCAGCTCGACCCCGTCGTGGCGCAGCACGCGGGGGTCGGGCGGTGGCAGTTGCATCTCGTGGCCGTCGGGCAGCACCACTTTACGCTGGAGCAGCGCGTCGGGATGCAGCAGCAGCGGCATCCGGCGTCCGCCCAGCCGCCGCAGCATCCCGCCCAGCCCGTTGGTGTGGTCGGCGTGGCCGTGGCTGAGCGCGATCGCGTGCATCTCGTTGGGCTTGAGCTCGAGCACGTCGAGATTGTGCATTAGGCCGTCGCGGCTCAGCCCGGCGTCGAACAACAGCGACTCCGAGGTTCCCGCACCGCTGACCTTTACGGCCGCCGCGAAGCCGTGCTCAGCGCGGAGCGCCATGCGTCCCAGCCGCGTCCCGAGCGAGGCGCGGCGCACCGTGGCGCTTGAAGGCAGCAGCATGTCACAGGTGTTGTCGAGCACAGTGGTGATTTCGACCGCGTCGGCCTCTTTGAGCGATAGTGGTTCGTCCGCCATCGTTTGGCTCCCTGCCGCAAATGATTGCGTTGATCTGTCGGTGGGTTTTAGCGGCCGAGGTAGCGCCGCAAAAAATCGAGGCTCCTTTGCCAGGCGTCGGCGCCGGTTGCAGAGTCGAGCCCATGGCCGGCGCCGGGATAGATTTTCATCTCGTGAGGGCGATTGTAACTCGTGAGCAGCGCATCGAGTTCATACGCATAGCGCACCGGGATGGTCCTGTCAGCGCTGCCATGCAGGATAAGCGTGGGCGGCATGTTCGCTACCATCGGCGGGGCGGTATTGGTTAGCGCACCATAGTATTCGATCACCGCGGCCACACGGCCGCCCTCCGACGCGCCCACGGCCAGCGCCAGAAAAGCGCCCAGCGAATGTCCTATCAGCGCGATCCGATCGCGCTCGACCTCGGGATTTTGGCTAAGCGCGTCGATTGCGCTCGCGATCTCGCGCGTCCAAATCGGAAAGTTTCCGTTGACCCAGGCCGCGAAGCCCTTTCCTGTCACAGGAGGATCGCCGGGCCGGGCCGGCCCCGCCTGACTGTAGTATTCCACGAACATCGCGTAGTAGCCGGCCGCGGCCAGCTTGCGGCACTGATCGGCAAAACCCTGGTTTCCATCGCCTCGCTTTACGGCGCCATGCAACAGGATGACCGCCGGATGCGCTCCTGGCGCGAGCGGCACGCAGTAGAAATCCTCGACCGGCTTTCCATCGGACTCGAACTGTCCACTGTGAACTTCGATCGAATGAACCTCGATCGCGTCTGGTGAAACCTGTGCGGCGCGCGAGGCTTGTGCGCCCAGCTGGCTTGGATCACCGACGGCTGGCGGCGCGCCGAAAAACGATGCGGGTACGAAGAACAGCGCGGCGCACGCGAGCATCGCGAGCAACAAACTGCGGCGCGGGGCGCGCGGGCTCATAGCGCATGCCTTTTATCGCTGAAGTCGGGCGCGGGCCGCGGCGGTCCGCGCACGCTTCCCAAACTTAACCGAACGCGCAGGGCTTGCGCCAATCGGAAGACTATTCGAGGCCGGAGAAGGCCAGGCGAGGAGTTCCGCTTGTCAATTTTTGACGTTTTTTTACTTATCGAAAAATGACTAATTTCTTTAAACTGCCCTAAAAGTGGCATAGACAGCATTTCGCTTGTGGCATCTTAACGCTCTTGCAAGCGATCGCACGCAGCTTCAACCTGCCTTTGTATAAAATGTCTTGACTCCGCCAAGGCGACATCAGAGGCTGGAATTGCAGGTGAAATCGAGCGTCTCTCGTCTGCACGGAATGAAAAAAGGAACCCCTCAAAAAGCGACGCCTCCAGGCAAACCCACCCAAATGGCTCAAGCAGCTCAAAGCGATCAGATTTTCACTATCAAGGAATTGTCGGAACACCTGCGAGTTCATCCGACGACGATCTACCGCCTCCTCAGACAGGGACGGTTGCCCGGCTTCCGCGTCGGCAGTAACTGGCGATTCAGCCGTGAAGCGATCGAACAGTGGGAGCGCGACCAGGCGGGTCGAGAGGCCGCAAGTCCACCGCGTCGCCGCCGCGCTGCTCGCCGCCGCCGCTAGCGTGATGAGTCTTAATTCGTCGCGTCAAATTCTCTACTGACCTCATCCCGTCTTCCTAAAGTTTGTCGGCGATCATCTTGTAGGGGCCGTTCGTGAACGGGCGTGCCTGAAATTGCGCGCCCGACGCGGGCGCCGCGAAACGTCCGGACGGCGCGCGTTTGACAACCGCCCTTTATTCCGAATAGCTAACCTCAAACACGCCGCCGGAGAGTGCTTACAACGATGCCGACCAAGTACGTGGAAGTGCAGGGCTGCGCCACCTACTACTATTATGCTGGGCAAACCACGCTGCCCGACGTGGTGCCCGACTTTTCGCGCGGACGCAAAGTAGTCATGCTGCATGGCGCGGGCTCCAACGGCCATAGCTGGCACAACCAGGTCGGCCATCTCGGCCGCTCCCACAGCCCACTCGCGATCGATCTGCCGGCGCACGGCCGCTCCGCCGGCGTCGACGGGCTCATGACGGTCCAGGAGTACAGCGACTTCGTAGTCGCGTTGCTAGATGCGCTCGGCATCGGCTCGGCAGTGATCGCGGGACGCTCGATGGGCGGGGCGATCGCGATGGACATGGCGCTGCGCTATCCCAAGCGGGTCGAGGCGATCGTGCCGGTGGTGACCGCGGCCCGGTTCAACATCCCGCCCGAGAGGATCCAGGCGCTGCACGGGGTCGCGATGGGCCGCGCGCCGCAGGCCTTTGTCACCGACGGCTTTTCGCCGGCCACGGTGAAGGATCGCTTCGAGGTCGTGCGCGAGGGCTGGATGGAGCAGATTCAGACCGACCCGCGCGTGCGCTACACCGACATGGTGGCGTGTACGCGATGCGATCTGCGCGAGCAAATCGCACGGATTGACAAGCCGGCATTCATTTTGGCCGGCGCCGACGATCCGATCACCACCCCGGCCGACGCCGAGTTTATCCTCGGCCGCATCCGCGGCTCGAAACTACGCGTGATCGCCAACGCCGCGCATCATCTGCCCAACGAGCAGCCGGCCGAAACCAACACCGCCATCGAGGGGTTTCTCTCCGAACTGTAGCCAGGAGCGTCCGATGAGCCTAAGCCGCAAGACTGCGCTGGCCGGCGTCTACGAGCATCCGGCCCGCTTTGCGCCCAACAAGAACATGTTTCAGATCATGGCCGAGAGCGTGCGCGGCGCGCTCGACGACGCCGGGCTCAAGATCCAGGACGTCGACGGCGTGTGCACGACCGGGATCGGGATGAGCGGGATGGGGATCGTGGGGTTTTGCGATTACATGAACCTGACGCCCAACTTCCTCGACTCGACCTCGATCGGCGGCTCGTCGTTTGTCGCGCATACAGCACATGCCGCCGCCGCGATCGCGGCCGGCCTATGCAAGGTCGCGGTGGTGGTCTATGGCTCGACCGCGGCCTCGCAGCGCTTTGCGATCGGAACGGGCGGTGGGGGCGGCGGCAGCGATCCGTGCGATCAGTATGAAGTGCCGTACGGGCCGACCACGGTCGGGGCGTACGCGATGATGGCGCAGCGCCACATGTACGAGTACGGCACGACTTCCGAGCAGCTCGCCGAAATTGCGGTCACGATGCGCCTGCACGCCTCGATGAATCCGGCGGCCAAGTATCGCGACCCGATCACGGTCGAGGACGTGATGGCCTCGCGCATCATCTCGTCGCCGCTGCATCTGCTCGACTGCTGCATCATCAGCGACGGCGGCGGCGCGCTGGTAGTGACCTCGGCCGAACGCGCGCGCGATCTGAAGAAGAAGCCAGCTTACATTCTCGGTTGCGGCGAGACCGTGCGCCATCCGGCGCGCGGCCGGCGCGACTTCATGGAGATGGCGGCGGCGCAATCGGGACCGCTCGCCTTCGAGCGCGCCGGCGTCACCCCGGCCGACATCGACATGGCGATGATTTACGACTCGTTCACGATCACGGTCCTGATGACGCTGGAGAATCTCGGATTCTGCAGGCGCGGCGAAGGCGGCGCATTCGTTACGGGCGGCCGGCTACGCTACGACGGCGCACTCCCGACCAACACTGACGGCGGCGGGCTATCGTCGAACCATCCGGGGATGCGCGGCATCTTCCTGGTGATCGAGGCGGTCAAGCAATTGCGCGGCGAATGCGGCCCGCGCCAGGTCAAGGACTGCGCGCTGGCGCTGTGTCACGGCACCGGCGGCGCGCTCGGCACCCGCCACTCGGGCGCGACGCTCATCCTGAGCAATCAGTAGACCGGCGAAGCACTAGCTGCAGAACAGGAATCCACGATGGCCGACGAAAAGTCCGACAAGAAAAAATACGCCAAGCCGCTGCCGCGTATCGACGAGGAGAGTCGCCCGTGGTGGGAGGCGCTCAAGCGTCACGAGCTGTATATCCAGAAATGCCGCGATTGCGGCGATCTGCGCTATTACCCCAGAGCATTGTGCACCAACTGTCTGAGCTCGCGCACCGAGTGGGTGCGATGTGCCGGCAAAGGTGCGGTCTACACTTTCACGGTGACGATGCAGAACCAGACGCCGGGCTTTCGCGAATCGCTGCCCTACGTGATGGCCTACGTCGAACTCGCCGAGGGGCTCAAGGTGCTGACCAACCTTGTGGAGTGCAAGCCCGATGAGGTTAGAATAGGGATGCCCGTCGAGGCCGTGTTCGAGGACGCCACGCCCGAAGTGACGTTGCTCAAGTTTCGCCCGGCGAGGTAAGGACGTCGTGTAAGTGGCCACAATCCTCGATCTGCACAGCCACAGCGAAGCCTCGGAAGACAGCCGCGCGCCGCTGGAGGCCTACCTCAACTGGATCAAGCTGCGCCATAAGGAGCGCCCCGTCGACGGCATCGTGCTCACCGAGCATCGCCAGTTCAACGCCGGCCCGGACTATCGCGCGCTCGAGGACAAGTTCGGCCTGATGGTGCTCAAGGCTTCGGAAGTCGAGACCGACTACGGCCACGTGCTGGTCTTCGGCGTGACCGACGAGATGACGCGGCGCTTCGATTTCGCCAACGTCCGGCTGAACGCGCAGGAATTGATCGACGAAGTCGGGCGAATGGGTGGGGTCGCCGTGCCGTGCCATCCCGGACGCCCGACCGTCGGCTTGTACGAGCATTACGCTGTCAAGCCGCCCCTTCAAAACGTGGTCGCGGTCGAAGTTCTCAACGGCGGCTCGCGCAAGGGCGAGGACGATCGCTCGATGGAACTGGTGCACAAGTATGGCTATCGCGCGGTGGGCGGATCGGACAGCCACCTGGTCAGTCTGATCGCGCTCTGCGCGACCCGCTTCGAGGCCGACATCCGTTCGATCGAGGACCTGGTGCGTGAACTCAAAGAGGGCAAGTACGAACCGGTCGATTTCCGCCCCAAGCGCAAGCCCGTGCCCGCGGCGGTCCCGGACGAGGTAAGGCACAATGGCGGTTGATTACGATCCCGCGTTGATCGGCAAGGTCTTCGAAGTTACCGATCCGGTCAACGTCAGCGCCGAGGACATCGGCAAGTTCTGCACCGCCATCAGCGAGACCAATCCGCTGTACACAGACGAGGCGGCGGCGAAAAAGGGAGCGTACGGCGGCATCGTCGCGCCGCCCTCGTTCGCGGTCACCTTCCGCAACGGACGCCATTTCTTCACTCACGTGCCGAGATTTGGCCGCGCCGGCTTCGACGCCGGCAAGGACGTCGAGTTCCGCGCGCCGATCCGTCCCGGCGACAAAATCACGCTCAGCTCGCACGTCAAGGAGATCTATGAGAAGACCGGGCGCAGCGGCTCGATGGTGTTCGTGGTGGTTCGCTCGACCGTGCAAAATCAAAACGGCGAGGTCGTCGCGCACATCGACCATCGCTTCATGAACCGGCCGTAGGTTGCCTCAATGTCCATCATGAAATTCGACGCGGTCAAGATCGGCGATACGCTCGGCCCGCAGGAAATCCACCTGAGCAAGGATCAGGTGCGGACCTACGCGCGCACTTGCGGGATGGACGTGCCGCGCTTCACCGACGACGAGGGCGCGCGCGCAGAAGGGCTGCCCGGGATGATCGCGCCGGGCAACATGAGCCTCGGGATGCTCTCGCGGCTCGTGACGGATTGGATCGGGCAGAGCGGCGCGCGGTTGGCGCGGCTCGGGACGACCTACCGGCAGCCGGTGCAACCCGGCCATACGATTACGCTGAACGGTTTCGTGACCCACGTCGAACCGGCCGAGAAACGCGTCGAGATCGACGTCTGGATCGAAAACGAGGACGCCGAGCGGCTGGTGATCGGCACCGCCAGCGTCGAATTTCCGTAAGCCGCGTCAACCCGCATGCAGAGTTGCCTCGAGGATCGGGACGCCGCCTACAGCAGGGCGCCGCGGAAGGGCTCGTCGCGCGGCGGCGGATACTCGATCAGGCTGAGCGCCCAGCGCCGTGCCTGGCGCAGCGCCTCCTCGGCGCGCTTGAACAGCCGCTCGCGATGCATCGTGTTCCACACATAGACGTCGACTGACGGCTCGTCACTCAGCGTCACGTCGAGCATCCAGTCCTCGAGCTGCGGGCCGCACACCAGCAGCCGCACCACGCGGCCGTGATCGAGAATCACGCCGCGCGCCTCGCGCGGCAAACGGAACTCATCCTTGATCCGCTTGATCAGGCGCGCGGGATAGTGCTCCTCGGTCATCGCGACGTAGACCCATTGGCCGGGCTGCGGATTGGCCGCGCGCGCGATGCGCAGGTTGTTGTCGGTCAGGTCTTCTTTGGCGCGATCCTGATCGTAGTCGCGCGCGACCGAGTAGAAGTTCTCCACGATCGCGAGTTGCAGAGGCGGCTGCTCGGAGCCAGCCTCGTTCGGCGCGTCGTGCTCGCCGCCGCGCGCGTCGGGCGCGGCCGGTTCGGCCTTGCGCGGCCGCTTGACCGAGGTCTCGACCCACCATCGATTTTCGACATTTGGCTTATGCGCCATCGCGATCACATCATAGCCGCCCGATAGCCTTGCAGGCGAGTGTCCCGGCGCGACTTCGAGCGATGCGCGATCCAGGGGATAGCGAAATAGCTAGGCGGGACGCAGACGCCGGCCGGTGCGCGAGCGGCGCCGCCGGGCCGGCGCGCTCACCCGGCGAATCGACGAGCCCGTGCGCCCGGGTGAAGGGCTCGCGCGCCGGGGAGTTGCGGCTGTGCGGCGCGCAGTGCTTGCGGTGATCTGTAGCTGCCCGCGTAACCGCATGCGCGACCGCGTACGCCGCTGGGGTCGGCGCAATCCACGCACCATCCTGAAGGCGAAGGCGTTGGCCTTGCGTTCGGCGTCGGTCCAGAACAGGTAATGGCCCATCTCGTGATAAACCATCGCGATCCACATCCGTTCCTTGTTGTAGATGCGGCCGCGCTTCCAGTTCTCGGGATGGACGAGATGGATGCGTCCGTCCTCGAAGGTCTTGCCGGCGGTCTTGCCCCAATCGAGGTATTCGAACCATTCGATCGCCGGGCGTTTAACGTTGTAGTAGCGGCAAAAGTCGGAAATCGCGCGGCGAAACGCGCCGGCACGATGCTGGCGGAAAAAGAGCACGAGATTGCGGTCAATCTCCCTACGATTGACGATCGGCGGAAGGATCATGCGCACGAAACGAAAACCTCCGGAATCTGGCCGGTCGATCATAGAAGGCCGAAGGCGGGGTCGTCAAATGAGCCGCGAAAAGCCCAGGAAAATCCTTACTTTTCGGGTGCTTAAGCTCGATGGGAAATATCGCGTACGTAGCTAAAAGAGGTTAAATTCGGCTATTGCATGCTTGACAGCGGCCCGGCCGAGAGCGCAGCTCGCGCCTCAAACTGAACGGCGCGTCGGCGGCGCGGCGCAGGCCGCCTCTCTCAGGCGCGGCGGGCGTGCAAACCGCTCGGACGCTTGACGCGCCGGCTGCGATTGACCGTCATGTGCTGAAGGCGTCCCGCCTCCTTCAGCCGCAGTCGCGCCAGTGGCAAACGCGAATCGTCGGCGCCAACGGCGAGACCGCTTAGCCGATCGCGCAGCGCTTCGGAACTGATTTCGAGTGCGTCGCAGACGTTATCGAAGCTAAACGGCACGTTGGTGCCGCGCGCCATCACCCATCGCGCGGCCTCGATAAATAGCCGCCGCTTGCGCGCGCTGAACGACCCGCGCCAGTCCTGCAGGATATTGATCGCGTCGGCCAACACCGCGAGCATCAGCCGCTGCTCGCTCGTGAACCGGCTCTTGCCGACCAGCTCAAAGAACTGACTAGGCAGAATGAGGTCCGAGGCCGTGAACGAATCCGGCGCTTGCGCGCCAAGGTTATGCTGCCGCATAGCTAACGACTCCCGCCTTTCCGGGCGAGCGACTCGCCACACAAGACTTGAGGCTCCCCCGGGTTAGCCCGCGTATCCTCCAGCTCCCTGCCTCTCCGTCCCCCCTTCAACTCAGAGCATGGTTAGCCGACCATAGTGGTGCCAACGGACCATTTCAAGAGTTGCCGGTCTAAATTATTTTACAAGCTCAGCTAATGGTCCCGGCACCAACATAGGCCATATATAAGGGCCGATTTATGACGTAATTGTGACAAGAATTTGATCGGCCCGGACGCACACAGCTCTACTAGGGACGCCCCGCGGCCATCTGTTATAGTTCGGGTACAAACCCTCTCGATTGGACATGGCTCCGGAGGACGAACGATGGCAGACTTCTTTGCCAAAGAGACGATCAAAAGCCTGCGCAAGCTGCGCCAGCTCAAGCCCGATTACTTCAAGGGGTTCATGGATTGGGATGAGATGATCTTCAAGGACGGCGCGCTGCCTGCCAAGACCAAGGAACTGATGGCCGTGACCGCGGCGCACGTTACGGCCTGTCCGTGGTGTATCGAGGACCATGTCAAGCGCGCCATCAAGAAGGGCGCGACTGACGAGGAGATTGCCGAGGCGGCGTTCGTTGCGATGGCGCTGAGGGCGGGCGCGGCGTTTGCCCACTCATCGATCGCGATGACGGTCAGCGACGAGCAGCGCGCCAAGGCGGGCGCGCCGGCGCATAGTCACGAAGGCCACAATCACTAAAGCGCGTGGAAGAGGCGGAGTTGTCGTTAATGGAGCAGGCAGGGACGCGCCGCACGACGCGGCAAATCGAGATCGGCGCACTCAAGGTTGGCGGTGGCGCGCCGGTGGTCGTTCAGTCGATGTGCGCGACGCGCACGGTCGATATCGACCAGACCGTAGCGCAGACGCATCAGCTCGCCCGCGCGGGCGCCGGGATCGTGCGCATCGCGCTGGACAATGAAAAGGAAGTTCCGGCGCTCAAGGAAATTCGCGCGCAGACCCGCGGTATCGTGTTGTCGGTAGACCTCCAGGAGAACTACCGTATCGCCGGCAAGGTCGGCCCGCACGTCGACAAGATTCGCTACAACCCGGGCCATCTGCACCATATCGAGAAAGCCAAAACCGTTCCGCAGAAGGTGCGATGGCTGGTCGAGGTCGCGCGCGAGCACAACCTCGCGATCCGGATTGGGGTCAACTGCGGCTCGGTCGCGCCGGCCTTCCTGGAGAAATATCCCGGCGACCAGCTAAGCGCGCTGGTCGAATCGGCGGTGTGGCACTGCGAGCTGATGGACGAGCTGGGATTCGACCGCTTCGTGGTCTCGCTCAAGGACTCCGACCCGGCCAAGGTGCTGGAAGCTAACCGGCGCTTTGCCGCGCGCCGGCCCGACGTTCCGCTTCATCTCGGAGTCACCGAGGCCGGGCTCCCGCCCGACGGCATCATCAAGACCCGGATCGCATTCGAGAAGCTGCTCGCGCAGCATGTCGGCGACACCATCCGCGTCTCGCTCACGCTGCCCAACGAGCGCAAGCACGAAGAGGTCACCGTCGGCCATCAGATCATCAAGGACGTCGCGAGCGGACGTTTCATCTCCGTACCCGACTTCGGCACCGGGCTGAACATCATCTCGTGCCCGTCGTGTTCGCGCGTCGAAAACGAAAAGTTCGTCGAGCTGGCGCAGCAGGTGAAGGAGATTACGACCTACGCTTTGCGCCATCGGATCACGATCGCAGTGATGGGATGCCGGGTGAACGGGCCTGGTGAGACCGACGACGCGGACTTGGGGCTGTGGTGCGGTCCGACGACGGTGAATCTCAAGAAGAAGGATCGCAAGCTGGGCAATTTCCGCTACGACGACGTGTTGACGCGCCTGCGCGCCGAAGTCGACAAGCTGATCGCCGAGCGCTCGGCAGCCGCGAACAACTGACAGAGCGACAAAATTCGTAATGGGCATGGAGCGGAAGCGCGCGCGCTCAGCGCGCGCTTCCGCTCCATGCTGGAGCGCGCCGCAGGCGTTGCGCGGCTCGCTAGCACCGCTTAGAAATCTGACAGCCGGCTTGCGAGCAGCAGGTTTCGTCGCCGCGGGCGACGAAGAGCTGCTTACACACGTCGCATCTGGCGATCCGCTCGTCGTCTTCGAGCATCGGTCTGAGCTTCTCGTTTATCAGTTGTTCCTCATCGTCATCCCAAGGATCGGATGGAGTGGATGGAGCGGCGGGCGCGGCTCTGCCCGCGCCTGCCGCTCCACCTGCTGCCGCGCGCATCGGCCGGCCGAGGCCGGCCGTGCGCCCGGCCGCTGACGCTCCCGAGGCAGGACGCGCGGCGCCCTGCGCCGCGCGTCCCGCCTCGGGAGGCGTCACCGCCGGCGCCGCCTGGGCGGCGCCTGCCGTGACGCCGGCTGCGCCGGAGCGGCGCAGAGCACGGCCTTTGGCCGCGCTCTGCGTCGCCTCGCGCGCCAGCGCGTCGGCCTCTTCGTTGAGCGCGTCGCCCGCGTGACCGCGCACCCACTCGAAGCGCACGTCGTGCCGCGCGACCTCGCGATCGAGCTGTTGCCACAGGTCGAGGTTCTTCGTGCGCCGCCAGCCGTCGTTCATCGTCCTGACCAGGTACTGGCTGTCGCTGCGCACGATCACCGGCACGCCGGGATCGAGGGCGCGCAGCGCCTCGATCGCCGCCATGATTTCCATCCGGTTGTTGGTCGTTTGTGAATCGCCGCCGCTAAGCCGATGCGTCCCGTCGGGGGTGACGATTACAACACCCCATCCGCCGGGCCCCGGATTACCCTCGCAGGAGCCGTCGGCGTAAACCAGGATCGGCGATGATGACGTAGTGGGCACGGCCGGTCTTCCCAGAATTGCAGGTCAAGCGCGGCGCGCGCGGCGCAGATCGTCGAACCATCGCAGGTAATGGCGCGCCGACACTGTCCAGGAGAAATCCGCGGCGAAGCAATTGTCCATCAGGCGGCGCCAAGCCGCGTGGTCCGCAAAGAGCCGCTGCGCCCGCGCCATCGCATCCACCATCGCGCTGGCGCGATAGTCGCTGAACATGAAGCCGTTGCCGGTGCCGTGTTGCGGATCGAACTCGGTGACCGTGTCCTTGAGCCCGCCGGTGGCGCGCACCAGCGGCGCGGTGCCGTACTTAAGCGCATACATCTGCGTTAGCCCGCACGGCTCGAACCGCGAGGGCATAAGGAAGATGTCGCTGCCGGCCTGGATCTGATGGGCAAAGGCGTTGTCGAAAGCGAGCCGCACGTGTAACTGACCGGGGAAGCGTTCCTCGGCGGATTTGAAATATTTCTCCAGCGCCGGATCGCCGCTCGCGAGCATCACGAGCTGCACGCCAAGACCCATCATCGCGTCGAGCGCCTCGCCGAGCAGGTTGATCCCTTTTTGCGGAGTCATCCGCGTGACCATCCCGACTATCGGCGCATCGTCGCGATCGGACAGGCCCGCGAGCTTGCGCAGCGCGCGCCGGCAGATCGCCTTGCCCTCGCGCCGCGCCGGCGTGTACTTGGCCGCGATCATCGGGTCGATCGCCGGGTCCCATTCGGTGTAGTCCGCGCCGTTGATAATTCCGACGAAGCGGCTGCCCTTGTGGCGCAGCACGCCCTCCAGTCCGAAGCCCAGCTCCGGATCGCTGCTCACCTCGCGCGCGTAGGTCGGGCTGACGGTTGACGCGCCGTCGGCCAGCATGATCGCGCCCTTCATCAGGTTAACGCGTCCCCAGAACTCCAGGTACTCGACCGAGAAGTAGGAACGGTCGATATTGAGCAGCCCGAAATCCGCCGCCTCGCAGATTCCCTGGAAGGCGAGATTGTGCACGGTGAAGACGGTCAGCGTGGAGCCGAGCGCCTCGCGCAGCGCCGGGTCGGCACGCGCCACGATCGGCGCCACCGCCGCGTGCCAGTCATGAGCGTGCAGGACGTCGGGCCGGATGAAGCGCGCCGCGGCGAGCGCGGCCGCGCGGCCGAACATCACGTACCGATGCAGATTGTCGGGGTAGTCGGCACCGCGCTCGCCATATACTCCCGGGCGATTGAAGTAGCCCGGATGATTGACGAGGTAGAGCGGCACGCCGTCGCGGGTCTCGGCCCGCAAGAGATCGAAGCGCTCGGAGGAGTCGCCCACCGGGACCGAGAGATTCTCGGCCGCCGGCGCCGTTTTGAGCGCGTCGAGAACGCTACGGTAGCCCGGCAGGATGACCGCAGGCTCGGCGCCGCTTTGCTTAAGCGCCGCGGGCAGCGCGCCGATTACGTCGGCGAGTCCGCCGGCCTTGGCCCACGGAGTGATCTCGGCGGCAACGATTGCGATTTTCACTTTTTCACCGATGATCTTTTTGCCCCCTCTCCGCGAATTAGGTGGGCGAGATTTCAGAGAGGGGAGCGCGAAGAAAAAGAAACGACTGCAAAGAACGACTACGAACGACTACAACAACGACTGCTAAGAAATCAGCTTGCCTTGGCGACCTGCGGCGCGGGCCGCGCGTCGGTCATCGCGAGCGCCTCGCGCAAGGCTTCGGCCGCGTTCTCCGGCGGCACCGGGTTGATATAGAAGCCCGTGCCGACCTCGAAGCCCGCCACCTTGGTCAGCGCAGGCGTGATCTCCATGTGCCAGTGATAGTGCTTGCTCTGGGCTTCGCGCAGCGGCGCCGAGTGGATGATGTAGTTGAACGGCGGATCGTCGAGCGAGCGCTTGAGCGCGCTCAGGCTCGCCTTGATCGCGCTGGCGAAGCCGGGGTACGAGGTCGCCGCGTGTTCGAAGTGCGATCCATGAGTCTTCGGAATCAGCCACAGCTCGAAGGGAAAGCGCGCCGCGAAGGGCGAGGCCGCGATAAATTCGTCGTTTTCGAACACCACGCGGCGGCGGTCCTGGCCCTCCTGGTCGACGATGTCACAGAAGATGCATCGTTCCTTGAGCGAGTAGTAGTCGCTTGCGCCGCGGAGCTCCTGCTGCACGAGGAGAGGTAAAATCGGCAGCGCGATCAGCTGCGAGTGCGGATGCTCCAGGCTCGCTCCGGCCTCGGCGCCGTGGTTCTTGAAGATCAACACGTAGCGGAAGCGTTCGTCATGCGCGAGATCGAGCGTCCGCTCACGATAGGCCCACAGCAGCTCCTCGATCTGATGCAGCTCGAGGTCGGCCAGCCCGCGATCATGGTCGGGGCTTTCTACCAGCACCTCGTGCGCGCCGATTCCATTCATCAGATCGTACAGCCCGTCGCCGCGCCGTCCCGCCGCGCCCTCGATGCGCAACGCGGGGAACTTGTTGCTGACCGCGCGCACCCGCCATCCCGGCCCGTTAGGCTGCGAGCCGTTGTCGCGATAGGCGAGCACCTCGGGCGGCGTCATCTGCTCCATCCCGGCGCAAAACGCGCAGGGCGCGCCCTTGCGCTGGTCTCGTTTCATTTTGAAATCCGACGGACGCTTGCCACGCTCGGTGGCCATGATCACCCAACGTCCAACGACCGGGTCCTTCCTCAGCTCAGGCATCTAGACGGTCTTCCCCCAAGAATTATCGCGCGGCATCCCCGACACGATAGCTTCATATTAGCCGTCTTGGGTCGCGTCCGCTAGTCAAAGCCGCTCCGCGAGTCCCCAGGGCAACTGCGGCTAATTCAGTACGGTGCGCTCGGCGCGCGCCGGCACAGCTTCCGGATGCGGCTCGACTCCGTCGCGGAGCGCGTGGCGCAGGACCTCGTCGACCGTGTCGACGAACACGAACTCCATCTCTTTGCGGGCCTCTTCGGGGATATCCTCGAGATCGCTTTCGTTTCGCCGCGGCAGGATCACGGTCTTGATTCCGGCGCGGCGCGCCGCCAGCACTTTCTCCTTGACTCCGCCGACCGGCAGGACCTTGCCGCGCAGGGTTATCTCGCCGGTCATCGCGACGTCGGAGCGCACCGGGCGGGCGCTCAGCAGCGAAGCGAGCGAGGCCGCGATGGTCACGCCGGCGGATGGGCCGTCCTTGGGGATGGCGCCGGCCGGGACGTGGATATGAAGGTCGGATTTTTCGAAGAAGTCGGGCGCGATGCCGAGTTGCGCCGCGCGCGATCGCACATATGAGAGTGCGGCTTGCGCCGACTCCTTCATCACGTCGCCCAGCGAGCCGGTGATGGTGACGCCCTTTTGCCCGTTCATCCGGGTGCTCTCGATGAACAGGATGTCGCCGCCGTTGGGCGTCCACGCGAGACCCGTGGCAACGCCCGGTTCCTGGGTGCGCTCGGCGGCCTCGGAGAAGAATTTGCGCGGGCCGAGGAAGCGATGCAGCATGTCGGGCGTGACGCGCTCGGGAGCGGTTTCGCCCTCGGTGAGTGCGCGCGCGATTTTGCGGCACACGCGGCCGATTTCGCGCTCGAGGTTGCGCAGGCCGGCCTCACGCGTGTAGCTGCGGATGATTTCGGACACCGCGTCCTTGGTGAACTCGATCTTGGTATTGCCGAGGCCGTTCTCGGAAATCTGCTTGGGCACCAGGTGGCGTTCCGCGATCTGGAGCTTTTCCTCCTCGGTGTAGCCGGGCAGCTCCAGCACTTCCATCCGGTCGCGCAGCGCCGGCGGAATCGGATCGAGCACGTTGGCCGTGGTCAGAAACAACACCTTGGAGAGATCGAACGGCACGTCGAGATAATGATCGACGAAGGCGTTGTTCTGCTCCGGATCGAGCACCTCGAGCAGGGCCGAGGCCGGGTCGCCGCGAAAGTCCGTCCCGAGCTTGTCGACTTCGTCGAGGATGAACAGTGGATTGTTGGAGCCCGCGTTGCGCAGTCCCTGGATCATGCGGCCGGGCAACGAGCCGATGTAGGTGCGGCGATGGCCGCGAATCTCGGCCTCGTCGCGGATGCCGCCGAGCGACAGCCGCACGAACTTGCGTCCCAGCGCGCGAGCGATCGAGCGGCCGAGCGAGGTCTTGCCGGTTCCCGGCGGCCCCACGAAGCACAAAATCGGCCCCTTGGTGTCGCTCTTGAGCTTGCGCACGGCGAGGAATTCGAGGATGCGCTCCTTGACCTTTTCGAGATCAAAATGGTCCTCGTCGAGCACCGCGCGGGCGTGCTTGATGTCCAGGTTGTCGTCGGTCGAGGCCGCCCAGGGCAGGCTGACCAGCCAATCGAGGTAGGTCCGCACAACAGTATGCTCGGCCGATTCGGGCGGGATCATCTTGAGCCGATCCAGCTCCTTGTCGGCCGCCTTGCGCGCGTCCTCGGGCATCTTGGCCGCTTCGATTTTCTTTTCGAGGTCCTCGATTTCGGAAGAACGCGCGTCGCCCTCGCCAAGCTCCTTCTGGATCGCCTTGAGCTGCTGACGAAGGTAGTACTCGCGCTGGTTCTTGTTGAGCTCGGTCTGCACCTGCGACTGGATCTTGTGGCCCAGCTCGAGCAGTTCGATCTCGCGCCCCAGGATGACGATCAGCTTTTCCAGGCGGGCGCGCACGTCGTTGGTCGACAGCAGATCCTGCGACTCCTCGACCGCAATTTTCAGATAGGACGCGACCATGTCGGTCAGGCGAGCGGGCTCACGCACCTGCATCGCCATCACCTGCAGTTCGTCGGGCAGATACGGCACCAGCGACACGAACTTGGAAAACTGGCTCACCAGATGGGCCTGCAGCGCGTCGAGTTCCTTGTCGCCCTCGACCGACTCGGCCAGGCGCCGTACGTTGGCTCGGAAGTACGGTTCGAGCTGGACGAAATCGAGCAGGTCGATTCGCGCGATGCCCTGCACCAGCACCCGCACGCTATGGTCGGGATACTTGAGCATCTTGAGAATGCGCACCGCCGTACCGCGCGGGAACAATCCGTCGGGCGCCGGGTTCTCCTCTTCGGGATTCTTCTGCGCCGAGAGCCCGATTACGCGCGAAGCCTGGCCCACGTCCTCGATCAGCCTGAGCGAGGCCGGACGCGAAACCAGGAAAGGATGAATCTGGTTGGGAAAAATAACGATGCCGCGCAGCGGCAGCACCGGCAAAACGTCGGGAACTTCGACCTTGCTTAGATCCTCTTCGATATCGAAGCGCTTTTCGCCTTTGGCTTTATCCGATTTTTCTGCCATAGAATCCGAGCCGCCTCCCCAATAGCGGCCGAGAGCCGCTGGCGCTTCCACCCTCGCGATCGATTAACGTAATATACGCTCTGCGGGCAGACAAGCTCGGCCTCTCCATCTAGAACCTAGCCACGATTGGTGTGCCGCGCCAATTATCGAGGCAAAAGCTTGGCAAAGCATCAGTTCGAGAAAGTATTCACGGTCGAGGAAGCCAACGCCCTCATCCCGCGGATGGAGATTCTGGTCCGCGGCTTGCAAGTCGAGGCCGACGCCCTGCGCGCGCAGATCCGCGAACTCGCTCGCCGTCACGATTCCTCAATCGCCGCGATGCCGTTGTCCGATCTCATCGAGCGCTACCCCGAACTCAAGGAATACGCCGCGCGGATGGCCGAGATGGCGGGGCAGGTCGAGACCCTCGGATGTTTCCTGAAGGATATCGATCAGGGGCTGGTCGATTTCCCGTATGAAATCGAGGACGACGTGGTCTTCTTATGCTGGCAATCCGGTGAGCGCCAGATTATCGCCTGGCACACCATCGATTCCGGCTTCTCCGACCGCCGGCCGCTGCCCGGCGTCAACAAGCCTTACCTCAATTGATCATCTTGATCTCTTTGCGACGACGCCCGGAGGCGAAGCCTCGATGGTAGCCGTGCTGTTCGTATATTTGCTGAGCCTGGTCTGCTGGATGGGCGGGATGGTGTTTTTCACCGCGGTGATCGCGCCGGTCCTGTTCAAGGTGCTGCCGATAGCCGAGGCCGGCAAGCTGACGAGCGTGATTTTTCCGCGCTACTACCTGCTCGGCTATGTCTGCGGCGCGATCGCGGTCATCCTCGCGATCTTTCTCTGCGCGACGCGCACACCGCGGATGTGGTGGGCGATCGCGGCGCTGGCGCTGATCGTCGCGCTCGGGCTGACGGCCTACGCCGGCACCGTGGTCCGGCCGCAGGTGGACGCGATTCGCGCGGTGAGCGAGGAGGCCAATCCCGACCCGGCGCGCCGCGCCGAATTCGACCGGCTGCATCATCTCTCCGTCATGCTCAATGGCGGAGTGATGCTGCTCAACCTGGGGGCGCTGCTCGCAAGCACCGTCGCGCTCACGCCTCGAGCATAATGGTTCCAGAGGATATCGGCTCTACAGGATATCGGCTCTACAGGATAACGGCTCTAGTGGATAACGGCGCAATCAAAGTTGTGGTGTTCGACCTCTTCGACACCCTGGTCAAATGGGAACCCGAGCGGCTGCCGCTTTTGCATTGGCGCGAGCGTTCGACCCACAGCACGCTGCCCTGGATACTGCCGTCGCTCCAGGAGCGGATGGGCCCGCGCTTCGAGCTCGAGACGTTTCTCACCGTTTACCACGACGTGATCGACGAGATTAACGCCGAGCGCGAACGTGAGGGAATCGAAATAACCTGCCAGGAGCGCTTCGAGCGCACGCTTGAGCGCCTGGGGTACTCGGATCCCGCTGAGCGCAGCCTGCTGGCCTTCCATGTGACTCGCGTCCACATGGACGGCGTGCGCAAGGTCACGTTCGCGCCGCCCGAGCGCTCCGACGCGGTGCGCCGGCTGGCGCCGCACTTCCGCCTCGGCCTGCTCTCCAATTTCGACGACGCGCAGTGCGGGCGCGAGGTCCTGCTCGATACCGGCGTCGCCGACCTGTTCGAGGCGGTGATAATCTCGGCCGAGGCGGGCCTCCGCAAGCCCAATCCGCTCATCTATCAGCGCATCCTGACGATGCTGCACGTGGAGCCGCATACCATCCTGTTCGTCGGCGACACGCCGCGCGAAGATGTGCTCGGCCCGCGGCAGGCCGCGATGCGCGTGGCGTGGGTGAACGGGCGCGGCACGCCTTTGCCCGAGGGCATCCCCGAGCCCGATCTCGTGGTCGCCAACATCGCGGAACTTCCCGCGCTGCTGGGCGTGTGAGCCTGCGATGCTACGGCGTCCGGCAATCGCGGTTATCGGCGGCGGCGACGGTGCCAGCGTCGAGGTGCTCGAACTTGCGCACAAGGTCGGAGCGGAGATCGGCGCGCACGGCGCGACGCTCATCTGTGGCGGACGGGGCGGCGTGATGGAAGCGGCGGCGCGCGGCGCGTTCGAACGCGGCGCGCATACCATCGGCATCCTGCCCGGCTACGATCACGGCACCGCCAACCCGCATATCGAGTTCGCGATCGCGACCGGGATCGGCGAGGCGCGCAACGCCGTCGTGATCGGCAGCGCCGACGCGGTGGTCGCGCTCGCCGGCGAGGGCGGCACGCTGAGCGAAATCGGTTTCGCGCTCAAGATCGGCCGCCCGCTGGTCGCGCTCCGTTCGTGGCCGCAAATCGAGGGGATCGAGCACGCCGACGATCCGGAGGCCGCCGTCGGCGAGGCGATTCGAATGGCGCGGCTGGCGGCGGCTCGCCAGGCGCGCAAGAGCAAACGCGCAAGGTTGGGCGTGCACGATCAAAAGCCAGATCAAACACCCGACATTGATCAAACGACCAACATTAAAGATGAGCCCAAGGGACTGAAATCGTAGGGCGCGGCGATGGCAGGGATGGCACATGACGCGGTGCTCGGCGAACTCGAGCAGGGGCCGTTCTCGGCCGCGCTGCGGCTCAAGATCGAAGCGCGCGGCGAGGGCGAGGTGACGGTGCGGATGCCGTTTGGCGAGCATATTTTGAACGCCGGCGGTCCCGGCGTTCCGATCCACGGCGGCGCGATCGCGGCGCTGGCCGACTTTGCCGCGTGCGCCGCGGTCTGGACGATGCCCGAGACGCGTAGCAGCGCGACCATCTCGATGACCGTCAACTACACCGCGCCGGCGGTGAAAACCGATCTTTTCGCGCGGGCCCAGGTGCGCCGCGCCGGCAAACGTATCGCCAGCATCGCGGTCGAAATCCGCGACCAGCAAGGCGCGCTCATCGCCGACGCGCTGGTCACTTACAAAATTGTCTGACCCGTCCTCGATACTCGCCGCGGTTCGCGCGGCCGCCGCGCGCCACGGGCTCAACCTGTGCGCCGCGATCCCGCTTGAGCGCTATGACGCGGCGGTCCAGCCCGACGCGCGCGCGTCGCTCATCGATCCGGCGGCGCGCTCGATCCTGGTGCTGGGCAACGGCGGCGGCGATTTCTGGGCGGCGTTCAAGCGGCATGCGGCGCGCAATCCCGGATGGTGGGAGCGCGAAAATCCGCTCGACGATTTCACGCGCGAGGTGGTCGAGCGCGAGGTCGCCCAGCCGCTCCGCGATGCCGCACTTCGCCACACCATCGTTCATCCGTTCATGCACGGCGGCGGGCGGACGCTCAACTTCGTCGAGTTGGGCAAAGCGGCGGGAATCGCCGGGCCGAGCATCCTCGGCGTCGTGGTGCATCCGACGTTCGGTCCGTGGATCGCGTTTCGCGCGGCGCTGCTGCTCGACGTGACGCTCGACGCGCCGGGCGACGCGCGCGGCTTCGATCCGTGTCCCGGATGCGTCCCGCGCAGTTGCATCAGCGCGTGTCCGGTCGGCGCGGTGAGTTTTCCCGCCGGATGGGACGTGCCGAAATGCCTAACGCATCGGGTGGAGGCCGAGCCGGACTGCGCCGGGCGATGCCACGCTCGAGTTGGATGCGTGCTCGGCCCGGAGCATCGCTATCCGGACGACGAGCTCGCGTATCATCAGATGCGCGCGCTGCGCGCGATGCGCCCGTACTACGAGACGCACATCAAACCCAAGGTACGCGGATAACTGAGGTCGCGATGGTCGAGCTATCGATCGGGGACGGCAGGCTCAAGGTCGAAATCTTGGGATGGCACAAGTTTTTCGCATTCAAAAGCAAGTTTCTGATTCCGCTCGACCACGTCAAGGACGTGCGGCGCGATCCTGAGCATGCCGGGCGATCGTGGAAAGGGTGGAGGCTCTGCGGTACCGGCTTTCCGGGCGTCATCTCGGCCGGCTGGTATTACAAAGAAGGGCGGCATGTGTTTTGGGATGTGGTTAATCCGCAAAATGCTGTAGCCATTGATCTGGCCGACGAAGGATATAGCCAGTTGATTGTCGAGGTCGCCGATCCGCGACGCGGCCGTCAGTCTGATTCGCGGCTCAACCGGCAAGGCCCCAATCATTTGAGCCGTTTCGCGACCTCCGTGGCGAAGTAGCTCAGGATCATGTCGGCGCCGGCCCGCTTGATCGACGTCAGCACTTCCATCACTGCGCGCTCCTCGTCGAGCCATCCGTTGAGCCCCGCCGCCCGCAGCATCGAGTACTCGCCCGAGACGTTGTAGGCCGCTACCGGCACGCGGAACTCATGCTTGGCGCGGTAGATCAGATCGAGATACGGCAACGCCGGCTTGACCATCACGATGTCGGCGCCTTCGGCGAGATCGAGCGCGATCTCACGCATCGCCTCGTCGCCGTTGGGCGGGTCCATCTGGTAGGAGCGGCGGTCGCCGAACTGCGGCGCCGACTCGGCGGCCTCGCGAAACGGTCCGTAGAAGGCCGAGGCGAATTTCGCCGAATAGGCCATGATGGGAATGTGCGTAAAACCGTTTTCGTCGAGCGCCCGGCGGATCGCGCCGACCCGCCCGTCCATCATGTCCGACGGCCCGACCATGTCGGCGCCGGCGCGCGCGTGCGAGAGCGCCTCGCGCGAAAGCAGCTCGAGCGTCGCGTCGTTGTCGACGTCGTTGCCCGCCACCACGCCGCAATGGCCGTGGTCGGTGTACTCGCACAGACAGACGTCGGTTATCACGGCGAGGCCGGGCACGTGCTCCTTGATTTCGCGGATTGCGCGCTGCACCTCGCCCTGGTCGTTCCACGCCTCGCTGCCTTGGGGGTCCTTGCGCTGGGGGATGCCGAACAGGATTACCGCCGGAACGCCGGCCGCGTGCGTCTCGCGCGCGGCGCGCGCCACTTGATCGACTGACATCTGCGCCACCCCCGGCATCGAACCGATCGGACGCTTGACGTCGCGTCCCGGACACACGAAGAACGGCTGGATCAGGTCGTCGGACGCAAGGCGCGTTTCCCGGATCATGCGGCGCAGCGTCTCGGTGCGCCGCAGCCGCCGTGGGCGATTGATTGGAAACGCCATCGGGATACTCACCCCCTCAAAGGCGGAACTCGGACTCAAGCAGAACCCGCTTCAGGACTGATTATATTGATGATGCGCGGCGGAACGAAACCCTGCCAGCGCGCCGCAAAAAATGAGCGGCGGGCGTCCCGGATGTCCGGGACGCCCGCCGCGTTTGTGGCAGGGTTTGCCCGCTCCCTCCCTTTGAGGGCGCGCTACTTACGGGATTGCACGAGACCCGGCAGAACCGGGGTGTGCTCCAACTGAACCGATTTCAGACTTTGCGGATTGAGGCCCAGCGCCAACAGGATGGTCGGCGCGACCGAGGCTGGTCTGCACGGGAGTATTCACCGTTTTGGCTTGACATTCCCGGATTTGACACAAGCAGGATGACGTTAGTGTCGTCATGCGCGAAGCCGCCATGCTCGGCCAGCTTTTTCGTGCTGTTCGAATAGATCACGCCGATGTTCGGCGCCACCACGATATCCGGAGTGCGCGGATCGGTCGACGGTTGTTGACCATCAGCTCGTAGCGAAGGGCCCGAGAAGATCTCGCCGATGCCCGCGATGTTTTTGTCAGCCGCAGCGCCGGTGAAGCGCTCTCCAGCATTCCGACCGCGTCGCTCTCGGCGCGACTGCTGTGGGTGAGCCACAGCAGCGACACGTCGTCCTCGGTCGGTCCGATCTGATTGACCTCCGAGTCCGGAACAGGCATGTGCTGATCGTGAGGGCTACTGGGTAACATCGGGATTGTCCCATCGAGGCGTATGAGCAGCTTGCTGATCGATCGGAGACTGGCCATGCTTGGCGGTGATTATGATCAAGGTCGAGTCTGCCAGATGCTTCTTATTGAGTTCAGCTCACCATCATGCCGATCGAATTGTCGATAAACATGATTTCGCTGAACAGCGATTCGCTGGGGGTCCCGATCGAATCCAGATACCCGCCCGTGGTGCTGTATCCCGTGGCGACCGAGCCGTGCTGGTAGACCAGTTTCTGCCCGATGCTGACCGCCTGGAAATTCATGCCGAGGATGTTCGGCACGCGCACCTTCCCGCTGCCGTCGTGGCGTTTGCCGTCGATTTCGTTGAGGATGGCCATCACCTTGAGGCCGTCATAGCACTGGATGTTCTGGAAGCTCCCGGTGTAGTCATCGGCTTCGGCTAGGGCGGCTTGGTCCGGCAGGAACGGCACCCCGCCCTTGAGATCAGGCGGGAATGGTGAGCTGCGTCGGCGCTCGTGCTGCAAAGTTCTGTGGAATCGGAATTGATTTCCGGGCGAATAGATAGTCGCTTCGACGTTCTTGCCGGTGAGTGGCCGCGGGCCGCCGACACCGCGATATAGGCCGCATGCTTGTCGGACCAGGCGGTGCGCCCGCCGGCTTTGTGGATCACGCCAAAAACTGTGTTGGTGCGGACAAAATTCTAGGGAAAGACCGGATCGCAGTTCTTGGCCGGATCCCGCTCGAGTTTGTTCGGATCGATCCCGCGTTGCGCCTGGCCGATCGGTTGCCCCCGCCGTGTGAGCTGCTTCCGGATTGATGTTTATGCCCTCTTCGTATTCGGTGCGCGTGCCGGTCGGCGGCTGGTTTGGCGTGCATGTACCCGCCGATACTCCGTTGCCCGTCGTGGTTGCGGGCGGCTGCAACGAACGATCATATGCGACGTCATAATAGGCTCCGACCGTGCGCGGCGAGCCGCCCGCTGACGATCGCCATCAGGCCGGGAAACGAATCCGAGGGTTTCGAAGTGGAACTGTTCAGATAGTTCACCCCGTGCAGGGCGAGCGCTGCCAGATTAGGACAATACGGCGTGCCGCCTTTGAAACCGCTGATGCCCTTGGCGCAATTGGCGAAATCCAACGAATGGAACCCGTCGACGCTGATTAACAGCACGTGGCGGATATCGCTCCCCCGCCTTCGAACTCGTCGGCAAACGTCTGCTGGTGGATCGACACAGTCGCCAGCAGAAGGGCGCCGATCGCGACGCCCAGCCTCAATTTCTTGTGCATCTGTCCCTCCTGAAAGTTGTGGGTAAAAAGAACGGTGTACTTGTAGCGAAGGCGGATGAACTGCGTATTGCGCGAATGTTAAGTTCAGGTTGCGAAACGATTCTCAGTTGGAGGCTCAACACAACTGAGTATAGTTTCACGCACTACAGCGAAGAGCCAGCATCGAGCTTCTGACTAATCGAATAAAAAATAACTTGCGCAAGGAAAAAAGAAGGATGAGCGCCACCGCGTGAAATTTAACGCGCCGTTAATCGTCCGATAACTCTGGCGATGTTGAAGCGTGCTATCTCACTGACGCATTCAACACGTCATCCAGGATATTCGCGTTCATCACGCGGGAGGTAGAGAACTGTGAAAATCGCTTTCTGTCGAAGAGGCGCGGCTGCCAGGACGGTGGCCTGTGGCGCTTCCCTGATGCTGCTCGCCGCCATGCTGCCGGCCGTCGCTCACACGGCGGGCCCAGTGCCGTTTGCTCCCTATTCGATCAGCACTTTTGCAATATCCGAGAACGGCTATACAGTGCCTGATTCGATCACGTTTTCGCGTAACAACGTCTTTATCGGCTACGGCAACGGCGGCAAGCCCGACGGTTCAGGCGGCGCGATGAGCACGATCGTCAAGTACAAGATGGACGGCACTGTGGTGAGGACCTACACCGTCGCCGGCCATAACGACGGCCTGAGATTCAACCCCGCGACCGGCGATCTGTGGGCGTTGCAGAACGAAGACGCCAACGCGACCCTGATCATCATCGAGCCAAGCACCGGCAAGCGTCAGACCTTCGTGCTCGGGACCGGACCTCACGGCGGCGGCTACGACGATCTAGTGTTCTTCGGCAATGCGGTTTATATCAGCGCGTCCAACCCCACTCCGAATACCCAGCCCGGACTCGTTCGATTCAAGTCAAAGGATAAGAAGGTCAAACTGACCGGCATTCTCAACGACAACGCGTCGGCGACCGACGTGACCACCGGCAAGTCCGGTGACGCTCAATCTTACGGATCCGGATTCGCTGATGAGTCGATCCATTCGGCGAGCTGGTGCTCGATTCCCAGGGTGACGGCGAACTCGTGATCGTGCAGCATCCCGGCCAGAAGTGCCAGAATAACCTGGTTGTGCCCCTGACCTCGCCGCTCGCCGACGGAACGGTCGTTGGCGACACGACAGCCGACGATACGGTGTTCGCAAATGCTGCGAAGGGCACGTTGCTGGTCGCGGACAAGGGCGCCCAAACGGTCTATGCGATAACCGCGCCGTACTTCGCGCCCGGCGCGGCATACTCGGCCATCGTGTCGGTCACGACGCCGGGTGGATCGACGGTGGTCGGGGCGTTCGTCGGGCAAACCGATCTGACCACGGGGTTTGTCACTCCAATCGTGACTGGGCTCACGAGTCCGGGCGGGATGGCGTTCATTCCGGCCGATCACCATCCGAGCCTCGTGCCAGCGTTTGTGGTCGATGAGGCCAACAAATGCCCGTAGTCAGTGAGATTAGCGAGCGAGTTGAAACGAAACCGTCACGTGTCTGACACATTGCCGTAACAATAATTTGATCTGAATGGAGGCTCCGGAGCCATATTCGCCGGTCTGGCGGCCTCCCGAAAACAGGAGGGATTCACTATGAGGATAGCGCGAGGCGTACTGCTGCTTGTTGCCGTGTCGTTGATGGGCGTCGGGCTTGTGACCCTGGGCGGCCGTTTCGGGACGAGGCTTGGCGCTGGTGTTGCCACCAACGCCGAGGCCGCAATTACCTTGCAGGGCACTGGCGCGACTTTCCCGGCGCCGCTCTATCAAAAGTGGTTCACGGAATATAACAAGGCCCATCCCGACGTTCAGATCAATTACCAGGCGCTGGGCAGCGGCGCCGGAATAAAGCAGTTTCAGCAGCATCTCGTCGACTTCGGAGCCAGCGACGCGGCGATGACCGACGCGGAGATCGCCGCAGTCCCGGAGGGCGTCGTGCTGCTTCCGATGACCGCGGGCGCGATCGTGCTCGCCTACAATCTGCCCGACGGCCCGAGCGAGCTTAAGCTCTCGCGCGAGGCCTACGTCGGAATTTTTCTCGGCAAAATCACCCAATGGAACGATCCGGCAATCGCCAAGGCCAATCCGGGCGTCACTCTGCCGGCCACCAAAATACAGCCTGTGGTCCGCTCGGACGGCAGCGGCACAACCTTCGTCTTCACCTCGCACTTGAGCGCGATCAGCGACGCGTGGAAGAGCGGGCCGGGCGCCGGGAAGTCGGTAAATTTTCCGGCCGCCGTGGCGGGTAAGGGTAATGCCGGCGTGACTGCGCTTATCAAGGAAACGCCGGGCGCGATCGGCTACGTCGAGTACGGCTACGCGGTGCAAACCAAGATGCCGATGGCGGTGCTCGAGAACAAGAGCAGCAAATATGTGAAAGCCGATCTGACGACCGGCAAGGATGCGCTCGCGAGCGTGCAGTTGCCGGCCGACTTGCGCGCGTGGATCACCGATCCAGCCGCCCCGGAGGCCTATCCGATCGTCACCTACACCTGGTTGCTTTGCTACAAGAAGTACAAGGACCCGAATACAGCAGCCACGCTCAAATCGGTAATTCAATACGGCCTGACCCAGGGTCAGTCGTTCAGTGTCGATCTCGGCTATATCCCGCTGCCCGCGAACGTCGTGGACGCGGTCAGCAAGGCGCTCGAACAGATCTCATGACTCCAGGCGAGGCGGGAGCGGCGCGCGATATTTTCCACCCCGGCGGGCACCCAGGAGATGAAGTGGTAGAGCCTGCCGGTGCGGACATATCTCAGCCTCCGTCCGCGTTCGAGATCGGGGCGGATCGCATATTCCGCCGCTGCACGCTTGCCGTCGCATGGTTCACGGTCATTCTCGTCTTCTGCGTAGTCTTCAGCATCGGACGGCAGGCGATGCCGTCGATTCGGAGCTACGGCCTGGGTTTTCTCAGCGGAACCGCCTGGGACTCCAATCGCGCGCAGTTCGGAATTCTGCCGGCGATTGTCGGCACTTTGTATAGTTCGATACTTGGATTGGCTATCGGAACGGTCTTTGGTCTGGCTATTGCCATTTTTCTCAGCGAAGGCTTTCTGTCCTCCGGACTTGATAGCGCGCTCGGCCTCCTGCGGCTGTCGGACTATTCGTGGCTCAGCTCGTTACCCGGCCGGGTCGAGAATGTGCTGAAAATCACCGTCGAGCTGCTCGCCGCGATCCCGAGCGTCGTTTACGGACTGTGGGGAATCTTCGTCGTGATTCCCTTCGTGCGCCCGCCCGCGAACTGGCTGCACGCGCATCTTGGATGGATTCCGTTGTTCGGCACCGGTCTTAGCGGCCCCGGGTTGCTGCCGGCCTCGATCGTCTTGGCGATCATGGTGCTGCCGACCATCTCGGCCATTTCGCGCGACGCGCTGGTCGCGGTGCCGCCGAAGCTGCGCGAGGCCGCCTTCGGGATGGGAGCCACACGCTGGGAGGCGATCCTCGCGGTTTTCGTGCCGACCGCGGCGACCGGAATTTTCGGCGGAATCATCCTCGGATTCGGCCGCGCGCTGGGCGAGACGATGGCGCTCGCGATGCTGGCGGGTAACGCCAACGTGATCAGTTGGTCGCTTTTCTCCCCGGCCAACACGCTCGCGGCGCTGCTCGCAAATCATTTTCCGGAGGCCGACAAAATCGAGGTCGGCGCGTTGATGTATGTCGCGCTGGTGCTGCTGGCAATCACCCTGGTGGTCAACATCATCGGGACCCTGATTCTTCAGCGCGCCGACGCGGGCCTCAAGGGATTGCGCTGATGGCGGCGACGCCGACACGACCCGCCGCGCCCGCCGGTATCGACCTCGAGAGCCTGCAACGCTCGCTCCGCCGTCCGCGTACGCTCTTCAGCTACGTGATGAGCGTGCTCACCGGCGCGGCCACGCTCGCGGCACTTTTCCCTTTGTTTTCGGTGCTTTATATGCTGGTGGTGCGAGGCACCGCGACGCTCAGCCTGGGCAGCTTGCGCGATCTTCCGCCCGCTGCGATGACGGCCGGCGGCGGCTTCGGCAATGCCATCGTCGGTACTTTTGTAATAGTTGCTATCGCCACCCTGGTTAGCGTACCGTTAGGGGTTCTGGCGGCGATCTATATCACCGAATTCGGCCCCGACACCAAGACCGCCTCGGCGGTGCGTTTCGCGGCCAAGGTGCTGACCGGTCTGCCGTCTATCCTGGCGGGTGTCTTTGCTTTCGCGGTTGTCGTGGTGGTGACGGGAGAGTTTTCTGCCCCTGCGGGCGGAGTCGCACTGGCACTCCTGATGCTCCCGACGGTTTTGCTGACTGCCGAAGAGGCGATCAAGCGGGTTCCGTCGCGGATGCGGGAAGCGGCAATCGGAATGGGCGCAACGCCGACGCAGGTTGTGACAAAAGTGATCGTGCCGACCGCCGCGCCGGCGATGCTGACGGGCGTGATGCTCGCGGTGGCGCGCGCCGCCGGGGAAACGGCGCCGCTGCTGTTCACCGCGCTGTTCAGCAATTTCTGGATGAGCCGGACGGCACCGAATTTTTTGCCCAAGACGATAGGTGACCTGATGAAGCCGACCGCGTCGCTCGCGGTCATGATCTACAATTTCTCCGGCTCGCCATTCGAGAACCAGATAGCACTGGCGTGGACCGCCGCGCTGGTGCTCGTGGTGATCGTCCTGGTATTCAACGTGGTCGGCCAGGCCCTGGCCGGACGATCCGCCGACTAGCTAATGGAGACGGCATGCCCCTTACACCGGTGACTACTGACGGACACGCGAACGGCGCGCGCGAGCAAATGCTCCAAGACGGCACGCTTATCGATTGCAATATCGCCGAGCTTCACTACGGCAAGTTCAAGGCCGTGCGTGACGTGGGGCTGAAAGTAAAGAAGGGCACGATCACCGCCTTCATCGGGCCCTCGGGATGCGGCAAGAGCACAGTGCTCCGCTGCCTCAACCGGATGAACGATCTGGTGCGCGGGTTCCGACTCAAGGGGCATGTTATCTTTCGCGGCCAGGACATCTACGCCTCCAGGGTCGACCCGGTGGCCGTGCGCCGGCATATTGGGATGGTATTCCAGCAGCCCAATCCGTTCGCAATGAGTATCTTGAGGAACGTCGCCTTTGGACTGCGTTTGAACCGCTACAAGGGCCCCGTAGAGGACAAGGTCGAAGCGGCTCTCCGCCAGGCCGCGCTGTGGGATGAAGTCAAGGACAAGCTGCGCACCAGCGCGCTCGCGCTCTCCGGCGGACAGCAACAGCGGCTATGTATCGCGCGCGCGGTCGCGACCGAGCCGGCGGTGCTGCTGATGGACGAGCCGTGCTCGGCGCTCGATCCGATAGCGACGCGCCGGATCGAAGAGCTGATGACGGAGCTGAAAAAGAAGTACACCATCGCAATCGTCACCCACAATCTGCAGCAGGCCAAACGGGTCGCGGACACGACCGCATTTCTGTACGTTGATACTACCTCCGGCGGCCGGACTGGCTATATGGTCGAGTACGGGCCGACCCAGACGATTTTCGAGAATCCCAGGGAAGAGCACACCAAGGAATATATCCGCGGCGAGTTCAGTTAAGCCCGGCTAGCGCCCGACTGATCAGAGGCGATCTGATCAGAGACGAGACTGACTATTCGGGCCGCGATACCCGGCTGTAGGCGCCCCGCCGCTATAGATCGGCAACTACATACTCGACGATAGGCGCTGAGCTGTCGGAGCCGTTGCAAAGCGATTTACCCCCTCACCCTGACCCTCTCCCCCGCGGACGGGGGCGAGGGCAAGAAGGAGGGGGCGGCGGAATGTAGTCAATGCGTCGAGCGCTTTACTCAAAATAGTTACAACAATCCCGCAAACGCTCTTTCAGAGCCCTCGCCCACATCGTATGTGGGAGAGGGTGTGGGTGAGGGTCCGGAGCCGCGGCGCGGAGATATTCTCCTCCCGCGCCGCCGTCGAATGCGGCCGCGCCAGCGCTCAGGCAGGCTTCTTTGGCGCCGGCGGCACTCCGGCCTCAAGCTCGAGCGGCAGCTCGAACCTGATCTCCTGCGGCGGCTCGCACACCGTATCGCTGCACGGCTGGAACCGCAGCGTGCCAGCGATCTTGTACGGCCCCGGCGGGATCGTCTTGCCGAAGGGCTCCATGAATTTCGCCGGCATCGGCGGGCTCCACTTGATCCCGAGCCTGCCGATCGCGCGAACCTCGCCCTCGTACACCGGCAGCGTTTCGCCGAGCGCCTTGAGCAGCATCGGCTTCGCCGCCGGCAACTCGATCGATTGTTCGCCGACGAGCGGGCCTTCAAAAATCAATTCGGTCGGCCGGTAGTTGCTCGGTAGCGGCTTGCCATAGATGTGCCAGCCGGGGCGCAACCGGATACGCAGTGCGGTTGCCAGTTCCTGGCCGGGGAAGCATCGATCGGCCGAAAGTGTCACGGTCGCGCTGAGCGCGCCGGCGTCGATCTCGACGGAGTTCGTGGCGGCGGCGCCCTCCGCGTTGCGTAGCGCGAGTCCGGTCGCCGAAGGGCGATACTCGTAGCTCGGGAGGAACCGCTTGTCGCGCACGATACCTTCGGGCGTGAGCAGGTAGTCGCCCGGAAACGGCATCCCGTACATCATCTTGTGATCTTCGGGGACGTTGGTGTTGAGGATTCCGAAGGCGCGAATCACCTTGCTGCCGGCGTCCGAGAGCATCGGAAACTCTATTTTGTAGGCCTCGCCGAAGGCGGCAAGAATCTCGCGCGAGTCGTAGGTGATCGACGCGGCGTTGATTCCGGCGGTCCGGAGCGTCTTCAGCGACTGTTGCAGCTCGACGAGCTGGTTGCGGCAGTATGGTCACCAATCGGCGCTGCGGCTGAAGACCAGCAGCAGGCCGTTGGGTCCCGAAAGATCTTTCAGCGTGCGGTTTTTGCCGTGCTGGTCGGGCAATGTGAACTCGGGAACGCGCTCTCCGATTTCCGGCCCGGTACGATAGCCGTCGTTCTGAGCGGCGACGAACCGGCCCCATTCTTCGGAGGTGATATCGCTCCCCCCGGCGCCGAATTTGCGGATCACGCCGTGCAGGATTTCAGCCTTGGCTTTCGCTTCCATAGGAAACCAGTCTCGCAAAGGGAGCCGGATTTTGCCAGCAATCAGCGAGGGCTCGGGAAAAGCGTGGTTGAATGCGCGCATCGTGCGCGACTACAATCGAAATAGAGGTTCGGAGAGGTTCCGTCGCAGCGCGGCTCGATGCCGCGAGCTTCACAAGATTCCGGCAAGATTCCGGCAGATCCCGGAGTGTTACCGGCAACAATGGCAAGACACCGTCGGCGCGACGGGCTTTACCCAGAAAAGCATGCCAAAAGATTCGTTCAACCGCGAAATCGACTACCTCCGTATCTCGGTTATCGACAACTGCAACCTCCGATGCGTCTACTGCATGCCGCTTGAGGGCTTGCGCTTCCTGCCCCGCGAAGAACTCCTGACGCCGGCCGAGATCGAGCTGGTGGTGCGCGCAGCCGTCAGCGTCGGCTTTCGGAAGTTTCGCCTGACCGGCGGTGAGCCGACGCTCCGCGCCGATTTGCTCGAAATCGTCGAGCGGCTCGCAGCGGTGCCGGGACTCGGCGACCTCGCGCTTACCACCAACGCGCTGCTGCTGCCCAAGCTGGCGATGCCGCTAAAGACCGCCGGGCTCAAGCGCATCAATGTCCATCTCGACAGCCTCAATCCGCTCACCGTCGAACGGCAGATGCGATGGGGCAGCTTCGCGCGCATATGGGAGGGGATCATGGCCGCCGAAGCGGCCGGGCTGGTGCCGATCAAGATCAATGCGGTGGTCACGGCCGGCTACAACGAGGAAGACGTGGTCGATCTCGCCGCGCTGACGATCGCGCGCGACTGGCACGTACGGTTTATCGAGCTGATGCCGCTCGGGGGCGGTGAGTGCGCGACGCTCTCGATCAAGCGCTACGTCTCCAATATCGAGACGCGGCGGCGGATCGAGGTGGCGCTCGGCCCGCTGATGGAATTCGAATCGAGCAATCCCTCCGACGAGGCGCGCAACTACCGGCTTCCGGGCGCCAGCGGCGTGGTCGGCTTCATCAGCCCGGTGAGCGAGCCCTACTGCGGGACGTGCAACCGGATGCGCCTCACGGCCGACGGCAAGTTCCATCTCTGTTTGCTCAACGACGACGAGATGGACGTGCGCAAGGCGATTCGCTCGGGCGGTGGGATGGAAGCGGTGGCGCGCATCCTGGTGCGCGCGGTCGAGCTCAAGCCGACCGGGCATCACTTGCTGGAGGGTCGGTCCACCCGCGACAGATCGATGTACCAGATCGGCGGCTGAGCCCGTCGAATCCCGCTACGGCAGATCACATCGCCGCAACCTGGCGGTAATCCCTCTGTAAGGCACACAGCGTAGGTATGTCCTTCGCATCGTCAGGATAGCTTGACATGCAGGGGGGAGAACGCCGTGGCCGCGACCGTCGAAACCGCGATTCCAGCGAAAGCCGCGCTTGACCAAAAGCTCGCGAGACGCCCCGGTCTGGGCGGGATGATCATCTTTGGTTTGATCCTCGCCGCGGGCATGTTCTACGCGGCAACCCATCTCATTTCCGACCTTTCCGTCGAGCACGCCACCACGATCCGACCGTTCATCATGCTTGCCGGCGCGCTGCTGATCGCGCTCGGTTTTGAGTTCGTTAATGGGTTCCATGACACGGCCAACGCTGTTGCGACCGTTATCTATACCCACTCGCTGGAGCCACACGTCGCGGTTGCCTGGTCGGGGCTCTGCAACTTTGCCGGGGTCCTGCTTTCCACCGGGGCCGTGGCGTTCGGTATCCTGTCGCTGCTGCCGGTCGAGTTGATCCTGCAAGTGGGTAGTTCGGGCGGTTTCGCGATGGTCTTCGCGCTGCTGGTCGCCGCGATGATCTGGAATCTCGGCACATGGTATTTGGGCCTTCCTGCGTCGAGTTCCCATACGCTCATCGGGTCGATCATCGGAGTGGGTATCGCCAACCAGTTGATGGCCGTGAAGACCGGCACCAGCGGCGTGGATTGGGGACAGGCGGCCAATATCGGTAAGTCGCTGCTGGTTTCGCCCCTGGTGGGCTTCGCGTTGGCCGCCGCGCTGCTGCTGATTGCGAAGGCGACGGTTACCGACAAGCGGCTGTACGAGGCGCCGGAAGGAACCGCGCCACCGCCGTTTTGGATTCGCGGACTGCTCATCCTGACCTGCACCGCAGTAAGCTTCGCCCACGGCTCGAACGACGGCCAGAAGGGCATGGGCCTCATCATGCTGATTCTGATTGGCCTGGTGCCGACGGCCTACGCGCTTAACCGCGCCGTGCCCGCAGGTGCGACTTTGGACTTTGTCGCGGTCTCGGCGCAGGCCGATCACATTCTCAACCAGCATCTGGCGTCGGGTGCGGTAATCGGAGATCCCCGTGACGAAGTGCAGGAATATATCCGGAGCAGGAAATACACTCCCGGCACGACGCTGGCCCTTCGCCAGATCGTCAATGACATCGCCAACGAACTGAAGATCTACGGCGCGATGGCCATGGTTCCTCCGCAGTACGCCCGCAACTTCCGCAATGACATGTACCTGACCAGCGAAGCCTTCCGGCTGATGAAAAAGCAGGCGGTCGCAGGCTACAGTCCCGAGGATTGGAAGATTCTCGACAACTACAAGAAGCACATCGATCTCGCGACCAAGTTCATCCCCGGATGGGTGAAGGTGGCGGTCGCGATGGCGCTCGGCCTGGGAACGATGGTCGGCTGGAAACGAATCGTGGTTACGGTCGGCGAGAAGATCGGCAAGGACCACCTGACCTATGGACAGGGAGCAGCCGCCGAGATCACCGCGGCGGCGACGATCGCGGCTGCCGACTACTATGGGCTGCCCGTGAGCACCACCCACGTGCTGTCCTCGGGCGTCGCGGGCACGATGATGGCCAACAAGTCAGGCTTGCAATTCGAGACCGTGCGCAATATCGCGATGGCCTGGGTGCTGACGCTGCCCGCTTCGATCATGCTGGCGGCGTTCCTATTCTGGCTGTTCCGGCACGTGTTCTAGAGGTATCGAGGGCGAGCGCTGGAGTGGATGAAATGGCTTTTCCGTTCAAACGAATCCTCATCCCCGTCGACTTCGATCAAAGCTCGCTCAAGGCCCTCGAGATCGCCGCGAAGATAGCCCAACAGAATGACGGCACGGCGTTTGTCTTACATATCGTGCCGGTCGATATCGACGTGAGCGGGATGCCCCAGTACGTGGACCTCATCAAACGCCAAGAGAGCCTCGATCGCGAGAAGCTGACCGCGATCGCGAAGCAACATCTGGCGGAAGTGAAGTGGGAGATTCTCGACGAGATGGGCCAGCCGGCGGACGTTATCGCCGAGATCGCGACCAAGCTGGCAGCCGACGTGATCGTGATGGTCACTCATGGCCGGCGCGGGCTGGCGCGGCTCGTCGAAGGGAGCATCGCCGAGAAAGTGTTGCGCAGCGCTCCTTGCCCGGTCCTCGCTGTTCGTCAAGAATAGGATTTGCGCTCCCTCCAGCCGTCCTCGGCCCCATCCGCCGGCAGCTGGGTGTTCTTTCTCAATCCCTGGCATCAGCGTGTGCAAGAGTGAGGGTGGTCGCGTGATTCACGATGTCTGACTTTGATTACGATCTCGCGGTAGTGGGCTCCGGTCCGGCGGGCCATCACGCGGCCATCCAGGGCGCCAAGCTGCGCAAGCGCGTGATCATGATCGAACGCAAGCCGATTATCGGCGGCATCTGCGTCAACGTCGGGACGATTCCAAGCAAAACCATGCGCGAAGCGATCCTATATCTCTCGGGTTATCGCGAACACGCGGCTTACGGCGATGCCTACCGAGTCAAGGAAAAGATCACCTTTCAGGATCTTCTTGCCAGGGTCGATCCGGTTGTGCGCCATGAGATCGACGTATTGCGCCATCAGCTCTCGCGCAACGGCGTCGAGCTGATAAATGCGGACGCGAGTTTCATCGATCCTCACGGTCTCCTGCTCGAAGACAAACTGAGCGGACTTCAAAGACGAATTACCGCCGACACAATCGTGCTGGCCGTCGGTACCCAGGCTGTGCGCGACACGCGGACCCCGCTGGACGGCCAGTGCGTCTTTTCCAGCGACGATGTCATGGGGCTGGGCGAGCTCCCGCGCACGCTCGCGGTGATCGGCGCGGGCGTGATTGGCTGCGAATACGCGAGCATGTTTGCCGCACTCGGGGTGCGGGTGACGCTGATCGACATGCGTCCGCGGCTGCTGGAATTCGTGGATGCGGAGATCGTTGAAACCCTCGTCTACCACCTGCGCGAGCGGCGCGTGACGTTGCGCCTGGGGGAAGAGGTCTCGTCGATAGAGGTGTTCACCGACGGCGGCTTAGAACGGGTGCGCACCTGTCTGGTGAGCGGGAAACAGATCGTTACCGACAAGGCCTTGTCGAGCAGGGGTCGTAATGGCGCGACCGGCGAACTGAATCTTGCCGCCGCGGGCCTCGCGACTGATTCACGCGGCCGCCTGAAGACTAACAGTTCGTATCAGACCGAGGTCGAGCACATCTATGCGGTCGGCGATGTGATCGGATTCCCCAGTCTCGCCTCCACCTCAAAGGAACAGGGAAGAATCGCCGTGTGCCGCGCTTTCAAGGTTCCGGCCTTACACTCACCGGAATTGTTCCCTTACGGCATCTACACGATACCTGAAATCTCATTCGTCGGTGCCACCGAGGAGGACCTGACTAACCGGAGCGTCCCGTACGAAATCGGCAAGGCTGCATACCGGGAAGTCCCGCGTGGCCAGATTATTGGCGATATAAGCGGAATCCTGAAGTTGGTATTTCATCGGGAAACGCGTGAGCTGCTGGGCGTACATATCGTCGGCGACGGAGCCGTTGAGCTGGTGCATATCGGTCAGGCGATATTGTCGATGAAAGGCACTATTGATTACTTTGTGAATACGGTTTTCAACTATCCGACGCTGGCCGAATGCTATAAAAATGCGGCGCTCGACGGGATCAACCGCTTAAGCGCGTGATGCACGATGGGCGAAGAGTACAACGCTCATTGCGGCCGGCGGCGGTCGATGATCCACACCGTCATGTCCCACGCGTTCCTGATCCCGATGAGCAGCAGCAGGACCAGTGCCGACGCGAGCATGTCGAGGCTGACCAGCGATTGTCGCCAGAGACTTAGTCCTGCCGCCATGACCAGCAGGTAGGCCGGAATCGGCAGCAGCGCGTACCAGAGGCGGTCGACAGTGTCGATCGACGCGACGATGCCGTGCTTCAACATCCTGCGCCAGACCCATCCGGTGTAAACCAGACCGATAGCGCCGACGCCTCCGAGAAGAGCGCCAAGAATAACCCAGGTTTCGGTCGGGAATACTCGCCAGCAGGCAGATAACCAGCACCGCGGTAAAGTGGACCACGGTCGGCGAAAGGAAAGAACGGATGCCGGCCTGATGTTTGGACGAGAAGACTTCGGCGCCGATCGAGGCGGCGACAAAGATAAGCGCGACCAGGGTTGCCGAGGCTTCGCCGATTATCGAATAGAAATCGTGCCACTGCATCAGGATTTGGCTTAGCGGCGGCATATTAGAAGCCTGCGCATCGGAAGGGCCGTAGGCGACGCCCGGTCAGGTCACTTTCCAGGCGTTGCCGAAGCGGTCGAGCATCGCGACCTCGGCGAGCGGGCGGCGGCGCATCGGGCCGAACTTGCCGCGCGGATAGCCGATCGGCATCAGCGCATGGGTTTGAATCTCCGACGGCAATCCCAGCACCTCCCTGACCTCGTTCTCGTAGATGAGGTGATTGGTCGTGATCACGGTACCCAGTCCCAGGGCGCGACAGGCGAGGATGATGTTTTGGACCGCCGGATAGATGCTGGCGCACTTGGTCCGATCGATCTGGGTCGCGAGCGCCGCCTGATCGACGCGCTGCGCCAGCGGCGGGAATTTCAGCGCCTCGGGCCTGATGCACGGCACCAGCAGAACTGGAGCTTCATCCATGTGTTCGTAGAGATAGCTTCCCGACGCGAGCATCCGCCGATATCCCGCCTCGTCGACATGCGCGGGGCGGGAGCGCAAGGCGTAAAACGCGGCCACGATTTCCGCCGCCTTTTTGTAGATGGCGGCGAGCCGCCGCCGCTGCTCGAGGTCCTTCACCACGACGAACAGCCATTGCTGCCGGCTGCCGCCCGAGGGCGCCTGGATAGCGGCGTCGAGGATCTTCGAGATCAGCTCGTCGGGGACCGGGTCGGGACGGAACTTTCTTAGCGCGCGCGCCGAGTAGATCGCCTCGAACAGTTCGATCTGATCTGTAGCGTTCATAGGAGTTTGGCTCCGCGGAGCTGGCTTCGCGCAGACGATACGATACCCGTTGTCGGCCCGAGGGGCGACGGATCGATGTGCCAAGCGGCGCGCGCAGAGCGTGTCTCAAACTCGACTGCACTGTCTCGCCATGGAGAGGCGCAAATCGATGAGGCGCAAATCGATCCATCTGTCCGCCATATTTCCTTCCGCCGCGCTGATCGCGTAGTAATTGACGCGTGCCGCTCGGCGATATCCTCACGCCCAAACCGCGAGTGCTGTTCGTCGGGATCAATCCGAGTCTGCGCTCCGAGGCGGTCGGCCATCACTTCGCCGGCCCCGGCAATCCGTTCTGGCGGCTGCTCTACGCGGCCCGGCTGGTCCCGGTCGAGCTGACGCATACGGAGGATCGCCGGCTGGTCGAATTCGGCCTCGCGCTTACCAATCTTTGCCCGCGCGCCACGCGCGCAGCGGCCGAATTGAATCGCGAAGAGATTGAGCGCGGCAAGCGGCGGCTGATGGCCAAGATTCGGCGTCTGCAACCCGAGGTGGTCGCCTTCGTCGGCGTGACTATCTATCGGGAGTTCTTCGGTAAGGTTCCGCCAAGGGCTTCAGGCCTGCCCGCCACAGAAGCCGCCACCGCCGGCGCCGGCGCCAAGACCGAATTGATACACGGCGCTAGAGTTTTCGTGCTGCCCAACCCGAGCGGCCTCAACGCGAGTTTCCCGGGATTCAAACACAAGCTGGTATGGTTCGAGCGGCTGCGCGAGTTTATCGACTCCGGGCCGCCTCTCTCCTCCCAGGCGTGAGCGCCGCCGGCTGTCGAGGCCGCCAGCGTGGCGTTCCCACAGTGCGCGGAAGCCTAGTCGTTACCGGGCCTGATGAAATGCAAAGGGGCCGGCGTTTCCGCCGGCCCCTTTCTCCCCCCTTTCTAACCACTGCCCCCCCGTGACCTTACCTTTCCACTCCACCCCCGATTGATTACTCCGCGACGCTGAAGTTGGTCCGGCGCTTCCACTCGGCGGCGTCGATCGCGCCCTCGACCAGGGCCGAACAATCGATGCAAAGCAACCGCAAGGTTCTCGATTCGATCGGCGGCGGCCGATCCGATTCGTCGTCCACGGCGACCACGAAGCGGGCCGGAAGATGCTCGCCGTTGCGCTGGCAAAGTTCGCATTGCACCCAGTCGGGAGCGCGCGTGAACGAGAGCCGCTTTTTAAAGATCGTATGATCCACGCTCATTTTTAGCCGCTCGTCCGATGGCGGAGCGTGCTCTCCCGTGAGGCGGCAAAAGTCCCGCCGGCTTTGCTCAGTCAGATAATTAACCCCGTTGCAGCCCTTGCGGTGCTTGGAGCATACCGCGTGCCACGACGTACGATTGGCAAAAACGAGTTAACGTATTCTTCTTTTACCAGGACGCGCGGAGCCGCAACCAGTCGTTGCCGCAACGCAACATCGCAACTCCCCCGGGGGCCGCTAACCGGTGCGCAATGTCCGACTCGAGACGAAGGGGGAAGCCCCTCGCGCGGCCCGCTTTCATCCACGGCTAGGGCTTTGAGGGGCCGCCGAGACGCTCGGATATGCCTCATTTAGCTAAATATGGTTGCATTAGAGCAACATAAAAAAGCGAATTCGCCACAGCTCTATCGACCCAAATCGCTCTTAACTTCTCTTTAATAGGCAATTTTAGGCAATTTTCTTCTATGGCATGACCATTGCTGAGTTTCAGCTACGTCTGGCGAACTTTCCGCCTGACCGGACACGGCGAAGAACCGGGAATATGAGGTTTGTTTTTTGAATCGAGTTGCCGAAGCGCGAGTTGCTGAAGTGCGAATTGCCGAAGTGATGGAACGTCTGACCGCGAACGCCGGGGCCTATGGGACCGGCGGCGACTGGCTTGACCTGGGCCTGATGCGCCGCGCGGGACAGGTCGGCGAGATGGTCGTGAAGTCGGCGAGCATGGCTGATCTGATGCGCTTGCTCGCGCGCTTAAGCGCCCATCGAACGACCGTCCTGATCCACGGCGAATCGGGCAGCGGCAAGGAACTGGTGGCGCGCGCGGTGTGGAACCTGCGTCCCGAGCCGCGCGGGCCTTTCGTCACCTTCAATTGTTCCAACCTGGTCGAGACGCTGGCCGAATCCCAGCTCTTCGGCCACGTCAAGGGCGCGTTCACCGACGCCCGCGAGGATTCGCAGGGGTACTTCCGGGCGGCTGAGGGCGGCGTCCTGTTCCTCGACGAGATCGGCGAGATGCCGATGGGTTTGCAGGCCAAGCTGTTGCGCGCGGTCGAGTACCATGAAGTCCAGCCGGTCGGCTCAACCCGCACGTACAAGGTTGGCGTGCAGATTGTAGCGGCGACCAACCGCGACCTGCGAAGCGCGGTGGAAGAGGGACGCTTTCGCGGAGACCTGTTCTACCGGCTCAACGTTGCCTCGGTGGTGGTGCCGCCGCTGCGCGAACGGCTCGAGGCGATCGACGCGCTGCTGAGCCTGTTCGTGGAGCGCTGCAACCGCGAGTTCGGCACCAGCGTCAGGTTCATCTCGGGCCGCGCGATGGAGCGTTTGCTCGCCTACCAGTGGCCGGGCAATGTGCGCGAGCTGGAACATGCGATCCGCTGCGCGCTGCTGCTCAGCGATTCCGACCGTATCGATCTTGAAAGTCTCCCCGGCGACGTCCTCGCTGCCCGGATGCCCTCCTCGCCCGGCGTCGCCGCGACGATTGCGTCCTCCTCCCCGCAATCCGTCGGGGCCGGACCGGCTCTTGCCTCTGAGCCGGTCCGGTCCATACCCGCTTCTCTGCGCGAGCTCACCCGCGACGCACTGATGAGCGCGCTCCAACACGCACGCGGCAATCGGCAGCGCGCCGCGCGGATTTTAGGCGTCTCGCGCACCACGCTCTACCGGATGCTCATGCGCTATGGGCTCGAGAGCTTCGGCCGGGAGCGCGAGGATGCGCGCGAGTATGAGGATGATGACGGCTTCGCGCTGCGCCCTGCCGGGCTCAGGCTGGTGAAGGCGTAATCGGCGTCACATGATCAACGTGGATACCAAAACGAATCGACCCGATTCGGCGACGACGGCCGGCAACCAAGGCGGTCGGGCGCGCTGTTACGGCGGCTTTGGCACTCCGCTCCCGCGAGGGGTGAGAATCTTTATCGCGAGCATGATCCTGATCACGGCGGTGGCGGGAGTTGTCACCCACGATCTTCTGGCGGTGTTGGACACGCAGACCCGCCTGGAGCTCGACGCAGCCCACATGGCCGCGGCCGGCGTCGAATTCCTGCCGGGCGCGCCCGCCCGCGCCACGCTTGCGGCGGCGTACTCGGCCGCGCGTTGCGGGCTTAGTCCTTCGGAGGTTATCCATGCCGACGCGGCGGCCGACCGGATGTCGTTCAATGTGACGGTGCAGCGCACGGCGCCGCTGCTGCTTCTTCGGCTGTTGGGCGGCGATATGACAGTGACGGCGCTGGCGACGGCGAAGGTGCGCCCGTCGGCCACGCCGCCTAACTCTGGCGGCCCGCGTAGCTCTGGCGGCCCGATGGTCCTATCTGCATGGCCAATCCTGTCGGCACCGCCAATCACGTCGGCAAGGCCAATCATCAGAAAGGTCCTTTGAAATAGCAAAAAAAGCTCTCTCCCCACCCGCGCCGCGGCGGCAAGCATCCTGACTTCTGGAATATCTGGACTTCTGGAATATCTGTTGACTTGCCGCCGCTGGCCGGGGCCCTTTCCCCCTTTCGGTGCGATCAAAATATCTCTCTCGCTTCAGGGCGCTTTACTCAGCGCGGCACGCGGAATGTAATCCAATCGGAGCGGCCGCCGCCAGCAAGTACACGTAAGTTACCCCGCGGCGGCAATGCAAAGGAGCAAGGTACCAAGGAGCAAGTTACCAAGGAGCAGTTACAATGTCCGATCTCGGGTTCACCCACGTGGCATTGAGCGTCCGCAATCTCGCCGACAGTATCGCGTTCTACACCAGGTACGCGCGCATGCGGCTCGTGCATCAGCGCACCGACGCCGACGCCGGAATCGCGGTGGCGTGGATGACCGACGGCACCCGCCCCTTCGTGATCGTGCTTGCCGAATGGCGCGAGCAGCACGACCATCCGCTCGGCCCCTTCGGCCATCTGGGCGTCGGATGCGAGAGCCGCGCCGAGGTCGACCGGCTATGCGCCGAGGCGCGCGCCGAGGGGCGGCTGCGCAGCGGCCCCACCGACACTGGCTATCCGGTCGGCTACTGGGCCTATATCGCGGATCCTGACGGCAACAACCTCGAGGTTTCCTACGGCCAGGATGTCGGCCTCACCGTCGAGCGCTCGCAGCCGAAGCCCCCGCGCTGAATCCGGCCTGAATCCGCCCCGGCGCCGGGATTGCGTGCGCCCGTGCGCGCGGTTTCTCCCGGAGTGAGTCACCGAAGACACCATTTGGTGATCCGGATAACCAAAATTGTTGAATGAAGGACTAGCTAATCGATTTAGCTTCCTGCGACTCTGATGCCATGCCCGCCAAGAGAATTTCCGAAGCTCGAGGCTTGAAGAAACTCAAAAACATGTCCTGGCTTTCGGCGGAGCGCGTGGACAAACTCGCCCGCGCGCTGAACGTGAGCACAGTTGAAGAACGCGGAATCATTTTCGATGAGAAAAGTCTTCCCGAATCCGTCTATATCCTGCTCTCGGGTATCGCGCGCATCACTTGCCGCAACCGCAAGGGGCAGCGCCGGTTGGTGATCATCGTGGCGCCGGGAATGATCTCCGGCTTCCCACTTCCGGTCGTCGGAATCAGCTACGACTTTCGCTGCGAGGCCCTCACCAGCTGCCAGATCGGAGCGATCGATTTGGACTCGTTCATAAAAATCTCCCTCGGTATCCAATCGAACGACTTCAAGCGCATGGCGCACAACTATCTCGGGCGCTGGAACCTGGTCCAATTACGTTGCTCGAACTTTCTGGGCTGTACCCTCAAAGAGCGTCTGGCGCTGGTATTAATCGAACTAAGCGAGGATTTCGGAACCCGCCATAGGGATGGTTTGCGGCTTGGGCTTTCGGTGCGTCATAGCGATCTGGCGGAATTGGTGGGAGCCTCGCGGCCGCGGGTCTCGGAATATATGAGCCAGTACGAGCAGGCTCGCTTCATCGGACGGATGGATCGCCGGATGGTCGTACAACGTGCTCGAATCGAGAGCTTTTTGTCGCAGGCGAAAGCCATCCTGAGCGGCGGCGGACCCGCATAATAAGAGGAGGCCGCGCGAGCTCTGTCAGTAGCCGCCTTGGGGCGCGGGCATCAGGTCCTGCGCGGGGGGCATCCCGGGGCCCGGCACCTCGGCACCCGAGGGAATTTCGGTCTGCTCCTGGATTCGGGCCGGCATGACTTCTGCCGGCGCGAGCGGCGCCCCACCGGGCCCCGCGCCCATCACTCGAGGGCTCGTGATCGGCGTTACGGCGATCGCCTGCGGCGCTTCTCCGGGACTCGGCACGTAGGCGGTCACGGGCGCCGGACTCTTCACGATCGCCTGGCCGACCTCCTGCCGCTCGAACAGGCGCCATACGTTGTACGGGCCGGGCGGATTCACCTGGCCCAGATTGACCGGGCTTTGCCCGACTATCACTCCGCGCGCGATCACGGCGCCGTGCTTACCGCGCAGATCGTAAACGCCCTTGGGCAGCACGGTCGAAAAGGCGCCGTTGGCCGCGGTCCGCAGGGTGTAGATGTTGCCGCTGACGCGCTCCTGGAAATGCAGCTCATGGTTGGCGAGCGGTTCTCCCGCCTCGGGCGCTGCGAGCACACCCGTCACCGTGGTCGACATCTGCCAGGTGGCGACCCCCGGCGAGGCCATCGCCGGCACGGCGCGCCGTGCGATCTCGGACGGCTCGCCAGAGTGCGACGCCGCGTCCGCTGTCCCGGCTCGGATCGCGAGGGTTGCGGCCAGTGCTGCCGTGATGAAGAGGATCGTAAACTTGCCTAACATCCGCTTGCCATTTGCTTTGCCTGACGTCCGCTTGCCATTTGATTAAGCATCGGCCTAACAGCTATGCAGGACCTTATGTAGGACCTATCGTGTAAAATCTATGTTGAATCAAACCGTCGCGCATGAAAAGCGCGTCGGGGGGAATCCACACGATGAAAAAGGTGACGCTCTATCACAACCCTGGCTGAGGAAATTCACGCGGCGCGCTGGAGTTGCTGCGCGCGCAAGGTGTCGAGTTCGACATCGTCGAGTATCTAAAGACTCCGCTCCATCGCACCGCGCTCGAGCGCATCGTGGCGATGCTCGATACGCCGCCCGCGGAACTGGTGCGCAAGGATCGCCGGTTCGAAGCACTGCAGCTTAGGCCCGCGGACTACGTATCAGCCGAGGACGTGGTCGCGTTGTTGCTGAAGTATCCGGAACTGATGCAGCGTCCGGTCGTCGTCAAGGGCGATAAGGCGGTGATCGCGCGGCCACCCGAGCGGATGCTTCCGCTGCTTGGGCTAGTCCGCTAGGGCTTGTATCAGACCGCTAGGACGGTTTGCCGGCGGCGGCCTTCGCGTTGTGCCGCGCCTGGGCGCCCGGAGCGACCTTCGTGACCCGGCCGCTACGGATGCATCGCGTGCAAACCAGGATTCGTTTGACGCCGCCGCCAGCCGCCGAGCGCACTTCCTGCAGATTGGGCTGCCATCGGCGTTTGGTCTTATTGTTGGCGTGGCTTACGTTGTTGCCGACTGAGGGGCGTTTGCCGCAAATCGCACAGGTTCGCATCGATGGTTCCGCTGTTCCGCTTGATTAGATCGATTGATTGGATTTGAGTCGAACGTTCACCCTATCCGCTTGGGCGGCGGGATAAAAGAGGCCGCCGCTTGGGGGCTCGCCACGCATTTTGAGCGGTGCGTCCCAATAAATGAAGAAATCCGTAAAAGAGCTCCAGGAAAACCCTGAAAGACCCTGAAAAAAGGAGGGCATCGCACGATGGCTATACTGTTGAACGGCAAGGTGGCGCTGATTACCGGCGCGGGCTCGGGTATCGGGCGCGCGGCCTCGGTTATCTTCGCGCGCGAGGGCGCAAAGCTGATGCTCTCGGATATCGTGGCCGAGGGCGGCGAGGAGACGCTCCGGATGGTCAAAGAGGCGGGCGCCGAGGCGCTTTTCGTGCGCAGCGACGTCTCCAAACTGGCCGAGGTCGAGGCGCTCGTCGCCAAGGTCATCTCGACCTGGGGCCGAATCGATTGCGCGTTCAACAACGCCGGGATCGACGGCAGGATGGGCAAGGTGACCGAGTGCACCGAGGACAACTGGAACCGCACGATCGCGGTCAACCTGAGCGGCGTGTTCTTCTGCATGAAGGCCGAAATTCCACATATGCTGCGCCAGGGCGGCGGCGCGATCGTCAACACCGCCTCGGCTGCCGGGCTTACCGGCTCGCCGGGATTGCCGGCCTATGTCGCGAGCAAGCACGGCGTGGTCGGGCTGACGCGCGCGGCGGCGATCGAATACGGGCGCGAAAAAATCCGGGTCAATTGCGTATGCCCGGGGCCGATTCGCACGCCGATGCTCGGGCGCCTGCTGAGCACCCGCCCCGAGATGGAGCAGCGCTTCGCCTCCGCCGAACCGCTCAAGCGCCTGGGCGAGCCAGCCGAGATTGGCGAGGCAGTCGCGTGGCTCTGCTCGGATGCGGCCTCCTACGTCACCGGCCATGCGATGTCGGTCGACGGTGGATACATGGCGAAATGAACTGCGGCGCCGCGCTTGAGTCGGCCGCCCAAACATTCCATTCTCATGCCATGCTTTTGCCATTGCTTCGTAGTTTTCGCGCAGCGCGGGGCCGGGGATGGCGGAGCGGCTGATCCATATTCTCCCCGAGCAGGTGGCGAGCCAGATAGCGGCGGGCGAGGTCGTCGAGCGGCCGGCCTCGGCGCTCAAGGAGCTGGTCGAGAATTCGCTTGACGCCGGTGCCCGCTCGATAAGCGTCGAAATCGAGCGCGGCGGCGCGGGCCTGATCGCGGTTGGCGACGACGGCTGCGGGATGGGCCGCGAAGACGCGATCCTCTCGTTGCGCCGCCACGCGACCTCCAAGATTCGCGACGCCGCCGACCTCACGGCGATTCGCACGATGGGCTTTCGCGGCGAGGCGCTGGCCTCGATCGCGAGCGTCGCCCGTCTTCGGATAGTCACGCGGCGGGCCGCCGATCTCGCCGGAGTCGAAATCGTCGTCGAGGGCGGCGAAATCTCGCTCACCCGCGAATGTGCCGCCGCGCCCGGTACCCGAATCGAAGTCCGCGAGCTTTTTTTCAACACGCCGGCGCGGCTCAAGTTCCTGAAGACGCTCGCGACTGAGCAGGGCGCCGCGGCCGAGGTGATTGCGCGCCTGGCGATCGCCCATTGGCGCGTCGCGTTCAGGCTCTCCGCCGAAGGCCGCGTGGTTTACGACCTTTCGCGTGCGGCGTCGGTGCTCGAGCGGATGCGCCAGCTTCACGGAGCGAAGGTGGCCTCCCGGATGCTGCACTTCGACTCCCAGCGCGCCGGCGCCCGCGTGTTCGGGCTTGCCACCATCAGCCAGGACTCCTATCCGACGCCGCGGATGGTCTTCACTTTCGTCAACCGGCGCGCGGTGCGCGACCGCGTGCTGCAGCGCGCGGTGCAGCAGGCCTACGACACGCTGATTCCGCGCGGGCGCTATCCCGCGACCGCAGTGTTCGTCGAGATGCGGCCCGAGGACGTCGACGTGAACGTTCATCCGATGAAGACCGAGGTCCGTTTTCGCAACTCGGGCGCGGTGTTCGAGGCGGTCTATCATGCGTTGCGCGCCAGACTCGCCGACCAGACCGCCGATCGGACACTAGACGGCGCGGCGTCCGCGGTGCCGCAGCGTCCCGAACCTCTCGGCGCGCTGATAGCACCTTCAGACGCCGCGCCGACGCTGCGCCTGGTGCCCGACGCGCCGGCTCCCGCGCGCGCCGAGCAACGCGCACTGGGTCTCGGCGCGCCGGGTCTCAAATGGAATTCGAGCACGGCGGCCGAGGTCGCCGCGCTCTACGACGCGCCCGCCCGCCATGACTTAACCGATGACTTGGCCGGAGCGCTCGCGCCGGCAGCGGCGGCAATTAATGGCGGTGCGCAAGTTATCCCGCTGGTTCATCCCGGCGAAAAGCAGATCCCCGACAAACCAGATCCCGATGTACTCGCGGCTGCGCGTCGTCGGCCAGCTCTTCGCCGGGTATATCGCGCTTGAGGGCGACGACGGCCTTATCCTGGTCGACCAGCACGCGGCGCACGAGCGCGTCACCTTCGAGAAGCTCCGCGCCGAGATGCGCGCGGGCGGAATCCGGGTGCAGGCGATGCTCACGGCGGTGCCGATCGAGCTCAATCCGGCGCGCGCCCCGCAGGTCCATCAGGCGCTCGGCGAGTTTCGCGCGATGGGCTTCGAGCTCGAGCCGTTCGGCCCGGCGACGCTTCTGCTCAAGGGCGCGCCCGCGGTCTTCGGCGCCGACGGCGGCGCCCGGCTGCTGGCCGAGATGATTGACGCGATGGGCGAAGACGGATTCCGGTCAGGCGGCGCCACGGCGTTCGAGGAGCTGCTCAAGCAGCTCGCCTGCCACGGCTCGGTGCGGGTGGGCCGCGTGCTCCGGGAGCCCGAGATTTCGGCGCTGCTCGAAGAACTCGACCGCACCGAGTTCAAGACCAACTGCCCGCACGGCCGGCCGGTGCATATCCAATGGGGCCGCGGGCTTATCGAACGGATGTTCCGCAGGTAACCGATTTGTGCGATTCGTGCAGGGCTTTGATAACAGAAGGGACGGCAATCGATGAGGTCACGGCCTCGCCGGCGAAGCCCGCCGGCGCGGCGCGCGCGATTCGGGTCGGCTTTATCGTCGGGCCGACCGGTGTGGGGAAGTCGGCGGTCGCGATGGCGCTCGCCAAGCGGCTTAGCGCGGAAATCGTCAACGCCGACTCGCGCCAGGTCTATCGCGGGATGGATATCGGCACGGCCAAGCCGGACGCCGAGGATCGCCGCCGCGTACCGCATCATCTGTTGGACATCCGCGCGATCGACCAGCCGCTCGACGTGGCGGAATTCTTGAAGCTCGCGCGTGCCGCGATCGCGGAGATCGCCGCGCGCGGCCGCAACGTGATGGTGGTCGGCGGCAGCGGCTTTTACCTGCGCGTGCTGCGCGGCGGAATTTTCGCCGGGCCGGCCGCCGCGCCGGAGCTCCGCCGCGAGCTGGAGGCGCTCGCCGCCGAGCACGGAGTCGAATATCTGCACGCGCGCCTGGCTGAAGTCGACGCCTCCTCGGCCGAGCGCATCGGCCATCGCGACCTCTACCGTATCGTGCGCGCGCTCGAGGTCTTCCGGCTGACGGGCCGTCCGATAAGCGCCCATCAGCAGAGCCATCGTTTTGCCGCGCGTGAGTACGAGACGCTGACGGTCGGCCTCGCGACGGAGCGCAAGCGGCTTTACGAGTCGATTAACCGCCGCTTCGACGAGATGGTCGCCCGCGGCCTGGTGGACGAGGTGCGCGCGCTGCTCGAGGGCGGATGCGATCCCGGCAAGGCGCCGCTTAAGACCGTCGGTTATCGGCAAATCGCCGCCGCCGTCGGCGGCGAGATGACGCTCGCGGAGGCAATCGAGCTTGCCAAGCGCGACACGCGCCGGCTCGCCAAGCGCCAGCTCACCTGGTTTCGCGCCGACCCGGAGATCGTGTGGGTTGACGCGGAGCGCGGGCTACAGGAAGCTTTGGAGTTGCTCGGCGCATTTTTCGCGCCCGAGCAGGCGTTGTAGGGGCCGTTCGTGAACGGTCCTCTGTCACTCCGAGTGGAGTCCCGGGATCGAAATTTCGTAGCCCGGGTCCCGTCCCAGTTCCGCAGGGTTGCGCAGGGTTGTCTGTTTATGGCGACGTCGACAAATTCCCGGCCGCGCGCAGCAAAGGCACGCATCAGCAATTCCGCTGCGATCGATTCCGCCGCCGACACGCGGGACTCGGCTGAAAAAAACCCGGCCGCCCCGGCCGCGCCGGTCTCGGCCGCGCTGAGCGCGATCGAGCGCGTCCGCCTGGCGCGCAATCCCTCGCGTCCGCAGACTCTGGACTACGTCGAGCACCTGGTGCGCGATTTTTTCGAGATTCACGGCGACCGCCGCTTCGCCGACGACGGCGCGATCGTCGCGGGGATGGGTTACTTCGGACGCCGCGCGGTCGCGATCGTCGGCCATCAGCGCGGCCGCTCGACCCAGGAACGGATCCGGCGCAATTTCGGCAAGCCCCATCCCGAGGGCTACCGCAAGGCGGCGCGGATGTACGATCTCGCGAGCCGGATGGGCCTTCCGCTCATCACATTTATCGATACACAGGGCGCGGAGCCAGGGCTCGGCGCGGAGGAGCGCGGGCAGGCGGAGGCGATCGCCGCCAATTTAGAGCTGATGATGCGCCTGGAGGTCCCAGTCATCGCCTGCGTGATCGGCGAGGGCGGCTCGGGCGGCGCGCTCGCGCTCGGAGTTGCCAACGTCGTTCTGATGCAGGAGAACGCCTGCTATTCGGTGATCACGCCCGAAGGATGTGCGGCGATTCTCTGGCGCGAGGGCGGTCCGGAGCGGGTGGCCGACGCGGCCGCGGCGCTCAAGCTCTCGGCGCCCGACCTGCTGCGGCTGGGAGTGGCCGACGAGGTCGTGCCCGAGCCGCCGGGCGGAGCGCATCAGGATCCGCCGCGCGCCGCGCGCGAGTTGGGCCGCTCGATCGAGCGCCAGCTCGTGCGGCTCTCTCGCCTCTCGCCGATTCGACTACGCCGCGAGCGCGAGAAGAAGTTTGCCGCGATGGGCTCGGCGTTCGTCTCGGCGCGGCGCGTTGAAAATCAGCGCCCGTTGGGCTAGCCATCTTTGTCGCGTCGCACGAGCCGCGCGATAATCGCGTCGCCGAAAGAAATTTCCCCGATGGCGTCATCTGATATAACTTCTCGCGCAAGCGTATCGCGAAAACCCAAAGACCTCGTCGTGGCCAATCCGGCAAGTCCTAAAAATCTGGCGAGTCCGACAAGTCCGACAAGTCCCGCGAATCTTGCCGGACTAGATCGCCTGCGCGCGCAGATCGACGCGATCAACGTCAAACTCGTGCGCCTGCTCAACCAGCGCGCGAAGTTCGCGCAGGCGATCGGCCATCTGAAGCAGGCCGGCGGCGCCGCGATCCATCAGCCCGCGCGCGAGCGCGCGGTGCTCGACAAGGTCTCCGCGCTAAACCAGGGACCGCTTACCGGCGAGCATCTGCGGCGCATCTTTGTCGAGATAATCTCGGCCTGCACCGCGCTCGAGCATCCGCTGCGCGTCGCCTATCTGGGCCCCGAGTACACTTACTCGCACGAGGCGGCGCGGATGCGCTTCGGTTCGAGCGCCGAGTTCGGCGCAGAGCCGTCGATCGCGGCGGTCTTCACGGCGCTCGACACCTCGCGCGCCGACTTCGGCGTGGTCCCGGTCGAGAATTCCAGCGAGGGCTCGGTGACGCTGACGCTCGATTTGCTGATCGACACGCCGCTGGTAATCATCGGCGAGGTCCTGCTGCCGATTCGCCACGCCCTGATGTCGCGCGAGGGCGACGCCGCGGCGATCGCGGTGATCTACTCCCATCAGCAGTCGCTCGGGCAGTGCCGCAACTATCTCGCCGCCAACTTTCCGCACTGCCGGCTCGAAGCCGTGGCCTCCAACACGGCGGGGGCCGCGCGCGCGGCGGGCGAGCCCGATGCGGCGGCGATCGCCTCGGAGGCGGCGGCCGCGCCCTATGGCCTTAGCGTGATTGCGCGCAATATCCAGGACTCGGCGCAGAACACCACGCGCTTTTTGGTGATCGGGCGCAATCCGGCCGGCCGCAGCGGAGCCGACAAGACCACCGCGCTGTTCGCGGTCCGCGACGAGGTCGGCGCGCTCAACCAGGCGCTCAACATTTTCGCCCGCAACCGGATCAACATCTCGAAAATCGAATCGCGCCCGCTGCGCTCGCGCCCGTGGGAGTACCTGTTTTTCGTCGATCTCCACGGCCATCGCGAGGACCCGGGGCTCAAGCGCGCGCTCGCGGCGCTCGAGCGCAAAGCCCTTTTTTTGAAAGTACTGGGATCGTATCCTGAGGGCAGGCAGCCCGCCGCATAGCACGGCCGCCCGCAACGCCTTGATAAAAGCCGACGATCTGGTTTTGCCTGCGGTTGCAGCGCTCCATCCGTACGAGCCCGGCAAGCCGATCGAGGAAGTCCAGCGCGAACTGGGTATCGGCGAGCCGGCCAAGCTTGCCTCCAATGAAAATCCGGTCGGTCCGTCGCCCAAGGCGGTGGCCGCGATAAGCGCAGCGCTCGGCGACCTCCATCGCTACCCCGACGGTTCGAGCTGGACGCTGCGCCACAAGATCGCGGCCAAGCATCGGGTGAGCCCGGATCAGATTTTCATGGGATCGGGCTCGTGCGAGATTCTGAACCTGCTGGTCTATCTTTTTCTGCGGCCGGGCCTGAATGCGGTTATCGCGGAGCACTCGTTCGTCATCTATCAGCTTGCGATCGCGGCCTCGGGTGGCGCGGCCAAGGCAATTCCGCTGGGCCCCGATTACGTCTTCGACCTCGACGCGATGGCCTCCGCGATCGACGACAACACGCGCCTGGTGTTCCTCGGCAATCCGAACAATCCGACCGGCACCATCTACCGCAAGGCCCAGTGGCATCGATTTCTTGAGCGCGTGCCCGAGCGCGTGGTGATCGTCGCCGACGAGGCCTACTTCGAGTTCGTGCGCGACCCCGAGTATCCCGACTCGATAAAGGATCAGGACGGGCGGCGGATGCTGGTGACGCTGCGCACCTTCTCGAAGATTTTCGGCCTGGCGGGGCTGCGCGTGGGCTACTCGGTCGCGCGCGAGGACATCACGCGCCTGCTCAACAGCGTGCGCCAGCCATTCAATATCACCTCGCTCGGCCTGGTCGCGGTGGAGGCCGGGATGGACGATCACGAGCACGTGCGGCGCACGCTCGAGGTCAACGCGAGCGGGATGGCGTACCTGGAGGGCGAGTTCCGTCGGTTGGGCCTGCCGTTTTTACCGAGCCAGGCCAATTTCATCCTGGTCGAGGTCGGCGAGGGGCGTACGGTTTACGAAAAGCTCCTGCAACAGGGCGTAATTGTCCGCCCGATGAACGGCTACGGGCTGCCGCGCCACGTGCGCGTCAGCGTCGGGCTGAAGGAAGAGAACCATCGGATGGTGGCGGCGCTCGAACGCGCGCTTAAGAGTCAAGCTTCCCGCTAAGCGCGATTTTCTGAAAATTAACAATTTTCGACGCGTCAAAACGCGCAAGGCCTTTGCCGATGTGGTAGTCTTTGGCGTCGCCCGGCACGGTCCGCGGTTGTCTCGTCTCACGTTTTGACTTACCCAACACTCCAATCCCTGAAGTTTCGATCCGGTCTGGCCGATGTTGCGGCCGGCGTTTTGGCCAACATTTCGGCGGACGCTTGGAACTGACCATCATGGCGGCGCTGTTCAAGCAAATGACCGTATGCGGAGTGGGTCTTATCGGCGGCTCGCTCGCGCTAATCGCCAAGCGCGAGGGGCTGGTCGAGCGCGTGGTCGGTCTGGGCCGCACGCAAAAGAACCTCGACGTGGCGCTTCAGCGCGGGATAATCGACGACGCGACGCGCGATCCTGCGACGGCCGCGCGCGGCGCCGACCTGGTGATGCTGGCGGTGCCGATACGCACGATGCCCGAGACGTTGGCCGCGATGACGCCGTATCTGCCGCGCGCGGCGGTGATAACCGACGTCGGGAGCGTCAAGGGATGGGTGGTGCGCGCGCTGGAGCCTTTGCTCGGCGCGCAGATGGCGCTGGTCGCGGTGCATCCGGTGGCCGGCAAGGAGAGCACCGGCGCGGTTGCCGCGGACGAGAGCCTGTTTATCGGACGCCGCACGATAATCACGCCGTCGGCGCGCAGCACGCCCGACGCGATCGACCGCGTCGAGCGGTTGTGGCGGGCGACCGGATCGCACGTGGAGCGGATGGCGCCCGATGAGCATGACGAGGTACTCGCGCGCGCAAGCCATCTGCCGCAGGTGGTCGCAAGCGCGCTCGCCGCGGCGCTTTGCGGCGAGCGGGTGGGCGAGCACGAGGCGGCGGCTTACGGCGCCGGGGGTTTGCGCGACACCACGCGAATCGCGGCGTCGTCGGCCGAGATGTGGCGCGACATCGTACTGACCAATCGCGACGCGATCCTGGCGGCGCTGGGGCTTTTTCGCGTCGCGCTGAACGAGTTCGAGCGCGCGATTCGCGTCGGCGACGTCGCGCGCTTCGAGGAGATTTTCAACCGCGGGCGCGCGATGCGCGAGGGGCTAAAGTGACGCGCTCACGTCCGGTGGTGGCAATCGACGGGCCGGTCGGCGCGGGCAAATCGACCGTTGCCCGGCGCCTGGCCGAGGTGCTCGGCTTCGAGTACGTCAACACTGGCGCGATGTACCGCGCGGTCGCGGTTGCGGCGCGCGCCGCAGGAATCAGCGCCGATGATCCCGAGGCGGAGCGCAAGCTCGACGCGCTGCTGAAGAAGGTACGCATAGAATTTTCGGGCGGGCGCATCCTGCTCGACGGCCGCGACATCAGCGACGAGATCGGATCGCCGGAGATAAGCGAATGCGCGTCGCGGCTCTCGACGCTCGGTGTGGTGCGGGAGCGGATGCGCGAGCTGCAACGCGCGGCCGGCGAGCGCGGCGGCGTGGTGATGGAAGGCCGCGACATCGGCACCGCGGTCTTTCCCGACGCCGAGTTCAAATTTTTTCTCGACGCGAGTCCCGAGGTGCGCGCCGAGCGGCGCTGGCGCGAGCTTAACGCGCGCGGCGTCACGATCACGCGCGAGGAAGTGCTCGCGCAACTGCTCGAACGTGACCGGCGCGACTGCGGCCGCGAGCTCGCGCCGCTTAAGCCCGCGCCCGACGCGATCATCATTGACGCGAGCAGGATGAGTGTCGAAGAGGTCGTAAAGCTGATGGCTCAGCGCGTCAGCGCGCGCGGCGGCGCGGCTTAGGTCTTGAAACGCAGAGGTCTGGGCGGTATGCATTGCTGTAGCCTCGAATTCCGGGGAAGGTCCCACTAAATGGAGAAAGAGTTGTCTGACAAGGTGCATGGAGGAGATAATGACTTCGAGTCGCTGATGGAACAAAGCCTCAGGGCTCCGCGCCCCGGCGATGTTCTAACCGGAACGGTTCTTCTGATCACGCGCGACAGCGTCATCATCGACATCAACTACAAGTGCGAAGGGCAGGTGCCTCTCGCCGAGTTCCTCGACCACGAGGGCAACCCCGTGGTCAGGGAAGGCGACGAGGTTGACGTCTATTTCGAGGGCACCGAGACCGAGAACGGCACGGTCACCCTCTCGCACGCCAAGGCGGAGAAGTTCAAGGTCTGGCGCGAGCTCGAGCGCGCGTTCCAGAACGAGGTGCCGGTCGAGGGCGTGATCCTTGGCAAGGTCAAGGGCGGCTTGCAAGTCGATATCGGCGTGCCGGCGTTTCTGCCCGGCTCGCACGTCGACATCCGCCCGGCTCGCAACCTGGATCGCTACGTCGGCCAGCGCGGGCGCTTCCAGTTGCTGAAGTTCAACCGCGCGCGCGGCAACGTGGTGGTTTCGCGCCGCGCCGTGATCGAGCGCGAGCGCACCGAACTCAAGGAGCAGACGCTCAAGGTGCTCGAAGAGGGCGTGATCCTCGAAGGCGTGGTGAAGAACATCACCGACTACGGCGCTTTCGTCGATCTCGGCGGGCTCGACGGATTGCTGCACATCACCGACATGTCGTGGGGCCGCCTGCAGCATCCTTCGGAAGCGGTCAAGGTCGGCGACAAGGTCAAGGTCGTGGTGCTCAAGTACGATCCCTCGCGCGAGCGCGTGTCCCTCGGCATGAAACAGATCATGCCCGACCCGTGGGCGCGCTCGGCGGAAAGTTATCCAGTGGGGGCGCGCTTCAAGGGCAAGGTCGTGAGCGTCACCGACTACGGCGCTTTCGTCGAGCTGGAGAAGGGCGTCGAGGGGCTGATCCACGTCTCCGAGATGAGCTGGAGCAAGCGCGCGGTGCATCCCTCGAAAGTCGTCAACCAGGGCGACATGGTCGAGGTCCAGGTGCTGGGCGTCGACGAGACCAACCGGCGCATCTCGCTCGGGCTTAAGCAGACCGAACCCAACCCGTGGGAAGAGCTGGCGCAGAAGCATCCGATCGGCAGCCTGGTCAAGGGGAAGGTCAAATCGATCACCGACTTCGGCGTGTTCGTCGAAATCGAACCCGGGAATCGACGGCCTGGTGCATATCTCGGATCTGTCGTGGACCAAGAAGGTGCGCCATCCATCGGAGGTCTATAAAAAGGGCGACGAGGTCGAGGCCACCGTGCTTGGCATCGACGTCGAGAACGAGCGCGTGAGTCTCGGCGTCAAGCAGCTCACGCCCGATCCGTGGTCGACCGTGGCGCAGCGCTATCCGCTGAACACGCGGGTGCGCGGCAAGGTGAGCTCGGTCGCGGATTTCGGCGTGTTCGTCGAGCTGGAGGAAGGGATCGAGGGCTTGATCCACATCTCGCAGCTCAGCAACGAGCGGGTCGACAAGCCCTCTTCGCTGTTCAAGGTCGACGACCAAATTGAAGCGATCGTGGTGCAGGTCGACAGCCGCGAGCGGCGTATCGGGCTCTCGGTCAAGGCCGTCAAGCAGCACGAGGAGCGCGAGGAGATGCAGGCCTATCTCAAGCGCGAGCACGAGGCGGCGCGCTTTTCGATGGAAGATATCCTGAACGAGGAACTCCGGCTTGATCGCGACGAGAGCGGCCGCACCGCTCCGCGCGGCCAGCGACGCGACCGTTAAAAGACGCGACCTAACGCGGGGGGGAGCCCGCGAACTCCTGCCGGACGCGGCATATGCGAACGGCGGGAGCTACAGCAGGAGCGTAGTCCGATGACCAAGCGCGGCATCATCGAGGAATTGCTGGCAAGGCATCAGAAATACTCGCATCGCCAGTCCGAGACCATCGTCAACGCGATGTTCGAAGAGATGGCCAATGTGCTCGGCCCGCGGCGGGCGGATCGAAATCCGCGGCTTCGGCAGCTTCGGCGTCAAGCAGCGCCGCGCCCGCCAGGGCCGCAATCCGCGCACCGGCGACATGGTCGCCGTGGAAGCCAAGCGGGTCCCCTTCTTCCGCACCGGCAAGGAGCTGCGCGCGGGCCTCAATGGCGCGGAGCAGGACGCCCAAGCGCGCTCGGCGTAAGCCCGTTCGGCCTGAGGCCGCCGCGAGCGGGCCGCTGCGGTTATGGGCGCCCTGGCGCGGAGCCTACCTGCGCATCGCGGGAAAGCCCGGGCGCGAATGTATCTTCTGCTTCGGCACGCTCGGCGCGCGTGAGCGCCGCCGCCGGCTGGTGCTCTACGCGGGGCCGCTCGCGCTGGTGATGCTCAACCGTTACCCATACAACAACGGCCACCTGATGATCGCGCCGCGGCGCCATCTCGCCTCGCCCGAACTGCTCGAGCGCGCCGAGCGCGCCGCGTTAGCCGAGCTGCAGGCCGCGGCGGTGACGCTGCTCCGGCGCGCGTTTCACTGCGACGGATTCAACCTCGGCGCCAATTTAGGGCGATGCGCCGGCGCGGGCTTCGCCGATCATATGCACTGGCATGTGGTGCCGCGATGGGACGGCGACGTCAACTTCATGCCGGTGCTGGCGGCCACCCGCGTCATTTCGCAACATCTCGAGGAGACCTACGACCTGCTCGAGCCGCTTTTCAAGACGGTCGGCGCTACCATATCCTAAAACCAGTACGCGACTTCTCAACTGGATCTTCAAATGAAGCAAGATTCGCTCAAGCAAGATTTGTTCAAGATTCGCACGCTGGGCGAATTGCGCGCGGCGGGCGTCGAAGTATTGCCGGTCAGGATCGAGATGCGCCGCAACCTGCTCGAACGGCTGCGCGCGCGCGAGCGAATCCTGCCCGGCATCATCGGCTACGACCAGAGCGTGCTGCCCGAGATCGAAAACGGCGTGCTCGCCGGCCATCACATGATCTTTCTCGGCGAACGCGGACAGGCCAAGTCGCGCCTTATCCGATTGCTCGCCGACCTGCTCGACGAGCGCGTGGCGGCGGTCAAGGGCTGCGAGATCAACGACGATCCCTATCGGCCAATTTGCGGCGCCTGCCGGCGGCGGGCGGCCGAGTTCGGCGAAGAGCTGGAAATCGAATGGATCGGACGCGAGCGGCGCTATGCCGAGAAGCTGGCGACGCCCGACGTCTCGGTGGCCGATCTGATCGGCGAGATCGATCCGATCAAAGTCGCCGAGGGGCGCTACCTCGCCGACGAGGAGACCATCCACTACGGCCTCATCCCGCGCACCAACCGCGGCATCTTCGCCATCAACGAGCTTCCCGACCTGACCGAGAAAGTCCAGGTGGGACTGTTCAACCTGATGGAGGAGAAGGACGTCCAGATAAAGGGCTACCGGGTGCGCCTGCCGCTCGACCTGGTATTCGTGGCGAGCGCCAATCCCGAGGACTACACTTCGCGCGGCAGGATCATCACGCCGCTGAAGGACCGCTTCGACATCCAGATTCGCACGCACTATCCGCGCACGATCGAGGACGAAATTGCGATCATGGACCAGGAGTGCGGCTACCCGGCGAGCGCCGGGATGGCGCTGCGGGTCCCGCCCTTCATCAAGGAGGTGGTCGCGCAGCTTACCTTCGAGGCGCGCGCCTCCAACGAGATCAACCAGAGCTCCGGGGTCTCGGTGCGCGTCTCGATCAACAATTTCGAATCCGTGCTCTCCAACGCCGAGAAGCGCGCCGTGCGCCTCGGCGACAACGAGATCGTGCCGCGCCTCTCCGACCTGCCCTCGCTCTATGCCTCGACCGCCGGCAAGATCGAGCTCGAGTACGTGGGCGAGGACAAGAAGGAGGAGGACCTCATCGAGCGCCTCGTCAACCGCGCCGTGCTCAAGGTCTTCGATCGCTATTTCAAGATCGAGGACTTGCGCCGCGTGGCCGCCTACTTCGAGGGCGGATGGGGCGTCGAGGTCTCCGACGACGCGCCGGCCTCCGACTATCTCGACGCGCTGCGCGAGGTGCCGGGCCTGCGCGAGGCGGTCGAGCAGCTCGGCTCGTTCGAGACGCCGGGCCTGATGGCCGCGGCGAGCGAGCTGGTGTTCGAGGGCCTGCATCTCCATCAGAAGCTCAACAAGGAGCGCCACGGCGGGCGCTTCGCCTATCACGCCTGAGGCCGCGGGAGCAAAGCGCGCGCGACGCCGATGATCGAAATTCGCTACACCGCGTGGGACGGCAGCCAGAAGCTCAAGCTCGACGCCGACAAGGTGTTCGAGAAGCTGGCCGAGTTTCTCTCCTACACCGACGACGTGCGCCAGGCGATGGACTGGATGACGCGGCAGGGGATGGACTTCGACGGCTCGCGGGTCGCGGGGCTGGAGGAGTTTCTCGAACAGTTGCGCCAGGAGATGCGCCAGCGCTACCGCGAGTTCAATCTCAAGGAAGCGCTGAGCGAGATGGAGCGGCGGCTCCAGGACATCGTCGATCGCGAGCGTGGCACGCTGGAGCGGCTAAGCGCCGAACAGCCGGGCGGCAAGCTCGACGAGAAACTGCGCGAGCTTAAGCGGATGCCGCGGCGCGTCTCGGAGGCGATTCGCAAACTCGAGAGCCATGAGTTCGAGGACGCCCAGGCGCGCGCCGATTTCGAGGCCCTGCTCAAGGAATACGAGAATATCCGCGACCTCGAAAACTTCCGCGAGCGCAACCAGCATCTTTTCCACGGCCCCAAGAGCCTGGATTATCAGCAGGCGCTCGAGCTGATGCGCGAGATGGATCGGATGAAGCAGCTCGAGCAGGACCTGATGTCGGGGAACTTCGACAAGATCTCGATGGAAGATTTACGCGAGATGCTGGGGCAACAAGCCGAGCAGGATTTTAACAACCTGCGCCAGGTGATGCTGCTGCTCGAGGAGGGCGGCTACATGGTGCAGAAGGGCGAGCACATGGCGCTCTCGCCTAAGGGCGTGCGCCGGATCGGCCAGCTGGCGCTGCGCGACATCTACCAGGGCTTGCTCAAGGACCGCGGCGGATCGCACGCGACCGACCATCGCGGGATAACCGAGATTCGCCCCGACGAGACCAAGAGCTACAGCTTCGGCGATCCGCTCAATCTGAACCTGGTCGCGACGCTCAAGCACGCGCTGACGCGGCGGCCCGGCGTGCCGCTGGCCTTGGAGCCCGGCGACTTCGAGGTCTACGAAAACGACTACGCGAGTTCGTCGTCGACCGTGCTGTGCCTCGATATGTCGTGGTCGATGAGCTGGGAGGGGCGCTTTGCGGCGGCCAAGAAGGTCGCGATGGCGATGGAGACGCTGATCCGCTCGAAGTTCCCGCGCGATTTTTTTTCGATCGTCGGCTTTTTCACCCGCGCGGTCGAATTGAAGTTAAAGGACCTGCCCGAGGCCTCGTGGAACATGGGCGATCCGTTCACCAACTTGCAGGACGGGCTGCGCCTCGCTTCGGATCTGCTCGGGCGCCATCCGTCGCGCAACCAGCACATCATCGTCATAACCGACGGCCAGCCGACCGCGTACTTTCTCAACAAGCGCCTGTACTGCGAGTGGCCGCTGTCGTTCGGCGGCATCAGCATGCGCGCGGCGCAGGAGACGCTGAAGGAAGTCGAGCGCGTCACCCGCAAGGGGATCACGATCAACACCTTCATGCTCGACGATTCGCCGAGCCTGCGCGCCTTCGTCGAGAAGATGACCCAGATCAACCGCGGGCGCGCGCTCTATACCCGGCCGGATCATCTCGGCGAATACATGCTGGTGGATTATCTCTCCAAGCGCCGCAAGAAGGTGTAAGCGGCCGCCTCACCAACTAGCAAGTTGCTAGTGCAGTGAGTATCAAGTTAAGGTAAGCTCTGCTTCTTCTGTCATCCCGAGCGAGTCTGCGAGTCGAGGGACCCCGGATCCTTAATATTCAGAGACTCTCGCGATGCTCGCCCAAAAAGATCGGGGTCCTTCGACTCGCGCAGCGCTCGCTCAGGATGACAGGAGAGGTAGCTTCCGCCGAGTGAGTTCACCTGCTCCGAGGATGACTGGAAAAAAACTTCACCGAAGAGGCGGACGCGCTCGCTCAAAGAGCGACTCGAGACGCGCCAATGCGAGCGCGCGCTCCGCTGTTACGGGACCGCGGCTGTGCTCGAATCGTCGTTCTCGCCCGAGTCGTCAGAGGTAGACTTGCTCGCCGCGTTCTGTGCCGCGGGGCCGCCGCCCTCGGGCTGACCCCACTCGGCCGCCTTCCAGCCTTTGTTGAACGCCGCGATCCGCTCGTTGGAGAAGCCGTGGTCGTGGACGCCGCTGAATTCGTCGCCGCCCAGGCTGTAGAAGGGCGTGATGTTGCCGCGTGAGATGCCCATGCGCGAGAGCGTATAGCCGGAGAAGCGATCGGCCTCCAGTTCCTTGTCGACGCTGGAGACGTCCGTACGATCGTAGTCGTGATGCTCGATATGGCCGAGCTCGTGCGCCATGATCGCGTAGATCATCGAGGTCTTGTCGGGCTCGCCGTGCTCGTCGGTCTCGCCGCGCAGGAAAACCTCCATGAACGTCGGGTTATAGAAGATGCATCCGGCGCGCGAGACGTGTGGCGAGTCGGCGCGCACCGATTCGTAGACCGGAGCGTTGACGCCCCACTGGCGGTCGATGTCGGCGACGATGCTCTTGTACGGCTCGACCGCCGGCCGAGCCCTCTCACCGCAGATCATCTGCGCCCCATCGGCTCCAGGTTGGAGTTCCTGCGGCAGCGTCTGCGACGCGGCGGGGTCAGCTTCGGCGGGCTGGGCCTTGGAGGGATGGCTCTGGTGGACCTGCTGCGACTGATCCTGGCTCGACTGAGTGTCGGACGGTACGACCGACCAATCGTCGTCCTGAGCGAGCGCCGGGCGCGTGCCGAGCGCGGCGCATCCAAGCACCAGCGCGGCTATCGCGAGCCGCGCAACGGTCCGGCTGAAAAGTGGCGCCTCTGACGTGAGCGCGCGCTTACCGTTTAGCCTCGCTCGCCCTTGCACCTTGGCCATGATCCCCCCAATCGATGGAATAACATCAGTGCAGCCAAACGCTGCCCAGCCCATCTCTTGTGGCATTGTAGCTCATTTTGATGCCTTTAGTGTAGCGCCGTCCAGACTGGCATGTTGCTGATCTGGCCGCGCCGTCGCCGGGAGGCTCCAGGCGACCCCGATTTGCCGTATGGCGACGCGATTCGCCTCGGGGCCCGCCGCCGCAAGCAGCCGGCGCATCGGTTCGTCCATCGGCTCCTTGGAAAGCCGGAAAGTCCCCCAATGAATAGGCACCAGGTAGCGCGCGCGGCTTTGCTGGAACATCGTCCAGACCTGCTCGGGATTTGCGTGATTATGAATCCACGGATCGTAGGCCGCGATCGAAAATGCCGCGATGTCGGGCGGGTCGGAGGCGAGAGTATCGAAGAGCGGCGTGTAAGCGCTGTCGCACGCGAGCAGCATCCGCGTCCCGCCGCGCTCGAGCAGGTAGCTGTTGTAGCCGTACGCGCGGCCCATCGGCGGCCATCGCACGCCCCAATGCTTCGCGCCCATCGCTGTCACGCGGAGGCCTTTGACCTCCGTGTGCTCGCCCCATCGAAGCTCACGCACGTCGGTAAAGCCCAGCGGACGAATCAATTCGGCGCATCCGCTGCATGCGATCACCACCGCGCTCTTGGGCAGCACGCGCATCGAGGGCAGATCGAGATGGTCCATGTGCGCGTGAGTTATCAGGATGACGTCGAGGTTTTGCAACTGCGCCGGCGCAAGCGGCGGCGCGGTGTACCGATGCGGTCCGATGGTCAGCAGCGAGCCTATCGAAAGCCCGACGCGATTGAACAGCGTCGGATCGCTCAGCACGCGCACGCCGTACCAGTTCATCAGCAGCGCCGCATGGCCGAGGTCCGCCATAGTCAGTGAGCGGTCGGGCCACGCGGCCGGATGCAGTTGGCCGGTGGGCGGCGGGGCGTCCTGGTACGGACCGGCTTCGGTTATCAACTCGCTCATCACGATTCCCATCAACGCTATAGCGGCGACGGCGATCACCATCCACGCCATCATCCACAGCCTGCGCCGAGTCAGCATCGAAAATTTTCCGGCCACGCCGTCTCTCCAGCGTATCGTTTCCAGACCCGGCCCGGCAAAGCGCGCTGCGTGAAGGGATAGGTTTTCGCTGCGCGGTCTGCTAAAGCGAACATAACGCGAAGTGTGCGAAAGTGTGGTGGATGGGGCTGTGGGAGCTTTCGACCTCGAGCATCGGCATTCCGGCGCGACCGCGCGCGAGAAACTCTACGCTTATCTCGAGCGCCAGGTAGCCGGCGCGCATACCGACGAATTGGTCGGCCTGCTCTTTGCGGGCGCAGGCTCCGATCCGGAACTCGGCCCGCGTATCGTTCATCGCCTGCTCGCCGGCGATCCGAATTTCGTCTTCGACACTGCGAGTGGGATGTGGGCGTTGCGCGCGAGCGAGGCGCTGAAGGTGCCGCTTGATCGTGGCCGCTACGTGGTGGTCGATCTCGAGACCACCGGCGGCCGCCCCGGTCCCGGCGCGATCACCGAGATTGGCGCGTACCGGATGGAAGGTCCGCGGATGACCGAATCGTTCGCGACGCTGGTGCGTCCGCGCGGACCGATCTCGCCCTTCGTCACGCGGCTTACTTCGATCACCAATGAGATGGTGGCCGGCGCGCCGCCGATCGAGCACGTGCTGCCGGCATTTCGCGATTTCCTGGGCGACGCGGTGCTGGTCGCGCACAACGCGCAATTCGATTTCGCGTTCCTCGATTTCGAGTTCCGCCGCGTTTTCGGGATGGGGCTCAAGAACCCGGTGTTGTGCACGCTCAGGCTCTCGCGCCGCTTCGCGCCGTCGCTGCGCCGCCGCCGGCTCGACGCGCTGGCCGAGCATTTCGGCCTTTCGACCGAGGGACGCCATCGCGGGCTCGGCGACGCGCGGATGGCGGCCGAGCTGCTCTCGATTTTTCTCGACATCGCGGCGCAAAGCGGAATCACCCGCGTCGACCGGCTGATCGATCTGCATAGCCGCGGCGCCGCCGGCCGCAGAATCGAGCGCCACGTCCCGCCCGAGGCGATCGCGGCGCTGCCGATGGCGCCCGGGGTCTACCTGATGCGCAACGAGCGCGGCGACCTGCTCTATGTCGGCAAGGCGCGGCGTTTGCGCGAGCGCGTCGCGTCGTATTTCAACGGCGGCATCACGATCAACGCCAAGACGGCCGACCTGGTGAGCCACGTCTATACGATCGACACGCGGGTGACGCCGTCCGCGCTCGACGCGGCGCTGCTCGAGGCGCGGCTCATCCGCGAACTCAAACCACCGTACAACCGGATGCTCAAGGGGATGGCGCAGGCGTACTTCGTGCGGCTCGATTTGATGGACGCGTTCCCGCGCCTGAAGCTTTCGACCAAACTTTCCACGCGCCGCGGCGTGATGCAGCTTGGGCCGTTCGTGGGACGGGGCGGAGTCGATCGCGCGGTGCGCGCGCTCGGTCGTATCCTGGGGATGCGCACATGCGCCGGCAAGCTCGCGCCGAGGGATGATTTCTCGCCATGCATGTATGGCCAGATGGGACACTGCGCGATGCCGTGCAATCTGAGCGCCGACGAAGACGCGTATGGCGCGCGAGTGCGGCGCGCGGTCGAATTTTTGCGCGGGCGGAGCGGGCCGCTGCTCGGCGAATTGGCTCGCGCGCGCGACGACGCGGCACGCGCGATGCGGTTCGAGGAAGCGGCGCGCTTTAAGCGCGAGCTCACCGCGCTCACCACGCTCGCCTCGCGTGCCGAGCGGTTAAGCCGCGTCGTCACCGAAAACAATCTCGTCATCGTGGTTGGCGCGGACGCCTCGATGCTCGCGCATGTGGTGCTGAGCGGGCGGCTCGCGCTGACTCGTCCACTGGCGGAGGCCACGGACGCGCAGGCGGTCGCGGAATTCGTAGCCGCGAATTACGAGCGCTACCGCGCGCGGCCGGTGGCGCGCGATGAACTCGACTCGATGGCGATCGCGGCGCGATGGCTTTCGGAGCGCGACGGCGCCGACGGCCGGCTGATTCATCTGCGCGGACCGAATCTCGATCCCGCAGCGCTATGGCCACCCGCGGGCGCCGCCGATCGCGCCGAATCACCGCATACCTGAATCTTTAATAAAGCGGAAATTCCGGCTAAGGTCATCTGGGGCGGTTTGTAATATGTGGATCGTCGCTTAGGTAAGCAGGCATTGGAGAGGCGGCAATGCCAAGTGACGCGACCCCATCGACGGAAAATCAACCAGCTCCCCTGAGCGTATCCAGCACACTGGCGCGATTGGCGGGCATCGGCGTTGTCATCCTATTGGTCGTCGCAGGGTTTCTCTATTTGGGAGGCTGGTTCAGTCCGCATGAACTGACACCTATCCGGTTCGTCAACGGTTTTGAAAAGGTCTTCGGAGTCCAGTCCGGGTTCCGCCGCAATCATGCCAAAGGCGTGTGCGTCAGCGGTTTCTTCGATAGCAATGGCCAGGCAACGCGCCTCTCGAAGGCCGCTCTGTTCCGGACCGGCCGCGTGCCGGTCATCGGCCGCTTCTCGCTCGGCGGCGGCAATCCCTATGTTGGCGATGCTCCCGACGCGATCCGTGGCCTGGGACTTCTGTTTCGGTTGCCCGATGGCGAAGAGTGGCGGACGGCGATGATCAATCGTCCGGTATTTCCGTTCAACACCCCGCAGGCCTTTTACGACAACTTGATTGCTTCGCAACCCGACCCCAACACGCATAAACCCGATCCGGAAAAAATGGCGGCGTTCGTGGCCAGCCATCCCGAATTTGTGCGGGCGGTAAAAATCATCCAAAGCCATCAAGTGTCGTCCGGTTTCGACAACAGCACTTTCAACGGCCTCAATGCGTTCCGTTTCATCAACGCGGCCGACGTCTCGACGCCGGTTCGATGGTCGATGGTGCCGGTGGATGCGTTTAAGCCTGAAGACACGGCTCAATCCGCCAATCCCGACAAGAATTATCTCTTCGACGATCTCATCGCGCGGATTCATAGTGCGCCCGTGCAGTGGCGGCTGATCCTCACGGTTGGGCAACCCGGCGACCCTACCGACGATGCGACGATCCCATGGCCGGAAGATCGGGAGCAGGTCGATGCCGGTACGCTGACCCTCGACGAAGTTGAGTCCGAGGCGCCTGGAAACTGTCGCGACATCAACTTCGATCCGTTGGTGTTGCCGGTCGGCATTGCACCGTCCGACGATCCTTTGCTCAGCGCTCGATCGGCAGTTTATTCGCAATCGTTTACAAGACGAGCGGGCGAGAAGAAGGAGCCGAGCGCGATCACGCCTTCGGACGTGCGAAAGTGAGCGTCAGGATGACGACGGACCCGCAGCAATTCCCGGTTTCCATGCGGTTTCTTCACTGGTTGATGGCCGCGATGGTGCTGACCATGCTCGGCATTGGTGTTGCCATGGTCGCGTCGCTCGCCGACTACCATCGGCTAGTATCAATCCATCGCCCGGTGGGGATCCTGATCCTGATTTTAGTGGTGATCCGGTTCGTGAACCGGCGCTTCAGCACCCTGCCTCCTTTTCCTGCGACGATGTCGTCTCAGGAGCGCTTCATTGCACACGCGTCGGAAATGTTGCTGTACACATTGCTGTTTGTGCAGCCTCTGGTCGGCTGGGGGATGTTGTCCGCGGCGCGCTATCCGATCGTACTGTATGGGCCGCTGCATCTTTTCCCCATCCTTCCGCATAGCGTGATGTTGTACGCGGCATTGCGGAAGGCGCACACGGTTCTCGCCTACCTCTTATTCCTCGCGTTCATCGCCCATTTTGGAGCTGTTCTGTTTCACACGCTGGTCCTGCGGGATCGGTTTGTTCAGCCGCATGGCGCCTTATAGAGTCCCCGCGCGCTAGCGAGTTTCTGCAATACGGCACTCTACTCGCTGTCGACGGCAATCGCGTATCAAAGCTTTGCGGCGCAGGGGGGCTGGGCCGTGCCAGCACAATGAAACTCGCATTAACTGTCTCGGGTAGAAATGAGCTTAGAAGCACAGATTCACTAAAACGCTCGATCTGGATGAGAAAACGATTTTCTTGATCGCAATGATCGGCCACAGGCTGAATATTTAGTCCCATTTGTATTTGGCAATTTTTGCACGTTGACGCAACGTTGAAACTGGTTCACATAAAGTTATCGAGTCTCGCTCACGGAAAACTTTCTCGTAGCAGAGCTGTTTAACGTTTGATTCGATCGCGTTCGCTGTAGCGGCGAGAGGGAGTTGAATCAATGAAACGCAGCATGCTCACTATCACGTCAACAGTTTGCGCGGCGGGGCTGATAGCCATCATCGTCGGCTCTCACACTCTGTCAGCGCAAGACGAACACGCGGACAAGAGGGATAAGGATAAGCCACCGCCGGTCTACAACCCGTATCCGCCCGGCATTCTACCGCCCGATTTGGATTCGGAGATAGCCAGGGTCCTGCGGGAGATCGATGTCATCGAAGGTAGAGCTATCGAAAGGTGGCACTCTTTACCGCTGCCGACACGATTGGAGATTCGCTCTGGCCCGAATCCGCCTGTCCTTAAAGATACCGGAACTGAATCGATCGAAACACTCGGCGAACTTTTGCTTTTCGACCAGAACATTTCGCCCGGCAGAAATCAAGCGTGCACGTCTTGCCACATGCCGTATGCCGGTTGGAGCGGACCGATCCCGTCAGTGAACGGGACGATAATCGCCTATCCCGGAACGGTTCACTTTCGGGCCGGCAAGCGGACGGCGCAGCGACACACGTATGCACCGTTCTTCCCTGTGCTGCAATACAACCAAGAACAGCAACTATTCTTTGGTGGGAATTTCTGGGATTCACGCGCGACCGGATATAGGCTACGAAATCCGGACGCCGAACAGGCACAGGGTCCTCCAGTTGATACTCAAGAAATGGGCTTCCCTGACACTGCTTGCGTGGCGTTTCGGCTTCAGCAGGCTGTATACCGTCCTCTCTTCGAACTGATGTGGGGCAAAGACTCCCTCGACATCAAGTTCCCACCCGATACTGAGGAGATCTGCGAAACCCCAGGAGGGGCTGCGGTATTCGGCGGAGACCCCGAACCGATCAAGCTGAGACCGGAAGAACGCACAGAGGCAGACACGGTCTATGACCACTGGGGTTCGTCTATTGACGCATACGAGCAGTCAGTGCAGGTCAGCACTTTCACGTCGAAATTCGACGCGTCCCTGAAGGGCAACTACACGATGACTGCAGACGAAATGGCTGGCTTCAACCTCTTCAACGGCAAAGGCAATTGCAACTCGTGCCACGTCGACGGAAGAGGGACGACTCTACAGCCAGGTCAGGTGGACACCAGCACAACCGCGACGGCGAACCCTCCTCTATTCACCTGCTTCGGTTCGGCCAATGAGGGTCTCCCTCTGAATCCGAGGGATGCTTTCTATTATCAGACCACGCCGGATTCCTATGGGTTCATCGGTAATCCTTACGGTTTCGGCTACAGAGATTTGGGAATGGGAACTTTCCTGCGAAGTGGTTTCGGCTCCGGCCCCAACCCAAACCGGAACTGGATACAATTTGCACCAATGGTTGACGGTCAATTCCAAGTGGCCACAACTCGCAATGTGGCGATGACACCGCCGCAGTGTCCCACCACCGAAGCTGGCACCGGGAAACCTTACTTCCAGAAGGAGTTCTTTCATAACGGCTACATCAAGAGCCTGAAACAGCTCGTACATTTTTACAACACGCGCGACACCAGCTTTGCCTACCCGGTCACTTCCGGACACTGCCCGTCAGGAACCATTGAGAGGGTGACCTGCTGGCCCATGAAAGAGGTCCCGAACAACCTCGACACGACGACGGGTATGCTCGGCTTGACGGATAAAGAGGAAGACCAGATCGTCGCGTTTTTGGAAACACTCACGGACGGTTTCACGGCACCTTACCCTAACAGTGATACCTTTACCGGTAGTTGCATGACCTGCAACCCCGCCACAGATCCCAATTGTTCGCCGTCGAGGCAAGGGAATGGCGAACTTATCCCGACTCCGCCTCTGCCGCCCTGCGCAGCGGCGATCTGCCAGGCATCGCCATTGCCGTCGCCGGCGATACCATAGGGCCGACATCTCTTCTCTGGCTCGTCCGTCTCGCAAAACCTGATATGCGAGCGGACGAGCCGGAGCTAAAGACGGTCGATGGCTGTTGACCTTGGTCTCTTCGCCTTTAATCATCTTGAGTCAATTCAGGTATGAACATGAATAAGGTTCTTCTGACATTGTCGATCATGATCTTGAGCGGCAATCTGCTAGCTCAAGAGAGTCCAATCACTCCAAGAGCCGAGCGGGTACAGATCAGCGTGGGGCCAGAAGTCCCGTTGGTGGGTGGCTATTTGACGGTTATCCGATGGACGGTAAACAATCCCGGCGGCTTGCCCGTGCACTACGGGCTTGTGCACTATGGTACGGATCCAAAAAATTTGAACCAAACCGCCAAAAATCCGATCAGGTTAAACCCTTACCATTCATCGACGGTCTTCCGCGTGAACCTGTACGACCTCCCGCCGAAGACGACCTACTACTATACCGTGGAATCGATGGATTCTAGCGCCAGGAGCGACGGAGTCAAAAGTCCGATAAAAGCCTTCACCACACTGTAGCGGAGAGCTTATACATCCGGGCGTTCAGTTTCGGACGGTTGGATGCCGAGGTCGCATTGACCACATTCCCGCTTCGATAGATTGGCCCAGGCATGACTTGATATTAGAGTTTACCCCCTAGCCATAGCTATCGCACGAACAGTCAACTTGCAGCACAAAGCGGGAACGGCCCACGGCGTCCGGTGTTTGATGAGCGCGTTCAGGGTAATGATCAGCTTTCGCATGCAGGCGCGGAAGGCGCACACGATTCTCGCCTACCTCTTATTCCTCGCGTTCATCGCCCATTTTGGAGCTGTTCTTTTCATACGCTGATCCTGCGGGATCGGTTGTTCAGCCGCATGGCGCCTTATAGAGTCCCCGCGCGCTAGCGAGTTTCTGCAATACGGCACTCTACTCGCTGTCGACGGCAATCGCGTATCAAAGCTTTGCGGCGCAGGGGGGCGGGGCCGTGCCAGCACAATTGCGTAGCTTGCCTGCCGCCTCTCTTCGCGAGAAGCGCCGATGGGCTCTGATTCCGATGGCGGCGCTCGCCCTATTTTGTGGATCATAGTTAAGAGCCCTTCAGCATAGTCCTGCGCAGTGCACTTTCAGCCATGCGAAGGCAGTCTTCGACGTCGGTACGTTGAGGCGCGCACCGGGAATGCGCGTTAAGGAGACACTTCTCTCTTTGGCGTCCTTCAAGGAGTGGCTTTGAACCTCGGAGATTCGATTTAAAACAAAATAATAGGTATCCGTGACCAGCGAGCCAGCAGCGATGATACGACGATAATGAATCGCTAATCTACGTCAGGCTTCTCGAAACACGGCGAACGCAAACCAACCATCGATGTAGCTGAGAGGCTTGCCAACCCGCTCGGTGTGAAGCTCTCGGATTTAATCAGCCAGGCTGAAGGCGAAGCTCAGAAATAGCGATTTAAACCTCTACTTGACCTAGGAGAGATCGCCGCGAGCATCGCGAGCGGCGGGAGAGGTCACTCTGAATTTTCGCTCGGCGACAAGGTCCGTCCCATTGAATTTTGCAAGGTCACGCTGTTTGCCGCTTTTCGCGGACTAAGGTAAAAAATCAAAGGCTAGCGTCGTCTCGATTCGAAGAATTTTCCAACCTGAGTTGATCAGGTTGCGAGCACAGTCGCTTTTTCAGCACCTGAGGCCTTGGGTCAGGACGCCCGGGGGACCCCCAAGGTTTCGACCGGAGGAGGCAATGAAAGCCAGGCTGTTCGCATCCGCGATTCTCTGCGCCGTCGCGATTGCGTTGACGACCACCGTCGGCGCCGACAAATCGGTTCCGCTCGCAGCGCCCAAGCCGCTCAACCAGAAAGGTTTTCCCGCCGACCTCTATTCGTGGGTTATACCGGCGGATAATCCGCAGACGCCGGCGAAGGTCGAGCTCGGGCGCAAACTCTTCTTCGATGATCGGCTCTCGGCCGATGGCACCGTGTCGTGCGATCAATGCCATGCGCCCGCCAAGGGTTTCACCGATCAGCTTCCGGCCTCGATGGGTATTCATCACGCGTTCGGACAGCGCAATGCCCCGACCGTTTTGAATGCGCTGTTCAACACGCTTCAGTTCTGGGACGGCCGCGCCCCGACACTGGAGAAACAAATCGAAGGTCCGACTATCAACCCGGTCGAGATGGGCAACAAGAGCCTCGACGACGTAGTCGCCAAGGTGAAGAGGATTTCCGAATACCAACAGTCATTCCAGACAGTATTCAACGGCGCGATCACGATGGACAATATCGAAAAAGCGATCGCGGCCTACGAGCGCACGCAAATTGCTTTCGATACGCCCTTCGACCGCTTCATGGCGGGCGACCAAAACGCGATCAACGCCAGCGCCAGGCGCGGATGGTCACTGTTCAATGGCAAGGGCCGCTGCATGACCTGTCACGGATGGAACCCGACGCAGCCGCTTTTCACCGACAACCGGTTTCACAACATCGGCGTATCGGCGCACAAGGCGGACTTCGTTCCGCTGGCGCGCAAGGCGCTGGTGCTGATAGCGCAGGGTGGCGGCGGCTCGCAGCAACTCGACCAACTCGCAATCCAGACCGACATGAGCGGGCTCGGGCGCTTCCTCGTAACCAAACAGCAGCACGATATCGGCGGCTTCCGAACGATGGGCTTGCGTAACCTGCTGGTGACTCAACCCTACTTCCACGACGGCTCCCAGCAGACGTTGTGGGACGTTCTGGACCATTACAACAAGGGCGGCGTACCGAATCCTTATCTCGACGGCGGATTGCTGCCGCTCGGCCTTAGCGAAGCCGAAGAAAATGACCTCGTCGCCTTTCTCGCCACCTTGACCAGTCCCGAATACGCGAGCGCCTCGAACGAAGAGCTCGAAAAGCAGCGCGCACGCGCCAAGACCGATCGTCCGCAGCGCGACGAGGCGGCCGCGATGGGCAAGAGCGGCCTCGGTCCCGGCTTCAAGGGTCCGTTCGGCGATATGACTCCACCACAAGACGAAGAAGATCCCGCGCTGCTCGGCGGCGACTGACAACATCTTATCCACGAGGAAGCTAAGCCATGGCGGCACGGCATAAGAGCGTCGAAACCAAGTACATGGAAGATCGCGATAAGGTGCTGCGCGGGATGCGCCGGCTCGACCGCCGCACCTTCTTGAAGGTCCTGACAGCCAGCGCCGGCGCAGTGATGGCCAAGGGTCTGATGCCGCCGCATACCTTTCAGCTCGTCAACGTGGCCGAGGCCGCGTTGGATAAGAACGCGAGCGCGACGGGTGCGCCGGGAACGCCGCCATTCACCTTCGCGTATATCTCCGACACGCACATGTACACGCGGACGCTCAATCAGCGCTTCGTCAAAGGCGCGGTCAAGGCGGTCGAGGACGTCAACGCGCTCGATCCGCAGCCCGACTTCGTGTTGTTCGGCGGCGACCTGGCGCAGTTGGGCCGGCCCGACGAATTGCAGCAGGGCAAGGAAATCCTCTCGATGCTTAAGGCGCCAGTCAAGATAATGGTCGGCGAGCACGACTGGTTTTATGACCTGGGCGAGAAGTGGCAGGAGTTGTTCGGTCCGCCCACTTATTCGTTCGACTGGAAGGGCGTCCACGTGATCGTCCTGATGAGCGTGTACGAGAAAGATTTCTGGACCGCGCGCAAGCTGACGCCGGCGGAGCGGATGCAAATCGTCGCGGGATTGGACAACGGGATTCAGTCGCGCTTCGAGGTCGGCGAGCCACAGCGCGCGTGGCTCAAAAAAGATCTCGCCAAGGTGCCGGCCACCACACCGCTGCTCGTGTTCTCGCACTCGCCGCTCTACAAGTACTACCGCAACTGGAATTTCTGGACTGAGGACGCGGAACAGGTGCAGGCGCTGCTCAGGCCTTACCACCACGTCACCGTAATCCATGGCCATACGCATCAGATGCTCTTCAACCAGATCGGCAACATCAGTTTTTACGGGATGCTCTCGACGGCCTGGCCGTGGCCATACGCGCCTCAGGGCTTGCCGCCCCTCACCGTGCAGATGAATCGGCCCGATCCGTACGATCAGCTCGACGGCCTCGGTGACGGCCAGGTCAATGTCAGCAAGGAAGGGCTGGCTGACATGATGTACAACCTGTGGGACCGCAACCCGGTCACGGTGCACGCGCAATACCTGCGATCGCATGGCAAGGTCTATCGGCCGCCGGCGCCGCAGTTCGCGAGCTATTGATCGCCAACCGATACTCGACGGTCTCTTATTCGACGAGGCGACAATGATCTCCAGACGAATAATTCTCCTGATGTTTGGAACCGCGATCGCGGGTGCTCCGATTGCGATCCGCTGCGCGCGTTCGTATGCGCAGCAGGCGGCGGCTCACGACGTTCCCGCGGCGCAAAGCGGCGGCACGGTCGTGATGCTCTGCGACGGCAAGACCAGTATCGAGGTCAAGAACTTAAAGCCCGGACAGACGATGTCGCGCGCGCGAGCGCAGGCCGTGAGCGACGAGTTGATGGACCGGTGGCGACGGGCGCATCCAGGCGAGCGATGGGAAGTCGCCCAAGCCACACCGCCCAGCCCCAAGGCCTCGACCGCGACAATGTCGGGTACCCAGGCCCCTGCGGCGGCACCCTCGCTGGCAGTTCAGCAGGGCGACACGTACGCGAGCTTTCAGCCGCGCGACTACAAAGTGTGGAAAGCCGAGACCGACAAGTTCGTCGCCGAGGGCAAGCGCGTTTTTCACGACGACAAGGCGCTCGGCAGCACGATCGGAATAAGCTGCGATATGTGCCATCCGGACGCCGCCAATACGCATCCCGAGACTTATCCCAAGTATCAAGTCCAGCTTCAGCGGGTCGCGCTGCTGCGCGATATGATCGACTGGTGTATCGAGAACCCGATCAAGGGCAAGGCGCTCAACCCCAACGATCCGAAGCTGCGCGCGCTCGAGGCCTACATCTACGCGCAGCGCAAAGGCGTGGCGCTCGATTACGGCAAGCACTGATTACGTCAAGCGTTGATTCGGAGAGGCGCCCATTGTGACCGTCAGCCATGCGCTTAATGCGGGACACGGCGGGCGGCGCCCAGGGCGAACTTACGGCGCGGAAAAATCAATCAGGAAAAATCAATCAGGATGATGCGCAAAGGGTTCGCATGGGCGCTCGCCATGGCGATCGGATTTACGCTCGCGCCACGTCTCGCACGCGCGCAACCGGCAGGGGCCCAGCCGGACGAAATCCGCATCGTGGTGAACGGCGTGCGCAATCAGAAAGGCTCCGTGATTTGCTCGCTATGGTCGAGCGCGAACTCCGCTGAATTTACCACTGTCGGCACGGAGTTCCGTAAAATTTCGGTGCCTATCGAGGGCAACAAGGCTGTGTGCGAGTTCAGGGGGCTGCCGGCCGGCGCCTACGCCGCTACCGTGTTTCATGACGAAAACGGCAACGGCAAATTCGACCGGAGGTTCGGTTATCCGCTCGAGGGTTACGGATTCACCAACAACGTATATCCGACACTCAGGGCACCATCATTCGATCAGTGCAAGTTTCAATACTCGGGCAAGGGCGTGCTCACGCTTTCGATCGATATGATCTATCGCTAATTAATTCCTGCGCTAGTTCTTGCCGACGCTCGAGTACGACGGCGTGGGCGGTTAAGGCGTAGCGCCCGCGATCAACGTGCGGCGCGCTCGCGAGTTTCGGCGGAGTCGGCAGCGTTGGCGTCGTCGGCTGGATGCAATGTCATCCGTATCCCGTGGCGCGGACGCAGCGTAATCAGGGGATGGAGTTCCACCGGATGTCCGGGCACGAGGCGTAGCCGGTAGCGTTGGGCTATCGTCGCCACGACCAGTTGTGCTTCGGTCGTCGCAAACGCGTTGCCGATACATATTCGCGGGCCCCCGCCGAACGGCAGGTAGGCGAAGTCCGGTCGCCGCTGGGAGCGCTCGGACGAAAAGCGTTCGGGGTCGAAGCGTTCGGGCTCCTCCCAGAATGAGGGATGGCGATGGGTGACGAAGCTGCAGATGATGATGTTGGTCCGGGGCCGCACGGGGTAGCCACCGATCTCGTCCTCGCCGATGGCGTTGCGCGAAATCGCCCACGCCGGCGGATAGAGCCGCATCGATTCTTCGATCACCATCCGAGTATAGCGGAGTTGTGGCAGGTCAGGCGCCGCCCGGCGCGCGCTCCCCGAGCGTGCTCGCGATCTCGTCGTGGAGTTTGTTCTCGGCCTCGAGGTTTTGCGCAAGTAAGTACCAGGTCCAGGCGAGCGCGTTGGCGGTGGTTTCGTGACCGGCCAGCAGCAGCGTCAGCACTTCGTCGCGCACCTGGCGCGGCGTCATCCCCTTATTGGTATCCTCGTCGACCGCGTCGAGCAGCATCGAGAGCAAATCCTCGTTGCGATGCGTCGCGCGGCGGCGGGCGTCGATTATTTTACCCACCACCTCGTCGAGCGTTTGTACGGCGGCGCGAAAGCGCCGCTTGCGCGGCGTCGGGATCATCCAGAACATGTCGAGCAGGCTGAATTCGCCCAACTGGCGATTGACTTCGGTCAGCGCCGCGCCGATCGCCTCGGCGTCGTCGCTCACGTCGGCGCTGAACAGAGCCTTGGCCACGATCGGGAGCGTCAGGCGCGTCATCTCGGCCGCGACGTCGAAACTCTCGCCGCTTCGCGCCATCGCGTCCCATCGCTCGAGCATCTCCAGCGTGCTGTTGACCATCAGGTTGCAGAACCCGGCGACCCGCTGGCGATGGAACATCGGCGCCATCAGCCGGCGCTGGCGACGCCAAAACTCGCCGTCGCTGGTCAGCAGGCCGTTGCCGAGCAGGCGGCGCAGCACCGCGTAGTCGACGTTGTGCTTGTCGTAGTTGCGATGGTTGTCGTGCAGGACGTGGCCGATGTGCTCTGGATGGGCGAGCAGAAGGGCGCGCGTGGTGCCGAAGCGCAAGCGCACGACGTCGCCGTGGTCGCGAAAGCCGTCGCGCAGAAGTCCGAGCGGGTCGCGCTGCACCTCGCGCAGGCTGCCGAGCACCAGATGCCCGCGCGGTCCGGGCGGTACTCCGTGGCGTTGCGCTACGCGCCAAGATTTTCCTTGAACAACGCGATCGCCTTGCCCCACGCGTCACGCGCTTCGCCCGCGGCATAGACGTCCTTGCGTGTGTCGTTGAAGAAACCGTGCGAGCAGCCCTTGTAGATTTTCACTTCGCCGCGTTTGTTGAACTTTTTGAGCGCCGCGGCCAGCCGGTCAACGTCGGCCCTCGTGATCCATCCGTCGTTCTCGCCGTAGGCGTAGAATACCGGGCAGTTGAGATTGCGCAGTTGATCGTCGCTCGGGACCTCGCCGTAAAACGGCGCCGCGGCCTTGATGTCCTTGCTCACGCACGGCAGCGCCATCGCGTAGCTCCCGCCCATGCAGAAGCCTATCACCCCGATACGGGCGCCATCGGCTTCTTTCTGTTTCTTGATCCACGCGACCGTGCTCAACAGGTCGTCGACGCCGTCGGCCGGCGCGAGTTTCGACATCAGCTCGCCCGCGACGTTAGGATCCTTGGTCACCTGGTGGCCCAGGCGCGAGTAGAGGTCGGGCGCGACCGCGAAATAACCCTCATTCGCGAGGCGCCGCGCGATATCGCGGATATGGTCGTCGAGTCCCCACCATTCCTGCACCACGATAACCGCGGGGCGCGGCGCGCCACCGCCCTGGTGAGCCACGTAGGCTTTGAGTTGGCCGGCTTTGCCCGCGAACGTTACGTCCTGTGCGACTAGCTGATTGGCCATGGTTCAGTACCCCCGATGCGGATCAGGTTCTCCATTTCGAACAAGTCTTCTCGCATTACGAAAAAAGGTCTCATTTAAGACCGCCTGCGGCGGAGTCGGGCGTTTCGCCCCTCCGCCCAGCTACTCGGCCGCGGTCACCGGGATGAAGCCGACGGTACCGTTGCGCAGAGTTATCTGGAGCCAACTGCCCTGGATTCCGGTGACATGCACGAAGTGCCCATGATGCACCTGGCCGACCACGCTGGTGGAGCCGTCGGCCGCCTGGTAGACCGCGGAGTCGTGGGTCAGCTTGAACTTGCGGTTAAGCGGCTTGAGCTTGTGCGTGCCGACGGGCGCGGAAGGCGGCGCCACGGCAGCTTCGGCGGCGGGGGGGCCGCGCCGGGCGCGGCAGGCGCTGCGGGCACGACCGCGGTCGGCGGAGGGGCCGGCAGCAGATGCGGATCGAGCGCGCGCACCTCGGCATACTCGGCGTCGGCCTCGGCCTTGCCGTTGGGGGTTGTGTTCAACAGGTTGGCGAGGGCGAGGTGGGCCTGCGCATTTTTAGGTTGCAGGCCGATCGCAGTGCGCAGTTCGAGCTCAGCCCATCCGGGCTTGTTGGCCTTCGCGAGCACCGAGCCGAGCTGGATACGATAGGCCGGATCGGTCGGCTTGAGCGCGACTGCGGCGAGGTATTGTTCTTGCGCGGCGCCTAGCTGCGCCTCGGATTCGTAAAGCCCGCCCAGCGCCGAGTGGGCGGCAACGTTGTCGGGCTGGAGCTCGAGCACGCGCATGAATTCCACCTGCGCCAGCGTCGGCTTCTGTTCGAAGACGTACAAGTTGCCGAGCGCGATGTGAACCCGCGGATCGTTGGGCGCGGCCTTGGCCGCGGCCTGGTAGTTCTGCTCGGCCTGCGGCAGTTCCGTCTTCTGCATCGCCGCGTCACCTGCCGCCAGGTACTCGTCGACCGTCTCGTGATGGCATCCGCTGACCAGCGCCACGCCCAATGCGGCCGCTGCCGCCAGCATGAGCGTGCGGGCCCATATAAATCGGGTGCTCATAGGTTTCGGACGTATCAGTGTTGAATACATTGACTCGGACAAACTCCGTTTCTTCCGCTCCATTTGCCTCCACCTTCCTCGCTCGACTCGAACGGATACGGCGCGTCCGCCGCGACTGCCGCCTCGGCTGTCAGGCGAGCGGCGCAGGGCGGTTGCCCGGCAAAGTGATCGCGGAGCGCAGCACCTAATGTTGGAGCAGCAGTGCAAAGACTGTCAAGGCAGACGCTTCGTTGATTTGCTCTTTACGTTTGGCTCGACTCATGGTGTGAGTTATAAAGGTACGCCGTGCGCGCAATTCTCATCGCCGCCAAGCATCTCGCTTTCGCCAAGACGCGCCTGGGCCGCGCCGTGGGCGACGCCGATCGCATGGCGCTGGCCGAGGCGATGTTCCGCGACGTGCTGGCCGCGGCGCTGAGCGCGCGCGCGGCGGATCATGTGGCGGTTATCAGCTCGGACCCGGCGCTGCTCGACGCGGCGCGCAGCGCGGGGGCGCTGGTTATCGACGAGGAGTTTCCACGCGGACTCAATGCGGCGGTCCGTCTCGCGACCGAGGCGCTGGCCGCGCAAGGCGTCGGGACGCTATGCACGGTGCTTTCGGACATCCCGCTGGTGACCGGTGAGGATATCGATGCGGTTTTCGGCGAACTGGCCGAAGAGCAGCGCGGCGTGGTGCTGGTGCCCTCGCGCGACTTGAGCGGCACCAATATAATCGCCCGCGCACCGGCCGGCGCGATTCCAACCCGCTTCGGCGGCCAGAGTCTGCGGCGCCACCTCGAGGAATGTTACCGGCTCGGTCTGCCCAGCCGGGTCGTGCGCCAACGCGGCCCCGCTCTCGACCTCGATGTGATAGACGATCTGAGCGAGTTCGTCCGCACGCCCAGCATGACCCATACCTACAGCCAGCTTGCCCGCCTCGGGATCGCCCACGGTTAGACGGCTATCTGGATGTCGACAATCGTGGAGCTGATCGTGCGCCTTGGCGCGCTGGTGATCGACAATGTAACCGCGCTGGGAAACTTCGTGCTGTTCCTCGCAACCGCGCTGTGGTGCGCGATCACGCCGCCCTACAAGCCGCGGCTCACGATCCGCCAGATGCGCTCGATCGGGGCGGAGTCGATCATGCTGGTGGCGCTCATCGGCGCGTTCACCGGGATGGTGCTCGGCCTGCAGGGCTATAACACGCTGCGCCGCTTCGGCTCAGAGGGCGCGCTGGGCACGGTGGTCGCGCTGGTGCTCGTGCGCGAGCTGGGCCCCGTGCTGGCGGCGTTGATGGTTACGGCGCGGGCCGGGTCGGCGATGGCGGCCGAGCTGGGATCGATGCAAGCGACCGAGCAGATCGACGCGCTGGCCGTGATGGCGATAAATCCGATTCAATACCTGGTCTCGCCGCGCGTGATCGCGGGGGTCATCAGCTTTCCGCTGCTGACCAGCATTTTTGACGTGATCGGAATCTGGGGCGGCTACCTTATCGGGGTGGGCCTGATGGGCGCGCCGGGCGGCAGCTACTTAAACGGTATCGCGCAGAACATGAGCGGCCACGACATCATGACCGGCCTGTACAAGGCGCTGGTCTTCGGGCTGGTGGTAATGTGGGTCTGTTGCTACAAGGGCTATCACGCGCAGCGGATGGCCACCGGAGTGAGCCGCGCCACCACCGAGGCGGTGGTGCTCTCGAGCGTGCTGATCCTGGCCTGGGACTATTTCCTCACGTCGATTCTCCTATAGAATTCGCGTTTCGAAAGAAATTTCGAGCGAACGTTATCAGAGCGAAGATTACGCAAGATGCCGGTTGTTGAACAAAACGGAAACGCGAAGGCAGCGCCAGTTGCGACGGATGCCTTTGCGATCGAAGTGCGAGATTTGCGCCATCGCTTCGGCGCCCAACAGGTCTTGAAGGGCGTCGATCTCAATTGCCTGCGCGGCCATATCACCACGATCGTGGGCCCCAGCGGATGCGGCAAGACCGTGCTGCTAAAGCATCTTAACCTGCTGATGCGAGCCGACTCGGGCAGAATCGTAATCGAAGGCGTTGATGTCACCCGTCTTGGCAATAGCGGACTGGACGAGGTGCGCAAGCAATTCGGGATGCTGTTCCAGGCGGGCGCGCTATTCGACTCGATGACCGTGTTCGACAATGTCGCGTTTCCGCTGGTCGAAAATACGCGCATGGAGCGCGAGGAAATCGCGGTGAAGGTGCGCGAGATGCTGGCCAACGTCGGGCTCCAGGGGATGGAGAACAAGTATCCCTCAGAGCTTAGCGGCGGAATGCAGAAGCGGGCGGCGCTCGCGCGCGCGCTCATCCGCAATCCCAAAATTCTCATGCTCGACGAGCCGACCACCGGATTGGACCCGACCCGCACCGGATCGATTCACGCGCTGATACGCCATACCCAGCAGCGCTTTGGCCTGACGGTCGTGATGGTCAGCCATGACGTGCCCGCGGTCTTCGAGATCTCCGACCGCGTCGCCTTTATGCACGAGGGCAGGATGAAGCTTACCGGGACGCCCGCCGAAGTGACCGCCGCCAACGACGAGGTCTTCAACCGCTTCCTGGCGGGCAGGGCCGCAGGAGACGAGCGCGACGCAGCCGCGCTCTGAGAACAGGGGCTCTGAGAGCAGAAGAGAATGTACGCCAGTTGGACAACCAAGCTTATCGTAGGACTCTTCGCGCTGGCGGGGATCGTGGCACTGGCGATCCTGTCGCTCCGCCTGGGGAAAATCGAACTATTCAACAACAAAGGTTACGTCATCTATGCGAACTTCGATAATATTTCCGGCCTGAAGGTCGGCGACGAGGTCGAGATTGCGGGTGTGCAGGTTGGCAAGGTAGTTTCGATTTCGCTCAAGGATTATCGCGCCCGCGTGGGGATGCGGATCAATGATGGGGTGCACATCGACACGGACGCTATAGCCTCAATCAAGACCAGCGGTATAATTGGCGACAAATATGTTTCGGTTTCGCTCGGCGGCGGCGATCATGATCTCGCCGACGGCGGCGTGATCCGGCGAACCCAATCGGCCTTCGTTCTCGAGGACGCTATCGGTCAACTGATCAATGGCACTGGCAGTTCCAGCCCTGGCGGCGGGAACGGCTCGGGAGGCGGCGCCGGTGGCTCGGGAAAGAGCACATCCCCGGGTGATAGTGACAAGGACCTGAAGTAAAACAGGAAAAAGCCTACTATGTTCGGGAATAATTGCTCAGCGGGCAACCTTCGAGCCATCCATCCTGCGCGGCCTTGGCCTACTCCGATCCGGTTGGCGAAGAGCGTCTTTGCGGGTGCGATGCTTGCCCTGATGGTGGTGCAAGGCGCGTTGCCGGGGCCGGCGTGGGCATCGGCGACACCGCTCGACACAGTAAATCAGGTTATCAATAAATCATTGCCGGTGTTGCGCGATAAGAAAACACCGCTTCCCCAACGCCGTCGTATGTTGCGCGACCTGCTCGAGCAGCACTTCGATTTCGCGGACATGTCGCGGATCGCGCTGGGCTACCATTGGCGCGAGCTCAGTCCGACCCAGCGGGCGCAGTTCACCCAGCTATTCACGGCCTTTATTGAGTACGCTTATCTCAGCAAAATTCAGGATTATTCCGGCCAGGACGTGGCCGTGCTCGGCGAAAACTCTGAAGGAGAGGGCTTCGCCCGGGTGCGAAGCCAGATAATCCAGCCGGGCAAACAGCCAATCAAGGTCGACTACCTGTTGCGTAACATCGGGGGCGACTGGAAAATCTATGATGTGACCGTTGACGCCATCAGCATCGTCGCAAACTACCGAAATCAGTTTAACCGCGTGATTAATGATCAAGGATTCGATAAACTAATGGCCGATATGAAGGCCAAGCAGCAGCAATTGCAGGCCTCGATGGGGTCATCTACCCAATAATCCCGGAGGCATAGCGCCGGACCAGATGGCCGGTGCGGAGGTTAAACATCGCCGTGAGCGAACCAATTATACGAATACGAACCAACCAGTGCGCGAAGAAGCTGGCCAGTCTGTCGATGGCGGCGCTGCTGGCAACCCTGATGGTGGTTTCGACCGCGTTCGCCCAGTCCGCGATGGGCGCGGATCAGGCGGCTCCGCCCAAGTTGCCGGGTGAGCGCGCGTTGCCGGGCGAGTCGGGAGGTCCCTATCCCGATCCGCTGGAGCCGTTCAACTCGGCGATGTTCACCTTCAACATCGACGTCGACCAGTACGTGGTCACGCCGGTCGCCAAGGGCTACTCGTTCGTGATGCCGGAGCCGGCGCGCCAAAGCGTGAATAACTTTTTCAGAAACATCGGCGTCATCCCGCGCTTCGCCAACAATCTGTTCCAGTTGCACGTCATCAACGCGGGCGACGAGCTCGCGCGCTTCGGAATTAACAGCACGCTCGGTGTGGCAGGGCTCTTCGACGTTGCCGACAGCTGGTTCGGGATGAAGCAGCACAACGACGACTTTGGCCTGACGCTCGGCCACTACGGGATCTACTCGGGACCCTATATCATGCTGCCGTTCCTCGGCCCCTCGACGGCCCGCGATACGGTCGGCCTGGTGGTCGATGGCCTGATGAACCCGATGAGCTGGCTGCTGCCGTGGTACGTGACCGTACCGGCGGACGTCGGTTCGGCGGCGATCAACGCGGTGAACTACCGCTCGCTGCATCCCAACCAGTTCGAAGAGGCCGATCGCTATGCGGTCGACCTGTACGGCGCGGTGCAGGATGCGTACATGCAGACGCGGGCCGCTGAACTCAAGCGCCTGGCACAGTGACGCTTCGGGGCGAGCGGGCGCGGGCTTGGGCCCGCGCCCGCTCGCCCCACAATAAACGCTTGCTATAACGGCACGGGCCGGCCGCTCTGAGAGCGGCCGGCCCGTGCCGTTTTTGGCGAGGCACGTGCACCGCACGGCACGCGCGGCGCCATCGCGAGCACGCGGCGTGCGCAGATGCCCGCCGCGTGCGCGGCGGGCATCTGCGGCGTTTGCATCGCGCGCTGGCGCGACGCGAATGCCACAGCAGGCGTAACACACCCGACGCGCGAGGGCCGCGCCGGACCGCTCTTTCGAGCGGCCGGCGCGGCCCTCGCCGGTGCCCCACCTTTGGATTTCCCAGCGGCCGGTCGGGCCTCGCGGCCCATCCGGCCGCTGGGTTAACCCCCCTTTTCAGACCATCGCGGCGACGCCCAAGTCAGTCGGCGGCGCCACGTCATATGCTAGTTATGGGCGGTCGTGCTGCTGAGGTCGTCGCCGCTCCGCGACGCGACGCGAAAGGTCTCTGACAGTTCGAGAAACTGGCTTTGCAATTCACTCACCGCCTCGAAGGTTTTGGCCAGCTTGGCGATCTGCACCTGGAAAGCCTTCGCGGGCTCCATCGAGCGCGCGAACTCCGCGAGATTGATCTGAAAGGCCTCGGCCAGCATCGCAATCTGGTCGTGCAGCGCCCTCATCGGCTCGAACGAATCGGCCAGCGTGCCGAGTTGTTCCTGGAACGAACGCATCGGCTCGAACGTGCTCGAAAGCTTCATCATCTGCTCGCGGAACGCACGGATTGGCTCGAACGCGCGCGTCGCCGCCAGCGCCGTTTGCTCGATTGTGTCGAACGACTTGGCGAGATCGGCCAGCCGTTCCTGGTATTGCCTGGTCGACTCAAAGACCTTGGTCACCGCCTGTGCCAGTTGATAGCGGGATTTTCCCGGATCGGCGTTTTCGCCGACGTATTGGAGGACGGTGCTGGCCAGTGAGTCCGTCTGCGCCGTCGGTGGCTGTGTATCCCGCGAGGGCGTGCTCTTTCGCTCAGCGGCATCGGGGATGTTGGTTATCACCGGGGATTCTGGCGGGCTAATCGGGTCAGCGCTGCGCTTGTAGATCGTCTCAGCCGGCGGAGGCGCGGCCGACGGCGTTGAATCGAGCAGACGCTTCCTCAACTCTTCGAGTTTTAGATTCATGGTCCTCCGGCTCCGGCATTACCCCAAGGTGCACTAAGTTGTTTACGCAAAAGACGTTCCGTCTGGACGAGTAGTCTCAAGTCGTTTCTAGCGTTGCAGCTAATAAAGAATAATAAAGTAGTTATAACATTTCATATGAGTATCGTGAGCGTCTAATAGCCATAGGAAACAAAAAAGGATATGACGATAAAAGATAGCTAAGGCTCCAATTAGCTCTTGAGATGCGGGAGCCGAAAGCATCGCGTGGCCCCCAGCGTTGCGGGGCCGCAACGCTGGGATGCGGCCCGGGAGCATCGCGAAAGCCCGTGAGAATCCTCGATTTGGAGGCAGGGCAGGGCTCGAAAGCAGCCTAATTTACGTGCTCCCAGGCATGGTAGGAACTGCGGACAAGGGGGCCCGATTCGACGTGCCGAAAGCCCATCGCCATCGCTGCGCCCTTAAGCTCGGCGAACTCGGCCGGGGTCACATAGCGCTCGACCGGCAGATGGTCTCGCGAGGGGCGCAGGTACTGACCCAACGTCAGGATATCGCATCCCACCGCGCGCAGGTCGCGCAGCACGCTTTCGACCTCAGACTGTTCTTCGCCCAGGCCGAGCATCATTCCGGCCTTGGTCAGGAGCGCGCGGCCGCAAGCCTTGCCGAAAGTCTTGACGAGAGTCTGGTCGAAAGTGTTGCCGAAACTTTTGGCGTGAGCCAGCACGTCAAGCGAGCGCTGATAATTTCCGCCGGGCCGGGCCTTACGATAGAGGCTCGGGACGGTCTCGATATTGTGATTGAAGATTGCGACCGGCGCTCCAACCACGGTTTCAACCGCCGGATACGATCCCTTGAAGTCAGGCACCAGCACTTCGACCCGGGTGGCGGGTCGAAGCTGCTGGATCGCGCCGGCGGTCGCGGCGAAATGAGACGCCCCGCCATCGGGCAGATCGTCGCGATCGACAGATGTGACGACCACGTGGTCCAGGCCCAGGCGCGCGACGGCCTCGGCAATACGTCGCGGCTCGTCGGGATCGAGCGGACGCACCTTGCCATGCGCGACCGCGCAGTAGGGACAATTACGCGTGCACACGTCGCCCATCAGCATGAAGGTGGCCGTGCGATGCGAGAAGCACTCGCCGATATTCGGGCAGCACGCTTCCTGGCAGACCGTATGCAGCCGCAACTCGGCCAGCAGCGCCTTGGTGCGGAAGTACTCGGGCGAGGTCGGCGCGCGCACCTTGATCCAGTCGGGATGCCTGCGCTCGGTCATAAACGAACTTGAGTTTCGCAGGCGGCGGCGATCGGGTCAACGCGCGCCCAGAGCGCCGCAGCGTCGACGCTCAAGACGCGCTCGTAGCCGAAAACCGGGGCGAAAGATTGCTCGAGCGCTGCCGCGGCTGCCGCGCCGAGGTCTGGTTGTGCGGCGATTTCGCGGTGGCCTATTTCCAACTCGATTTCCCGGTCAAGTTCGAGTTTGACAGAGGTCATCTCGACCCCCGCGATTCCGCACGGCACTATCGCGCCGAAATACTCGAGATCGGTGCATACGTTGAGCGCGAAGCCGTGCAGCGTTATCCAGCGCCTGAGCCCGACGCCGATCGAGCCGATTTTGCGCTCGCCCACCCATACCCCGGTGAGGCCGGCGCGCCGTGCCGCGGCGATCCCCAGTTTCGTCAGCGCGTCGATCATCGTCTGTTCGAGCCGCCGCAGATACAGGTGAATATCGCGGTCGCGCCCTTCGAGTTTCAGGATCGGATAACCGACGAGTTGTCCCGGGCCGTGGTAGGTGACCTGTCCGCCGCGCGAGACGCGAAACACCGGGACTCCGGGCCGCGCCTCGAGCAGGTAGCGAGCGTCGGCGCCGCGGCCCAGGGTGAAGACGTGCGGATGCTCGAGCATCAGCAGCGTATCGCCAATCAGATCGTCACGGCGCGCCGCTACGAGCGCGTCCTGCAGCGCGAGCGCGGATTCATAATCGACCGTCCCCAGCCGCGCAATCTCGAGTGTGCCGCAGGTTTCCATCGGATTTGCGCCGCTAAATGTGGATCGCTTCGCCCTCGGCGGCCAATGCCGCCTCCATGATCGCCTCGGTCAGCGTGGGATGCGGATGCGGCGTCTTGCCGATCTCGGCAGTCGTCGTCTCCAGCGTCCGCCCGAGCACGATCTCGGAAATCAGATCCGTCGCATGATGGCCGATGATCTGCGCGCCCAGCACCTCACTGTATTCCTTGCTCGCGACGATCTTGACGAAGCCCTCGGTCTGATTGACCGCGACCGACTTGCCGATCGCGCGAAACGGGAACTTGCCGACCTTGACCTCGATTCCGCGCTCGCGCGCTTGCGCCTCGGTCAGCCCGACCGTGGCGACCTCGGGCTCGCAATAGATGCATCCCGCGATCGACAACAGGTCGAAGCCGGGCTCGCGCACGCCGGCCATGATCTCGACCGCGGCGATGCCCTCGGCCGAGGCTTTGTGCGCGAGCAGCGGTGGACGGATCACGTCGCCGATCGCGTAGATGCTCGGGCACGCGGTACGGAAGGAGTCGTCAACCTTGATAAAGCCGCGATCGAGTTCGACGCCGACTTTTTCCAGCCCCAGGTTCGGGCTTAGCGGATTACGCCCGACCGCAACCAGCACGGTCTCGGCCTCGACGGTTTTCGCGGCGCCGGCGGCGTCCAGCGTGACCGTCCATCGCCCGCCCTTGCGCTCCATCGATTTGTATCCATGCCCCAGCATCACCGTGACCCCGCGCTTGACGAAGGAGCGGCGCAACTCCTCGGCGATCTCGGCGTCGAATCCCGGCAGCATCTGCTTCTCCAGTTCGACCACCGTCACCTTGGCGCCGAAGGCCTGGTAGAAATACGCGAACTCCAGTCCCACCGCGCCCGCGCCGATCACGACGACGCTTTCGGGCAGATGGTCGTGCAGGAGCGCCTCGCGGCTGGTCATCACGCCGTCGCCCACCTTCATGCCGCCGAACAGCCGCTCGCCCGAGCCGGTGGCGACCAGGATGCGTTCGGCCTCGATCGCCGGCGCCGGCGGAGGCGGTTTGCCCGCCGCCTGGCTGAGCGCCAAGCTATTGGGCCCCGCGATACTCGCGCTGGCCTCGAACAGGTCGACCTTGTTCTTGCGCAACAGGAAGCGCACACCCTTGGATAGTTTGTCTGCCGCCTCGCGGCTGCGCTTGATCACGCGAACGAAATCGACTTTCACTTCGCCGACCTCGATTCCATGCTCCTTGGCGGCGCCGCGAATCGACTCCATCGTCTCGGCCGAGTTGAGCAGCGCCTTGGACGGGATGCATCCCCAGTTGAGGCACACGCCGCCCACTTCTTCCCGCTCGACCACTGCGACCCGCATCTTGAGCTGGCTCGCGCGGATCGCCGCCACGTAACCGCCAGGGCCGGAACCGATTATCGCCAGGTCGTATCGTGCATTTGCCAAGTTCGTCAGGTCCTCCGGATGAAGTTGCGCAATGGCAAGCGGCCACGGCGCGTGCGCGGTCGAAGACGACGCCCGTCGCCGGGATCGTTCAATTCCAGACTTTAACCCAAGGCGCTCAGGATGATAAGTCGCAGATTGCCAGCACAAGCTGTGCGGCGTCGAAGACGGGCGCGAACGAGCGGCGATGGATCGGCGAGGGGCCGAGCGCGCGCAGCGCGGCGAAGTGCTCGGGCGTGCAGTAGCCCTTGTGCTGCGCGAAGCCGTAGCCGGGAAAACGCGTATCGTACTCGCACATCATCCGGTCGCGCGTCACCTTGGCGAGGATCGAGGCGGCCGCGATACAGAAGCTCTTGCGGTCGCCGCCGACGATCGGGGTTTGCGGATGCTCCAGGCGAGCGATCCCCCGTCCGTCGACCAGCACATGGCCGGGAGCGCGTCCCAGGCCGGCCAGCGCGCGCAGGCTCGCCTCGCGCGTCGCCCAATAGATATTGAGCCGATCGATCTCGAGCGGCTCGGCCACGCCGACGCCCCAGGCGAGCGCGCGCGCGGTTATGCGATCATACAGCTCCTCACGCTTTTCCGGCGGGAGCTGCTTGGAATCGTGAACGCCTTTGATGAAGGTCTCGGGAGCGAAGATGACCGCGGCAGCGACCACCGGCCCGGCCATCGGACCGACCCCGGCCTCGTCGACGCCCGCCACCACTTCCACGCCGCTGCGCCAGAGCTTGCGCTCGTAGCGGAGATCCGGATGCTTCGTCATCGCGCCGCCCCTCACCGCGCGCGCATCTCGCAAGTTGATTTGCGCGTCGATGCGCCGATTATCGGCGCACGCTCGATAGAGGTCAAACTTTGAGCGACTCGATGCCAACGATTTTTCCACCGTCGCGCGTGGCGCTCGCTAAGCCAGGCGCTTGAGGCGGGCGCGGCGCAGCGTTTCCGCCACTCCCTCGGGGTCGGGGATGTCGTAAAGCCTGATCGCGTAATCGGCGCTCGCCGCCGACGCGATGATGACGTCCCCAAGACCCATCGCTCGCTGCATGAACCGTTGCTCGACATCCACCGAGCGAATGTCGGCCAGTTCCATCTCGCGCCGATGCCTGGCGAGGATGCCTTTGTTCTCGATCACCCGCTCCGAGGTGAGGCTCCACGAGATGAAGTGGCGCCTAAGCGCGATCGAAATCAACTGCGCCACTCCGATCGCGACCAGTAGCAAGCTGACGCTCCATCCCTTGACGTAAATAAAGCGCAAAGCAAATCCCGCCGCGATAAGGACGCAGGAAAAAAGAATCGAGCCGATGAAATGCCACCAGGCCGGATGCACTCGCATCAGAGCGTACTCGCGCTTGTCCGCCGGCTTCGGCTCGTAAAGCCGCGTGCCGCATCGCGGGCAGAATTGCGCGTCGGGGGCCGAGTCTGATCCGCATTTGGGACATCTCATGTTGTCAGGTTCCCTGATGCGCCGCCGATCCGGCCTCAGGCGCGCGTATCGCATCGCGGCCTGCTTCGCCGGGTTCCCGTGCGCCTCGCTTCGTGTTAGTTCTGCCTAACATGAAGATAGCGCTGTTCGGAATCAACTATGGCCCCTGCGCCGATCCGCAGGCGGCGAGCGAAGTCGCGCGTGCCGCCGAAGCCGCCGGTTTCGAGAGCCTCTGGACCGGCGAACATATCGTGCTGCCCGACCCGCAGGTGCCGCCCTCGCCAGCCGCCCCCGAGACTCCGTTTATCGATTCGCTGATCGGGCTGACCTTCGTCGCCGCGCACACCAAAACTATCCGCCTCGGCACGGGGATCATAATCCTGCCCCAGCGCAATCCGGTCGTGCTGGCCAAGGAACTTGCCTCGACCGACGTGCTCGCCGGCGGGCGCCTGATTTTCGGCATCGGCGTCGGCTATCTCAAACCCGAGTTCGAGGCGATCGGCGCGCCCTTCGATCACAAGGGGGCGCGCAGCGAGGAATTTCTACGCGCGATGATCGCCTTATGGACGATGGACAAGCCGGAATTCCGCGGCCGCTTCGTTTCCTTCGGCGGTGTCAATGCGATGCCGCGGCCGGTGCAGAAACCTCATCCGGAAATCGTCTTCGGCGGCCATACCAAAGAGGCGTTCTCGCGCGCCGCGCGACTGGCCAAGGGATGGTACGGTTTCGCGCTCGACCTCGAGACTACCAGGCGGCACATTGAGGGGCTCAAAGCCGCATGCAAGGAAGCGGGACGGCGTTTCGAGGAATTGGAGATAAGCGTCACACCAAGCCGGCGGATCGATCGCGAGGAGGCGCGCCGCTTCGGCGAGGCCGGCGTGCATCGTCTGATCCTGCTGCATCGCCAGAACGACGCGGCTGGCGTGATCCGCTTCGTTGGCGAGTGTGAGCGCGAACTGGTCGGCAAGGTTTAGGGACTCAGGAGCGCGGCGACGCGTATCTCGGGAAATTTAGAACGAGGTTCGTTTGGCGAACCAAAACTAGCCGTTGACGGACCGACGAGGGTAGGTCGGCGAGGGCGGCGGTATTGCATGAGTGAAACAGCTTATGGTCAAATTTGCATCGGTGCGGCGAAAGGTTGACCGACATTTTCCTAACAATCGGCAATTTGTTGACGCTTTATTCGTTAAGTTCGCCCCCATTTTCATCTTGTTAGGCTCGATTCCCCTTTCTTCCGCTTACGGCACACGCCTTGCTTTATGCCGTAGTGTCCGGGGCATAGCAGCCGGGCAGGGCGAGAAGTAATAGCGAACTAGGGGAGAGATTATCATGGCGATGAAACTGGAAAGCAGCAGGGTCATGACAGTCAAAGAACTGTCGGACTATCTTAAGGTGCATCCTTCCACCGTCTATCGTCAGCTCAAGCGCGGCGGACTGCCGGCTTTCAAGGTGGGCAGCGATTGGCGCTTCAATATCGAGTCGATCGATCGCTGGCGCCTGCAGCAGGACAACTTTAAGGGCTGATTTTTCGACTTCAGGGAACGGGCTGCGGGCGGCGCGGCCCTTTTCCGAACCCACCTGCAAGCCGCTGGGAAGCCGGGCGGCTCCCGAGGGCTCGGGCTTGAGGTTCGGACCTCGCAGACGGTCCGGCGAAGCCTAACAGCGGTGCAGCGAAGCCTTTAGAGCGGTCCGGCGAAGCCTCACAGGCGGTCGGCGAAGATCGTGAGGCCGAATTCTCAGGGCGAACGTTTCAACGCTCGTAGGCCGATCGGAGAAAGCCTCCATCGGCAAGGCCTCGAGCAGGCGTCTCCAAAGCATCTCAGGCGCCCCCAGGCTCCACCGCCCTCGGGCGCGAAGAAGGGCCGTTCACGAACGGCCCCGACGGAATAGGTGTTCCGTTGTAGGGGCCGCTCGTGAGCGGCCCTGTCTGCGGAAGCCCCCGCAGGCTCAGGCACCCTTAAGCAGGCTCCCGGCGCCTCCAAGCTAACAGGCGCCCCTAGGCTAAGATGACGATCGCTCGACGGCTCTCGGCACGGTCGCGAGATAATCGAACGACAGCCAGCCGCGCAGCGGGTCGACTCGTGCGATACGGACTCGGATCTGCGTCTGGCTCGATACGTTAGGCGCGCCGCGCAACGCGCCACGCACGGCATAGTCGTCGAGTTCCGCGCTCACTCCGTCGCGAGTGACAGTGGCCGCGAGTTCGCGGCCGACCGCATGACGCTGCAAGTAGCGTAACGTCCAGTAGCGCCGCGCCCGGCGCTCCAGTTCCTTGGCCTCCGTCTCAGCATTCTCCGTATTCGCCAGCACCGCGAGTATCCCGTCGGCGTCGTAAGGCGGTGCCGACGAGTCCGCGAGCGCGCTCACCAGTTGGCGCTGCAATACCAAGTCGGCGTAGCGCCGGATGGGCGAGCTGAGTTGCGCGTAACATTGCAGCCCCGCTCCCGCGTGGTACTCGGGGTAGACCGACAGGCGCGCGCGCACCGCGCCGGAATCGCCGGCCGCCGGCTGCACCCGGTAAATGATCGGGATGCGCCGCTCGGCGGCATAGCTCGCCGCGACGAAATTGTTCAACACCATGAACTCCGCTACCAGGAGGCGGCTGGGCGAGTTGTTGTTGTCGATGATTTCGATTTCGATCTCGTCGCCATGCACCCGCACCTTCGGCTCGCGCCGCTGTACCAGGATCGCACCGGCTCGCTTGCGCCGCTCGCGAAGCTCGAGCGCCGCTCCATACATCCGCCTAAGCGCCGTCGCCACCTCGTCCTCGGCCCCTTCGGCCCCGCCAAGGATGCGGTCCGCCTGCGCGTAGCTGAGGCGCCGGCCGATCCTGAGATTGCGCGGACTGATGGCGCTCTCGAGCAATTCGCCATGCGGGCCCAGCAGCACCGACGTGCTCAGCACCGGACGGCGTTCGCCGGCGGTCAGGCTCGCCCGTCGGCAGCAGATTTCATCAGGGAGCATCCGGACCGTCGTCTCCGGCAGATATACGGTGGTGGAGCGCGCGGCCGCCTCGCGATCCATCGCACCGCCCCGCGCGACGAAATCCGCGACCAGCGCGATGTGGATGCCGACCCGCAACTGGCCGTCCGCCGTCACTTCGCAACTGAGCGCGTCGTCGACCTCGAGCGTCTCTTCGTCGTCGATAGTGAAGGCGATCGGCCCGTCAATCGCAGCGCGTTCGATCGGTGTGATCGTGGCCGCTTCGACCTCGGCCGCTTCGCTGAACTGGGTCGCAAGGGCGCCGATCGCCGCGAACCGAGGGGCCGGAGGTGCTGCGCCGAGACGATCGAGGACTTCGAAAGCGACCTCGGCCGGATCGACGTCGGGCGCCGCCTGCCCGAGCATCACGGTCAGTTCCTGGCTCCGGGTGGAGGGATTCTTGAGATAACGCTGCAACTCGGCAATCAATGGCGCGGCTTCCTCGGATGAAACAGCGGTGCCGTTGGTGCCGGAATCATTCGCGATGACCGCGCTTAAGAGATCGCGTGTGCGGCGCCCCTCCTCGCTGCGCATTCGCACCCGGCTCTCCTGCACGCGCAGCCGTTCGACCTGCTCGGGGCTGCGCACCATGAATTCGCGGTTGCGGCGGACAAAATAGATGCGATCGGCGATCAGCGCCTCGAGCATCACGGCCGCGCCCGCGCTCGAGCGGCGGCCGAAGAACAGCTCGGCCAGATCCTCAGCGGTGAACGCGCGGCCCTGCTCCTGCACGACTTCCCACAACAGCGTGAGGTCGAGTTCGGCGCGCAAGCGCGCCTTCTCCTCCTCCAACGCCGCGATTCGCGCGGCCGGATCGCCGTCGCCCTCGGCGCGGGCCGCGCCGTGGCGCATCATGACCAATTCGCGCGCGATGGTTCGCTCGTGCCCAAGGTGGTCGCGAATCACCAGTTTCTCGCCCTGCTCGCGCATCACGAACCCTGGATGGAGCCCGCCGTGGTCGAGATACTCGATCATCGAGCCTGTGTATTTTATTGCTGAATTCACCGGTCTCCCTATTGTGACGGCCACCGCGAGCGAAGACCATATGCAAAGCCCGTCCCGCGGCTTTGCCGTGCGCGCGGCGCGCGGGAAAAGGCGGTTGCCGGAGATGACTTGGTGACGATCCCGACTTTGGTTGCGAACTCCTTTCTCGAGGACCTTGCGCTGGTGCTATGCGTGGCCGCGGTCACCACAGTCATTTTCCACACGCTGCGCCAGCCCGTCGTCGTCGGTTACCTGGTCGCCGGTATGATCTGTCGGGCCTTACACGCCCGGAATATTCGTCGACGCGAGCCGTATCCACGGCGTCTCCGAGCTCGGCGTCATTCTGCTGATGTTCACGCTAGGGTTGGAGTTCAGCATCCGTCGCCTGCTGCGCCTGGGTCCGCGCGCCGCCTTTATCACCGCCGTGCAGGTCGGCCTGATGCTCTGGCTGGGCTACGTCTGCGGGCGCGCGCTGGGATGGAGCGCGCTCGAGAGCATTTTCACTGGCGCGCTGCTCTCGATCTCCTCCACCACGATCGTGGCCAAGGCGTTCGCCGAGCAGCAGGTCGGCGGTGACCTTCGCGACCTCGCGCTGGGCGTGCTCCTGTGCGAAGACCTGGTCGCGGTCATCATGCTGGCGGTGCTGACACCGCTCGGCGCCGGGGCGGTGCTGAACGCCGGGGCGCTCGAATGGACGGGCCTGCGTCTCCTGATCTTTCTGCTGGTGATTGTCGGTGGCGGAATTCTGCTGATTCCGCCGCTGATGCGGTTCGTTGCGCGGATGGGCCGCGACGAGACGCTGGTCGTCGCCAGCGTCGGGATTTGCTTTGGCTTCGCGATGGAGGCCGAGCGTGCCGGCTACTCGGTCGCATTGGGCGCCTTCCTGGCCGGCTCGCTGGTGGCGGAGTCGGGCGTGGCCGAGCGTCTCGAAGAGCTTGTCCGGCCGCTGCGTGATGTTTTCGCCGCGGTGTTCTTCGTCTCGGTCGGGATGATGATCGATCCGCAGCTCATCGCGGCGCACTGGCACGCGCTCGCGCTCCTGATCGGCGTTCTGATTGTCGGCAAGACCGTGGGCGTTACGCTGGGCGCGATGCTGGCCGGGACGGCAGCGCCGCTCGCCGTGCAGACCGGGTTGAGCCTCGCCCAGATTGGCGAGTTCTCGTTCATCATCGCCGGCGTAGGAATCCAGACCGGCGCCGCAGACCCGTTTCTCTACTCGGTCGCCGTCGCGGTCTCGGCCGTCACTACCTTCACCACGCCCTTCATGATTCGCGCCTGCGGACCGGTCGGCGCGATGGTCCAGCGTCGCGCGCCGCATGCATTGGCGCGGCTGCAGCGCGTGTATGACGGATGGGTCGAGCGGATCAACGCCGGCCACGCCGCCTCGGATGGCCGTCCGGGCGTTGCGGCGCCAGCCTTCTTCCTCGTCGCGGGCGCGGTCTGTCTCGCCGCAGTTGTGGTCGCTCTCGATTTCGCGGGGCGTCCGATCGAGAAAATCATAATTGCCCACGGAATCGCGCCAGCGCACGCCGCCACTGCAGCCGACCTCCTGGCGCTCGCCGTGGCGGTGATCGGGATGGCTGCGATGATGTTCGGCGCGCGTCAGCTCGCGAGAAGGCTCGCGGATCATCGCGTGCCGGCTGGCGGGTTCACCCTACAGGACTGGGAGCGGAGCGTGATGATGGAAATCCTGCAACTCGCGATCATGATCTGCGCCGGGCTGCTGCTGCTCGCGGTGCTGCAGCCGTTTCTGCAGATTCGCGAGGGCGTGGCGATCGTCGTGCTGATGTTGTCTGCGGTCGTCGTGGTGCTATGGCGCGGCGCTCGCCGCCTCGCGGCCACCGGCTCCTAGTGCGACCCCGACTAATAAGTCATAACAAGACTTATCATCCTGAGCGCGCGGCCCTCCGCGGATTTAAAATTTGTCGTATGAAAAAATCCTCATAAAGATTTCAGGGCTTATGTGATGGCTGGTAAAACAATAAGCGTCGAGGTGCCCGACGAGCTATGGGCCGCGCTGAGCGAAGTGGCCGAGGCCTTCGGCATTTCCAGCGCCGAGGAAGCCGCGGTGATAGCGATCGCCGAATGGACCGCCCGGCGCAAATCGGAACTCGACGATCGCGACCCCGCGCAGCGATACTTCGTCAACCAGGCGCTCGACGAGCTCGCCGCCGGCGCAGAGAAAAAGAAGTAGTAGTAAGTTTTCGCGCGGAAGATGCGCGGCTACGACCAACGGCCAACTGACTAGCGCCAGGGCTCGCGCATCACTTCGGTATCGCCGGTCTCCTGGTTGACCAGCAGAAACTCGACTTCGTGATAGCTGCCCTTGGGAAAAAACACGTAGCCACTGACCGTGAAATCGTGCCGGATCTCGCCGCCCTGCAGCGCCAAGGCCCCGAGTTGCGCGTTGGCCTGCTGATCGGCCTTGCTGGCGCCGTTTTGCACTCCGCTGACTATCCCTGAGCCGCCGCCGAACGCGGCGCCGACTATCGCGCCGCTCGCGGCTCCGCCGATGCCCGAGAATTCGTTCACCACCGACCCGATCGCCGCTCCGAGGCCCGCGCCCAGCGCTCCCTCCGCGACCCCGCCCACCACGCCGCTGGTCAGCGCTGCCTTGAGTTCGCCCGAGCCGCCGGCCTGGCGTGCCGCCTCGCCCGGCGGCAGCGGCGCGACTCGCGCGCCGGAATCGTTGAGCGCGAAAATCTGGCTCGGCACGATCGAACGTGGCACGTCGCTGCCATTGGCGACCGAGACGTAGACCGGCTGCACGTCGCCGATCGGAGCGCCCGGTTGCGTGGTCACGTTGAGTTGGCCCTGCTGTGGGGTAGCCACGATCTGTGGTGCGTTCTTGATCGGCGCTGAGGCGATCCCGCATCCCGCCACCGCAAACGCCATCAGGAGTCCCAGCCGCTTCATCGATAGCAGGATTTGCGAGAGGAGGTTCTGCGAGCGGCGAATTTGCGTGGCAGCCGTCATGCTTCATTGTAACTCCGGGCAGTACGATGCGATCAAGTGTTACGTGATGCTTTACCGGCAAATCGCGCGGCTGCCGCTCAAGGGGGGCGCGGGATCGTCTGGTGGGATGGCCCTTAGAAGATGGCCCGTGGAAGATGGCCCGCGAAGATCCCCCGTGGATGATGGTCGTGAGGACGGCTTGCGCCGGCCTTCGCCCGCCATGCAGAATACCTCGGCGCCTCGAGGGCGATTTCGCACCTGGGGCCCCGGCGATACGGGCAATATTGTGATCGGAGCAGCAATCGCCAGATGTGATGCGCGCGGCCGGCGCGAGACCACAACTCGCGACCGGATGTCTCTATTTGTTCGCCCTGCCGTTTGTCGGCTTCGGCATGTTCGCCCTGATCGGATCGATTAAGTATCTGCTCGCCGACAACCTGGCGATGACCGCATACGCGGGGATGTTCGCGCTCGTCTTCGGCGGCGTTGGTTTCGGGCTGGTCTACTCATTTCGCCGAGGCGCGCAACTCACCACAGGCGCGCGACCGGTTGCGCGCGGCCAACCCGGACCAGCCGTGGCTCTGGCGCGAGGATTGGGTCGCCGGGCGCATCCCAGCCTCGATCGGCAATAGCGCGGTCGTGCTCTGCGGATGCGCCGTGCTCTGTTTCGTCATCAGTGCGCCGGCGGTCGACGCGATACCGCAGGAGTTGGCCAGACATAACAACCTCGTCCTGCTGGTCCTGCTTTTTCCGCTGGCTGGTCTTGCGCTGTTGGGGCAGGCGGTGCGGGCGGCGGCGCGATGGCGCGTCGTGCGCGGGTCGGCCTTCGAGATGGACTCCGTGCCGGGCCAGGTCGGCGGGACGCTCGCGGGCAAAATCACCCTGCCCGCCGGGCTAAGGCCCACCGGCAATTTCACGCTCGGCCTTAAATGCGTCAATCGGGTGACGTCCAACAATAGCGGCAGCAACTCTGCCTCGACCTGGGAACACGTGCTGTGGAACGACGAACAGACGGCGTCGTCGGACGGCGCAAACGTGCCGGTCGCGTTTTATATTGCGCCCGACACGCCGGCGTCTGACTATTCCAATAGCAACAACGAAATCATCTGGCGGCTTAGCGCCAGCGCGCCCACCGCGGCCGGCAAATTCGATGCGCAATTCGAGGTGCCAGTCTTCAAAGTCTCGCAAACCGCCGAGCAGCAGCGCCAGGCCGAAGCCGTGCGCGCGGCCGAGCATCGGCAGGTCGAGAGCTACGTGCATCCGGAGGCCTCGCGGATCACCATGCGCCAGACGCCGGGCGGTGCGACCGAGGTTTATTTCCCGCCGCTGCGGAGCCCCGGCGCGACGCTCGCGACGATGGCGTTCACCGCAATCTGGAGCGCGATATTCTGGCTGATACACACGTTGCATGTGCCGCTCATCTTCGTCATCGGATGGGGCTTCTTCGACGTTATCCTGGTGCTGATTCTGCTGAGCCTGCTCGCGACGGTGCGGGTGCGCATCGGCGATGGAGCGGTTACGATACAGAAGGCGCTGTTGGGGCTCGTGTATTCGCGGCGGCGAATCGCGGCGAGCGACGTTTCGGGCGTAGCCGCGGTTGCGGGGATGACTGTCGACAATACCGTTTACAGCCAGCTACGGCTGAGTTATGGCGGCCATCGGAAGTACGATTTTGCCGACGGCATCCGAGACAAACGCGAGGCCGACTGGCTAGCCGATCAGATAAGCCAGCGGCTTGGGCTCAGGCAGCAGTGAGATGTCTGGATAGCACGTTCAGAAAAACGCCGGGGTGGCGAAATGGCAGACGCAGGGGACTTAAAATCCCCTGGAGCGAAAGTTCCGTGCGGGTTCGAGTCCCGCCCCCGGCACCACGTTCATTCCCGCCCCCGGCACCAATAAAATCAAGGGGTTTATCCGGTCGGGGCGGCATCGAGACGGGACTCTGACGACCACGTTTGACCTAGTTTTGCGGCTTTCTATTTGGTTGTCCATGTAAAGGCTACGATTTTCCAGATATCGCCAGTCTTCAGTAACACCACATTGGCCAAACCATTGTACCGTACAGGCTTGCTGCGTTCTTTGAAGTCCACCACGACCGGCACGACGACATTCGCGCGATCGCCATCGACTTCTTGGCTCAGCGGCTTCCGAACCATGAAATCGAAGTCGGTATACTTGTGTTTCGTACTATCCGTCGCGAAATCGGCCATCCATTCCTTAAACGCCGTTGTTCCGTGCCAGTAGAATGGCGGAAACGCATCTGTCACGGAGGGCTGTTCGACGAAGAGCACGGACGCTCCCGCTATGTCATTCTTGTTGACATCGCTGAAAAGATTTTTGACCACCGCTACGACAGCAGAGGTGTCGGATTCGGCACCGGCGCTTAGCGTGTTCGCTCCGATTACGAAAGCGAGCGCAATCATCACAGATATGTTTCGCTTCATCCGGTTACCTCCTTTAAATTTTCGTCACTGCCATTTAGCAGAGCCAGATGGCAAAAGAAAACCGGGCGAGCCTCTCACTAGTCAAATGTGGATCTCATCGATTCTTGAGGGCTTCCAGTTCGTCGAGCGTGCGCGGCCAGTCGTCATGCAGCAGGCGCGAAAAAGCGCGATCGGCGAGCAGCCGGCCGCCGGTCTGGCACGGCGCACAATAGTTAGTCTCGTTGCTGGCATAGCGGATGCGCTGGACTTTGGCCCCGCAGCGCGGGCACGGTTTGCCATAGCGGCCGTGGACCGCCATCTCAGGCCGAAATGCGGTAACCTTCTCGGGAAAAGCTCCGGCCGCTTCCGCCCGCAGGCGATCGGTCCATTCGAGCAGCGTCGCGCGGGTCGCCTCATATAGCCGCTCGATCTCCTGCACGGTCAGCTTTTGCGTCATCGCGATCGGCGAAAGCTGCGCGCGATGCAGAATCTCGTCCGAATACGCATTGCCGATACCGCTCAGAATGTGCGGGTCGGTGAGCGAGCGCTTCAGTGTGTGATTTGCCCCGCGCAACGCGCCGGTGAATGCGGCGAGGCTCGCCTCGAGCGGTTCGATACCGCCGGCGCTCAGCGATTGCAGGCCGGCCTCGCCCGCGACCACGTGGAGCGAGGCGCGGCGCTGCGTCCCCGCTTCTGTGAGCCACAGCCATCCGTTATCGAACTCGAACGTGGCCAGCATGTTTCGGCTGCCCAGCTTGGGAGCGGAAGTGCTCCAGTGCAATCGGCCGGCGATCTTGAGATGCAGCACGAGCCACAAGTCGCCTGCGACGCCGACCGCGATCTGCTTACCCAGCCGCCGAACATCGTGGACAGTTCCGCCAATGGCCGCGCTCAGGGGAGGATCGGCAGTGCGCAGCAGAAACGGCGATTTCACCACTGCGCGTTCGAGCTTGTGGCCGACGACGCGCGTTCTAATCGCCTCGACGTATACGGTGACGTCAGGTAGTTCCGGCATCGGAGTTCTCGCGCGTCGCTCTGCCAGGATCGGCGCCACCCATGATAACTTTACCCGGTTCGATGGTTTTATGCCGAATCACTGCTAGAGAGGACGGCCGATGAACTACTTTCTCGCCAAGACCGACCCGGAGACTTATTCGATCGACGATTTCGAGCGCGAGAAGCGCACGGCGTGGGACGGCGTGACCAATGCGCAAGCGGTTCGCGCGATCCGCGAGATGCGTCCGGGCGACCGCGTCTTCATCTATCATAGCGGCGGCGCCTCCAGCGTGGTCGGGATGAGCGTCGTGAGGTCCGAGCCGCGGGACGATCCGAAGAACCCCAAGTCGGCGGTGGTCGATCTGGAATTCGCCGAACGCCTCGATCCTCCCGTGACGTTGGCGGAGATCAAGCAGTCGGGCAAGTTCGGCGACTGGGCGCTGGTACGGCAGGGGCGGCTCTCGACCATGGCGGCGCCGGAGAAGTTCGTGGCCTGGATGCGCGAGCGGTGTCCCAAGGCCAAAATTTGAAACGATAGTGCCTATTGACTAAGCGTTATGATGTCGCCGTGGCACTCCTCGCTCACTTCCATAGCGCTCTCCTGATTCGCAGCAACAGGTACGAACAACAGTTATGACAGGTAGTCTTTCGCGGTCCGCTCCAGGGCGCGCTCGGCATTGTTGCGGTCGAGCACGGGGGCCAAAATCATCCGATGAGCGCCCGCCTCCGTGTACTCCGCCAGCGCGCGTTTTGGGTCCTTCGGTTGCAGCTCGGCCTGCTGCAGGAAGGTCATCGTGATCTCGAGCTGGCTAAAATCCCGTCCAGCCTCGGCGCATAACTGTTTCATCACGGCAAGATCGCTAGCCAGATCCTTTGGAGGCAACGTCACCGGCATCCATCCGTCGCCTATCGCGACCGTGTCGTGGATGGCGCGCTCGCGTTTCCAGTTGAGCCCGCCGGCCCCGATGAAGATCGGCGGATGCGGCTTGTGTGCCGGTTTCGGATTGGAGATGACTGCCGGAAATTTCAGGAACCGGCCCTCGAAACTAGCCTCGGGTTTGGTCCACAACTCCTTCATCGCGCGCACGTACTCGCGCGTGATCGGCCAGCGTCGCGGAAAGTCAACGCCCATGATTTCGGATTCTTCTGCCTGCCATCCGGCGCCGATGCCGAAGAGAAACCGGCCGCCCGAGTAGTAATCCAAAGTCGCGACTTCTTTCGCCAGCGCCAGTGGATGGCGTTCCGGCACCAGGCATATCCCCGTACCCAGCTTCAGCGTCCGGGTCACCGAAGCCATCATGCCCAACAGCACGAAGGGATCGGGAAAGCGCGTGTACACGTCGGGAATTTTTCCGTCGAGCGCAGGGTAGGGCACTTTGGTATGGACGGGAATGATCGCGTGCTCGGGCGCCCAGATGGATTCGAAACCTAACTCTTCGCATCTGCGGGCAACCGAAACCGGGTCCAGCGTCATTTCCGACAGCAGCGCGAGTATTCCGATCTTCATCTGTTCCTCCTATGTGTGAATCCCGCTGCGACCTTGTTTTATCTGGGCTCCCGACACATGTGTTACGCTTTGCGGATCGCGCCTAGTAAGTTCGCCTAGTAAGATCTTGGCAACCCCAGCAGATGCTCGGCGACGTAGCTCAAGACCAGGTTGTTGGAAATTGGGGCGGTACGGTAAAGGCGCGCCTCACGCCATTTGCGCTCGACGTGATACTGCTTGGTGAAGCCGTATCCGCCGAGAGTATTCATCGCCGCTTCGGCGGCCTCCCATGCAGCCTCCGTCGCCAGGTACTTTGCCATGTTGGCTTCGCCGCCGCACGGTTGATTGGCGTCGAAGAGCGTTACCGCCTTGAGCCGCATCAACGAGGCGGCCTCGACCGACACATGTGCCTTGGCGATCGGAAATTGCACGCCCTGGTTCATCCCGATGGCGCGGTCGAAGACCCTGCGTTCGTTGGCATAGCTGACCGCATGCTCCACGAACCAGCGGCCGTCGCCGATCGACTCGCTTGCGACCAGGATGCGTTCCGCGTTGAGCGAGCTCAGCAGATAATGGAAGCCCTTGCCTTCTTCTCCGACGAGCGCCTCGCGAGGCACGGTCAAGTTATCGATGAAAAGCTGATTGGTGCCGTGGTTGATCATGGTCGCGACAGGTACGGCTTTGATCGCGTCGCCGTACTTGCGCAAGTCGACCAGGAACAGGCTCATGCCGTCGGTCTTCTTCTTTACTTCGTCGAACGGAGTGGTGCGCGTCAGCAGCAATAGCATGTCGGAATGCTGATAGCGCGAGGTGAAAATCTTGCTACCGTTGATTACGTAGTTGTCGCCGGCGCGTCTCGCGAAGGTTTTGATCCTGGGCGTCTCGGAGCCGGCATCAGGCTCGGTTACGCCGAAAGCCTGCAGCCGCAACTCGCCTGAAGCGATACGCGGTAAATAGCGCCGCTTCTGCTCCTCGCTGCCATGCTTGAGCAGCGAGGCCATCGTGTACATCTGAGCGTGACAGGCGGCGGCGTTGCCTCCGGAGTGATTTATCTCCTCGAGAATTATCGAACCGTCGAGCATCGTCAGCCCGGCCCCGCCGTATTCCTGCGGGATGAGCGCGGCAAGCCATCCGGCCTCGCTGAGCGTGCGCACGAACTCCTCGGGATAGGCGCTACGCTCGTCACATTGGCGCCAGTAGTCATCGCCAAATCGAGCGCACAGGCTTGAAACCGCCTCGCGAATTTCCCGTTGGCCGCTCGAAAACTCGAAATCCATGAGGCCTCATTACATAGTCAGATTGCGTAAGGCCGCAATCATTTGCGAAAGGCCGGAATCACATGCTTCGCCAGGTCACGGAAGGGACCCTCGGCGAAGTCCGGACCGGGCACGATATTGATTTCCTTGATTCCGATTTTTTCCAGGTCACGAATCTGCGCGATTATCTCTTCCGGCGTTCCCACCAATCCAGTCGCTCGGATCGCGTCGGGCGTAACGTAGCGGCGTTCCTCGGGTTGCACGAAAGTCGCGTGGCCGTCATGGATCTGACGAAATCTTGCGTTCTCCGGCAAGGTGTAACTATCCACTCGCTTTACATAGTCGCTCCAGACGTCGCGGAAGTAGGGCGGAATCAGCGCGTCGTTCTTGCCCTCCTTTTTCCAGATCTCATAGAAGAAATGCAGCTCGCAGGTCACCCACGGGCCGGTTTCATCGATGACGCGCTCGCTGGTCAGCCGTTCCCCCGGCTTGAGCACCGAGGCCGCCGTAAAAAGCACGACGTGGAAGTCGGAATCCACCTTGCGCCCAACCGCCTGCGCGCCGGTCCGAATATGCGAGAGGCGGGATTGGAGGTCTTCGGTGGTCCTGCCAATCGTGGTCCATCCGTCGCCGTACGCGCCGGCGGCCTCGCATGCCTTGGGGCCGTTGGCCGCGACGTAGATCGGAATGTGGTTGTCGAGGTTGATGAAGTGACGGTCGCGATGCAGAAACTTTATCTCGCGCGTCTTTCCTCCGTAGGTGTAGTTGACCGCCTTGCCGTCGAGCAGTTCGCGCGTCACGCGCAGGTATTCCCTGAAATCCTTGACGCCGATCGGATCCTGTCCCATCACGCGCATCGCCGTATGGCCGGTGCCAATTCCCAGGAACACGCGCCCCGGAGCGATTTGATTGATCGAGGCTACGGAATGCGCGGTCACCGGCGCGATTCGCGTCCCGGCGATCGCCACGCCGGTGCCGAGCTTGATTCGCTTGGTGCTCGCGGCCGCCAGCGCCATCGTGGCGTAGCAGTCGGACCAGATCATCTGCGAATCCGGCACCCACGCGCGATCGTAACCGAGCTCTTCGGCCAGCCGAATTTGCGCGGGAGACTTTTCAATATGAGTTATTACCGTTACGCCAAATTCCATTTGCTTTCCTTTGTAGCTATACGCGTATTGATTCGTCGCGCTGCGGCGCCCGCTTGAGCGCGTTGAGGTCGACCAGCGAATCGCGCTGAGTGCCCGCCGTGTGTGCGCGCGACCCAGGCTCGCGCTCGAACGGATCCACGATTCCCAATTCCTTGGCGATCTCGCGCATCGCCGGGAGCACTTCCTGGCCGAGCAGGCGCGTGCTGGTCATCCGCTGCTCCAGCGTCAGCGGCCCCTGCGCTTGGAAGAGCCCAAAGATCCCGGGATGCAGCACCTCCATGATCAGGCGCAGCTTGGGAAGCACCGACTTCGGAGTCCCGATGATGATCTGCAGGCCGTCCTGCGCCTTCTGGTAGGTCCCGTAGATTTTGCGCTTCGCCTCCTCCAGGCTGACCTCGCCGCGACGCAGCTTGCCGCGCGTGTCTTTCCCGTGATGGTCGTCGCCCATGTCCTTGAGTTTCTCGCTGGTGAGGCCGAGGAAGCCGTAGTCGGAGGCCTGTCGCGCGAGACGACGCGTTGCTTCCTTGGAATTGTAGCCCGGCGGCAAAGTCCATTCAGGGCGCGAGAAGTTCGCGGCGCCGCCGCCGAAGAGCGCGGCCTTACCGAGTTCCTGCGCCTTCTCTTCCGTCTCGGCGACGAAGATCTGCTGCAGGTAGCCAAAGTTCTCGCTCCCGGCCGTGTATCCTTCCTGCATCGCGGTGTCGCCGTACAAATTCCACAGCTCGACCGTTGATTGCAGCGCGGTACCCAGCCCGATGTATGGATAGCGATGCTGCGCGCACCACACGACGGTCTCCGGGCTGATCACGCCGGGAATCCATATCGGCGGGCGCGGTTTCTGATAGGGCAACACCCACGGATTAATGAAGCGATACGTGAAATGCTTGCCTTCCCATCGAAACGGCCCGGGACGCGTCCATGCCGCGATCACGACGTCGTGCGCCTCGTTGAAATACTCGCGATTGTAGGCCGGGTTGGCGTTGTTGAAGATTTGTTCGCTGCCGGCGCCGCGGACCCATCCGGGCACCAGCCTGCCCTTGGAAATAAGATCGATTTCCGCCAATTCCTCGGCCATGCGGAGCGGATTTCTCAGCGTCGGCAGCGGATTGCCCAGCAGCACGATGCGCACCTTCTTGGTGATTCGCGCGAGGATCGCGGCCTCGACGTTCATCACCGCGCCCATGCAGAACGGGGTCCCATGATGCTCATTGAGCATTACGCCATCGAAGCCCATCTCCTCGGCATAGACGGCTTCGTCGAGGTATTCGTTGTACAGCCGCGAGCCGACTTCGCGATCGAAAAAACGATTCGGAACTCCGAAGAAACTGCGATTCTTGATTACCTCGTCCTCTGGAACTTCGCGGTAAGGACGTTCGGTGAAATACATTATATGCATGGCTTGTCTCCTTCAGCTCACGCTATAGTCCGGCTCAGGCCAGGAATTCTTTGACCAGTTTGATGAACTCGGCCGATTTTTCGATCTCCGGCCGATGGCCGCAATGATCGAAAATCGTCACTCGCGTCTCAGTATTCTTGAGCGCCCGCTTGTAGGCTTGCGCAGCGCTGACCGGCACTAGCGCATCCTCGCGACCCCATACGATCTGCGTCGGCAGGCCGCTAACGCCTTGCAGAAAATGCGGCAGGCCCTGACTATGAAGAATTGGCTCCCAGGCGATGCGCGCGGTTTCGGTGCGCGCGTCCTCGAAAGCCTCGAACTGCTCCGGAGTTCGCTCGCCCCCGTAGAGTTTGGCGAACTCCGGCGTGTTCTCCGGATCATGGACGCTCAGGTTGAGCGGTGTGCGCTGCGTGACCACGAAGAGGTCGAAGATTTCGCCCTCCGGCGGTTTTATTCCCAGCGGCGCGACCAGCACCATCTTGCGGAATTGTCGCGGGTTAGCGGTCGCCATCTCGGCCGCGGCCCATCCGCCGAGCGAGAATCCGATCACGTCGACTGGCGCGAGATTCATGTCGCGCAGCATCCACGAGTAGAAGAGCCCCAACTCGTGGACGTTGCGGATTGCTTCGACGCGCGGCGACTTGCCGAATCCGGGCTCAATCGGGATGAGGAGTGTGCGCTCCTTGGCCAGCGCCGCGTGCCAGTTCAGCCATCCCGGATGTCCCATCTCTTCGTGCAGGACGAGCAGGGGTTTTCCCTGGCCGCCTTTGATAATTGCGAGGTCAGTCCCCGCTACGTGGGTGATTTCCTCGGTCCAATCTCCTGCCATCTGTTCAACCTCCGTTGCTGCACAGCGGTTAGCGCCCAGCGGTCGCGTCCGCCTGCGACATCTTTAAACCACATTTTCCACTATTTCGGCCAACGCACGAAACGTACCGCCGGACGCAGACACCGGCCCGTTTCCGAAAGCGCCTACCTCATGCCCTTCGCGCGGCATGGAACGTCCGAATTCGCGCTTCAGCTTCGGACGCCCCTTATCTGTAACCGAAATTGATATTCAGTCGAACGAGCCCGGCTCGAATTCATGACCGTACATATCCTCGGTATAGTATTCCGACTGATGCGTGGCGGGTCTGGCGCCCCATCCGTACTCCCACATCCAGCCCGAAGGATTGCCGACGTAGAACGAAAACATGTGGTCATTCGAGTGTTTGCCGGGAGTAATCCTGATCGGCAATTTGTGTTTGCGAACCAGGTCGTAAGTGAGGCCAACGTCATCGAGGGTGTCCACTTCTATCATCAGATGATTGATCCGCTTCTTGACCCCGCCAATTCCAAACGCCACCGAATGGTCGCGCTCGTTGCAATGCATGAAGACCGGCGTGGCGACATGCTTGCCCATTTGGAACTTGTACTCTACGCCGCCGCGCATCCCGAGCGCGTTATAGAACCGAATTGCGGCGGGGACGTCCTTCTCACGTATGATGCAATGTCCCAAGCCGCCAGCATCGGTCTTGAAGCGCCCATGCATCCCACGGCCCGGATGAAAGGGCTTGCTGAACTGAACGTGGGGACCGTGAAATATCTCGATCGGATTGCCATCCGGGTCGTTGAGCTTCAGCACTTCGAGGACGTGACGCTCGGCGGCTTCTTCGTCCGAGCCGACGCGGAATTGAATTCTCGCCGACGAGAGCTGATGCTGCATCTCACCGAATTCAGCGGGCCCTGCCACCCGGAAGCCCAGGTACATCAGATCGTCGCTGTCGTCAGCGTGGAGCACGATGCGATGATGCCAATAATCCATCCGGAGGTAGCAGCGGTCGCGCTCTTCGTCCTCGACCAGTTCCATGCCGATGATCCGGGCGGCAAAGTTTTTCCATTCATCGGGATTCTTCACCCCGATACCCATGTAGCTCAGCTCGGTTACCTGGACCATTGACGCGCCTCCTGCGGTTGGCGAAACGTTCGGAGCGATCCATTGGACCTATCAAAGGGCCGAATCTAACTCTATAGGACAGCCAGCTACGCCGGGCAATGGAGGGCGTCGGGCATTTGCAGCCGTTGTCGGCGGTCATCTAGACTCCGCCTGTAGACCCCACTGTAGACTCGGCCTGGAAGCCTTGGCCGCCGTTTCAGCCGAGGTTAGGGAATCAACGAACTCATGAGCGTGAAAGATCCGAAGCCGGGTTTGGTGATTAGCGATAGGCATTTCGACGAGCAGTTTCCGCTCGCTCCGATCGATGACTACATGATTCATCAGACGCCCGACCCGGTCCGGGTGGTATGGTCCACGGATCCGCGAATCTACGAGCGGTTCTGGGTCATCTGCCATGACAACAAGGGCGAATTGCTGCTCGTCACAGGCCTAAGTTTTTATCCGAATCTCGATACTGCGGAGGCTTACGCAATCGTCAATTTCAAGGGTCAGCACACTTCCGTGCGCGCGTTTCGCCGTCTGGGCGCTGACCGGATGAATATGGACATCGGTCCGATCAAACCGACGATCGTCCAGGGGATGCGCGTGTGGCGGTATGTTCTGGAAGAAAACGAATGGGGCATCAGCTACGACCTGCACTGGCACGATACCAAACGGCAGATCTACAACGCCTCATCCGGATCGGTCGCCGACGGCTCTCCGCGCGGCAGGCGCGCCGACGTCACCGCGGGCTTCGAGGGCTTCGGCGTCGCTGAAGGCTGGGTGAAAGTGGCCGGCGAGCGAATCGAACTCACCCGCGACACCAGCGGGGGGACGCGCGACCGCCATTGGGGAGTGGGCCGGGGCGTCGGCGGACCCAACCTTCAGCCCGGGCGCAAGCTGCACGCCGGATGGATTGGCGGTAACTGGGTATCTTTCAAGGACTTTGCGATCTGGGGCAATACGATCCTGTATAACTTCGGCGATCCTCGCCGGGAGATGGGAAAGATCGTCAAGACCGAGCGGCGGCTGAGATTCGAACCGGATACCCAGATCTTTCTCGAGGGCATTATTGACTACACACTGCAGACGGGAGAGGTGAAGCAAGTTTACTATCGGCGCCTGGGATATCAAACCGCGTACATGCGATGCGGATTGTACGGTGGCACGCCCGACAAGAATATTTACCAGGGCCAATATGTCGGCGACAACGTCGTCGAGGGTGACAGATACGACGTCACCAGCGCTGAAGTGCGCAGCCGCCTTATGGGGCTCGACGAGCATCATTGCGAAGTCACCTGCGATGGCGAGACCACGACCGGCATCCTGCAGCCGCTCGAGCCCGACGCCTACAACGCCTGCGCACGAGGCCGCCCGGGTTGGAGATTCCTGGAGTGAGCGTGTCGTCGCCCGGCGCAATTGAAAATCTGCTCACCCGCTTGCAGGGGTTCCTTGAGGCGAACCTGGAAGGCGCGCGGGATATCCGACGGGATATTCGGATAGACAACCTGGCCCCGATAACAGCGGGTAATGCCCGCCAGGCGTGGGAGTTCGACGTTCGATGGCACGACGGCGGCGAGCAACGGAAAGTCAGTTGCGTGATGCTCCGTAAGGCCGAGGCCGGCCAGCTCGAGAGCGATCTCGTCGCTGAATTCAGGACAATCAGTGCGCTGTGGGGCAGCGGAGTTCCAGTTGCGCGCGCGCTCTGGATTGACAGCGAAGGGAGATGGCTCGAGCGTCCGTCCTTCATAATGGAAAAAGTGTCTGGCGCGACAGATTTCTTCGCGCTGCTGAAGCCCGAAGCGGCTGAACGCAGCCGGGCTCTCGCGCAGCAATTGGCGGCGATCGCCGCCAGGCTTCATGCGCTCGATTGGAAGAAACTGTCGGTGGACTTTCTCCCGGCCACAACACCCGAGACGGCCGCTGCGGAGCAGATCTCATACTGGGAATCGCTGTTCCTGAAGCACCGGATGGAGCCGCATCCGGTAATGGTCGCGGCGTTCATCTGGCTGAAGGAGCATCGACCGATCGCCCGCCGAATCAGTATCGTCCATGGCGATTTTCGCTTCGGGAATTTTCTTTACGAAGGAGATCGCATCAACGCGATGCTGGATTGGGAGATGGTGCATCTTGGAGATCCGGTCGAGGACATCGCGTGGGCATATCGCTCGTTGTGGGCCCCGCAGGCGTTTCTTTCGCTCGATGAATTTGTCACGCGCTACGCGGAGCTGAGCGGTACGCCGGTCGACTCCGAGACGCTGCGGTTCTATCGGCTCCTCGGCGAAGTGAAGCACAGCATCATTTCCTTGACTGGCGCGCGCTCGTTCATGGATGGGCGGACGCGGAACCTGTTCCTTGCCGATCGCGCCTCGACCATAACAAGTTACCTAATGCAATTTATGGACTGGCTACCTGAGCAAGGAACGGGAGACTAGCCGGAGATCGGTTGTGACCAAACCAAGCATCGGCGATTTGCTCAACGGAGTAGCCGCCAGCCTGCGCGAATCGGTGCTCCCGGAAATACCGACGGGGCCCACTCGGAGGCAAATCCAGGCCGCCATCAGCATCATCCGCCGCGTTTCGCTGGTATGGGACAAAACCGGACCGTATCTATACGCAGACAACAAGGATATCGAGGAAACTCTGCGGCAGGTCTCAGCGATCCTCGATCGTGCGGAAGCAAATGGAAGCGGCGCCGGGCTCGAGCCGCTGCGGCAGAGACTGCACGCGGCGCTCGATCAGCGAGGCGCTACCGGCGTCGAGTATCCGTCGCCGGCCGTGCTCGGAGCGCGCAACGTCGAACTGCAGGGGCTGTTGGTCGACGTGCAGGAAGCTCTACACGCGCCGACAAACCCGGAGGCCACTGATCGGCCAGAGAGCGCTGAACGGCTGCTGAGTGCTGAACGGATCGAAATCTTAGCGATGCTGCGCGCGCTCTTCCGGCGGATGCTCGAGCGCGAACTGCAAGTGACAGCTCCACCCACCGCAAGAAAATAGCGTCCCGTGGTTCTAGTGCGGATGCTTTACGCTCTTACGATCCTCGTTGTCAGTTTCGATCGCGTGACCCAGGCACCACTGCACCATCCATCGTGACGTAATCTCATCGGAGAGGCTCAACCCCTCGTCGTTCACCGCCCAGGTACGATGGTTGATGGTCATGTGGCCGAACTTGCGTCCGCAACTTCTGCAGGTAAATCCTAACCGCGATCCACCACCCGGTGTCAGCGATTCAAGCGTCTTCACTTTCCAGTCGTGACTGTCCCAGGGGTTTCTGCCTCTTTGTGTTTGCATTATTCTCCGTGTCGCCTGCTCGAATCGTCTCGCCGGGTCGTGGCCAGTGGGTGATTAGTTCTGTTCCCGCAGCGGTCCGGGATGAATTCGAATCCGTTTGCCTTTGAGGTCGGCGTGGTTCAGCCATTTGATCGCGTGAAGCGCGTCGTCGAGCTTCTCCATATCAACGCAACCGAAGCCGCGTGATTTCCCCGACGCCTTGTCGGTAACCACCAGTACCCCGCGCACTTTGCCGGCGCGGGAAAAATACTCTTCGACGTCGTCGCGCGTAACCGCATTCGCCAGATTGTCGAAATAGACTCTAGGCATCGCTTCGGCAGCCCTCTCGATGTGTAAGACTTTCGATTCGATCCTTATCTTATATGGCTTGAAGCTGAAGCACCACCCAACTCGATAAACCCAACATTTCCAAGCTCTTTTGCTCAAACGAGAGTCGCTAAAAGAAGCTTTCGCTCCATATAGCTACAATTGTGGCATCTTTGGCACGCGAATTGACAGGCCAGCACGCACCGGAATCGCTTGACCGGCGTAGCCGCCCGTCGAGGTATTCCGGCGGCGCTCGTGTTGTGGAGAGTCCGCGAATTTCTCGAGAAGATACTGCCCGACGTGTTCCGCATGGCCGAGTTCACCGGCGGCCTCGACTGCTTCGCCTCGCGCACCTAGCGGCGCGAAGCCCCCAGAAGCAGCTTTCCTCTAACCCGTCTCTCGCGTACTGTGTGTTGCTTACGGCACGAAGTTCAGCTTGTAGACGTCTTGGTCGGTGGTGATCTCGGCCTTGTATATCGCGCCGCATTCGGGGTTCCACCTGATACTTATGTGATCGCCGGTGCGTAGGCTGGTCGGTAATTTGTGGACCTCCTGGGAGCCGTCGTCAGTTTTGATCAGCGGTGCGTCGCTGTCGCACCTTCCGTCTCCCGCTCGGGCGTTGAGCACCGCCCGCTTAATCGTGAGCGGCGTCGTGGCGGTCAGCGTGAGGTCGACGCCATGCATCGCGATCTTGAGCGCATTCGGTGCGCGAGTTTTCTCCTCGCAAGATGCAGCAATCATCGCCAGCAGTACTGTGACAACGATGCGCTGCCGGGTTAGCCCGCGTTTTCGGCTCGCCGTTGTCCTCACGTCCGCTCTTCTCCCGCTGACTCGACTGTTTCGCCTCGCGCACCTGATGTTTGGACACACGACGCTTCGCGCTCCGCGCGGTATAGTTCAGTTCGTCACCAGCCACACCGGATCGCCGACGCGGATGCGCCCGGGCGCGCCGACCGCGGCAAATAGTCCGACATAGGCGCCATGATGCTGCGCGGCGGTGCGCAGAATCGCCGGGTCCGCGCGAAGCTCGTCCTGCGGATGGATAGTCATCGCGCAGCGTAGCGCCGGGCGCATTCCGACGATTCGTGCGCCGCTATCGCCGAACTCGAGTTCGCCGCCGAGCCATTGGTCCTCAACGAAGCCATCTGCCTCAACGAAGCCATCCGCCTCGGTGCCGGTGTCGACGTAAACGTTGGGGCGGAAGCGCCGCGGATCGAAATCGGACGGGCAAAGCCGGCGCAGATGTTCCAGCGTGCCGCTTGCGAGCACGTGCAGGACGTCCTCGTCGTAGAGATCGCGCGGCGGCAAGAAAGCGTGGCCTTTCGTTACCTCCTCAATTTCCGCCGTCGTGAGCGGCGCGTCGCCGCGTGGCCGTTCCAGGCGCACCGGATGCCGAAACAGCGCCGAGAGCGTTTCGTCGACATCGGGATCGTCGGCATGGATTGCTGCGCCGCCTGGAAGCTCGATTCGCACGCGCGCCGACGCGCCATCGGCCGGTTCGCGCTCGCATACGGCGCGCAACTGGAGCATCGCGGCCCAGATTCGCGCGCTCATGATCGAGCCGTACTTGAGCTCGCGCATCGCGTAGAGCCGGTCGCCCACGGCGCCGCGCTCGGTCAGCGCCATCTCGCTCAGGCGCTCGCCCCGCATCGACTTGACCGGGTAGCGCCACAGCTCGGCGATCGTAGCGACCTGCCGTCTCATCGTCACGCCCGCACCCGCGCCTGCCGCATCACGTGCCGGGCGGACGCTCGTCGCTCGCGAAGCGCTCGAGCACGTTGGCCGTGATGCGCGAGATGTTGTTGATGTAATTGTTGTGCGAGAGGCTTCCGCACCACGCGATCGAGCTGGCCGAAAAGACCGCGCCGCCGCCCGCCGTGGGAAAGTACACGATATCGCCGCGCACGCCCGGGTCCTGCCTGCCACCCGTCCCGGGGTAGTTAAAAGGAAGCTCCTCGCGCACGCGCAGATAGTAGTCGCTGTGCCCCTCCGAGCTCGCAACCAGCATCGCGTTGGGCGGTGTGCCGAGCGTCAGGTCGTAACGATCGAGTTCGTGTCCGGCGGCGCCGCCGCCGACCAGCCCGAAGTTGCCCAACACCTCGTCTTCGACCCCGGCGAAAATGAAGCGCGCATTCGCGTCCGCGCTGTCCGGCATCCTGCGGAAGAACGACGAGCGATCGAAACCCTGCGCCGCGAAACCGACGCCGACCAGCTTCTGTGGCGCGCGAGCGCGGCTGCGCCATACGCCGCCGCGCTCGCCGGTGGTGCTGTGGAAGTACTCGCCGGGCTGCGCTTGCCACGCGCCCGATCCGCCCTCGGCCTTGCGAACTTCGACCAGGTACGGCTTGTCGGGATGATACGACGTGATCCAATAGAAACCGTTGCCGCCGAGATACATCAGCCGCCCGCCCGAGGTGAGATAGTTTTCCATCCCGTCGAGCATCGCGGACGAATAGTACTCGGGATGCGTTCCAGTGAGTACTACGCTGTAGCCGCGGAGCAGTGCTGCGCCCTCGCGATGCAGATCCTCGTCGGTGATGACGTCGTAACGGAAGGCCTTGGCGTTTAGCCAGTCGACCAAATGAAGATCGGCCGCGAGGCCCCATAGCGTTCCGCCGAAGCGATGATGCGGCCGCATGTTGGGAATCGGACGCAGCCGCGACACGTAGCATACGCCGCTGCCGTCGGAATGATGGTCGTAAGTGGAGAGTCCGAATTCCGGATGTTGGTACAGGTAGATATCCTCGGGCCCCAGCACCGTAGTGTGGCCAACGATTGCTTGCGTGCCCTGACCAAAGCTCAGATGTTCGTTGGAGTAGGCCAGGTACGAGGCGGTCGGGACCAGGAACGCGATCTTCGCGGTGGGACCGCTGGCCGGCGCGCGCACGATGAATGGAATATAGTCGACCGCGTCGCCGGCACTGATCCGCGCCGCATAAACGTCGGAGCGCACCGTGTCGGGCACTGTCACCTCGAAATCCACCTCCCAGCCGGCATCCTCGAGATCGTCGTCGTGGAAATGGATCGCGCCGTACTCGGCGGGCGCGTGGATGAAATGTTCCTCGCGGCTGGTCCAGTTATGGCCGGTCATCGCGCGCGCCGGGGCGTTGACGCATCGTCCGTGCAGGTCGTTGCCCGAGGCGTCGGTGACATGGTCGGTTGCGATGCCGTCCGGGCCGATTCCGTCAGCGAAATCCCATCGCGCGATCAGTCCGCGGCTGTCGGGTTCGCGGCCCGAGGTGAGTTCGTCCAGTTGCGCTTCGCCGAGCGCATGCCCATAGACGCGCGGGCGATCGATTTTGCCGTTGTAGTGGCCGCCAACGATGAGGGCTCCCGAAGCCGCCGTCCCCGCGGCCCATCCCGCAATAACGGCCGGCGACTCCGAGTGGAAGTTGACCCCCTCGGCGGTGGTCGCATTCATGACCGCGCCGGGCAGCATCGCGACCCGCCCGACCAGCGAGTTGACCGCGTTGTGGACCGGTGCGAGATGTACGATCGCGCGTCCGGTCGCGCCGTCGTAGCTCGCACCGGCCGAATACCACAAACTGGCGATTAAAGGCTCCGGTGCGGCGACCTGCACCAGGTGTCCGTCGCCGTCGCCCACCCATAGCGCGAGCCGCCCCTGCTCATCGATCACCAGTGCCCATCCCATCCGCCGCTCCGGATCGTAGTGCGTGATGATTCCCTGTGCGCCCCTGGCCGGCGTGGTCGGCATGATAAAGGCGTGAACCGTGATCGACTGTCCGATATTCAACAGGCCGCCCGGATCGTCCACCACGATATGCGAGCCGCTGTAGGTCGGCTGGAGCCGTCCGGGATACTCGCGATTAGCCGGCGTCGCGATCACTTCCTCCTTGGGACCGGGACCGGCAGGGTTGGCGTCGCCGTTGATCAGGCGGACGATCTCGGCGCGATAGCGCGTGGCACCCTCCACGCTCACCATGAAGCGGATGCGATCGCCGGGCTTGACGCTGATCTGGTCGCTGTATCCGTAAATATGGGTCTTTGCCATCGCGGTGGTCTCCGTGCGGGTCGCGGTTGCGAGGAGGTTGTTAGTCGCGCATCGTTTGTTCGACGCGCAGCAGGAACACGGCGTGCGCCGCCTTGGCTTCCGAGTTATAGGCGCGCTCGTCGACGAACACCGGCGCCTGGCCGGGAACGCCGGTCATCCGCGCGACCCGCCATTGCTTGAACGGCCGCGTGCAGACGATCACGTAGTGAGGCAACAGATTGGGGCGGCGGAAATAGTTCAGCACGCGATCAAGCGCGTCGCTGTGAATGCCTACCGGGTCGCGCTTGTGCTCGGAGATAATTTTTTTGGTAAGCAGCGGCCGGAGCGACTCGCGTATCCGCCTGTCCCATCGGGCAAAGGCAATTTTGTCGCGGTCGGCCGGGGAGCTATCTGTATCGGACATCAGGTGTCCCCTCCTTGGGAGTGCGATCGCGCACCCAGCGACGGCAATAGCGAAAATCGGGGCAGAAGTCACCCGCCGCGAGGAGGGGCAAGCTCAATCAGAACAGCAGGCCGTAGTTGTGCTCCAGTCCAAGCAGCACGCGGCCGGTCACTTCCCAGGTCTTGAGCGACACGACGGTATGCTGGTTGGCGGTCTGCATATCACGCAGGCGACGATCGAACGCGTTGCCAGCATATACGGACGACCCCCCGTTAGCCTTGTAGAGGAGTTCGACCGCTTGAAGGCATGCGGCGCTCGCATGAGCCATCGCGAGCCTGCCGCGCGCACGCTGCTTAAGCGAAGGAGGGTCGCCGGCCGCGAGCGTGTTCCACAAATCGCCGAACGCCTCGTAGACAAAGCCGCGTGCGGAACTTACCAACGCCTCTGCTTGAGCAAGCGTGCACTGGACGAACGATTCATCCCGGAGCATTGCCGCCTTGCTTGCCGACGGAGATTTGAAAGTCATCGGCTTGTTCGAGGCCATCGCGATGAAGTCTTCGATCGCGCCGCGCGCAATTCCGAGGCCGACGCCGGACACTTTGTAGATCAACAAATTGGGGAGCGCGTAAAGGGGCCCCTGTCGATAAATGATGGGCGCCGCCAGATTGAAAGTCCGCTCCTCCGGGATGAAACGATCCTTGACCGTCCAATCGTGGCTGCCGCTTCCGCGCAGTCCATTGGTGGTCCACGTGTCGAGGATCTCGCATTCCTCGGCCGGCAGAAAACCGAAGCGAGTTTCGGGGAGACCGTTGGGCCCGACGCGCAGAGAATCGCCGTCAAAGACCAGGAAATGCCCGATCAGCCAGGTCGCATGCTGACAGCCGCTACCGAACGGCCATCTACCGTTAACGAGAAAGCCGTCCTTCGTTTTCACGGCTTTCCCGGGTGGGGCAAACGTGACTGCAGTTACCGAGTCGAGGTCGCGATACATTTCGCGCGCAACCGCCTGGTCGATAAACGCAGTCATGTAGCCGCCATCGACGCCAATCATGGTGCACCAGCCTGCGGAGGCATCCGCCATCGACAGCGCCTCAATCACGCGCATCTGCGTAAGAAAATCCAACTCAGGACCGCCCCACGCCCGCGGCATCGCCATCCGGAACATCCCTGCCCGTTGCATGTCGCGCACGAGGTGCATCGGCAACCGCCGCCCCTGCTCGATCTCTTCCGCCGCAGCGCGGATTTTCGGACCAAGCTCGCGCGCGGCCTCGAGCGTTCGGGTCGCGTTATCATCCGAGTCAGGCATGAATCTCCTCCGTCTGGGCTGAAACGTTTCGACAGTCTAATCAAACTCGCAGCCGAATGTGATTCCCACCGAGCGTGTGTTCCAACGCGCGTGCGGCGGCCGCTTTCGGCCGCCGCGCCTATTCAGATCACAATCGCGGTGCTCAGCTTATCTCGGAAATCTTTCCCTTCCACGACCGCGCAGCCAGATCGATCTCACCGTCGCCAGCGATCCTCCGTCCGTCGGAGAGCTGCATGAACCCCTCGGTGCGCCATCGATGTTTGCCGACAGCCTCGAAGGTGCCCTGACCGATGCCGGTCATGATGTCGCCATTGTCCATGAACGCTTCCGTGCAGAGACTGTAACTTCCGCCCTTGGGACCGCCGCCGAAAGTTGCAGTGCCGAACACTGTTCCGAATCCGGTAGCGGTCCCTTCCCAATTCACCTGGCTGAGAACGCCTCCCGCAGGCCCGGGGCTGTAGGTGGCCGTGATGGCCTTGAGCGAAAATTCTCCCAACGCTTTGCCTGTCGCCATACGCTGTCCTCCGCGAGTTTGCCCGACTGTTTAACTGATCCGCTACCTACTCCTCCCTAACTCGGGCCGCAGCCCGAGTTTCATCCTCACTAGTCCCCTCGGTGCAGACTTAAGGCAAACAATACGGCGATTTGTGGACGCAAGTCCTCGAGCCCGGTTTAGAATCCCAGGTTGCTTTCCACGGAGCTGTATTGCCCTTTTCCGCAGGCGTTGCGGGCGAGGACGCAGAAGAGCCGCGCGTGCCTAAATTTCGAGCCGCCAGGCGTTGCCGTCGCGTACGATTCGGCCCGCGCTTGGTGTAGCGAAATGCGTTCCGAGCACCAGGATCGGCTGGTCGCCGTAGCGCTCCAGGAACGCGCGCCGAGTTGTGATCGCCTCGTTGAAGTCAGAATCGAAGTGGCTGCCCCATTCCGGATGCGCCATCTGCACCGGATGATGCATCAGGTCGCCCGTGATCACCGCCTCCTGCCCGCGCGAGGAGATGCGCACGCTGTGATGGCCGGGCGTATGGCCGGGTGTGGGCTCAAGGCGAATCTCATCCGTTATGCGCGCGTCGCTTTCGACCAGGTCCGCCAACCCGGCGTCGAATACCGGGCGCACCGAATCGTCGAGCAACTCGCGCGTGTCGGGCTCGCTCGCCTTCGACCAGTGTTCCCATTCCTTGCGCCCGATGAGATAGCGCGCGCGCGGAAACGTCGGCTTCCACTTGCCATCGACCAGCATCGTGTTCCATCCGACATGGTCGACGTGCAGATGGGTGCAGAGCACACGGTCGATTGAGTCGCGCGCGAAGCCAGCCTTCTCCAGGTCGGCGAGGAACGGCAACTGCAGCATGTTCCATCCGGGAAACGCGCGGCGCTTGTCGTTGCCGATGCAGGTGTCGACGACCATCCGATGGCCCGGCGATTCGATGACGAAGGCGTGCACGCTCATGATCACTTTGCCGTCCGCGTTGGCGAAGTGCGGGCGCAGCCATGGCACGGTGCGAATGTTCTCGGGCGAGCCGTCCTTCAGCACGAAGGTGGCCTTCGAAGTCGTCTCCATCTCGACGACCCGGGTGATAGTGACGTCGCCAATTTTCCAACGGTTCATTTGCGCCTCCGGGTGATGCTGGGCGCAAATTAACCCGGCACGCCCCGGCGCCGCAAACAGATCGGCCGCGCTGGGAACCGCGCGGTTAGCGTTCCTCGGCGCCCTCGAAGTAGCCGGTCTCGGGAGCGTAATTCTCGAAGCGAGTGAACTGGCTGATGTAAGTCAGCTTGGCGGTGTCGGTGGGGCCGTTGCGCTGCTTGGCGACGATTACCTCGGCCACGCCCGGCTCCTTGCTGTCGCGATGGTACATCTCGTCGCGATAAATAAACGCGATTACGTCGGCGTCCTGCTCGATCGCGCCCGACTCGCGCAAATCCGCGAGAAGCGGGCGGCGGTCGGGGCGCGTTTCGACCTGGCGATTGAGCTGCGAGAGCGCGATCACCGGGACACGGAGTTCCTTGGCCAGCGCCTTGAGCGAGCGCGAGATTTCGGCGATCTCTTTCTCGCGCGATTCGCCTGGCCGCGCCGCGCGCATCAATTGAAGATAGTCGACGATGATCAGCCCCAGGTTGGCGCTGGAGTCGCGCGCGAGGCGCCGGCATTTCGCCTTCAGCACGATCGCGGAAGTGTCCGAGCTGTCGTCGATAAAGATCGGCGCCTCGGCCAGGCGCGCCGCCGCCACCGCGAGCTTGGGAAAATCGCGCTCGCCGAGGTATCCCGCGCGCGCCTTCGAGCTATCGACTCGCGCCTCCGAGCACAGCAGCCGCAGCACGAGCTGCTCCTTGGACATTTCGAGCGAGAAGAAGGCCACGCCGCGGCGCGGCTCGGCCTCGGTCGCCGCGTACGCCGCGATGTTGAGCGCGAGCGCCGTCTTGCCCATCGAAGGGCGCGCCGCGATCACGACCAGGTCGGCCGGCTGCAGGCCCGCGGTGATGCGGTCGAGGTCGGTGAAGCCGGTCGGCACCCCGGTCACCATCTCCTTGCGCTCGTAGAGCCGCTCGATGATCTTGAGCGACTCGCGCGTCAGCTCGTGCATCGTATGGAACGAGGCGCGGATGCGGCGCTCGGAGATTTCGAAGATCTTGTGCTCGGCCTCGTCGAGGAACTCGTCGACTCGCGACGGCGCGTCGTAGGCGGAGGAGGCGATTTCGGTCGCGGTCGAGGCGAGCGCGCGCAGCACCGCTTTCTCGCGCACGATGCGCGCGTAGTGGGCGACGTTGGCGGCGGTCGGAACGCAGGCGGCGAGCTCAGCGATGTAGGCCGGGCCGCCAATCGCCTCGAGCTTGCCGCGCGTGCGCAGCGCGTCGGTCATCGTGATCGCGTCGACCGGCTGGTTGCGGTCCGACAGCTCGGTCATCACGCGAAAAATCTCGCGATGCGACTCGCGGTAGAAGTCGTCTGGGTTGAGGACTTCGAGGGCCTGGTTGATGGCCTCGTTCTCGAGCAGGACCGCGCCGAGCACCGATTGCTCGGCCTCGAGATTCTGCGGAGGAACGCGCCTTAGAATATCGTCCGTAGATGCCGCCGCCACAACCAACCCCCCTCCCGCTCAAACCCCGCGTAACCGAGAATCAAGTATCAGGAATGCGGTCGGCGGCGGACAAGTAGGCGGCGCGCGAATCTCGCGCAAATGCCTAAGGACTCTAAACACTATCACAGTGCAGACCGCTGCAAGCGGAAATGAATGATGTGGATGCGAAGAAAACTAGCGCCGCGCGACGCGGCGGCGCTCGGGCTCTCGCACCGCGATCGGTCCCGCCGCGACGCCGAACAGAAAACCGCCGACGTGCGCCCACCAGGCCACGCCGCCTCCCAACGAGCCTGCCGCTCCGCCGGCGATTCCCGAGAACAGTTGCGCGGCGAACCAAACGATCAGGTAGAGCACCGCTGGAAGACGGAAAAAAAACGGGGGAAAAAAAGTCAGGATGCTGCCGCGCGGATAGAGGATGAAGTACGCGCCGAGGACCCCCGCGATCGCGCCGCTCGCGCCGATCACCGGAACTGTCGATTGCGGCGCCATCACTACCGTAGCGGCGGCCGAGGCGATGCCGCTCAACAGGTAGAACGACAAGTAATGCGCCGGACCGGTCCTCTCCTCAATCGCCGGGCCGAAGATGAACAGGTAAAGCATGTTGCCGGCGATATGGCCCAGGCCGCCATGGATGAACATCGAGGTGATGACGGTGAACGGCGGCCACAGGCGGCCGCGGGTGTCCCACAGCACGGCGCCGTGCAAGTGGGCGCGGGCGACCAGCGCCGGCACCATCGCATAGCGCGCGATGAACGCGTCCAGATGGCGGCCGAGCGAAACCTCGTGCACGAATACGGCGACGTTGGCCGCGATGAGCAGCGTGTTGACGGGGCTCAGCCGATGGCGCGCAACATTGTCGCGCAGCGGGATCATCGCGGCGCCCGCCTCAAGCCTCGATGCGCCGCCGCGCGGCTAGCCAGGCCAGGGCTTTCCGTAACTGTCGAGGCAGGTGACCTCGTTTACCGGCAGACGACGCACGGGCCCGAACTTGTCGCGCGGATAACCGATCGGCATCAGCGCAAAAGTCGATACCTCGGGCGGCAGCCCGACGACCGCTTTCGTCTCCTCCTCGAAAAAGGCGTGGATCGTGGTCAGCACGGTACCCAGACCGAAGGCGCGGCACGCCAGGATGATGTTCTGCACGGCGGGATAGATGCTCGCGCCCTGCGTGCGTGCCGCTCTCGCCATCGCGCTCTGCACCTCGGGAGTGAGCGCGCTCGCCGCCGCGGCTGGGTGGAGCCGACTTGAGGCAGGCGAGCAGCAGCACCGGGGCCTCGTGCATGTGGTCGAACAGGTAGGTTACCGAGCTCATGAAGCGGCGGTATTGTTCCTCGGTAAAATGGCTGGCGCGCGGGCGTTCGGCGTAGAGCTTGGTCAGAATCTGCGACGCCTTGTGATAGATCGCGCCAAGCTGGCGGCGCTTCTCCGCGTCCTTGACCACGACGAACAGCCAGCTCTGCGCATTGCTACCCGACGGCGCGCGAATCGCCGCGTCGAGCACCTTGGTCATAATTTCGTCGGGCACCGGGTCGGGCTTGAAGCGCCTGAGCGCCCGCGCCGTGTACATCGCCTCGAACAGTCCAATTTCCGCCATTGCAGTACTTTAGCTCCTTTGGCCCGGGCCTCTGGCCGCGCGATCCAATTATCATGGAGCGCGCCGCGAAATCGAACCGGCGGCGGCTTAGTCGGCGCGAATCAATTTATGCTTGATTGCGTAACGGACGATCGCGGCCGTCGATTTCGCCTTGAGCTTCTGCTTGAGGTTGTCGCGATGGACCTGGGCGGTCTTGGGGCTGATACCCAGGCGCGCGGCGATATCCTTGCTGGTCGCGCCTTCGCCGATGAGGCTCAGCACCTCGCGCTCGCGCCGCGTGAGTTTTACCACGGCCACCGGCACCGCGCCGCCCGCGGCGGACGTTCCGCGAGTATTCTTGAGCCGCGCGAGCACGGCGGGCGCAACTGCTGCGCTCAGATAGCTACGGCCCGCAGCCACTGCGCGTAGCGCGCTCAGCAACTCGGCGGCGGCGTCGGTCTTGACCAGGTAGCCGGCCGCGCCGGCCTCGACCATCGCCTCGATCACGTATTCCTCGTCTTCGTGCTGGCTCAGGATCACGACTTTGGAGGACGGCACCTGCTTAGCCAGGCGATGCGCCGCGTTGAGGCCGCCCACCCCCGGCATCCCGACATCCAGCAGCACGATGTCGGGGCGAATGCGCGTGGCGAGCGCCACCGCCTCCTCGCCGCTCGCCGCTTCGCCGACGACATCGCACTCACGCTCGAGCACGGTGCGCAGCGCCTCGCGGAACAGGCGATGGTCGTCGGCGATGAGGACGCGGATGCGCTCGCTGCCCATCGCCACGCCGCGTTACTCCAAGGGAATCTCGGCTATCAGCCGGGTCATCCCGCGGCTCGACTCGACCCGCATCGCGCCGCCCAGGAACTCCAGCCGCTCGGCGAGGCCGCCCAGGCCCATCCCGCCCGCAGCGCGCGCGGCTGGTTCGATTCCGCGGCCGTTGTCGCTGACCGTAAGGCGCGCGACGCCGGCATCGCGCTGGAGAAGAATTTCAGCGCGAGTGGCGCGGGCGTGACGGACGATATTGGCCAGCGCCTCGCGCGCGACCTGGTAACAGACCTGACGCACACCGGGGGGAAGGCGATTGGCGGTAACGGTTCCCTTAAGCTGCGTTTCCATTCCGGCCGCGGCAAGGCGGTCGAGCTCGATACGCAACGCCGCGCCGAAAGTGCGCTTGCCCAGTTCCGCCGGGCGCAGCTCGCGCAACCGCACGCGCAGTTCCGCGTCCAGCCGCTCGAAGATGGCGCGCGCTTCGTCGCGTCCGCCGTCGAGCGCGAGGCGCGCGGCGGCGAGCAATTGGGCCTGGTCGTCATGCAGATCGCGCGCGATGCGCGCGCGCTCGGCCTCGACCGCGCCGAATAGCCGCATGCCCAGCGCGCGCACCAGCTCGCGCAGGCGCGCCGCGTGATCGGCCGCCGCCCATCCGGCGCTCACCGGACCAAGCCGCGCGGCGAGCGCCTCGGCGCGCTCGCGCGCCGCTGCCTCCAGCGGCCGGGCGGTGGCGAGCGCGATCGCGCCACCCTCGAACGGCACGCAGAGGTAGTCGGCGAAGCTCTTGAACAGGCGATCTTCGTGGAAGGCGCCGGCCTGCCGCGCCACGGCGCTGCGCACGACGGTCGTGCGGCGGCGTATCGCGTCGGCGAGCGCGCTTTTCCCGTCAAGGCTGAGCGTGGCGCCGAGCGGGCGCGCCGAGGCGGCAGCGACGCGTGGCACGGCGCCGCCGCCTTCTGTCACCGCGACGATCCATGCGGCAAACGGCCCGGTTGCCGCGAACAGCCGGCCCAGGCCGGCCCATCGCTCGCGTGGCGCGAACTTGAGCGCGGCGGCGAGCGCACGCTCGACGCGGCCGCTATCGCCGCGCTCGCGCTTTGCCGTCGCGCGCTCGGCGGCGAGGCGCTCGGTCGCGGTCGCGGCGCGATCGCGCCAGAACCATAGCGACGCGGCTTCTTCGCTGAGCTCGATTTCGGCAAGCGCCTGGCGCCGGACGAGTTGCAGCAGCGCCTCGCTCTGAGAGGGCGGCATGCCGTGCGCCACCAGCATGACGATGCTCGCGTGGGCGGTGGGCGAGGCCGACGACGACACGCCGTAGGCCTCGAGGCGGGTTTGCACGGGAAGCGCGCGGCCGCATCGTAGCGCGACTTCCGCGGCGCTCATCTTGAGGGTCGCGTCGCCGACGCGGCCGTCCATGGAGCCCTGACGCGAGAGCATCCCGAGAATCGCCCACAGCGCCGGCTCCCATCCTGGGTCGGCAGGTGCGTAGGCGGTGCCGGTACCGGTTGCGCGCTGCCATGAGATGAGACACGCGCCGCCGCCGGCCGCGGCCGCCGCGAGCGCGGCGAGAGTGTTCATCCGGCCGGCAAGCGAGTCGGCGGGCGCCGCGTACGCGATGGCGCCGGCGTTGGCGCGGCTTAGCACTGATCGGTCGGACACTCTCGCTCTCCCCCCTGCGGCGCGCGATCGCGCCAACTGACTAATACCTGCTAATGCACGCCGACTGACTAATGATGACCCGAGTCCGCCGGCTGGCCGAGTTCCGCGCCAAGCTGCTGCATCTCGATACCGAACTGCGCCCAGTCACCCGTTCGGAGTGCGGCCAGAGCGCGGTTGTAGTGCATGCTGGCTCCTATGAGGTCGCCCTTGACGGCTGCCGGCGCTTTCGCAGCGCTGCCGGACGTCATCGCCGTCGTGACCGCCTGCGTCGCAACGGATGAGACGGTTGGCGGTGGGGTTTCGACCGGCGCGGTGAAGAGCGCGTTCAGCGTGCTTCCAAGGTCGCTGCCCATCACGATACGGTCACTGTAGGCGGCGATCACGCGCTGCAATTCGGGTAGCTGGCCGTTTTCCGCGCGGATGTAGAGCGGCTCGACGTACAGCAACGCGTTCTCGATTGGGAAGACCAGCAGGTTGCCCAGGATGACCTTGGAGCCCATCTGGTTCCAGAGTGAGTATTGTTGCGAGATGTCCGGGTTCTGGTTGATGCGTGCCTGGATCTGGTAGGGGCCGTAGAACAGGCGATCTTTGGAGAAGGCGAACTCGAACAGATGGCCGTAATCGGTGCCGTCGCAGCGCGCGGCAAGCCACGAAATCATATTGTCACGCACCGTGCCGCGGCTCTCCGGCACCATCGGCAGCATCAGTATGTATTCGTCGTGGGTTTCCCCGGGGAGCCGCATGATTACGTAGTAGGGTTGCATCGGAACGGTCTCACCCGCGTAATTCTCACGCGGGAAACCCCACTGGTCCTCGCGGTTGTAGAACACGGCCGGGTCGGTCATGTGATAGGTGCGATAGATATCGGCCTGGATCAGGAAATAATCTTCGGGGTAGCGGATGTGCTGGCGCAAATCGCCGGACATCGCCGATATCGGCTTGAACATAGCGGGGAAAATCCGCTGCCAGGTCCGGATGATCGGATCGGCGGGGTCGGCGACATAGAAATCCGCGGTGCCATTGTAAGCGTCGACCACCACCTTGACCGAATTGCGGATGTAGTTGATTCCCTCGGAGTTGCGCTGCGAGTAGGGAAAATGATCGCTAGTGGTGTAACAATCGATAATCCAGACCAGGCGGCCGTCATGCAGCACCAGGTAGGGGTCGCGATCCTGGCCCAGGAATGGCGCGAGGCGCGCCACGCGGTCGCTGATGTTGCGCCGAATCATGATGCGGCTGCCGTCAATGATGTTGCGGGTCACCAGCAGGTTGATGTCGCGGTAGAAATAGCTGAACAGCAGGCGCCGCAACAGCCCGCTGACCGGCACGCCGCCCATGCCCTTGTAGTATGAATAGACGTTGTCGGCGCCCAGTGGATAGTCAAATTCGGGAGTTGCCGCCTTGACGATCGCATAGCTGTCGGGCTCCTGCCCGAAGTAGATAGCCGGCTGCGGCACCTTGAAACCAACGTCGGATTCGGCCGGGATGTTCTTGATATAGAAGACCGGCAATCCTTCGCTGTCCTTGGCATTGACCGGGCTCATCGTGAGGCCGCTGCCGTGGGTGAACTTGAGATGGCGGTTGACCCAGGTCTGGGCGTTGTCGGGCAGCAGCGAGATATTGAGCTCGCGGGGCGAGAGCATCACCTCCGTGTACTTGCCGTTGATCCAGTAGCGGTCGATGTCGACGTCCAAAAAATCGTAGTAAAGCCGGATTTCCTGCAGCTGGCGGTAGGTCGCGAGCAGCGGGCGCGGATCCCATAACCGGATATTGTTGATGGTGGCCGCATCACGTTCGAGCGAGGCCCGCGTGAGAGTGCCTTTGCCGTCGAACTGCCGCACGTCGACGCTGTCAAGATGATAGGCCATCCGGGTCAGTGCGATATTTCGCTCGAGGTAGGGCTTTTCGACCCGCAGCTCGTCGGGCTTGACGTAGAGCTTTTCAATCACTGGCTGGATGAGGTTGAGGAAGATCGCCGGGCCGAACAGCGCGATCGCCGCGATTACCGGCAGCCTGAGCCCGCGCTGTCCGAGGTTGGCCAGACTGATCGCGGCGGCCACCAGCGAAAGCAGCACCAGCAGCCACAGCCCCGGCTCCCATAGCACGTGATCGACGTAGCGGAGGCCGTAGACCACGCCATTGCTATGCAGCAGCAGCTCGGGGCGCGAGAGCCAGTAGTTCATCGCGCGCTGCACGAAGAAAAAAGCGAGCAGCACGGAGAAATGCGCGGCGGCACCGCGTGAGATACGTGGGGGCGAGTCGCGGAAATCCAGCGCGCCGCGTGCCCAGAAGACCATGCCCGTCACCACGGCGGTCAGAAACAGGATCAGCATGAACAGGTCGCGCCAGTCCTCGAGCAGCGGCAACGTGAAGACATAGAACGCGAGATTTTTGCCAAAGGCCGGATCGTTGTGGCCAAAAGGCACCGCGTAAAACCCCTTGAGGTAGGTGTCCCACGACGACGCCTCGCCCGAGGCCGCGAACAGGCCAAGCAGGGCCGACGCTGCTAGCACCAGCAGCCGCCATGGAATACGGTCGCCGAGCGCGCGAATCAGCTCGGGCAGATTGACCTCGGTCATCTCCTCGGAGCGGCGGACGATATGGAGCCGCTCGCGCTCCTGGCTCAGGCCCAACGCGATGAAGCCGCTGGTGCATATCGCGATGAAGGCGACGAACCACACGCCGGCGAAAATCGTGACCTGGGCGCCGAGCTGGGTCAGGAACACCGAGCGGTAACCGAGCACGCCGAACCAAAGGAGATCGACCAGTAGCTCGTCGGCGAGTCCCAGGACAATCAGGATGACGATGATAATCGCGGCGAGGCTGAACAGGACGATCCGCGGTCGCATCTATATTGGCTCCCCGCGCTAGGCGCCGCGCGCGACGTTGCTTACGTGCTCGCGCACCACGTCAGGCGGGCACAACCAGATGAAGACCTTCAGGCAGATGAAGCCGACGAGGATCCAGTCGAGTTCGCCGATGATCGGAATGAAATCGAGTTCCAACAGCGGTGGCGAAATCAGCGCGAGCACGCCCAGGAGCGGCACTGACTTAGCCAGCATCGAGACCCGCGCGTCGTGCAACAGGCGCCAGAACACGCGGACGAACTGCGGCAGAAACATTATCAGCCCGCGCATTTGCAGCGGGCCCATCAATTGCATCCTGAGAATTCGACTAAACACGGCTTGCTCCTCTTTATACTCCACCGGGGCTCCCGGCCCAAGGTCCAAGCGGATTAGCAGGAGCCCGACGCGCCAATCTGGTACGCCAATCTGCTACAATGATAGCTAAGTGATGGGAGAGGAGGGCTCGCGGTTGAAACGGCACATGTCGATGGGCGATTTTCTGGTCGCCTACCTGCGCAAGATCAGCGTAACCCACGTTTTCGGCATTCCGGGCGACCTCGCGCTCAAGCTGTTTTTCGCCTTGGGCCGGCGCGAGGGGCCGCAGATCCTGACCTTTTCGCACGAGCCGGGCGTCGGTTTCGCGGCCGACGGCTACGCGCGCGCGACCGGCAAAATCGGCGTCATCTGCGTGACCTACGGCGCGGGCGGCCACAACATGGTCAATCCGGTGGCGGGCTCGTTTTCCGAGCGCGTGCCGTTGCTCATTCTATCGGGCGGCCCCGGCGAAGAGGAGCGCAAGCTGGGCACGCTGATTCACCATCAGGCGCGCGAAATCGAATCCCAGCATCGCATTTACCAGGAAGTCACCTGCGCCTCGGCGGTGTTGACCGATCCTCGCCGCGCCGCGATGCAATTGCATGATGTGGTGCGCGCGATCTGGGCCGAGCAGCGCCCCGGCTATATCGAAATCCATCGCGACATGGTCGATCGCGAGATCGAAGTGCCCGACGAGTTGCTGGAATGGGATGGCCATCTGCGGTTTCACGAATCCGACGCGCGCCGGCTCGAAGAGGCGGCACGCGAAACCGCCGCGATATTCAATCAAAGCCGCAAACCTGTGCTGATCGCGGGCATCGAGATCCATCGCTACAAGGCCGCGCGCGAACTGGTCGAGCTGGCCGAGCAGATGGGTGCGCCGGTGCTGACCACGGTGCTCGGCAAGGGCGCGTTCCCGATGGATCATCCGCTGTACATGGGCGTCCACGTCGGGCCGATAAGCCCGCCGCCGATCGTCGCGCGGATGGACGAGGCGGATTTCGTGCTGAACCTCGGATGCCTGAAGACTGACATGAATTTCGGCAATCGCCCGCCGGAAATCATCGAGGGCAAGTCGGTGTGGGCGGTCGATCGGCGGGTAGACGTCAAGTACCACACCTACATGAACGTCGGCGTGCGCGATTTCGTGCGCGCGCTGCGCAAGCAGAGCATCCAGCGCCACGATGAGACCGTGCGCTACGCAGACAACCTGCGCGCAGCCGCCGGCGCCGTCAACGGCGGCGGGGCAACGATCGGGGTCGGCGAGATCCTCATGGTGGTCAACGAATTTCTCGCCTCGCACAAACGCTACATGGTCGTGGCCGAGTCGGGCGACATGCTGTTCGGCGGATTGGACGTGCGTGTTCCGCACAGCGGAACCTATCTGGCGCAGGGATTTTACGCGTCGATGGGTTTTGCGGTGCCGGCCGCGCTGGGCGCGCAGATCGGATCGGGCCTGCGGCCGATCGTGCTGTGCGGCGACGGCGGCTTTCAGATGACCGGCCCGGAAATCTCGCACGCGCCGGTGTTCGGCGCCAATCCAATCGTGATCATCGTCAACAACGGCGGATGGGGCATCTTCCGGCCGGTGGCGAGCGAGAGGCGCGACCTGCTGGATATCCCGGCGTGGCCGTATGCGCGATTGGGCGAGAACTGGGGCGGCGCCGGTTTCGACGCGCACAACGCAGCCGAACTGCGCAGCGCCCTTGAAGCGGCACATCGCGGCACCGGCTTCGCGATCATCGACGCCAAGGTCGGACGCGACGATCTCTCGCCGGTCACGCTGAAATACATCCAGGCCGCCGCCGAACGCTCGCAGGCGCCGCCCGCCGAGCGCCGCAACAGCGGCAGCCATCACGGCCGCTCGCGCTCCTGATTCGCGCGGAAAAATCGCCGCCGATGAGCGAAGACGAGAATCCGTATCGCGATTTCCGCTGGGAGGTGCCGGAGCACTTCAATTTTGGCGCCACCATCGATGCCTTCGGCGCCGAGCCGGCCCGCCTCGCGATTCTGTGCGAGGACCACGACGGCAACCGCGCGCGTTTGTGCTTCGCCGACATCCGCGAGCAGTCCAACCGTATCGCCAATGTGCTGGCGGGCCTCGGGGTTAAGCCGGGCGACCCCGTGATAATCGCGCTGCCGCGCATCACGCTGTGGCAGGCCGCTTACGTGGGCGCGCTCAAGGCGGGCGCGATCGTGATCCCGTGCGAGGCGACGCTACGCGACAAGGATCTGATCTATCGCGCCAATCATTCCGGCGCGGTCGCGATCATTGCGGCGGTCGAGAGTGCCGACCTCGTTAGCGATCTGCGTAGTCAGTGCGCGACGCTCAAGCACTATCTGATCGCAGGCAGCCCGCGCAGCGGATGGCTTGGTCTGCGGGCCTCGATGGCGACGGCGTCGGCCAGGTTTTCGCCGGTGCGCACGCGCGCGACCGATCCCGCGATTTGCTTCTACAGTTCCGGCACTGCACATCAACCCAAGGCCATACTGCACAGCCACGCCTACACCTGGTGCCATCGCTATATCGGGAGCCATTGGCTCGACGTGCGGCCGGGTGAATTGCACTGGGGTACCGCGGACACGGGACGGGCCAAGGCGGGGTATGGCATGCTGTTCGGCCCGTGGATGAACGGAGTTGCGACCCTTATGTACAACGGCGTGCTCGAGCCGCAAAAGCAAGTGGAGTTGCTCGCGCGCTATTCGATCGCGACGCTGTGCGCGACCCCTACAGAGTACCTGCGGCTGATGCGTGAGGATCTCGCATCTCACAAACTCCCAGCGCTGCGCCATTGCACCGCCACCGGCGAGGCGCTCAATTCTGAAATCATCGGGGTATGGCGTGAGTGTTTCGGGCTCACAATCCACGACGGATACGCGCAGGCCGAGACGGCGATCGTCGTAGCCAACGTGCCGGGGATGGAAGTCAAGGCGGGATCGATGGGGCGTCCCTTCCTCGGCCACGACGTTCGCGTGCTCGGCGCCGAGGGCAAGGAGGCGAGCGACGGCGAGATTGGCGAGATAGCAATCCGGATAACACCCGAGCGTCCGCCGTCGCTCTTGGTGGAGTACTGGAAAAATCCCGCAGAGAACGCGGCCGCGTTTCGCGGCGACTACTACTTCACCGGCGACCTGGCCTCGCGCGACAGCGACGGCTATCTATGGTTCGCCGGTCGCGCTCACGGCGATTGAATCCGGCCGCGCGCAAGCGCGACGATGGGATTAAGGCGAGCTCACGCAAATGCCAGGCGGAGAATCTTCGGGAAGATTTGCGGGAAAACTTGCGAGTGGACTTGCGGGCAAGACGGCAATAGTCACTGGCGGCGGCCGCGGACTGGGGCGCGCGATGGCGTTGGGATTGGCGCGAGCCGGGGCAAACGTAGTGATTACGGCTGCGCGCGGGCGTCATGAAATCGAAGCGGTCGCGGATGAAGCGAAGACCTCACAGGCGGGGCTCGTTCGTGGCGGGATCGTACGTGGCGGGACCGTGCGTGGATTGACGGCTGATGTCACGAGCGAAGGGGACGGTCTGCACGTTGTAAGCGAGGCTGTCCGCGAGTTCGGCTCGATTCACATCCTCGTGAACAATGCCGGGCGTGGGATGCGTTTCGTCAGCGAGAATTTCCTCGACACTCCGACCAAGTTCTGGCAGACCGATCCGGCAGTGTGGCGGATGATCGTCGACACCAACGTGACCGGGCCGTTTCTGATGGCGCGCGCGGTGGTGCCCCATATGCTCAAGCAGCGCTGGGGCCGCATCATCAACATCTCGATGAATTACGAGACGATGCGCCGGGCCGGGTTCGCTCCGTACGGACCTTCCAAGGCCGCGCTCGAATCGGAGACTGTCATTTGGGCGCAGGACCTGGCCGGGACCGGGGTGACGGTCAACTCTTTGCTGCCGGGCGGAGTAACTGACACCGGGATGGTCCCGGACGATATTGCGCCCGAAATCCGCAGACGCCTGCTCAGTCCCGAGATCATGGTGCAGCCGCTCTTGTGGCTCCTGTCAGAGATGGCCGACGACGTGACCGGCGCTCGCTTTGTCGCGAGCCTTTGGGATTCCTCGCTGCCGCCGGCGCAGGCCGCGGAAAAGGCGCGCGACACGTCCGTTTCTATTGTCCCAGCGCGGTGAGAGCTAGAATTTTCGCGGACCACGTTCCAGCATGTTGAGCTTGCCGGCAAAATCTTCGAGATCGACCTCAGTGGTCTCGAGCAGCCGCGCCACCATTCCCCAAAAGCCGATCGAAAGGATCAATTCGACGAGTTCCGCGGTGCCGAGGTGCTTCTTCAGCGCCTCAAGCGTTTGCTTGCGGCCCTTGACGTTGCGCGTAACTTCGTCGGTCAGCGTGAGCACCAGGCGCTCGACTTCGTCGAAGCACTTTGTGCCTTCCCAGTTTTCCATCGCCGACAGCTGCTCGTCGCTCACTCCGCAGGCCTTGGCGATCGGCACATGCTGAGTCCATTCGTAGACCGAGCCGGTGAGTTTGGCGGTACGCAGGATCGCGATTTCGCGCAGCTTGCTATCGAGCTTCGCGCGCGTCAGCAGCGAGTGTCCCAGCCGCGAGAAATTCTGAAACACCGCGTCGCTACTGTTGGCGATCATCCGCGCGACGTTCATCTTGCGCGGTGTGTTGCCGAGGATTTCGCGGGTCTTGTCGGAAGCCTTCGATTCGTCGACGTACGGTAGCAGCGCCATCGCGTCTGTTCCTCCGTTGCAGTTGCCACGCCGGGGCCGAGTTGTTGCGGCGATGCCGTTCCTCAGCGCGGATAGGGCGAAGCCTAATCCCCAGACACGCGGCGATGCAAACGAGACCGCGGCGAGATATGCGCTTCGCGAAGGTTCAGGCTTGCGCGTCAGGGCCCGGCGCCGTCTGATGCGTCCACCAGTGAATCAGGTAAGCGGCGAGCGCGATCAACGCCACGCCGAGCACGATCCATCGCACGCCCCAATGAACGAACTGGACCGCGCGCCAGACCTCGTCACCCACCAGGTACCCGATCGTCACCATCAGCGAGCACCAGACGAGCGCGCCCATCACGTTCCATCCCAGGAAGCGCAAAAACGGCATCCCCGCCGCTCCCGCCATCGGTCCGGCCAAAAAGCGCGCGCCCGTAATGAAACGCGCCATGAAGACCGCCTTGCTGCCGTGCTGATCGAAGAACAGGCGCAGCTGCGCGATCCGCCGGCGCACGAACGCAAATCTTGCGGCGAGGCGCTCGAGCAGAACCTGACCGCCTGTGCGTCCGACCAGGAAGCCGGTGCAGTCGCCGGTCACCGCGCTCGCCACCGCCACCACATAGACCCACTCGAGATCGAGCAGGCCGCGCGATGCGAGAAAGCCGGCGGCGATCAGCACGCTCTCCTCCGGCACCGGCACGCCCAGGTTGCCGACAAAGACAAAGACGAAGATGCCGAGATAGCCCCAGGACGCGAGCAGGTTGGGGAGGTCGGCGGGGTTCGTGAGATGATGCATCAGCGGTTCGATTTTCGCGGCCGCGCCACTCCCCTACGTCGCTAAAGCTTGCCCGAATCGGTTAGCCGAGGTAAGGGGCGAGGGCGACCCCCTGTTTGCGACGTCGATGAGGGACCGCGACGCCGGGCTCGAGTCTAGCTACGGTGACTGGTGAGGTTGGGACGCGCGGGCGGAGCCGGGAGTTTCATCTTGCGGCCGTTGATCACCCATTCGCCGTCCTTGAAGTTCGCGCGGCATACGTAGTTGCCGCCGTCACGGACCAGCATGCCGCTTTGTTCGAGTTGCTTGATTTGATCTGGCTTGGCCAACGACGCGAGGAAGCCGGTTGGCGCCACGACTTCGATCGAAGCATGTCCGTACTTGTCCCAGGCCTGCGTGACCATTCCCTTGCGATCGAGATTGCCGGACGTTATCAGCGGATCGTTGGCGAGGTCGGGAGAGATTCCGAATGTACCCTTGCCGACCGCCTCGCCATTGGGGCTGGCGGCATGCAGATCGATAGACAGGACCGGCGATTCCTTGACTATCGCAACGAACGTCTCGACGATTTTTTTCTGGAGCATCTGCGACTGCGCGTGTGGGTCGGCTGCCGAGTGCGAAATCGCCCCGACCGCATCCGTCAATTGTGCAATTGGCTCTGGCGGGATGTTGTCGATTCCGGCCATCAGGCTTATCGGTCCGAGTTTGAGAGCGCCGGAAGCGATGTTGCCGACCGACAGCGTCTCACGAATATCGAGCCGGCCGTTCTTGAGCTCGCTGAGTCCCGCGAAGGCGATGTCCTGCACCAGGCCGTTGGGGGAGCCGTGTGCGCCGCTGCCGACTACGCTGTAGGTCACGCGGCTTATATTGAGGACCTTGTTGCCGAGCCATACTCCGCTGCGGTAGCGATGCGACTCGCCGCGTATCGTCAGCCCGGCCATCTCGGCTTCGCCGAACGCGCCGGCGGCGGTGATGGCGGGAGCGTCGCCCCGAATTGTGTAAGCGTTTTGCGAGACATGCACTTCCGAGCTGAAGCCGCCGAATTTGGCCGTGAAATTGTGCGCCGCGTCGGCGCGCTCGGTTGCCGCGCGAGAGATGTAAGTATCCAGCGTGCCGTCCATCCAGACCACTGACGATATGACAA